>NZ_FOBL01000006.1 GCF_900109825.1 Alkalibacterium putridalgicola | reverse complement strand
CGACCGAAGTAGGTGCCGGTTCGGTCGATAGGAATAAAGATAAGCATCCTAAGTGTCGAAGAAGGAGAAGTTCGGTAAGTAGAAGGTGTTGAATGGTTTCAAACGACCGAAGTAAGTGCAGATTCGGCGCTCAGAAATAAAAACAAGCGTGGAACCAACCGAAGACACATTCATAATGTAAAAACCCGTGAGATCATAAGAAACTGATCTCACGGGTTCTTTTATACTAAAACAAATCTTTATTCGAATCGTAATGCATCGATCGGGTTCAGCCTTGCCGCTTTACGTGCAGGGTAGATACCGAAGAAGATACCGACTGCTGTTGAAAAGACGAGAACAAGTGCCACGCTGCCGAGCGTATAAATCGGTACGATATTTAACGCACCCGCAATGATATTCGAGAGAAGAATTCCTAAAGTCAGACCGATCATTCCACCAATCAGACTTAAGATGATGGCTTCCATCAGGAACTGAATCAGGATGGTTCTGGTCGTCGCCCCCAGTGCTTTACGGGTTCCGATTTCTCGCGTTCGCTCAGTCACGGACACCAGCATGATATTCATGACGCCGATACCACCGACAAGCAAGGCGATGCCGGCAACTGCTGCGATGAAGTTGATAAACAGACTCAAGACATTATTGACCTGATCGAGTGCCTGCAGGAAGTTTCTGGCGTTATAAATGTTTTCGCCAACCACATCATTTCGAAGTTCCAAAAGCCGGACGACTTGATTCGAGATAGGTTCGATCTGTTCCGTATCTTCGACTTCGATGATGACGGAACTCATTCCGGCAAACTGAGGAATCTGCTGGCCAATTGTGGATTGAGGCATGGCCATAAATAAGGGGATCTGATCAGCATCAAATGCTCCCTGCATATTGGCGAAAGAGCCTTCCACCACGCCCACGATCCGCAGGTCAAAACGAGACTGAGTGATCGTCATAGACAGTGTTTCGCCCACGACATCAGTCCGTCCAAAGAGAGCTTCAGCACCGTCAGTATCGATCACGACGACCTCATTGCTTTCGTCGAAATCGACTTGATTGAAGTAGCGTCCGTGAATCAGATTGGAACTCATCGCCTGACTGAGAAACTGCAGATCAGGTGTACCGTAGGAGATGACCGACTGGCGGGTATCCATATCCGTCGATGCTGTTCCAGTGATCGTTTCGTTAGGAGAGATATACCTGATTTCATCGATGGAATCCTTCAGCACAACTAAATCTTCCTGCTCTAGGGCTTTGTCCGGTTCGTCCACCGTATTTGCTGTCAGGTTGATCGTTGTCGCACCCAGGTCACTGAAAGTTGAGGTGATCTCCTGTGTGGCACCATTTCCAACGGCCAGAATCGCAATAACAGAAGCGATCCCGATAATGATACCAAGCATCGTCAGGAATGAGCGCATCTTGTTTGCAAAAATACTGTCGAGGGCCATTTTAAAATTTTCTTTTATAAACACTTAATCCACCTCCGCATGTGAGAGCTGTTTAGGTGTGACTTTTTCATCTTCTATGATCTTGCCATCGCGGAAATGAACGATACGTTTTGTGTAGGCAGCCATTTCCGGCTCATGAGTGACCATGACGATCGTCGTACCTTCTTCGTTCAATTCCTGAAAAATATGCATGATATCTTCTGTCGTTTTTGAATCCAGGTTTCCTGTCGGTTCATCTGCCATGAGAACAGAAGGGCGATTGACGATCGCCCGGGCTATAGCCACACGCTGTTTCTGTCCACCGGATATTTCATTGGTGAAATGATACAACCGGTCGCCCAGACCCACTTTTTCCAGCGCTTCTGTCGCGCGCTCCTTGCGTTCATTATAAGGAACTCTAGCGTAGACCAGGGGCAGCATGACATTTTCCACGACATTCATACGGGCCATCAGGTTAAAAGACTGAAAGACAAAACCGATCTCTTTATTTCTGATCCCGGCCAGCTGCGAATCAGATAGACCTGTCACGTCCGTCCCATTGAGCAGATATTTACCACTGTCAAAGCGGTCGAGCAGACCCAGAATGTTCATGAGCGTGGATTTCCCGGATCCGCTGGGCCCCATGACGGAGGTGAATTCGCCTTCTTTTATCGAGAGTGTCACTTTATCCAGTGCTTTGATCGTTTCTCCACCCAAACGATATATTTTTTCTATATCGGTAATTTCTATCACGAGATACCCTCCTTCTAGTTTTCCAGCTCGACTTCGATTCCATCTTCAATATCTGCGCCGGGAGATAGAACGACCTGATCTCCTGCTGAAACGCCGTTCACCACTTCGATAATGGCTTCAGACTGGATACCAGTTTCTATATCGGCACGCTCTGTGATACCGTCGTTAACGATAAATACATAGGGTTCGTAGTTTTCATTGTAATTCAGTGCTTCTACTGGTATGACTAAAGCCCCATCTTGTGAATCTACGATAATGTCGACATCGATCTCAAAACCGGCAATCAGGTCAGACGTGTCGGAATCAAAGGTGACTCGTGCACCCAGTTGTGATGTGGCGCCAGTCTGGGTCTGCTGCTGAGTGGCGACTGAATCGATTTCTGAAACAGTGCCTCCGAATTCATCGTCATTGTAAGTTAAGATTACTTCCTGATCGACCGCGACTTCGCTTGCATCGGAACGTGATAACTGAAGTGCGACATTTAAATCGTTCAAGTTCGCGATGACGAGCGACGGACGTCCCTGCTGCGCACTCGTGTCCGCGGCGTCTTCTGACACATTTACTTGAGTCACTGTCCCGTCAAAGTCCGCTTCAAAAGCCGTACCGTCCATATAAGTGACGAGTGTATCGCCTTCTTCAACGGTATCTCCGACAGCCACGTTCAGTTCTGTCACGAGACCCTGACCGATGATTTCCTGTGTCTCACTGGGTTCGATCGTTCCAGAAGTTACTATCGTTTCAGTAATATCTTGTTCCATGACCTCAGCTGTTCTGACAGTCGCTATGTCATCTTCCTGCTGACTGCTGTAGATGCTGTAACCCACGAAGCCGACAAAGGCCAGAAAGACTATTAATCCTATCCATTTTTTTCCTCTCATAATTAAGCGTCCTTTCTCAATTCTTATTTTTATTAAATAAGTCACAACGTTAATTATACAGGTTGACAGAGTGTGTTTCTATGAATACGAGATAAAATCATAAAATCTTCACGCTTTGATAAAGATGGAGTATTGACTTGTATATAATAAACAATGACTCAAGAGGGTCCGTTTAGTGTGTGGTTTTGATATGTGGTAAACTATAAATACATTCAGCTTAAATATAAACGATGAAAGTAATGGGGAAGGAGAAATTCGAATGAAAGATAAAGTTTTTGCAGTCGGTGACGTTCATGGACAGATCACGATGTTTAAAGAAATCCTTGAGTACTGGAATCCTGATGAAGAACAGCTGGTCCTGGTCGGAGATCTGGGCGACAGAGGAGAAGACCCCAAGGCATGTTTCGAGTTGGCCAAAGATCTCGTGGATAATCACGGTGCCATCTGCCTCCGGGGAAATCATGAAGAAATGCTTCTGGACTTTCTGCAGAATCCGCAATATTCCGCCGCCACTTATGAAATGAACGGGGGAATGGTGACGGTCCAGTCTTTCCTTCAGATGGAAGAAGGGAATTACGACGCCGTCGAACTGGCCGCAAGCCTGCAGTCGAAAGTCCCGTGGCTCAAACCCTTCATCGAGTCCTTGCCGCTGAAATATGAATGGGAAGATTATGTATTCGTTCATGCCGGGGTCGATTTGACACTGGACGACTGGCGCGATTCCAAAAAGCGCGATTATGTCTGGATCAGAGAAGGCTTTTACGATCAGCCGAATCATACCGACAAAACATTCGTCTTTGGCCATACGGTAACGGCGATGCTGCATAAAGTTCAGACGAATACCGATATCTGGGACTCCGGAGACGGAAAAATCGGCATCGACGGGGGAGCAGTTTACGGAGGTGCCATGCACGGGCTCGTATTCGATAAACATGATCTGGTTGACCATTATAAAGTAGACAATACCGGGTATGCATTTTCTGAGTACCTGAGGAAGAAGGATTCATAATCAGTATGAGAATAGGCACATTATCGGATCTGCACATCGATCGAAATCAATGGGAGCTGGACGATGGAGAAACGACGCTCTCTCTTTTATCAGACATGATAAAAGAGAAGGCGGTCGATATTCTGCTCATAGCAGGAGACATCTCCAATCATTACCTGGAAAGTCATGCTTTCCTGGAAAAACTTGCGGAAGAAAGCCGGATACCTGTAAAATTCGTTCCCGGGAACCACGATTACTGGGCGAAGGAACACGACATTACAGATAGTCATGAAATCAACGATTTTTTTAATAAGCAGATCTATTCGCTTGTCGGAAAACCTTACGACCTTGATGAAGATTGGGCAGTGGTGGGAACTCCTGGCTGGTATGATTACGGTTATGCGGATCAGGATAAATACAGTGAAGCCCAGTTTGAAAAGAAGAAGTACGGCTTTGCATCCTGGAATGATCTGCATTTCGTGAACTGGAATCAGAAAGATAAAGACGTGAGTCAGGCTATGCTGAACCAGCTTTATAGAGATCTGCATTCAGTCAAGGATAAAAAAATCATTCTGATGACGCATGTAGCAACGCATCCGGAATTCGTCGTTCCGCTGCCGCACCGTATTTATAACTATGCGAATGCTTTTCTTGGAGCCAAAGGATATGAAGCCGTTTATAATGACTTTGAGTCCATCAAGTACAGTATCATGGGCCATGTCCACTTCAGAAAAGTCGTCCGTGAATCAGAACGGACCTTTATATCACCTTGTCTGGGGAGCAGTAAGCATTGGACGGATAAGCGGCTGAAAAATCAGCTGGAAAAAAGTCTGGTCACGTTCGACCTTTAAGAGGGCGGATCCCAAATTATGGATTCGCTCTTTTTTGATTTTATGATAAACTGAATAGGATGAACGAACATATTGGAGATGAATAGATTGACAGAAGAAAACAAACATGTAATGAATTTACTGATCAAAGATTTAAAAGGGTATTCTAAAAAACAGATCACCTCTGTACTGGATCTGCTGGACGACGGCAATACGGTCCCTTTTATAGCCCGTTACCGTAAAGAGGCGACAGGGTCACTGGATGAAGTGCAGATCAGAGAGATCGAAGAGCGGCACACGTATCTGACGAATCTGGAAAAACGAAAAACAGATGTCCTGGCTTCCATTGAAGAACAGGGCAAGCTGACCCCGGAGCTTGAAAAAGAAATCAAAACAGCGAATCAGATGCAGCGTGTGGAAGACCTGTATCGTCCGTATAAACAGAAACGCCGCACGAAAGCAACGATCGCTAAGGAACAGGGACTGGAACCACTGGCTGAATGGGTACTGACCTACCCTTCAGGTTCTTTAGAGGATGAAGCTGAGAAATACATCGACGAAGAGAATGGTGTGACTTCAGTCGAAGAGGCTCTGGCAGGTGTTCATGAGATCTTAGCGGAATATATTTCTGATAATCCGACCTATCGTGAATGGATCCGCGACTATACCTATAATAAAGGGGAGATCGTCTCCAAAGTCAAAGATGAAGAGGCCGATGAAAAAGGCGTCTTTGAGATGTACTACGACTACTCAGAATCTCTCGATACCTTAGTTTCTCATCGTATACTGGCACTGAACCGTGGGGAAAAGGAAGACATCCTTTCTGTCGGAATTGCCGTGGATGAAGACTATATCAACCGTTATATGGCGCGTCAGGAGCTGCCTGGCGGCGAGTCGACAGAAGCAACTGAAAAAGTAAAAGAAGCCATCAGTGATGCCTATAAACGCTTTATCGGTCCGGCGATCGAACGGGAACTAAGAAGTGACCTCTTTGAAAAAGCGGAAGAACAGGCGATCCAAGTCTTTGGCGAAAACCTGCGTAATCTTCTGCTTCAGGCACCTTTAAAAGATCAGACGATCTTGGGACTGGACCCGGCTTACCGTACAGGATGTAAGCTGGCTGTTATCGATGCAACGGGTAAAGTATTAGGCATCGATGTGATCTATCCGCATAAACCGGCATCAGCCTCAAAACGCCAGGAAGCTAAAGGCAAGTTTTTGGATATGGTCAAGAAATTTGATGTGGATACTGTGGCCATCGGGAATGGGACGGCGAGTCGCGAATCCGAGACCTTTACCGCTGAAGCACTGAAAGAAGTAGATAAAAAAGTAGCCTACGTCATTGTCAACGAAGCAGGGGCGTCCGTTTACTCGGCCAGTCCGGAAGCACGGCGTGAATTTCCGGATCTTCAAGTCGAACAGCGCAGTGCCGTCAGCATCGCCAGACGTCTGCAGGATCCTTTAGCCGAACTAGTCAAGATCGATCCGGAAGCAATCGGCGTCGGGCAGTACCAGCATGATGTGTCCCAGAAGAAACTGAGTGAGCAGCTGGACTTTGTCATCGAAGTCGTGGTCAACCAGGTGGGCGTCAATGTGAATACCGCAAGTGCCGCTTTACTGAAACATATCTCTGGACTGACAAAAACCACTGCTGAAAACGTCGTGACCTACCGTGAAGAAAACGGAAAATTCACCAGCCGATCACAGCTGAAGAAAGTCAAGCGTCTCGGACCTAAAGCCTTTGAACAGTCGGTCGGTTTCCTGCGCATCCCGGACGGGAAAGAGCCGTTCGATAATACCGGTATCCATCCGGAGACGTATAAAGAAGCAAAACAAATCATCGAATTGACCGGCTTGACTAAAGAGAGTCTGGGTTCAAGTGATCTGGAAGCCCGATTCAAACTCGTGGATGACGAAGATATAATGGAAGAAACGGGTCTGGGCCAGGAAACCATCGAAGACATCAAAAAAGCCTTGGTCGCCCCAGGACGAGACATGCGTGACGACATGCCGGCACCGCTTCTGCGTACTGATGTCCTGACAATGGAAGATTTGAAAGAAGGCATGGAGCTTGAAGGGACCGTGAGAAATGTCGTGGACTTTGGCGCCTTTGTCGATATCGGTGTGAAACAGGACGGTCTTGTCCATATCTCAAAACTGAGTAATTCTTACGTAAAACATCCAAGCAATGTGGTCGCTGTCGGGGATATCGTGAAAGTCTGGATCGATTCAGTTGATCTGAATAAAGGACGTATCTCACTCAGCATGGTCGAAAAAGAGAATAAATAAAAAATATTCAGAGAGGTCAGGAAAGACGCCTGGCCTCTGACTTTATAAAAGGCGGAAGTTTAATGGAAACACATGAGCTGCAGCGTTTAGTGGAAGAGGTTTCGCTGAAACACTTCAAACGGCCGTTCAGACACAAAGCATCATTCAACCGACGACTGCGAACGACTGGCGGCCGTTACCATCTTGGCTCACATCATCTGGACTTTAATCCGAAAGTTTTCGAAAAAGCAGGGATGGAGACCTTCATAGGGGTCATCAAACATGAACTGTGTCATTATCATCTGCACTTAAATGGTAAAGGGTATCAGCACAAGGACAGAGACTTCAAAAATTTGCTTGAAGAAGTGGATGGACTGCGCTACACGCCGTCTTTAAAGGAACCGGATCAGCCGATCAAGGTCTGGCAGTACCGGTGCAGAAAGTGCGGGAGCGTTGCTCAGAGAAGGCGACGGTTCAATACGGCCAAATTCGTCTGCGCCAGATGTCAAGGAAGATTTGAACTGTTGGGAGAAACCGAAACGAAAAAGACAGCCGTTGACTAAATCAGCGGCTGTCTTTTTTTATCAAATGACGATTCCAACTTGCATGAAGTGATTTTTGAGGTCATCGATATTCCCATCAAAAACATGACCTTGCATGCCCAGAGCGCTTGCCCCTTCGATATTGACTCTTAAGTCATCGACAAAGAAGCATTCAGACGGATCGAGATCGAAGTGAATGAAAAAGTTCTGGTAAAGCTCTATTTCCGGTTTAAGACCTTTCCAGTCAGAAGAAAGGAATAGCCCGTCAAAATACCCCAGTCCTGGTATGATCTGTTTAAATTTGTGGAAATCCTGAGACACGTTCGAAAACAAATAGAGGTCGTATCCATTAGCTTTCAGCCGTTTAAGAATATCTTTCATTTCGGTAATGGGTGTCATTTTTTCATACCAGGTCTCTAGGATATCACGCACGGATGGATGAAGTTCATCAGGAAGGTTTTCCGAGGCTTTTTCGACTAGTTCTTCTTTTGTTAGGGTCCCCCGGTCAAACTGCTGCCATAAGTCAGCGTAAAAGATTTCGTCTAATAAAAGTTTCTGGTGCTCTGTGTTGGTTGTAAAGCTCTGGATAAACTCTTCAGGCGCATAGTTGATCAGCACATTTCCCATGTCGAATACTACATTTTTTATCATCTTGTCTCGTCTCCTTTATGTATTTTCAGTTGATGTTCTTCTGTTCAAGCATACCATACAGAGTGGAAATTAATAACTGAACCGTATGTTTTTACATAAAGGATATTGACAATCAGGCAAAACATTGATATGATAACTTTTGTTGAGTATTAAGCGCACGTGGCGGAATGGTAGACGCGCCAGCTTGAGGGGCTGGTGGGGCGATGCCCCGTGGAAGTTCGAGTCTTCTCGTGCGCATAATGATAAAAAGACGGCATCCAGATTCACTTTGGATGCCGTCTTTTTTCTGCATTTAAAGAGCTTTTGTCAACTGGACAAGACATTCTCATTCAGTTCAAGAAACCAAAGAATCTTATATAAACTAAAGTGATTTTGATTAGTGGGTTGCTAAAAGATAGCCTTACTTGTCACAACTCTACTGAATTAAATTCAATGAGTTAATAGAAGAAGGGCAATTTTGTGCTAACTCTTTTACAAAAGACTCTGTAGTTCACAAAAGAAGGGCCATCTTCTATTAACTCAAAGGCAATTAATAGGTCACTTGCAAGAAAATGGACCATCTTCCTACAACCCAAACCATTCTATTCTGATGACTTACTAGAACATTGGCAAACTTATATAAACTCAAATGAAAAGTAGATGAGACTTTATAGAAGTTTTGGCCACTTCTATAAAGTTTAGATCCAAATTACCCTGAGTTGATAAAAGGCGTGATAGAAAAGAGGCTGACAGATAAATATTAATCTGTCAGCCTCTTTCTTATATGATTATTTTCTCCAGAAAGTCGTGCAGTCTTTTTTATCTTCTATATTATAGCGGATCATCTCATCGAGCAGATCATAGTTGACAGGCTGCTTGCGTTTGATCTTGAAGGTTTCTTTGAGAAGTTCATACTCTGCGCCTTCGATCTCTTCTTTAAATTTGCGCAGGGCTGCTTTTTCAGGGGCAACCGAAATGTGGTTCCTGGCTGCGCTGAACGCAATGATAAAGGTGTCATGATCCGTATACATCGGCTGGCTCCACGCTATGCGTTTGCCTAAATCAGGAAACTCCTTTTCCACGTGCTGATAGATATCGGAGATTTTTTGTCTCATTTCTTCGTCGTCAATTGCCTTTAAGTATTCGTCAAAGGTATCCATGTCCAGTCACTTCCATTCATAATTCTAAATCGATTATAACAAAACAGCTGAAGCAAGACTAATCATAAGTGGAATGGTCACGATGGCCAGGAAGCTGGCAAGGATAATTATACGAGCACCATACTCATAATCCCCGCCATAGAGCTGTGAAAACAGTGCGGTATTGATCGCTGTGGGGGTGGCATTGGCAATCGACAGGACCAGCAGGACAGACGGATGTGTGATCGGCAGAAGCCACAGCAGGAAAACACCGATCGTTGGTGCTATAATTAAACGTAGGGTAACTGTCCAGTAATTCGATTTCACCAGGAAAATGTCTTTGATTCTGCTTCGTGCCAGATAACCGCCAAGTAAAATCATACCCAGAGGAGAACTCAGTCCGCCGATCGTATCTAAACTATTATATAAAATGTCAGGCAGGGGTAAGCGGAGAATGTACAATCCAAAACCTATAAACGACCCTAAACTGGCTGGGTTTGTTAAAATAGAACGCAGCGTGATGGCTTCTTTTCCTTCTGACAGCATCCATTTTCCGTATGTGTACTGGAAAATCGCTGAAGTGACGATATACATGGAAAGGTAGAAGATACCTTCATAACCTAATATGGGCAAAACGATCGGGATGCCCATATAGGCGGTATTGGAAAAAACGATGGCGTACCGGTCGATTTTCGATCTGTTCCTGAGTAGCGTATGTGCTAAAACGATACGTGAAAGAATGATCGATAGAGAACCGATAAAGGATGTGAAGAGTATGTATAGCTGACCTGAATCGTAGTCCTGCTGGAACGACATCAAAATGACGATAGGTATGACAAATTTCGTTACAATATTAGCAAGCTGCTGGGTACCATCCATATTCAGAAACTTAAATTTCACTAAAATGAAGCCAAACATCATCACAAAAAACATTTGAAGCAGCTGATTAAAAATGACTGAAGATATTTCCATAATAAACGCCTTCTATCTATACGATTTGTAGTTAGAGATTAAATTCTCTTAACGACTACTATACCGTTTCATCCACCTATTTGCAAAAGGAGAGACAGATTATGTTCAATACCATCCATCATGTCGCGATCATTGCGAGCGACTATGAAACGTCCAGACACTTCTATACAGAATTGCTTGAGTTTCCTGTGATCAATGAAGTTTACAGAGAAGAAAGACGGTCCTATAAGTGCGATTTGAAAGTTGGAGAAAGCCAGATCGAACTGTTTTCATTCCCTGATCCCCCTAAGCGGCCGAACGGACCTGAAGCAGCAGGACTTCGTCACTTGTGCTTTGGGGTGGAGGATATCAGTGAAACAGTAATGAAATTAGAAAATAGAGGAATTGACTGTGAGGAAATAAGAGTTGATCCTTATACCGGGAAAAGATTCACTTTTTTTAAAGATCCTGATGGGTTGCCTCTGGAAGTGTATGAAAGTGGTACCCTGTAGGACTAAAGTCAGGCAGGTGCCCGGAAGTGAAATGCATATAAAAAAGGACAAAAAAAGCACCCTTGTTTCCGCAAGGGCACCTGCATAGAAAGGAGATGATTTATGAAAAAGAAAACTAGTAGTACTGCTACTAACTTTGTTTCTATACAAATGATAACGCATACAACAAACTATGTCAACACTAAAATATAGATTATATTCAAAAAAATTCAATCGCTTACTTTGTTGATGTCAGAACACAATGAACGATCAGGAAAGCTTGACGCTCAGATGAAAGTAAGGCAAAATAAAGAATAAATATGAACGGAGGAACGAGTAATGAGTAAAAAAATGATCCACACATGCATACGCGTGAAAAATCTGGAAAAATCAGTTGCTTTTTACAAAGATGTTTTAGGAATGGAGGAGGTCAGACGGCTGGACTATCCAGAATATAAGTTCACATTGGTTTATCTGGCTCTTCCTGGAGACGGTTATGAACTGGAGCTCACATATAACTACGATCAGGCAGAACCGTATGATTTAGGTAATGGCTATGGACACATCGCAATCGGTGTAAACGACTTGGAAGATATACATGAAGAATACAGTCAATCCGGTTATATGGTGACTGATCTGAAAGGATTATCGGATGGGGCAGCTTCCTATTTCTTCATTAAAGATCCGGATGGCTATAAAATCGAAATCGTTCAGCTTTAATAAAGCAAGCCGGGGAGTTACCCGGTGTTACATACGAAGGGGATAAATATACACATGGGAGATTTGGACTTCAATACAGGAACATTTCATTATGGTTCAAGGAGAGAACTTGTCTATGGAAAAAATGGGATGGTTGCAGCGTCTCATCCGCTTGCCGCACAGGTTGGAAGGGACATTTTAAAAGCCGGGGGAAATGCGGTCGATGCTGCTGTTGCGACGGCTGCAGCTTTGACAGTGGTCGAACCGGGATCGAACGGTATCGGGGGAGACAGTTTCAGCATCATCTGGAAAGATGAACAGCTGTATGGTTTGAATGCAAGCGGTCCTTCGCCGAAAGGAATGGTGCCCGCTTCTTATCTGGATAAATCGAAACCGTTTCCTACTTACGGTCTTAAGGCTGTCACCGTACCTGGTATCCCAGCTGGTTGGGCGGAACTTATCGAAAAACATGGCAAACTGTCACTTGAAGCTGTCCTGGAACCGGCAGCAAGACTGGCCGAAGAAGGTGTCGTGATTTCTGACACCGTTCACAATGCGTATCAGCGGTCGTTTAACCGCTTCACTAAAGAAAAAGAACAGTATCCGGAAATGATATCCTGGTTTGATGTGTATGCATCCGGAGGCCGTGTACCTGATGTGACGGAAGTATGGTCATCAAAAGGACATGCCAGGACGCTCCGTCTCATCGGACAGACAAAGGGGCGAGCTTTTTATACGGGGGAAATCGCTGATGCGATCGATGCATTCTCGCAGGCATACGGGGGATATCTGCGGAAAGACGATCTGGCGGGTTATCAGCCGGAATGGGTCACACCGGTGAAAGTGGACTACAAGGGATACCAAGTATGGGAAATGCCGCCGAACGGCCAAGGAGTCGTGGCGCTGATGGCTTTGAATATATTGAAGCATGTCGATATGAAAGGTAGAGATGATCCAGATACGCTGCACAAGCAAATAGAGGCTATCAAACTGGCATTTTCAGACGGTCAACTGACTATAGCGGATACTGACCACATGAAACTGAATGTATCCGAACTATTGTCAGAGGATTATGCAAAAGAAAGAGCCCGTTTGATAGGAGATCAGGCGATAGATGCTCAGCCGGGATTCAGTGATAATTCAGGAACGGTGTACCTGGCGACTGCTGATAATGAAGGCAATATGGTTTCCTATATTCAAAGCAACTACATGGGATTTGGTTCAGGCGCTGTCGTTCCGGGGTATGGTGTGAGTCTTAATAATCGTGCTGTGGGCTTTGCCCTGGAAGAGGGGCATGTCAATGCACTGGCTCCCGGGAAGCGCCCCTTCAATACGATCATCCCAGGTTTTTTAACAAAAGAAAATCAGGTAATTGGACCGTTTGGTGTCATGGGTGGGCAGATGCAGCCTCAAGCACACCTACAAGTCCTGCAATCCATGATCGATTTCAAAATGAACCCGCAGGATGCTTTGGATGCACCGAGATGGCAGTGGGTCAAGAATAAAAAAGTGATGGTCGAACCGACGATGCCGCTGGCCTTGATCAATGCGCTTAAACATAGAGGCCATGCAGTAGAGGTAGAAATGGAAAAGAGTCATTTCGGCAGAGGACAGATCATTATAAAAACAGAAAATGACACGTATGTAGGCGCGACAGAACCGCGTACAGATGGACACGTTGCCGTCTGGTAGCGATGGAGACTCATCACCCAACATAAAATTCAGGAGGCAGGTACATGGCGATTTTAGCATTTGATATTGGAGGATCTTCAGTCAAATATGGGGTCTGGAGTGAAGAACAGTTAGTTGCAAAAGATAAATTCAAGACACCAGGGACTTGGGAAGAAATGAAAGGAAAGCTGGCAGCTGTAAAAGGAAATGCGGAACAGCGCTATTCATTAGAAGGCGTTGCTTTCTCTGCCCCGGGTGCAGTAAATCAGGAGGCCAAACAGATCGAAGGAATCAGTGCTGTAAAGTATCTTCACTTTTTCCCTATTTATGATGAACTGGAAGGATTATTTGATTTGCCTGTCACTTTTGAAAACGATGCGAACAGTGCTGCTTTGGCTGAAGTCTGGAAAGGATCTGCCCGAGAAAATGATACAGTTTTGTTTGTCATTATAGGAACAGGTATCGGCGGGGCAGTTATTGTAAATAAACAGGTACACCACGGCCCCCATTTATTTGGGGGCGAGTTTGGCTACATGCTGCTTGATGGCGATAAGACCTTCAGCGATCTGGGGACTGCCGTCAGGATGGCTAGACGCTACGCTGACCGTAAAGGCATTGCCCAAGACGAAATCGACGGGAAGCAGGTATTCGAGCTGGCAACACACGGCGATCCGTTAGCTAAAGAAGAAGTAGATAAATTTTATTTTTATCTGACAAAAGGCCTTTACAATCTGGCCTATGCTTTCGATCCAGAAAAGATCATTATCGGTGGAGGAGTCTCCAGTATGGATGGGCTCATTGAGCGGCTGAATAAAGAATTCGATGATCTTCTGAAACGGATAAACTATAAAACGTTCCGTCCAGAACTGGAAGTATGTACCTTCAGGAATGATGCCAATCTAATCGGAGCTGTTTATAATTTCATGCAGAAGAATACTGACTCGCTGACGACTGACTAAGGAGAATTCAAAATGAAAATAATGAATGATGATACCCTGTTATTTATCGGAGACAGCATAACAGACGCCGGACGTGACAGGACTGATCCAGACGACTTAGGACAGGGATTTCCTTTGCTTGTTTCTGCTTACCTTCAGACGAATATGCCCGAACAGAGACTGACATTTTTAAACCGTGGGATCGGTGGAGATAAGTTGAGTGATGTCAAGAACAGGTGGGAAGAAGATTGTCTGGATCTTGATCCGGATATCGTGACACTTCTGATAGGAATCAACGATACGTGGAGAAATCAGGACAACGATCATCTGGCGACGGACGAAGAACTTGAAGAGTTTGAGTCGGATTATAGATTTTTGCTGAAATCCCTGCATCAGCGTACCGATGCCCGTGTTATCCTGATGGAACCGTTCGTCCTGCCTTATCCCAAAGACCGTATGAACTGGCGCAGAGATCTGGATCCACGTATTCAGATCGTCAGAAAGATGGCTAAGGAGTACCAGACAGAACTCATACCTCTTGACGGACTGCTGAATGCTCAAGGTATAAAAAACGGGTTCAGTTACTATACGGGGGAAGACGGGGTACATCCAACCGTTGCCGGACATGGTTATATAGCTAAAGCATGGCTGGATGCCGTGATCGATAAAAAAGTGTTGTAAAGTTGAATCAAGTATGTTAATATTACTTTTATGCGATGAGTCGAATGTTTCCACTGTTTGTGGAAACTTCATGCACGATACAGATGTTTGATCATCACGACAGGAAGTCGGTATTGGAGAATTCACGCTGTGAACGTGAACCTCGCCTATTTTATAGGTTGCGATTATGCGGACAGGCCAA
Source organism: Alkalibacterium putridalgicola (assembly GCF_900109825.1). Taxonomy (GTDB): domain Bacteria; phylum Bacillota; class Bacilli; order Lactobacillales; family Carnobacteriaceae_A; genus Alkalibacterium; species Alkalibacterium putridalgicola. Next base: position 74,268 of record NZ_FOBL01000006.1, on the reverse strand, counting down.
ACTGTCCGTATTTTTTTGCTCAAAAACAGGTTAGTTTAAAAAATAAATTAATCATTGAATTATATTGAAACTCGTGTAAGATATGAAGAGAAATGTAAGCGATATCAAAAGGAGAGGTCAAATGCTTGATAAAATAAAAAAAGCTGCAGGGATGTGTTCGACGTCTCTTATAATGGGAGCGGCATTCATCTCAGTAGGAGCTTCAGCTGATGAGTATGAAGAGGTCACAGTAGGATTCGAGGAAGAAACCCATCTGCTGATCCCCCGAGGTGAAACGGAAAGTCTGACCCGCACGGACCTTGATGCCTATTCAGGAGAGTATTCTTTGCTGACAGAAAATAGAAGCGAAGCCTGGAATGGGCCATCGATACGGATCGAAAATAAAGTGGATCTGTCAAAAGAATACCTCTTTTCAGTTTGGGTAAAATTTGCGGATAAAGCACTGGATGATCTACAGCTGTCGACTCAGATAGGTGAAGGGGATAATGCAAGCTACCAGATCATAGACACTCAGTCAGCTTCTGCAGACGAATGGATCAATCTGGAAGGGACGTATAGATATGACGGAAATGGTGATGGATTCATAAGTGTGTATGTCGAAAGCGTAAATAATCAGACCGTTCCTTTCTATATCGACGATTTTACGATGACGTCCAGCGAACTGGAAAGTGACGTTTCAATAGAGACTGAACTTCAGCCGATCAAGGATGTGTATGCTGACCATTTTCTCATAGGTAATGCGGTGTCCATGGCGGAACTGGAAGGTCGGAGACTGGATCTGCTGACACATCATCATAACTTGGTCACGGCAGAAAATGCCATGAAGCCGGAATATGCCTATGGTGCTGACCGGGAATTTGATTTCAAGGACCAGCAGCGTTTAGTCGACCGCATCCAGGAAGAAGGCCTGAAGCTTCATGGTCACGTGCTGGTCTGGCATCAGCAGTCACCTGAATGGCTTCATACACAAGAGGGAGAGTTGCTTTCGAGAAAAGAAGCCCTTCAAAATATGGAACGACATATAGAAGAAACGATCCTGCAGTACGGAGATGATGTGATTGCCTGGGAAGTCGTCAATGAAGCTATGAATGACGATCCCAGGGATCCAGAAATGTGGCGGGCGATGCTGCGCCGTTCGGAATGGTATGAAGCGATCGGTGACGATTATCTGGAACTGGCATATATGAAGGCACGCGAAGTTCTGGACACAAACGGCTGGGAAGACGTGCAACTCTATTACAACGACTATAATGATGATAATCAGAATAAAGCAACAGCCATTTATAATATGGTGAAGGAAATAAATGACAGTTATGCAGAAGACAACCCGGGAGAGCTGCTCATCGACGGTATCGGTATGCAGGGACACTACAACATCGGGACAAGTGTGGACAATGTTCGCCAGTCTATTGAACGATTCAGGAAACTGGGCGTTGAAATCGGTATTACTGAACTGGATATAACAGCGGGCGGAACAGGAGAACTGAGTGAAGAACAGGAAATCGATCAGGCACTGATTTACGCTGGCTTGTTCAAGCTGTACAAAGAACATTCCGATATTATTTCCAGAGTCACATTCTGGGGACTGAACGATGCAACAAGCTGGCGGTCTGAACGCAGCCCGCTTTTGTTTGACAGGGACCTAAAAGCTAAAAAGGCCTATGAAGCAGTGATCGATCCGGAAGGTTTCCTGGCACGATATGGAAAAACTGGAGAAGTTGATAAACAAACTGCCCGAGCTGGCTACGGCACACCTGACTTATCCGTAACAGACGATGCGGTTTGGACCGATGCAGCAGAACTAACCGTCGACAGATACCAGATAGCCTGGAAGGGCGCTTCGGGTATTGGGCGTGTTTTATGGGATGAAAATAATTTGTATGTTCGTGTAGAAGTTACAGACGATGGCATCGATGTTTCAGGTAAAGAATCATGGGAGCAGGACTCTGTTGAAGTATTCGTCAACACGTCATTAGATGATTCAGCTTCCTATCAGGACGGTGACGGACAATACCGTGTGAATGCTCAGGGGGAAGAGTCGTTTGGTGAAATGACGGATCCGTCAAGTATAGAGTCCAGAGTGCATGAAACTGACAAAGGTTATACTGTGCAGGTAGCGATACCCTGGCAGATTATTGAACCAGAACCGGGACAGGAAATCGGGTTTGATCTGCAGATCAATGATGCAAACTCGGGAGCAAGGGAAAGTATTGCGGTATGGAATGACTTGACTGGTCAGGCATATCAGAATACCTCAGTGTTCGGAGTGCTTGAGCTTGCACAGAACGGTCTGTCAACTACAAGCTCTACCAATGAGAGTGATTCGTGGTCCCCGTGGATGATCGGAGGGACAGCAGGGAGTCTTATAGTGGCTGGAATCGGAACCCTTTTCGTCATTAAACAGAAAAATCAGTAAAGAGAGAGACTGTGTGCTCTCTTTTTTTGTCGTCTATTTTCAAGTATATATTATTAAATTAGCGTTTTTCTGTAACTTTAGTAATTTTTTAGCCCAAAACTGTCATGTGTTGAAATGAATGTTGAAAAAACTATTGCATTTCAGCAAACAAGAAGGTATTATATACATGTAACCGCTATTAGTTTGTCAGACGAACAAACTAATATAATTTTTAATCAGGTATGTAAACGCTTCACATTAAATCTTCTTCTAAAATGAAATCGATTACTTATTGGTTTAACTTACATTGAACAAGTAGAAGAAGGAGTTAAAAGGAGGAGTACTATCGAAAAAAAACAGGGGACGTTTTCTGATTGGACACTCACATTATAATTTGGAGGGATATTCATGTTAAATAAAAAATGGTTTTTAGGATTAGCAACAATGTCAGCGCTAACATTGGCAGCGTGCGGAAACGGCGATACAGCTGATGAAGGGGCAACTGATGAAGAAGTCGTTGAAACAGAAGACGGCGAGGCGTTTGAAGCGCCTACGACCGGCGGCGAAGGTGTCCTGGATGTCTGGACGTTTACTGATGAAGCTGCAACGATGATCAATGATTACTATCTTGAAGAATTTCCTGATTTAGATTATGAAATCAATATTTCTGAAGTTCCTACCGAAGAGTTTGAAACTCAGTTAGACCCTGTTTTTGGTACAGATAGTGCTCCGGATGTCATTTTTGCTGAGCAGGCCTTTGTTAAAAAATATGTCGAGTCAGGCATGCTTGTAGACTTGAGCCAGTTCGAAGGGATTGCTTCAGGTGCTGAAAATACATTTGATTATGTAAAAGAGATCGGTACACAGGAAGACGGTACATTCGTTGCAAACTCCTGGCAGACAACGCCAGGCGCATTCTTCTACCGTCAAGATCTTGCAAGTGAGCACTTAGGAATCGAATCTCCTGAAGATATGCAGGCAGCTATCAGTGACTGGGACGGATTCCTGAATACAGCACGTGACTTAAAAGAGGCCACAGACGGATCCGTATATATGGTGTCCAGTCGTGGTGACTTGAACCACCCTTACTATATGTCCCGTGAACAAGGCTGGGTAGTAGATGACACATTAGTCATCGATGACCAGTTGTACGAACTTCTAGACACAGCCAAAACCATGGTAGACGAAGGTCTGATGATGGATGCAGATCCACAGGGAGAAGAATACTTCGCAGCGATGAATGGTGATGAAGTCATGGGTTACAGCCTGCCGACATGGGGCATGCACTTCTGGCTGAAACCAAATGCTGATGAAACAGCAGGGAACTGGAGAATGGTAACAGGACCAACTTCATACTTCCGTGGTGGTACATGGATGGGGATCACTCAAACGTCCGATATGCAGGAAGAAGCCGCTCAGTTAGTTGAATGGCTGACAACGAGTGAAGACTTTATGAGAACATGGGCAGAAGAAACCGGAGACGTTGTTTCGCATGAAGGTGTTGTAGAAGAAGTCCGTGGAGATTATGAAGAAGAATTCCTGGGTGGACAAAATCACTACGATGCATTTGCTGATGCTATTCCAGCAATCGACGGTTCGATCATTACGGAATACGACCAAACCATTTCTGGAGCTTTCGACGACTTGGCACTGACACCTTACTCTAAAGGCGAAGTGACTCAAGAAGAAGCAATCGAAGCTTTCAAACTGGAAGTTCAAAACCTCTATCCTAACCTGCAGGTGGATTAAAAATAGTATAAAAGTGTAGCACAAGGAAAGTGCAGCTGGACGCTTATCGCAAGCGTTCACTGCACTTTATCCACTACATGGAAAGGAGATATTATGGCAACATCATCTGATACGACAACAGAAAGCAAAGCAATTACAAAAAGACCTAAAAATTTGGCAAAAAGAAAAGATGCGAACAAATGGGGATATTTCTTTGTGGCGCCTTTCTTCATATTTTTCCTGATCTTTAACTTTTATCCGATGTTCTATACGATTTATTTATCCTTTACCGATCTGGCAGGCTGGGCTACCGAGGCAAACTTTGTCGGGTTCCAGAACTTCGAGAGACTGTATAACAATGAATTGTTCAGAAGATCAGTATTCAACACGACTATTCTGTGGTTAGTCAACTTTTTCCCGCAGATCATTTTAGCCTTCATCTTGGCCTACTGGTTTACAAACAGGAGGATGAATCTAAAGGCGACAGGATTCTTTAAAAGTATGTTCTATCTCCCGAATATCATCACTGCTGCATCAGTAGCCTTGATATTCAGCTCTTTATTCAGCTATCCACGTGGACCGCTGAACCTGATCATGATGGATTGGGGACTGATCAGTTCACCGATCGACTTTTTCAGAAGTGTCATCGGGACACGTTTGATCGTTTCCTTCATTCAATTCTGGATGTGGTATGGTCAGACAACCATCGTTCTGCAGGCTGGTATCTTAGGTATTGATGAGAACCTGTTCGACGCTGCGCGAGTTGATGGTGCAACGGACTGGCAGTCATTCACAAAAATCACCATGCCATTGATGAAGCCGATCACGCTTTATGTACTGGTCACCTCTCTGATCGGTGGTCTGCAGATATTCGATATCCCTTACCTGCTGACAGGTGGAGGACCGGCACAATCAGTTGAAACCATGATGATCTTTATTTACAAACAAGCATTCCAGGGCGGAAGAAACTTAAACGTTGCGTCAACTGCATCTGTTTTCCTCCTTATTATGACCTCTATTTTAAGCTTGTTTATCTTTAACAGTTTCCGAGACAAAAAAGCTAGAAAATCCGTGAAAGGAGTGAAATAGGCTATGTACGAAACAGGCAATCCAAAAACTGTGAAGGCGCAGCGCACACTGATCTATGTATTCTTTGCCTTGTTAACACTGTTGAGTATCATACCTTTCTGGGTCGTGATCGTCAATGCAACCCGATCCGCTCCTGAAATCCAGCAGGGACTTTCACTTATTCCAAGCGACTCGGCCTGGTCTAACTGGACACACTTGCGAGATCAAGGTTTCAATATCTTTCAAGGGTACGGAAACTCATTCTTTATCGCTGCAAGTGCAACAATTTTGAGTTTGTATTTTTCATCCCTGACGGCTTATGCGTTCATCGTTTATGAGTTCAAAGGTAAAAAACTCATCTGGGGAATCATCCTCTTGCTGATCATGATCCCGACACAGGTAAGTATCATCGGTTTCTATAAATTCATGGCAAACATGGATTTACTGAATAACTATATTCCACTGATATTACCTTCTGTGGCGAGTGCACCGACCGTCTTCTTCATGAAACAATATCTGGAGACGATCTACCATCCGGCCTTAGTCGACTCGGCTCGTGTAGATGGGGCGAGTGAAATTTTCATCTTCCACCGCATCATTTTACCGTTGATGCGCCCCGCTCTGGCTACGATGGCTATTTTCTCATTCATCGCATCATGGAATAACTTCTTGCTTCCATTGATCCTAATCAATGACCGTTCGATGTACACCTTGCCAATGCTGGTGCAGTTACTGACCACGGATGGATATAAGACAGAGTATGGAGCCATGTATATGGGTATCACATTATCCGTCGTACCGTTGCTCTTCCTCTATGCCTTTCTGTCTCGTTACATTATCGGCGGAGTTACAGCCGGAAGTATCAAACAGTAACCTATTAAAAAATAATATGACCAGACATGAAAGAGGTTGGGACAAAAAGTCTCAGCCTTTTTTGTCTGTTAACTGTTGTTTAATCAGTGACTTTTCATAGATTATCCATAAAACGATCCCAAGACCTGCTGTTTAATGGCTCGCTAATAATGTAGTATCAATCAATGCCGGCGTTATGGCTAAGCAATTTTGCTCTCTTCTGACATGAAAATAAGTTCAGAAAAAGGAAACAATCATTCTAATGATAATCGATTATAGATTCCTCACAAAGAGTACAATGGAAATAAGCCTTTTATTATTAGAGATTTTCGATATACTTGTTGTGAGATAAAAATAAGGAGAAGATAACTGTGGTTGATATAACTAAAATAGTTCAAGGAAAAGCACTTTCAGAGTTGGATGAACAATTACTTCAATACATATTGGAGAACATGGACTGTGTTCTTCAAAAAGGTGTACGACAAATCGCAAAAGAGAATTTTACATCACCTGCAAGTGTGATTCGATTATCAAAAAAATTAGGTTATACTGGCTTTATTGATTTGTATTATCATCTGTTACCACTGGTTAATACCGAAGAGGAAACTGAGGAAAATGATGAAAAGGGTTTTTTCGAACTCGAGGGTTCATTAGTTTTTCAACATAATTCATCTGAGAAGATAGATAGATTTGTAGAGAAAGTACTTTGCTTAGAGGGAAAAGTTATTTTCATCTATGCCGCAGGATTTTCTGCTATAACAGCTGAGTATTTATATAAAAAATTACTATTACTTGGAAAACAGGTTATTATAGCTACTTCTTTGGATTCAGTGGGGGTGTTAGAGAACAATTTAAAGAACATAGGAGTTTTTGTAGCTGTTTCTAAATCCGGCGAAACCCAAGGTGTTCTTGATAAAATGCATACCGCTAAAAAAGCTGGTATTTATACCGTTTCCTTTACAAAAGAAACACCCAATCGGATAGCTAAATGCAGTGAGTTGAATTTTAAGATTACCGATCAGCATAAGTTAGACGACAGGAACCTGCTTCCTAATACTTTTTTTCCATTTACTTTATTACTCATTGAGTACTTACTCAGTGTTTACTTAAAAGAATTAAATGAAGTAATAGAAGAAAATTAAAAATCAAAAAATAAAGCAGTACTTATTTTAAATATCAATTCGTTCGTTTGAGTTTCTATGAAGTGTTGATAAATTTATGGTAAATGCTATGTCATAGGTTTATCCTGAAACGTGTTTCGTTATAGTGAAACACGTTTTTTCATGTCGTGAAAGCCTTTTAATTGAAACGGTTTCTCGATACACTAAGTTCAACTTAAATATATTGGAGGGAAAAAGTATGAAAGAAAGAGTTATGGATACAATGCAGAAATTTTCAAAAGCGATGTTTATACCCGTGTTAATATTACCGATCGCTGGTATTTTGATTGCCATCGGTAATTTATTTACGAATGCACGATTACTTGAAGTCGTTCCTTTTTTGGATAATCCAATCACTAAAGGATTCGGGACGATTTTATCAGGATCGCTTGTTTCGATACTAGTCAATCTAGGTTTGGTCTTTGCGGTAGGGCTGGCAGTTGGTTTGGCTAACAAGAAGAAGTCGGAAGCTGGATTCATTGCTTTACTTGGCTATTTAGTTTTTATCAATGCGATGAATGGCTATATGGGCATCCAGGGAATGTTAATCGAAGGTAGTCTGCAAGGTACTGGACAAACAATGGTATTAGGTGTGCAGATACTAGATATGGGTGTGTTTCTGGGTATTTTCTTAGGAATTGCAACGGCGATCGTTCATAATCGGTTTGCAGATACCGAATTTAACAATGCCTTTCAAATCTATGGAGGAACACGTTTTGTATTTATCGTGTTGATCCCAGTCGTTGTTCTATTAGCTATTATATTTACAACTATCTGGCCTTATTTCCAAGCTGGTATCAGAAGTTTGGGATTGGTAATAAATCAAAGCGGGAACTTCGGGCTCTTCTTGTATGGTGCTCTTGAACGCCTGCTCATTCCAACTGGGTTGCATCACTTAGTTTATACCCCATTCTTGTACAGTGAATTAGGTGGTATAGCTGAAGTCGGAGGAGAAATATTTGAAGGCGCACGTAATATTTATTTTGCCGAAATAGCCAACCCAGACGGTGGTCTGCTTGCACCAAGTGTAATTTGGGATGCACGTGGTATTTCAAAAATGTTTGGTTTGATTGGTGCGTGTTTAGCTATGTACCATAGAGCTAAGCCTGAGAATAAAGCAAAAGCAAAAGCTATTCTGATTCCGGCGGCTGTAACATCTTTTCTTGCCGGTGTAACTGAACCAATCGAATTTGCTTTTATGTTTGTGGCACCGTTGTTGTTCGTGGTACATGCCGGTTTAAGCGGACTGAGTATGGTTGTATTGAATTTACTAAATGTCAGGGCTATCGGACCGAACGGGTTTATGGATTTTCTACTATATAATGTCCCTCTTGGGATAGACCGTACTGGATGGCCAATGTATGTTGCTGTAGGATTATTGTTCTTTGCTATCTATTATTTCCTCTTCAGTTTTCTGATCAAGGTTTTCAATTATAAAACAATCGGTCGAGAAGATGCAGAAGGTGAAACACGGTTATATTCTAAAAAAGATTATAAAGAGAAAAAAGCAAAAGGGAATGAATCTGTAGACGACTTAGGACTGGCCCACACTATCGTAAGTGCATTAGGCGGAGATAAAAACATTGAAACTGTTACTAATTGTTATTCGCGTTTACGCTTGACACTTCTTAATCCAGACATTATCGATGAGAGTATATTGAAAAACGAAACAGGCGCAAGTGGGATTATGAAAAAAGGAAACAATGTACAAGTGGTGTATGGTCTGCAAGTAACTAAAATTCGAAAAGCAGTCGATACCGTACTGAATCGCAAACCTGTAGAAGAATAAATGAAATACAAAAGTGAGGATGGATTATTGATGAAAAAGTTTTCAGTAGTTATTGCAGGTGGTGGAAGCACATTTACACCTGGAATCGTTATGATGATGCTCGATAACATGGACCGGTTTCCTATGCGAGAGTTGGTTCTGTATGACAACGACAAAGAACGTCAAGCACAATTAGGAAAAGCATTGGAAATTTTACTTAAAGAGCAGGCTCCAGATTTGAAATTTTCTTATACGACCGATCCAAAAGTTGCCTTTACTGAAAAAGATTTTTGTATGGCACATATACGTGTAGGGAAATATGAGATGCGTGAAAAAGATGAGAAAGTTCCATTACGTCACGGTGTTATCGGCCAAGAAACTTGTGGACCCGGAGGAATCGCGTATGGAATGCGTAGTATTACAGGAATGTTGGAAATAATTGATTATATGGAGAAGTACTCACCAGATTGCTGGATGCTGAACTATTCGAATCCGGCTGCAATCGTGGCGGAAGCATGCCGTGCTCTAAGACCTGATTCAAAGGTACTGAATATTTGTGATATGCCAGTAGGCACTTTACGTAGAATGTCACAAATCATTGAAAAAGATCCTGCAGATTTAGAAGTCCGTTATTTTGGCTTAAACCATTTCGGCTGGTGGACCAGTATCAAAGATAAAGAAGGCCATGAATACATCGATCAGATCCGTGATTATGTAGCTGAGAATGGATACTTGACTAAAGTAGAAGTGGATACTCAGCATATGGATGAGAGCTGGCAGGAAACCCATAAAAAAGCAAAAGATCTATTAGCTGTCAATCCGAGTTACTTACCAAATACCTATTTAAAATATTATTTGTATCCTGATTATGAAGTGGCACATTCGAATGCAGATTATACACGGGCTAATGAAGTAATGAATGGCCGTGAAAAAGAAGTATTTACTGCAGCGCAAAATATTATAGAAAAAGGAACAGCCGTAGACGGTGGCTTCCACATAGATAGTCACGCCTCATTTATAGTCGATTTAGCTCGTGCGATTGCCTTCAATACGCATGAAAGAATGTTGATGATCGTAGAAAATAATGGCGCTATTGCTAATTTTCCAGATGATGCAATGGTAGAAGTGCCGTGTATCGTCGGCAATGATGGACCAGAACCATTAGCTCAGGGGAAAATACCTCCGTTTGAGCAGGCAATGATGTTCCAGCAAGTAACAGTAGAAAAACTTGTTGTTGAAGCTTATATTGAGGGTAGTTACCAAAAACTATGGCAGGCGCTCACCTTATCTAAAACTGTACCGAGTGCCAAAGTTGCAAAAGATGTTTTGGATGACTTGATAGCAGCCAATGGCGAATATTGGCCTGAATTACGTTGATGCTTATCTGATGGGAAATGACTGCTTAGTATGATAAATAGCGAAGGGCCGGATAAAATCCGGCCCTTTACTCATGAAAATTAGGAGGAGAAGAAGATGGAAGTAGGAGTAATCGGTTTAGGGAAGATGGGTTTGAATTTAGCAGAAAATATGGTGGAACAGGGATATCGTGTATTGGGAATGGATGCTGATTTGACTTTGAGTGAGGAAGCGAAAGCGAGAGGGATTCAATTTTCACAATCGATCCCTGACTTGCTGTCACGGTTTACTGATCGAAAAATAATTTGGATGATGTTACCGGCTGGGGAGATAACAGAATCAGTATTTCAAAAAGTTAAAGCACATCTGCACGCCGGGGACTACATTATAGATGGCGGGAACGCTCACTTTGAAGACTCGAAACGTCGCGGTATGGAATGTGAAGAAAACAATGTTCAGTTTTTTGATGTTGGAACATCCGGTGGTGTTTCCGGGGCTAGAAATGGTGCGTGTATGATGATTGGTGGAAACGAAAAAGCATTTACAGAAATTGAGGAAATCTTTACTTCTATAAATGTTGAAGATGGCTATTTATATGCGGGTCCGAGTGGTAGTGGCCATTATTTGAAGATGGTCCATAATGGTGTGGAATATGGCATGATGCAAGCGATCGGTGAAGGTTTTAATGTTTTGAAACATGCAGAGTATGATTTTGAGATGGAAAAAGTAGCAAAAGTATGGAATAACGGATCAGTTATCAGAAGCTGGTTAATGGAATTGGCTTTTGACTTTTTAAGTGCTAATGGTCGTCTTGACGATATCGAAGGTGTCGTTCAATCATCTGGAGAAGGTCAATGGACAGTTCAAGAAGCATTAAAAATGCAGGTACCGGTCCCTGTCATTGCTCAATCGTTAATGGTTAGATACTCTTCAACGGATGACGATAAATATGGGGAAAAAGTGGTTGCTTCACTCCGGAATGGTTTTGGAGGGCATGCAATATTTAAGAAGGAGGACTAAGAAGTTGTTATGGAGTATAGAATCGGAATAGATATAGGGACAACGAGTACTAAAGGAGTTTTATACAACGGGCAGTTAGCTGTTGTAAAAACAGCAACAGGTTCTTATCCCACTTTGCGTGCTGTCGAAGGGATGGCTGAACAGGATCCAGAACATATTGTTGGCGCTGTGACATCTGTTATTCAGCAGTTGCTTCAGAATAACGAGGATATCAGAAAACAAGTCAAATCGGTATCTTTTTCAAGTGCCATGCACAGTACTTTACTTCTTTCATCTGAAGGTAAACCTTTGGGGCCCGTTTATACATGGGCAGATAATCGTTCAAATGATGTGCTGGAAACAACGAGGCATGAGGGTGATCTTCATTGGGTTTATGAACGAACGGGGACTCCTATTCATTCGATGTCTCCATTTAGTAAACTGCTATGGTTGAAAAAGAATTACCCAGAACTTCTGGTGAAAGCTGAGCACATTGTAGGTATCAAAGAATATGTTCTGTATCTTTTTACAGGTGAATGGAAAATCGATTATTCTATAGCTTCAGCAACCGGGCTATTTAATTTACAGACCTTAGACTGGGATCGAAAGATTCTTGGATTTATCGGTCTAGATCGACAGGTATTTTCTGATCCTGTTGACACCGACTATGTCTATACTCAAAGCATTGAAGATATGTATAACAAAGCTGGCCTTTCTCTTGATACGGTCCTAGTCATAGGGGCGAGCGACGGATGTCTGGCTAATTTAGGCTTAAATGCTGTAGGGATCAATGAAGTGGCGATGACTATCGGAACGAGCGGAGCACTAAGAATGGTAACTGATAAAATCATTCTAGATCCTAAAGGACGTACATTTTGCTACTATTTATCTAAAAACAGATGGGTAGTCGGAGGGGGTGTCAATAATGGAGGCAATGCATTTCAGTGGCTGGCAGATATTCTTTCATTGAATTATGAACAGTTGAATAAACTGGCTGAGGGAGTTGACCCTGGATCCGATGGTCTAATGTTTTATCCATACTTGAATGGAGAACGTGCTCCTCTTTGGGATGGGTCAGTAAAGGCGCAGTTTATTGGGATAGATGCAACCCATTCAAAAGGACATTTTGTGAGAGCTTTGATGGAAGGAGTCCTGTATAATTTAACTGTGGTTTTAGAAATCTTGGAAAAATCTGGAGGTAAGTGTAAAAACGTTAAAGTCACAGGTGGTTATTTACATTCTTCATTGTGGAAACAAATGACAGCTGATATTTTTAATAAACCGATCATACTCTCTAATCAGTTCGAAAGTTCATGTTTAGGAGCAGTACTAGTGAGTGAGCTAGATATTAAAGGTCAAATGGAAAGAATGGGGACGGAAGAAATTACAATTGAACCAAATGCTAAAGTCGTTCAATTATACCGCAAGCAATACGAACTCTATCAGAAATTATCTGAACCACTTAAAGAGATGCACCGTATAAAACAAGAACATTTGAAAAACTACTGATTAAAAAAGAGCCGTGCGAAAGTAAACGCGAGGCTCTTTTTTGAATGCTAAATATAATTATAAAAAAACGCTTGCAATTTATAAAGAGTATGCTATCATTATATGTGTAATCGGTTACACACGTTTCGAACAGTAACCGTCAGAAAAATTAACGATGTTTGGCAGAGTGGGTGAAAATAATGGTAACGATAAAAGAAGTCGCAAAACATGCAGGAGTCTCTGTGGCTACAGTTTCCCGGGCCTTAAATAAAAATGGGTATGTGAGTGAGGAAGCTCGCAAAAAAGTAGAAACAGCAATCAAGGATTTAAAATATTATCCTAATGAAGTTGCCCGGTCACTGTTTCAGAAAACATCCAAAATGATCGGACTGTTGTTGCCTGATATCTCTAACCCGTATTTTCCTCTCCTGATGAAAGGGATCGAAGAAAGTGCACGTGCAAACGGTTATAGTGTTATTCTCGGGAATGTAGAAGAAGGCAGTGATCTGGGCGAGAATTATATGACGCTCTTCGCACAGCAGAATGTAGCTGGAGTGCTGTCAGCAGTAGAAGGCACGTTGAGTCATGAACATGCGATGCCGATCGTTATGCTGGACCGCGTTTTAGAAGAAGACGATTTTGCTGTCTATACGAATGACGTCAAAGGCGGCAAGTTAGCTGCTCAGGCAGTCATGGACCGCGACCCGGGCAATGTTCTGATTATTGCCGGTCCTAAGTCAGTTCCTGGTGCAATCGATCGTTTGATCGGGATACTTTCAGTTTTGAATCCGACTGATGTAAAGTATCAGATTTACGAAACCAATTCCTATACAATAGAAGAAGCCGAAGAAACAGCTAAAAATATTTTTATGAAATACAAACGAATAAACAGTGTGATAGCCAGTAATGATCTGTACGCTCTGGCAGTAATGAAGGAAGCTCAGCAGAAAGGATTACATATCCCCCGTGACATTCAAGTGATCGGCTATGATGATATTCCTTTCAGTCAGCTGGTTTACCCAGGTCTGACGACGATATCTCAGCCAGCTTTCAAACTGGGCTATCAGGCAGCAGACTTGCTGGTGAGCCGTATCAGAAAAAATAAAGTAGAGGAAAAACGGATCAAACTCGATCCGAAACTAATTCTCAGAGATTCTTTACGAGAAAAGACAGAAAGTGAGGAAAAGTGATTGGTTAAAATAACAGTAGTCGGTAGCATATCTACCGATTTTATTATCGAAACAGAAAAACGCCCTGAAGTGGGTGAGACGGTAGAAGGGGAAAAATTCTCAACAGCTTTTGGAGGCAAAGGTGCAAATCAGGCTGTTGCAGCAGCAAGGTTAGGAGCACAGGTCTACATGTCAGGGACGGTAGGGCAGGACACATTTGCTGACGAGCTTTTAAAAAATCTAGAAAATAATCATATTTCTACGAATAATGTGGAACGGGTTACACATCTATCATCAGGTGCTGCCTTCATTACGATTCAAGACGGTGATAATGCGATTGTATATATACCTGGAGCGAATAATGCTTTGACACCGGAACGTATTGAAAAGATGCGTGATGACTTGAAGACAAGTGATTTGGTCATTGTTCAAAATGAAGTACCTGTCGATGCAATCGAGAAGCTGATTCAGCTATGTGATGAACTTGATACGCCAGTCCTGTATAATCCCGCACCGGCAAGGGAACTTAGTGCAGAGGCAATCGAAAAAGTGCATTTTATTACACCGAACGAAACAGAATTCGCTGTTCTGTTCCCAGGAAAAAAGATAGAAGATGTTTTAGTTCGTTATCCGAATAAACTCTTAGTGACGGCCGGTTCTGAAGGAGTCTATTATTATGACGGGAACGAAGTTAGACTCGTCCCGGCAAATAAAGTGAAGCCGATCGATACGACGGGAGCAGGAGATACTTTCAACGGAGCTTTTGCCGTAGCCTGGACAAATGGGCTCTCTATTTATGAAAGTATAAAATTCGGCAATCTTGCTGCATCATTATCGATTCAGAAAATGGGAGCGCAATCGGGTATACCGACATTAGAAGAGATGAAAGGAAGCGAATCATATGAAAAAGAATGGCATATTGAATAGCGAGATCAGTAAGGTTTTGGCTGATCTGGGACACACCGATCAGATAATCATCGGTGACTGCGGACTCCCGATTCCTCAAGGAGTCAAGAAAATAGATCTCGCGTTGGAAATTGGAGAACCTAAGTTTATTGATGTTTTGAATGTCGTGCTTAAAGAAATGCAAATTGAAAAGTACTTCCTGGCGAATGAAGTAAAAGAAAAAAACAAAGGACAGCTAGAAGAGATTGAAAAAAGTATGGGCAAGACTGAATTGGAGTGGCTGTCGCACGAAGAGCTGAAACAGCAGTCACAAAGAGTTAAAGCGATAATCAGAACAGGAGAAGCAACGCCTTATTCCAATATCATTTTACAATCTGGTGTTATTTTTTAGGAGGTGCAAGCAGTGGAAATTCAAATGAAAGATATCGTCAAAGGTTTTGGCAGCAATAAAGTCCTGTTAGGCGTGAACTTAGATATAAAGTCTGGAGAAGTTCATGCTCTAATGGGGGAAAACGGGGCAGGGAAGTCCACTCTGATGAACATCCTCACAGGGCTGCATAAATATGATTCTGGTACGATCATCATTAATGGTGAAAAGCGTACCTTTGAGAATCCCAAAGAGGCAGAAGAGAACGGCATCAGTTTTATTCATCAAGAAATGATCACCTGGCCGGACATGACGGTACTTGAGAACCTTTTTATGGGCCGAGAAATGAAAACCGGCTGGGGATGGATAAAAACAAAAGACATGCGCCGGATAGCAGAGAAGCTGTTTGAGGATCTAGGAGTGAATATCGATCTGAATAGAGAAATGCGGACGCTATCCGTAGGTCAACAGCAGCTGGTAGAAATCGCGAAATCACTCATGTCAAATGCGGAAGTCATCATCATGGATGAACCTACGGCAGCTCTCACAGAACGGGAAATCAACGTTTTGTTCGATACGATCGAAAAACTGACCGCCAAAAATGTTGCCATTATTTACATTTCACACCGCATGGAAGAAATTTTTGCCATCAGTGACAGGATCACTGTGATGCGGGACGGCGTGAGTGTGGATACAAAACCTACTGCACAGACTGATAACGATGAAGTTGTCCGTAAAATGGTCGGCCGGGATCTGGAAGATTATTATCCAGATATCGAAACAGAGAACGGAGATGTCCTGTTTGAAGTGAAAGATTTAAGTGACGGCAGACATTATCAGAACATCAACTTCAGTGTTCGTCAGGGAGAAATCCTTGGTGTGTCCGGCTTGATGGGAGCCGGGCGCACAGAAATCATGCGTGGCATTTTCGGTATGGATAAGCTGGCTTCTGGGAAGCTGCTGCTTGATGGTGAAGAAATATCGATCAAGTCGCCTGCTGATGCTATTCAAAAGGGGATAGGCTTTCTGACAGAGAACCGGAAAGAAGAAGGGCTGATCCTGGGTGACTCTCTGAGAGAGAATATCTCGCTGCCGTCGATAAATGAATTCAGCCGCACAGGCTGGATCAATACAAAGGAAGAGAAGGAATTTGCTGAGTTATTGATCAAGCGACTCACTGTTAAAACTGTGAGTGGTGAAGTGCCTGTCAACACACTTTCGGGAGGCAATCAGCAGAAAGTTGTCCTGGCCAAATGGATCGGTGCCGGATCGCGGGTACTGATACTCGATGAACCTACGCGAGGGGTCGATGTTGGAGCCAAACGTGAAATATATATGCTGATGAAAGAACTGGCGGAACGCGGTGTGGGTATCATCATGGTATCCAGTGATCTGCCTGAAATAATCGGGATCAGTGACCGGGTCATTGTTGTTCATGAAGGACACATTGCCGGCGAAGTAGAGAAAGAAGAGCTATCAGAAGAAAAAATTATGACCTTAGCGACAGGAGGATACAAATGAGTGCAGAAGTGAGTAATGTATCAAAGAAAAAAGAAAACAGAAGTGAAATGATACGGAAGTTAGGTCCGTTCTTCGCCCTGATCGTATTGATGATTTTTGTAACGATCATGAACCCGAATTTCATTCAAATCGGTAATATTTTGAATTTGTTGCGTCAGGTATCCATTAACGGGCTCATTGCTTTTGGGATGACTTTCGTTATTATTACAGGTGGGATCGACTTGTCGGTCGGTTCGACACTGGCACTCAGTGGGGCTTTGGGAGCCGGAATGATTGCCGGAGGATGGAGCCCGGTCATCGCCACGCTTGCGGCATTAGTTATCGGAGCAGTCTTAGGCGCAGTAAACGGAGTGGTCATTACAAAAGGTAAAACGGCTCCATTTATAGCCACACTGGCAACGATGACGATATATCGCGGCTTGACATTAGTGTATACAGACGGAAATCCAATAACTGGAATTGGAGACAGCTTTTTCTTCCAGTTCATTGGTAAAGGGTATCTCTTCGGTATTCCTTTCCCAGTCGTATTAATGGCTATCGCATTCGGAATCCTCTTTGTTGTCCTTCATAAGATGACATTTGGGCGTAAAACATTCGCCATCGGTGGGAATGAAACGGCTGCTTATATCGCAGGGATCAAAAGCGATCGAATCAAGATAGCCGTTTATGCTATATCCGGATTTATGGCTTCATTATCAGGGCTGATCCTGGCTTCTAGACTGAATTCTGCACAACCGACCGCCGGGACGTCTTATGAGTTGGACGCCATTGCTGCTGTCGTATTAGGTGGAACAAGTCTATCAGGCGGACGTGGCAGACTGTTTGGAACACTTGTCGGTGCGCTCATTATCGGGACATTGAATAATGGCCTGAACCTGATCGGTGTATCCAGTTTTTACCAGCAGGTCGTTAAAGGTATCGTCATCATCATCGCTGTATTATTAGATCGAAAAAATGATTAAAAATCATAAAAACTATTAGGAGGAAATAAAGATGAAAAAATTAGTCGCATTGTTCAGCGCATCAGCATTACTATTGGGAGCTTGCGGAACGACAGGATTAGAAGGAAGCAACACGGAAGATAATGGTGAAGAAGGCATTGAAAGTGTAGAACCTGACGAAATGGTTGTCGGTCTATCTGTCTCAACCCTGAATAACCCGTTCTTTGTCTCTTTGGAAGAAGGAGTCGTGAATACAGCTGAAGCAGAAGGCACAGAAGTCCGAACGGTAGATGCCCAGGACGATACAGCTAAACAGCTGAACGATATCAATGACCTTATCCAGCAGGAAGTCAATGTATTGCTTATTAATCCAGTCGATTCAGCAGCCATCGAACCAGCCATCGAATCTGCCAACAGTGCCGGAATTCCTGTTATCACAATCGACCGTTCAACTGAAGGCGGAGAAGTCGTTACACTAGTTGCTTCGGATAACGTTGAAGGTGGCGAAATGGCCGCACAGTATATTATTGATTTAGTAGGAGAAGGTGCAGTTACCGTTCAGTTGGAAGGAGTTCCTGGAGCATCCGCAACTCGTGAAAGAGGCGAAGGATTTATGAATGTTGCTGAAGAAGGACTGGATGTCGTTGACAGTCAGACTGCCAATTTCAACCGTTCAGAAGGTCTGACAGTTATGGAAAACATGCTGCAGAGCAACTCAGATGTCGAAGCTGTCTTTGCTCAGAATGATGAAATGGCACTAGGGGCTTTAGAAGCTATCGAAGCCGCAGGTCTTGCAGATGATATCATCGTAGTTGGATTCGACGGTAACGATGATGCGTTAGAAGCCATCGAAGCAGGTCGTATGGATGCCACCATCGCCCAGCAGCCAGTAGAAATGGGTCGTATCGCAATGGAAACGGCCTTTGAGTACTTTGACGGAGAAGATATAGAAGAGTATATAGCTGCTCCGTTAGAACTTATTACAAATGAATAGGAAACAGTCAGTTATCTAATCAAATCGTAACGTTTAATAGATCTCAGGAAAAATCCTGAGATCTATTTTTGCGAATCAAGGTTTAACCAGATGATCATCGAACCTGAACTGAATCACTCTTGACCTAAGTCGTATTTCATGACGTGCTTCTCATCATTTGCTATCCTATATGTGTAATCAGCAGCAGTGAAAGGTGGAGAGCGTATGCTGCCTAAAAAACCGATCAAACCAGAAAAACCACAAGTAGAAAAGAAAGAGCATAAACTGGATCCTGGAAAAGATGAGGATATTGTTGTAAAAGCGGGAGGGTATCGTGTATATTTTCAGAATTACTATACGATCGTGTCGCTGGCCAACGATCTGCTAACGGGCGGACTGTATTTAGCAGGGAGTCTCGTTCAGACCTTTACAGAGATGAGTCGTCTGGGTATGTATTTATATATTTTTGCCAGTTTCTTTCTCTTGATGCGACCGATCCTGAAAATAATCCAGTATGTTTATCTGTATGATAAAAATGAATACGAAGAAAAAGTTCTAGGCGGTCCTGAGGAGAAATTTGAGCCGAGAAAAGAACTGACCAGTTTGTATAAGGACTCAAATGACGGAGAGAAAAAAGAAAAGACCGATACGAAAGTGGAAGCGTATAGTGATGACGATGATAGCAAAGAAAAAAAGGAGTAGATAATCTACTCCTTTTTTCTATGCGGAATCTTCGATAGCTAATTGACGATGAATTTCAGCCAGTTCGATTTCTCTTACTTTGCGTGGAAGGAAGCAGCGGATCTCTTCCTCGTTATAGCCGATCTGAAGTCGTCTGTCATCCATAATGATGGGACGGCGGATCAGGCTAGGCTGCTCAGTGAATAATTCCAGCAGTTCGTTCATTGACAGATCTTCTATGTCTAGCGTCAGTGACATATAAGCCTGCGAGCGATAAGAGATGAGTTCGCTTGTCCCTTCTTCAGTTAGACTAAGTATCTGCTTGATCTCCTGTTTTGTTAAGGGTTCGTGGAATATATTCTTTTCATTGAAGGGTAACTCCTGTTCCTCTAACCAGGCCTTTGCCTTTCGACACGATGTACAGCTCGGAGAGACGTATAATGTGATCATTGGTTATGACTCCTTTCAAAAGTCCAAGTGTGAGTATATGTACTCGATTTAAGATTTCAGAAAAGTGTGAACATTTTGTTACAATTTCTATTTTAGAGTATTTGAAAATAAATGCAATACTATTTGACACTTTTCTGTCACAAATA
This sequence comes from Alkalibacterium putridalgicola, assembly GCF_900109825.1. Taxonomy (GTDB): domain Bacteria; phylum Bacillota; class Bacilli; order Lactobacillales; family Carnobacteriaceae_A; genus Alkalibacterium; species Alkalibacterium putridalgicola. The sequence goes on along the minus strand of NZ_FOBL01000006.1, from coordinate 54,300 downwards.
AGCTAATTTAATATAAGTAACCGTTTTGACACATTTCTGTCACATTATTTTTTTAGATTAATTTAACTGATTTGTGTAAGTTTAGCAATTGACTTATAAAGAGAGTACAATGTAAGTATCATATATATGGAGGGTTCAATGTGAAAAAAATCAAGTTAGGCAAATCGGATCTAGATGTTTCTGAAATCGCTTTAGGCTGCATGCGAATGGATAAACTGGATCCAGATAATGCCGCAGAAGTTATCGAGACAGCTTATGAAGAAGGCATCAATTTTTATGACCATGCAGATATATATGGCAAAGGAGAATCTGAACAGAGGTTCTCAGAGGCCTTGAAGAAAACATCCATCAAACGAGAGGATATCCTTCTCCAGTCAAAAGCAGGCATCCGTTCAGGATTCTTTGACTTTTCTAAGGAACATATCGTTTCTACGGTAGAAGGCTCACTAAAGCGTCTTGACACAGATTACTTAGATGTGCTGCTGCTTCATCGCCCGGATGCACTTGTAGAACCGGAAGAAGTTGCGGAAGCATTCAATGCCTTGCATTCTTCAGGGAAAGTGAAACATTTCGGTGTGAGCAACCATAGCCCGCTGCAGATCGAACTGCTGAAAAAATATATCGACCAGGAACTGATTACTAATCAGCTGCAGTTCAGTGTCATGCATACAGGCATGGTCGATGCCGGGATCCATGTCAATACAAAAAATGAGAACTCGATCGATCACGACCGTGCTATTCTGGATTATAGTCGAGTCAATGATATGACTGTCCAGCCATGGTCACCGGTTCATGCTGAAAAAGGCGTATTCTTGAATAATCCTGAATACAAAGAAGTGAATGACAAACTATCAGAAATCGGCAAGATTTATGACCTGGATAATGAAGCAATGGCTATTGCCTGGATATTAAGACTCCCGGCTAAGATGCAGGTCATCCTTGGAACGATGACACCTGAGCGCATAAGAAACTACGCTAAAGCATCGGGCGTTAAGATGACTCGGGAAGAATGGTACAGCATTTATCGCGCTGCTGGAAATATTGTCCCATAATTTCACCTGAGCGCCTCAGTTATTATCTGACATAAGAATAAATGAATGTTATAATGAATATGTAAATCATGGAAAGGGGTTATTTTATGTTGGAAGATATTAAAAAAGCATTATTGATCGGCGTTGGATCTACTGCCATTGCAGCCGAAAAAGCAGTGGAACAGGTAGATAAGTTAGTCAGTCGTGGTAAATTGACCGTATCTGAAGGTAAAAAGCTGACAGAAGAATTGCTGCAGAAGAAAAACAATACTCTCACTTCGGAAGATAAAGAGACTCTGGAAGCTGTACTGCTTGAAATGAATGTGGCACAGAGACAGGATATCGATGATTTGGAAGAAAAAGTTAAAGAACTGGAAAGAAAGCTGGATAATAAATCTACTGATGCATAAGGTGGGTGGTGTTGATCATTTCCTTGGTCAGCACCTCTTTTCAGCTTAAAGAAAGGAGGCAGACACTTGAAGAGCAACCGCGAACGTTTAAGAGAAATTGCCAGTGTTCTGGCATCGTATGGCTTCGGGCATATCTACCGGACCCGACTGAGGACCAAGCATAAGGAACAGGATGCTAGAAACCTCCGTTTGGCTTTTGAGGAGCTGGGACCGAGTTTTATTAAGATCGGTCAAATCATATCGACACGACAGGATCTGCTGCCTCCAAGTTACATAAACGAAATGTCCAAGCTGAGAGATGACGCACCGCCGTTTCCTTACTCGGATATCAAGCGAATATTTCGCGAGGAATTCAAAGAGTCGCTCGATGATGTGTTCGAGTGGGTCGATGAAAAGCCGATCGCCAGCGCATCCGTTGCGCAGGTACACCGGGCAAGATTTGTAACGGGCGAAGAAGTCGTTGTAAAAGTACAGCGTCCTGAAATCGAAGAAAATCTTTTAAGGGATATCAAACTGTTCTCTCGTATCGTATCTATGGCGCCGGAGACAGTGAAAGAAATGCTGGTCGATGTGGAAGCGGCATTCAAGGAAATCGAAGAAACGACCCGGAGAGAGCTTGATTTCAGAAATGAGGGTCAGGCACTGATAAAATTCAAGCATTTGAATAAAGACAACGATGCAGTGACCGTGCCCACACCGTATCTCCCTTATACATCCAAGCGTGTCCTGGTCGAGGATTACGTCAGCGGGATCAGGAGCCTGAATCTTCAGCAGATCAGAGAAGAGGGCTATGTCAAAAAAGACATTGCTGAAAAACTTGTCTTTTCGATCCTGTCACAGGTATTTAAAGACGGTTACTTCCATGGTGATCCGCATCCCGGCAACATCATCTTAAGCAATAACAAAATTGTTTTCATTGACTTTGGTATCGTCGGCGAGCTGTCGGAAGCAGTGAAAAAAGACTTGATCAAAATGATGCGGGCAATCGTGTTCGAAGATATCGATCAGCTGATGAACCTGCTCTTACAGATGGCGATTACAAAAGAAAAGGTTGACCGGTTCGAATTTTCAGAAGATCTGGATGATTTCTATCAAACGTATATTTCAAAAAGTTTTGGTCAGATCAACTTGAGTACATTCTTCTCAGATGTCCTTCATGTCACACGTAAATATAAAATGGTCATGCCCAATGACTTTATTCTGCTGGCGAAGACTTTGACTATCGTAGAGGGTGTCGTTACGGATCTTCACCCTGATATCAATATAATGGAGATCGCATCAGACTATATCAAAACGAGTGACGATATTGAAATATTTGAAGCCTTCTCTGCTTCAAAAGTGAAAATGGGGGCCTATAAGCTGGCGGCGGACTCGCTTAAGTTTCCGTCTGCACTGAAACGGGCTCTGGATACAGTAAATAATGGGCGGCTGATGGTGCATATCGACCTTGTGCATTTTGAAGAGAAATGGCGTGAGGTCAATAAAATGGTCAACCGTTTGGTCTTTGCGGTCATTATCGCAGCTTTGATACTTGCTTCAGCTATAATTTTCGTAATGGCAGAAGCAGCCGGCGTGTCGATTTTTGCTATCATCATCTTTATCGGTGCGGGCATTATGGGACTTTGGCTGTTGATATCGATCATCAAATCGGGAACGTTATGACCCAGGTCACGCCGAATCATAAGCGTGATCTGAACTGCTGAGGGAGGACGAACTGGATGACCATTAAGCTCAAAACGATAAAAATAGTCCTCGCTACGCTGATATCGATAGTGATCGCTCAACTGCTCAGTCTAGAGTATCCGCTGGCAGCAGGGATCATTGCGATACTTAGTGTTCTGGACACAAAAAAAGAATCGATCACTACGGCATTCCAACGACTGGCGTCAACTTTAGTCGCTTTTTTTATTGCCTCTGTTATTTTTTATCTGTTTGGCTTCTCTGTGCTGACATTCAGCCTCTATTTGTTATTCTATGTCCCCGTTGCATACAGGTACAATCTGCAGTCGGGAATCGCACCTTGTTCCGTTTTAGTCACGCATTTCGTTACGGCAGGAAGTATCGCTGTCTACTGGCAGATAAACGGATTGCTTCTGATGGGTATCGGAGCAGCTGTTGCGATCCTTTTCAATTTGTGGATGCCTTCTTACGAAGAAGATTTGAATCAGAAGGTCGAACTGATCGAGGAGGAACTGCGTCAGTTCTTAAGTCTGTTCTACAGTTATCTCCTGGGCGAAGCCGCCCATCGTGCTCTCAATAATAAAGCGCGTAGTCTAGCGAGTCTTATTGACGAAACAGAAACGATCGCTTTGATGGATTTTGAAAATCAGCTGGTTAACAATAGTGATTACTATATCAAATACGTTCAGATGAGGGAGAGACAGCTGGACCTATTGAAAGTTATGATCGAGAATATAACAGCCGTCCGGCTTGAAACGGATCAGAATACCGCGCTGGCTGAACTTTTCGACGAGATCTCCAAGCAGCTGCACGAAAAGAACACGGGACTGTCTCTGCTGGAACGCATCTCAGTGCTTTATCGTCATTTCAGACAGTCAAAACTGCCTGAAACGCGAGAAGAATTTGAAAGTCGGGCAATCCTTTTTCAAATACTTAGAGACATCGAACGTTTTATTGAAATCAAGAGAGATTTTTTTATCGCTCATTCAGATGAATAAAAAAGCTTCAAACGAGAAAAGACTGAAAAATGTCTTTTCTGTTTGAAGCTTTTATTTGTTTTGCTTAATCGTCACGCATCGATACGGGTTTGTCTAATATTTCTTTATAGACGATCGCTTCCTTAAGCCTGTCTCGATTGAAAGAGGTGGATACTTTCTTCTCTTTCGTTCGGTAAGGGTCTTTTATAGTCACGACGTCTTTGATCATAGGTTTATGGGTCTCTCGTACCGTGTCTCTGGCTCTTGGTGTTCGTGTGTATTTTTCTTCCCGAACTGGACGATTGCTTTTTTGCTTCGTCCTTTTTTCATTTCGTCGGGGGGGTTCAGCCGAATCAATAGGCGCTTTTACTTCACCTTGATAATCAGTGCGCTTCTGATTCGAAGCATTTTTAGTGAGCCTAGTGAAGAAACCAGCGACTGATGAAACGATAGCGAAAAAGATGAGCAGCTGGATGATCCATGCAAATACGAAAGGCATATCGATCACTCTTCTTCTTCAGATGACTGTCCGGATATAGCTGTTCTCATTTCAGTATCAGCATTCACATTTTTCATTTTATAGTAATCCATCACACCAAGATTTCCGCTGCGCAAGGCTTCAGACATTGCAAGAGGGACTTCAGCTTCTGCTTCAACCACTTTGGCACGCATTTTCTGAGTTTCTGCACGCATTTCCTGTTCTTGTGCGATAGCCATCGAGCGGCGTTCTTCAGCTTTAGCCTGCGCGATATTCTTGTCAGCTTCTGCCTGTTCGGTCTGAAGTTTTGCACCGATATTTCGACCGACGTCCACATCTGCGATATCAATGGACAGGATCTCGAAAGCTGTACCGGCATCCAGGCCTTTGCCCAAGACTGTCTGTGAGATCATATCCGGATTTTCCAATACATCAGAGTGCTTTTCGGCGGAACCAACGGTCGTAACGACACCTTCACCCACACGGGCGATGATCGTGTCTTCACCCGCACCACCGACCAAGCGTTCGATGTTTGCGCGTACGGTGACTTTAGCTTTTGCAATGATTTCGATCCCGTCTTTAGCTACTGCAGCGATATCCGGAGTCACGATGACTTTTGGATTGACTGAGACTTGAACAGCTTCAAAAACGTTACGTCCTGCTAAGTCGATCGCAGCGGCTTTTTCGAATTCCAGATCGATTTCAGCTCGGTGAGAAGCAATCAAAGCATCGATCACTGCGTTGACATTCCCTCCGGCCAGATAATGAGCTTCCAGTTCGTCTGTTGACAAATTAAGCCCTGCTTTAGTGGCTTTGATCAGAGGGCGAATGATCGAATGAGGGCTGACTTGACGAAGCCTCATCCCGACCAAAGTGCCGATTCCTACTTTTACTCCTGAGAAGTACGCAGTGACCCATAAGCCGACTGGGACAAAACGAAGGAAAATACTGATCAGCACTAATATGATTACTGCGGTTATGATGATACCAATGTACCCGTTACCTAATAAATCCATAGTCATTTCTCCTATCTATTTTTTTCTGACGGTTATCTTTGTTCCTTTGACTTTATCTACGATTACTGCTGTTCCTTTTGATATGTGTCCCTCAGTGCTTAATACATCATATAGAGTGGGGTCGTCACCAAAAGTTACTTTACCAGACGGGCGGAGCGGCGTTACAGCAACACCTTCGTCTTCAACATGAACCTTTGCTTTTTCGGCTGCATTGTTATTATTTGAACTTTGCATGTTGGTCTGCAGCACAAGTTTATTGACGTTCGACAATGAGTAACCATTTTTAATGAGATAGATGATGACTCCGGCGGTTATGACTACGGATAAACTCAAATCCCTTATCGTCTGACCCAAATCTCCAATGGTCAAATAGAGGCCTGAGATCAGAAGTATGATCCCGATGATACCAGCTGCGCCGAATTCCGGCACGAAAATCTCAAAGACAATGAGCAGAAGTCCTGCTGTAAACAGCACGAGCGGCAGCCATGTCTCGGTTCCGATAAAGTAAAAATAAGCAGAAATGCTTATAAGTGCGAGGCCGGCACCGCTTTTGAAGAATGGCGTGAGGATGGCGACAGCGACTCCTATAAACCCTAAACCTAGTAGTAATCCTTCCATTAGTTTGAATCCTCCTTCCTTCATTTTCGCTAACTATCTTACAACGTCATCATACCATTTTAAGAAAGGGTTGTCATCGGTCGGAAGGCCGATTAAAGATTCGTTAAAATCTTTCGATTGATAACTATTCACAAGATTAAAAGTTTGGTATAGTATAGGTGTTACGTTACAATGGTAATATAATAGGAATCGTCAAAGCCTTTCTTTTACACGGTTTAGGGGGATACTTTTCACAAAGGGGGATATTAATGAGTGAGGAAAAAGAAACATTAGAGTACGATAATAATGATCTGGCATCTTATTATCTATTTAATGAGGGGACACAGTTTGACAGCTATACCACTATGGGGTGTAAAAAAGTGGAGGATGGCTATGTTTTTACCGTCTGGGCACCGAATGCACAGGCAGTGTATCTCGTGGGAGACTTTAATCACTGGTCTGAATTAGATGAGATGCAGAAAGTCGAAGAAACTGGCATGTTCAGACTTAAGGATTCAAGACCTGAAAAGGGTCAATGCTATAAATACAAAGTCATCCAGGCAGATGGAACCGTCGCCTATAAGATAGATCCGTATGCCTATGAGTTTGAGGTCAGACCTAATGACGCATCTGTGGTTAGAGATTTGCCAGCCAAACAGTGGAAAGACGGCTTATGGATGGCTAATCGCAGAAGACTGGAAATCTACAACCGTCCTTTGAATATATATGAAGTTCATTTGAGTTCATGGAAACACCATAAAGATGGTTCATGGTATACGATCGAAGAATTGAAACAGGAATTGATCCCTTATGTAAAAAAACTGGGATATACACATATTGAGTTTATGCCATTGATGGAACACCCACTCGATGCAAGCTGGGGTTATCAGGCCACAGGGTTTTTCGGACTATCGTCCAAGTACGGTACGATCGAAGAGTTACAGGATTTTGTGGAGACGGCTCACCAGGAAAACATCGGTGTCATAATGGACTGGGTACCGGGTCATTTTAATAGAAATGATTATGGACTGGCTTATTTTGATGGGACGCCTCAGTTTGAGTATAGTGACCCGAACCAGGCGAACAACAACCGATGGGGAACACTGAATTTTGATTTAGGTAAAAGTCAGGTGCGCAGTTATTTGATATCGAATGCCTTATTCTGGCTGGAACAGTTCCATCTGGATGGGTTGCGCGTCGACGCGGTCAGCAATATGCTATACCTGGACTATGACCTGGGACCTTGGAAACCGAACGATGAAGGCACGAATGTCAATAAGGCAGGGGTCGCGTTCATTCAGACCTTAAACAAAAAAATATTTGAAAGACATCCGGATGTTCTGATGATGGCCGAAGAAAGTACAGCCTGGCCAAAGGTGACCCATCCCGTACATGAAGGCGGACTGGGCTTCAACTACAAGTGGAACATGGGATGGATGAATGATACGCTTCGCTTCTTTGAAATGGATCCCTTGTTCAGGAAAGATCATTTCAATCTGATCACTTTTTCATTTATGTATACATTCAACGAAAATTATGTCCTGCCGTTTTCGCACGATGAAGTGGTTCACGGCAAGAAATCGATGATGCACAAAATGTTCGGGGACCGCTACAATCAGTTTGCAGGACTGAGAACGATCGAATCTTACCGTATGATGCATCCCGGCAAGAAACTTCAGTTCATGGGAGCTGAATTCGGACAGTTCCTCGAGTGGCGCTTTCAAGAAGGTCTTGAGTGGAACAGTCTGGAAGACCCTATGAACAGGAAGCATTTAGCGTTCACAGAACAGCTCAATGCCTTTTACAAAGAGCATCGCGCGCTTTGGGAAGTGGATCATCAGCCTGACGGTACAGAGATCCTTGATGCAGACAATGCTGATGAGACGATGCTGTTCTTTATGCGTAAAGGCAAGAAGCCAAGAGATTTCCTTATTGTCCTATGCAACTTTGTTCCTGTAGAAAGACAGAGCGTTAAAGTCGGCGTACCTTTCAAGGGACAGTACGAAGAGGTCTGGAATACGGAATGGGAATCACTTGGAGGGACTTGGACGACGTCTCAAGGCGTTTTTAAAACGACTGAAGAAACCGTTCATAACAAAGACTATGCACTTGAAGTCGTACTGCCGGCGCTCAGCGTCGTGGTCCTGAAACCGAAACGTGTTTACGGTGTGCCGAAAAAATAAAAAATTCAGTTAAAGGAGGGAAGGAAGGTCATTTGACACTTCCGAAATAGAATGAAAACTGAAACAGTCGCAATGATATTAGCCGGAGGACAGGGGTCGCGATTAGGAAAATTGACAAAGCAGATCGCTAAACCTGCTGTTCCTTTTGGGGGGAACTATCGCATTATCGACTTTGCACTTTCAAATTGTGCAAATTCTGGAATCGACAATGTAGGGGTCGTTACGCAGTACCAGCCGCTGATCTTGAACAATCACGTAGGCAACGGGGCAAGCTGGGGGCTTAACCGACATAACGGAGAAGCGACGATTCTGCAGCCTTACTCAAGTATGGAAGGTGAGAAGTTCTTTAAAGGAACGGCTCACGCGGTATACCAGAATATTGACTTTATCGACAGGAAAGATCCGGAGTATGTGGTCATTCTTTCAGGCGATCATATTTACAAAATGGATTACCAGAAAATGCTGGACTATCATAAAGAACAGGAGGCTACACTGACAGTAGGAGTCATGCCTGTTCCCTGGGAAGATGCTTCACGGTTCGGCGTTATGAATACAGATAAGACGGATCGTATCATCGAATTCCAGGAAAAACCTGAGAATCCTAAATCGAACTTGGCGTCCATGGGGATCTATATATTTGACTGGCCGGTTCTTAAGAAATATCTCGTTGATAATCAGGCTAAAAACAGACAGCTCACAGACTTCGGTCATCATGTGATACCGGCTTACTTAAGAAACAACGAAGCGATCTATGCTTATTCCTTCGAAGGATACTGGAAAGACGTTGGAACCATTGAAAGTTTATGGAGCGCCAATATGGAGTTCCTTGATCCAAAACACGAACTTGACATCAGAGATAGAAGCTGGCGTGTCTATTCCAACAATCCCAATACAACGCCGCAGTTTCTGACAGAAAGGGCAAAAGCGACCGATTCGATGATCACTGACGGCTGTTATATCGCAGGAGAAGTGGAACATTCCATCCTTTCTCACAGCGTAAAGCTTGGTGAAAACTCACTTGTCAAAGATTCATTCGTTATGCCGAATGCAGTGATCGGCAAGAATGTCAAAATCGAAAAAGCGATCATCGGCGAAGGTGCGCATATCCATGATGGCACTGAAATAATCGGAACGGATGATAATATTGAAGTTGTGGGCTATGATGAAGAAGTGGGAGGCTATTCAGATGAGAACTAAAATCGCGCCAATATTAAATCTAGTGGAAAATAGTGAGAAACTCATGCCGCTGACTAAGAGAAGACCGCTGGCATCTTTGCCGTTCGGCTGCCGCTACCGTCTGATCGATTTCCCCTTTTCCAGTCTGTCGAGCATAGAAGCTTCTTCAGCCGCCCTTTTCATAGGAGGTTCGGGACACTCTCTGTACGACCATATCAGATCTGGAGCGACTTGGGGGCTTGAATCCTCTGTCGGAGGCGGTGTGTTCACGCATTCTCATATCAATCTGAAAGCAGAACTTGAGGATAATGATGGTTATATCGGTAATTATTACGAAGACCACTACCACTATGTCTCTCGTTCGAATGCAGAGTATGTGATCCTCATGGGGTCAAGTATGCTTTCAAACATTCGTCTGGATTCGCTTCTTCAGTTCCACGAAAAGAAAAAAAGCGACGTAACCGTGATTTATAAGAAAATCAAGCGCAGTGAAGTTCGGGAAGATTCGATCTATTCGTCGCTCATCATGAGTAAAAATGACGATGACTGTGTCGAAGGCTCACGTCCAGTGACAGAAATATCTGACCAGGACGCAGACCTTCTTATAAACATGGAAATGATGATCATGAGCAAAGACAAGTTCTTGACCTATCTGTTTGAAGCCAAGAATCAGCATGTGGATATCACGACAGACAATTTGATCAAATTCAGCAGAGAGGCCGATGACGAGATATACGGTTTCGAGTATACAGGTTATCTGAAAGTTATCGAAGACATCAGAAGCTACTACCAGGCAAATATGGATATGCTGAATGAAGACAACTTCAATGCTTTGTTCTATCGGGCCAATCCGGTACTTACCAAGCCTAAAAATTCAGCACCGACTTATTACGGAAAACAGTCGGAAATCAATAATGCACAGTTTGCCAATGACTGTGAGATCTACGGCAGCGTTAAAAATTCGATGATCTTCCGTAAAGTGTCGATTGCCGAAGGCGCGAATGTCGAGGACTCGATCATCATGCAGGACTGCTGCATCGAGGAAGATGTCCATTTGAAACATGTCATTCTTGATAAGCACGTTTATGTCAAGAAGGGTGCCAGACTGGAAGGAACAGCCGAAGAGCCGATAGTTGTATCTAAAGACAGTATCATTCATGCAGAAGGAGATATAGAGGAAGGTGAATAAAAAAATGAAACTATTATTTGCCGCCTCGGAGTGCGCGCCCTTTTTCAAAACAGGCGGCCTCGGTGATGTGATGGGAGCCTTACCCAAAGAGCTAGCAGAGAATGGACATGACGTCCGCGTCGTGCTGCCGTACTTTGTACAGAAATTGGATGAAGAAACCAAGGCTCAGCTGGAAGACGTCACCGATTTCACAGTAGAAGTTGGCTGGCGCCATCAGTACTGTGGGATAAAAAAACTGGAAAAAGATTCAGTAACCTATTATTTTATCGATAACCTCTTTTATTTCGACCGTTCAGGACTGTATGATTACGGTGACGACGGCGAGCGCTTTGCTTTCTTTCAGCAGGCTGCTATCGAAATGCTTGAGAAGATCGATTTTATTCCCGATGTTTTCCATGTCAATGACTGGCAGACCGCGATGATTCCTGTGCTGCTTAAAGATAAGTATGCCTGGATCAATGCACTGAAAGACATCAAGACAGTGATCACGATCCATAACATCCTCTATCAGGGAGTATATGATCAGTATATTCTGTCTGATCTCTACAATATCGGTTATGCTGCTTTCCATGAAGAAGGCTTGAAGTACGGGGATAAAGTCTGCTGGCTGAAAGGTGCCTTGTATTATTCTGACTTGGTCACGACAGTCAGTCCGACCTATGCAGAAGAGATCAAAACACCCGAGTTCGGCTACGGTCTGGATAATGATTTGCGAAAGATCAGCCATAAACTGGTCGGGATTTTGAACGGTATCGATTACGATACCTATGATCCCGAGACAGATGAAACGGTCCCTTACAACTTTTCTACAGAAGATCTAAGCGGCAAGGCTAAAAACAAGCAGGCCCTGCAGGAGAAGGTGGGGCTGCCTGAAGACGACGATATAGCTCTTATCGGCGTCGTCACACGTCTTGACGAACAAAAAGGCGTGCAGCTCATCGTCGATGCCATGGAAGAACTGCTCACCTACCGGAATGTGCAGTTCGTACTGCTTGGCACAGGCAAGCCGTACTTTGAAGATGCTTTCAGATATTTCACTGACAAGTATCCGGATACTTGTCAGGCGATCATCCACTTTGACAGTAAACTGGCTCAGTGGATCTATGCCGGTGTGGATTTCTTCCTCATGCCTTCAGAATTCGAGCCTTGCGGTTTGTCTCAGCTTAACTCTTTAAGATACGGCACGCTGCCTATCGTTCATGAAGTAGGCGGTCTAGTCGATACGATCGATCCTTATAATCCGGTAACGGATGAAGGGAACGGGTTTAGTTTTTATGACTTCAATACACAGACGATGCTGGACACGATCGACCGTGCGTTGACTTTGTATTACGATAAACCCGAAAGTTTCAAAAAGCTTCAGATAAGAGCTATGAAGCAAGATAACAGCTGGGAAAAATCGGCACAGGAGTATATTGAAAAATATAAATATCTCGTTTATTAAAAGGGAGAGCTCGTATGACCGGGAAGATACTGGTCGTACGAGCTTTTCATTGAAATAGTAGAAGATTCGACATATGTTACACGATTAACATATCTGATCAAAAGAATGGATAATACACGTTATTATATGCAGATTGGTCTAGCAGCTTGAAACAAGAGCCTTACAAGTATCTTTTCTTATTTTTACCTTTGGGGTATACTTGTTATCAACACATGGAGGTATGCTTATGACACTAACAGTTAAAGAGTTCATAAAAGATTTTAAAGTACAGTTTCAAAGTATGTACGCTTATTCTTATGAAGAAGGATCTACCGAGCAGTTATACAATGCTCTTGGCATGTACGTGAAAAATTATTTGTCAGGCAACTGGAAAGAAACACGAGAGAAATACGTGAAGAACAGCGTCAAGCAGGTCTTTTATTTTTCAATGGAATTTCTTCCCGGACGGCAGCTGGAAAGCAATGCCTATAATTTAGGTTTGCTTGATACGATTAGAGAAGGGCTGCAGGAGATGGGACTTTCCTTTGATGAATTAGAAGAGGCCGAAGCAGATCCAGCACTTGGAAACGGCGGACTGGGACGCCTGGCTTCCTGCTTTATGGATTCCTTAGCCTCTCTGGGCATCCCCGGCAACGGCAACGGCATCCGTTATCAATATGGACTTTTCAGACAGAAATTTGTGGACGGCTATCAGGTCGAACTGCCTGAAAACTGGCTGCGACACAGAAACATCTGGGAAACACGGAACGACAAATCCACCTGTATGGTAAGGTTCGGCGGCAATGTCTGGCTAGAAGAAAACCATCTAGGATTCATGGAAGCCAAGTACGAGAATACTTTGAATGTCCTGGCCGTTCCTTATGATACGCCAATGGTCGGGTACCGAAATGATATAGTAAACAACTTAAGACTTTGGTCAGCAGAGATCCCGATCGATGAGGAAGAGAATTATCATACGCTGGAAGCGACTGAACCGATCAAAGAGATCACGCAAGTCCTGTATCCGGATGATTCTAATTATGAAGGCCGTCTTTTAAGACTGAAACAGGAATATTTCATGGTTTCTGCAGGTGTCCAGTCGATCCTGCGTCATTTCAGAAAGTACAATCTTCCAAGAAAAAATATACCAGATAAAGTAGCTATTCATATCAATGATACACATCCAGCGCTAGTGATTCCGGAAATGATGCGCATCCTTCTTGATGAAGAGCACTTGACTTGGGAGCAGGCGTGGGAGATCACTTTCAAGACATGCAGCTATACTAACCATACTATTTTAAGAGAAGCACTTGAAAAGTGGCCGATCGATATGATGAAGGATCTGCTTCCTCGTATCTACATGATCATTGAGGAAATCAATCGTCGCTTCGTGGAAACCACGATGCCGATCTACGGTGAACGTATCACGTGGCAGACAGCTATATTGCAGAACGGGGTCGTCAACATGGCTCATCTGGCTGTTATCGGCAGTCACAGTGTCAACGGTGTAGCTAAGCTGCATACAGAGATCTTGATGAACGATGTATTGAAAGATTTCTTTGAACTCTACCCTGAACGTTTCAACAACAAAACGAATGGGATCACTCAAAGACGATGGGTGCATTTGTCTAATCCAGGCCTGACTCAGCTTATTGACAAAAAGATCGGTGAAGAGTGGAAGACGAATCCATCAGAGCTGAAGGTATTCAAGAGTTTTGAAAAAGACAAGAAAACTCTTCAGAAGCTGGCAGACATAAAACTTGAAAACAAACAGCGTTTAGCTGATTATATCGAAGAAGTCAAAGGGGTCAAGGTCGATCCGAAAGCTATCTTTGATGTTCAGATCAAGCGTCTGCATGCTTACAAGCGTCAGCATCTGAATCTGCTCCACATTCTTCATCGCTACCTTGAAATCAAAGAGAACCCGACAGCAGACTATGTCCCGCGCGTCTTTATTTTTGGGGCGAAGGCGGCACCAAGTTATATTTATGCCAAACAGATCATCAAAGTCATCAACTCCTTAGCAAATCTGGTCAATAACGATCCGGATGTCGGCGACAAGCTGAAGATCGTCTTCTTCGAGAACTACGGCGTATCGCTTGCAGAGAAGATCATCCCTGCGGCAGACGTCAGCGAACAGATTTCTCTAGCCAGTATGGAGGCTTCAGGAACAAGCAATATGAAACTGATGGCTAACGGTGCGTTGACGCTGGCGACGCTTGACGGTGCTAATATCGAGATCAAAGATTTTGTAGGTCAGGAGAATATGTTCATTTTCGGCCTTTCAAGCAATGAAGTATATGATTTGAAGGCAGCAGGGGACTATAATGCCCGAGGCATATACGAGTCGAACGAAAAACTGCGCCGTACACTTGATGCTTTGACAGACGGGACGATCCCAGGTCTGCAGGACGAGGGTTACGCGATATTCGATTCACTGGTCAATTATAATGACGAGTATTTTGTGCTGAAAGATTTTGACTCGTATATCGAAGCACAGAGAAAAGTGGATGAACTTTACAAGGATCAAAAAGAGTGGACACGCAAGTCTCTTATAAATATTGCGTCGTCTGCACCATTTTCAGCTGACTATACGATCAAACGTTATGCAGATGATATCTGGAAAGCAAAACAATGCAGCGAGCAATCGACGGGTGTCGAACCTTTAGATGGACCGATAGCTTAATTACAAAGAGTAGCTTGTCTCCTTTCTGGGGGCAAGTTTTTCTTTTCATTTGAGTTGAATCTTGTTAAACTGAAATGTGCTGTCAAATAAATAGAAAGAGGCTATTATTCAATGTTTAAACGATTTGATTTAACTCAGAACAATACGACGGTCAGACAGGAAGTCTTGGCTGGTTTAGTGACATTTTTCTCCATTTCCTATGTCCTGTTCGTCAATCCGATGATCTTGGGACAGGCTGGCGTACCCAGCGAATACAGTGTTTTTTCTACTATTTTCATCTCGGCTATAGGCAGTTTTTTGATGGGATGGTTTGCAAACGTTCCCTTGGCCATGGCTCCGGGCATGGGGGAGAATGCGTTCTTCACCTTTACTTTAGTGGCCGCTATCGGTCTGACCTGGCAGTCGAGTCTGGGGGTCGTCGTTGTTTCAGGGGCGATCTTCACCTTGCTCGCTTTGAGCGGCGTGATGAGTAAACTGAGCCAGTCTATACCAACGATGCTGAAACAGGCGATCACTGTCGGTATCGGACTGTTTCTGATGCTGATCGGATTTGAAAATATGGGTGTTTTAACTGAAGGCGCCCTTCAGTGGAATACGGTGGGTATCCTCGGACTGATTTTTGTGATTTTGATCAAACGCTTTGAAGTCAAAGGCGGGTTCCTCTATACGATCCTGTTTACGACACTGCTTTACTGGGTGATTTATTTTGATTCCTTTGAACCGGTTTCTTTTGATCTGGGATCGCTCTTTAGTTTCGGAGAACTCGTTACCGCTATCGATTTCAGCCAGCTGCTGACCGTCGAATTTCTACTTGGTGTTTTTTCACTCACGATGCTTTTAATGTTTGAAACGATCGGAATGATCGAAGCCCTTCTGTCAGACAAAGAAAGAAGTTTAAAAGCTTATAAGATGGGGGCTATTGCAGGTTTTCTCTCAGGTCTTTTAGGAACCAGCCCGGCCATCCCGGTTGCAGAAAACGGAGCCGGTATCGCTGAAGGTGGGCGAACTGGCTTAACCGCTATGACTACTGGTGTTATGTTCCTTCTGGCATTGGTCCTTACGCCTTTTTTATCTTATATTCCTTCAGAAGCGGTGGGGCCTGTGATCGTTGCGACGGGAGCGTCAATGGCATTGACAGTCAGATCGATCCAGGTAGAAAAAAACCTGGAGTGGCTTCCGCTCGCTGCGATCATTGCCTTGATCCCGCTTACCGGCAGTATCGTGGACGGCATGGCTTATGGTTTCATCGCCTATCCCTTTGTACAGATTATTATAGGAAAAAAAGTGAAACTGAGCCTTGTTCAGTGGACCGTGAGCGGTCTGTTCCTGCTCACGCTTCTTGCGACCTATTTCTTAATATAATAGGGTAAAAGTCTTTGGACTTGGCTATGTTGTGAATCGAATGATCAAAAGAGACGGTGGGAAGGGAGTTGATGGCGTTAGAGACCGCTACTTCTCCTTTATGGTACGGAACTTCTTCTTGAAAAGAGTTAGGAATATGTTTATGGAAAGAGCGAGCTCAGAACATGTTCCAAAAGCTATAATAGAACACACTGACGTAATAATTAACCGGAAACGTGTCTTGAAGCATTCAAGCAGATCAGAAGGCCTTATAAAGTCTAAAAATAAAAATGAAAGAAGAGGATGGGTCGCAGTACGACCCCATCCTCTTCTTCATTATCTAGATTAACCTAGCACTGCAAAA
Source organism: Alkalibacterium putridalgicola (assembly GCF_900109825.1). Lineage (GTDB taxonomy): Bacteria > Bacillota > Bacilli > Lactobacillales > Carnobacteriaceae_A > Alkalibacterium > Alkalibacterium putridalgicola. The sequence goes on along the minus strand of NZ_FOBL01000006.1, from coordinate 37,749 downwards.
TACCCGATGACGACCAGTCCGATAACGATCCGGTACCAGCCGAATGAACTGAAATCGTTCTTTCTGATGTAATTCATTAAGAACTTGATGGCAAAGATCGAGACCACGAAAGAAAAAAGACAGCCGACGAGAAGTATCACAAGTTCTGCCGGTGTGAAACTGAAACCGAAACCGATTAGTTTGAGTAGGCTGGCGCCTAACATGACCGGGATCGACAGGAAGAACGAATATTCTGCCGCGATTGGTCTGGCGGTTCCGATCAGGATGGCTCCGACGATCGTCGCCCCGGACCGTGATGTCCCGGGTATTAGAGCCAGGACCTGGAAGAAACCGATCATCAAGGCGACTTTGTAGGTCAGTTGTTCCCAAGTTGCTATTTTCGGTGCTTTCCCTTCGTTCATCTTCTCAATGACGATGAACGCAATACCGTAGACGATAAGCGCCACAGAAACGGTCTGCCAGTTATAGAAGACATCATTGATCATATCCTCGAACAGCAAGCCGAATACGCCGGCAGGAATCACCCCGATGACGACTTTCAGCCAGATATGCCACGTTTCCTTTTTCTGAGTCTCCGTCTTATCCCCGTCGAAAGGATTGAGCTTCTTGAAAAAGATGATGATGACAGCCAGTATCGATGCGAGCTGGATGACGACAAAAAACATTTCTTTAAACGCCTCGCTCGTATTCAAGACAAGAAACTCATCGAACAGGATCATATGTCCTGTACTTGAGATGGGGAGCCATTCAGTGATCCCCTGAACGATGCCGAGAATGATTGATTTAATTATTTCAATAAACACGTAATTATCTCCTTCAAAAAATTTATTCGCTTAATCATAATATCGAACTTAAGCATAAAATGCCAGATGAATCGCCTTTTTTAATGTAAAAATCATTTTGGTTCAAGATTCCTTTAGAGTGTGCTATTATTAATACTAAGGTAGTAGTGAATAAAACTATAATACGTAACTAAAGAAAGTAGGGAGAAATATGGGCGTTTTTGATTTTCTGAAAGGTAAAGGTAATGAATCAAAAAATCCAAAAGTAACTTTGACCAGTCCGGTTAACGGTAAGGTGATTCCAATAGAAGAAGTGGAAGATCCAGTCTTTTCTCAAAAAATGATGGGTGATGGCTTTGGCATTGTACCTAGTGACGGTGATGTGTTTGCACCGGGGCCCGGGAAAGTTGTCAGCGTTTTTCCTACCCAGCATGCCGTAGGTCTTGAACTGGATAACGGTGTCGAAGTGCTTGTTCACATAGGTATCGATACAGTTGAACTTGAAGGCGGCCCGTTTGATACATTAGTTAAAGAGGGCGATACCGTCACTTCTGAAACGAAAATATCTACTGTTGATCTTAGCGGACTGAAAGAAGCCGGCAAAAAAGAAACAGTGATCGTCGTCTTTACGAATATGGATCAGGTCGATGATTATTCTTTAAATACTACAGGAGAAACGACCAAAGGCACCGAAATCGGTACAGTGACTTCTAAATAATTTTAAACTAAAAAGCGTATCTGGGTAACTTGTCCAGATACGCTTTTTGAATTTTTTAACTTGTCGGACGAATGATAGAGATGATATCGCCTAAAGCAGAATAATCCATTCCAGATAAACGGGCCATAGGTTCCAGCTTGTCAGCCAGAATGTAATCTCTGTCTGCATCGAAGACCTCTTCATTGAAGTGGAAATCTGTCACTTTCAGGAGAAAGTGATCCGTAACGATTTCATCTGCCTCGTTTTTTATGGGAACGTACTGATACAGCACGGTTTCAAAACGAATCAGGGCTTCCTCGACGCCGGGGACGCTGACCGTACTGCTTTCCGTTAAATGAAGGTCTGTCCGGTCAAGTTCGCTTTCGTCAGAAGCAAGCGGTGCAGAGGTTTCGTTCATATCTTCAGTCAACGGTCTGCTGACGATATGAATCACGGCTTCTTTCTGATTTAAAATATTTTCCGCTGTGTCTTTTGATTTTTCATTGGTCCTTAAAATCGAAACAGAAAGCAGCGGGATCTGATTGGAAGCCACACTGAAAAAACTGAAGGGGGCTAAATTAACGATGCCTGCTGATTGATTAAGTGACGTGATCCAGGCGATAGGTCGCGGGATCACACTTCCTGTCAGAAATTTATATTGCTGCTTTAATGATAAATCATCTGTTTTAAAATGATGCATAGGCTCTCCTTTGATACGTAGTGATGATAATAGTGGAAAGTTAATGATTTAAGACTGGAACTTCACGCAGATTACTTCAGGTGCAAAGATGTCTTTCTGCAGAAGAGAAAGTGTCCCGTCCTGTTCATTTCTTTCAAATAAAGTCAGATTATCTGAATCCTGGTGGCCGACGACCACAAAGCGTTCAGTAGGGTCAAGATTGAAGTCACGAGGCGTTTCCCCTTCAGTCGGCGTATAATTGATCAAAGATAAGGTCCCATCTTCAGCCACTGCATAAATAACAATGGAATCATGTCCGCGATTGGATGCATAGACAAACTTGCCATCTGAAGAAACCCGAATAGCAGCTCCGCCGTTAAATGATTCATGTTCTTTTGGTATGGATGAGATAGTCTGGATCGGACTCAACGTGCCATTTTGATTATTGTAGCTAAAGACGATGACGTCACTGCTCAACTCTCCGAAAACATAGGCAAAGCGGTTGTTTGGATGAAAAACCACATGTCGAGGTCCGGTTCCAGGTGAGACAGAAATCACATCACTGACAGTCAGTTTGTTCTCTTCGTCTAACGTGTACATAACGACTTCATCGGTCCCCAGATCACAGGCAACCAGGAACTGACCGTCTGGCGTCAAATCAAAATAATGGGCATGAGGCGACTGCTGATTTTCATGAACGGATTTTCCAGAGTGAGTATGTTTGTCTGCTAATGACAAGTCACCTTCATCAGAAGTTGTGTAAACACAAACCTCCCCTTTATGATAGTTGGCTGTATAGACAAGGTTCCGAGACTGATCGTAAGCAATATAGCAGGGCGGTGCGCCTTCTTCAAAGACACTGTCTGCTTCTATATATGAGTCTGTCTCATTACTGCGTTTATATGATGTGATGCCGCCTTTGCCATCAGATGACTTAGCTATGGAAAAAAGCAGGCTGTAGTCATCGTTACCTGCAAGATAAGTAGGGCTTTCGACGTTCACTTCTTCTTTCAACCCTGTCAGCTGTTTGTTCTGTTCATCTAATTCTATACTGTAGATCCCGTTGCTTTTCCTTTTCGTATATGTGCCCAGCATAATTTTCTGAGTCATAATGCATTCCTCCTGAAATCGATTGTATTCACTTAAATAGTATAACAGATTTCAGAAGACGGGTACAAAAAGAGAAAGACTTTGCATGTGTAAATGTATATGTGTACCTGTTGATCAAAGGTGTATGCTAAAATATAAGTAACGAGCAGGGAGTGGGTGAAAATTTTGAACAAGGAAGAAAAGAACGACCATTCAAAAAAATGGAATGATACCTGGTTCTGGAAGCAGATCATAGACAATAAACTTGTGACGGTACTTCTGATAATATTTCTTCTGGCATTGAATATTTTTATGGTCGCCCGTATTTCCTATATATTTGAACCGATCGAAATAGCTTTCAGCATCATCGGTCCGCCGATTATTTTTGCGGTTATTTTTTACTACCTTCTTACCCCGCTGGTCGACTGGCTGGAGGAGAGAAGGTTCTCGAGGAACACGGCGATCGCCTTCGTGTTCAGCGTCGTCATGTTGCTTATTGTAGGAGGAATGAATTATATCGTTCCCATAATACAGAGACAGGTGGCATCACTCATTGATATATGGCCGGAGTATTGGAGTAACTTTATCGGTCAAGTCGAGAGTCTTTTAAATATAGAAGTTCTGTCTAACTTTATGAATCAGACAGAAGATACCTCTTTTGTTGAAACCTTGACAGAACAGACGACCTCGGTTTTAAATGCCACAGTTGGCGGGATCGGCAGTGTTATCGGGACGATCACCCGGATATTCATCACTTTGTTTACTATGCCGTTTGTACTCTTTTACTTACTCAAGGATGGAAAAAAGATTCCTTACAGACTCTCCCGGTTTATTCCTACAAAGGCACGACCGACGGTAAATAAGCTGCTGACGGATATTAACAGACAGATCAGTTATTATGTCAGAGGACAACTGATTGTTGCTATCTTTGTCGGTTTCATGTTTTATATCGGCTTCTCGATCATAGGGCTGGATTTTGCTTTGACCTTAGGTATATTTGCAGGATTTTTAAATCTCATTCCGTATTTGGGTTCATTCATTGCAACTATTCCCGCACTCATCATTGCAGTCGTTGATTCACCGTTCATGCTCTTTAAAGTACTCATTGTTTTCGGTGTCGAACAGCTGCTGGAGGGGCGTGTGGTTTCGCCACAGGTGTTAGGGAATTCTTTAAAGATACATCCGGTGAATATAATTTTTCTTCTGCTGATTGCCGGACGCTTATTTGGTCTCATGGGAGTCGTTTTTGGGATCCCGGGATACGCCATAATAAAGATAGTTGTATCGATGCTTTTCCAATGGTATAAGAAGTATTCAAATCTTTATGAAGAGGAAACAACACCGGAAATATCCGATGAAGTCGTTGAAACAACTGAATAAACACTGCATCTTAGTTCTGTTTTATGCGAACTAAGATGTAATTTTTTGAAATTTATCTCTTGCATTATGACAAGCTGTCACATATATTAACATAATATGACATCTTGTCATTTTTTTATTTTGTCTTAGGAGGTTATAAATTGCCGACACAAACATTTTTTAATTTACCAGAAGAAAAGAAGAAACGACTGGTCGCAGGAGCAATGAAAGAATTTTCAGCAAAACCACTGAATGAAGCATCGATTTCTAATATTGTGAAAAATTCAAAAATATCCAGAGGAAGTTTCTATCAGTATTTTGAAGATAAAAAGGACTTATATTTCTTCCTGATCGGAAAGTTCCGATACAACTATCGTAACTTGATGCTTAAAAGTTTTCAGGAAAAAGACGGAGATTTTCATGAAGGGTATAAACTTTTCAGCGAGAAATACATTAAATACATCATGGAATCTGAAAAGTTTGGTTTTTTTGAGAATATGTATCTGCACATGAATTATCAGATCAATCAGGAAGCACGTGTCGATTTTAAAGAAACTAAATCTCACAAACTGCCCAACGGCAAACGTATTGTTGATGTTGTCAGTAGAGATAATTTGAAGATGACGTCTGATACCGAGCTGATCGATGTCCTGAGATACATTTTGAGTATGCTGAATGATACGATTATGGAAGGATTCTGGAAAGAACTTTCCGTCAAAGAAACCCAGGATTTATTTTTAAAACGATTGGAATGGATCACTTATGGTATAGCCATTCCTGCAGAGAAAGAGGAGAAAGAATGATTAGATTAGGAAAATGGATGAACCCATGGCGCATATTTTTAAGCCTGCTGTTTCTGGCTGTCCAGGTCGTAGGTATGCTGGCCATGCCGACTTTCACGGCCAATATCATCGACTACGGAGTTGCGGAGGGTGATATCGGTTATATTATACAGACTGGGCTTATCATGCTGGCATTTACGCTGGTTACGATCGGCTCTGCACTTGTAAATGTTTACTATGCCGCGCAGGAATCACAAGGTCTTGGTGATAAGATCCGCAGAAAAATCTACACGATGGTTGCTTATTTTACCAATGAGGAAATCGATAAGTTCGGGACGTCTACACTTATCACACGAACGACCAATGATGTCATGCAGATCCAATTTGTTATGATGATGGTCCTGCGTACGATGATACTCGCACCATTTCTAATGATTGGTGCAGGCATCATGGCTTTCACAAGAGAACCTCAGCTGGCTTTTGTCTTCTTGATATCTATGCCGATACTGGGTTTGCTGCTGTTTGCGATATTAAAATCAACAAGTCCGATATTCAAATCGATGCAGCTGAAAACAGACCGATTGAACAAAGTTTTTCGTGAAGGATTGACAGGTATCCGCGTCATTCGTGCCTTCAACAAAGATGATTATGAAAAAGAACGCTTCGATGATGCAAACTGGGATTTTGCATCCACTTCGATAAAAGCTTACACACGTATGGCTTTTATGATGCCGTCAATGACCTTTGCTATAAGTGTGACCAACATCATGATCATCTGGTTCGGTGCACAGCTGATCAGTGTCGGCGACATGCAGGTAGGGAACCTGGTCGCCTTCATGACTTACGCGATGCAGATACTTATCGGCGTCATGATGGTCTCCATGGTCCTGTTTTTCCTACCCAGAGGTCAGGTTGCCGCTTCACGTATCATAGAAGTACTGGATACTCCGAACATCATTAAAGATCCAGAAGAACCTAAAAAACTGACTGCAGGAAATAAGGCCTCATTAAGCTTCAAAAATGTTGATTACCGCTACTCGGGTGCGGAGAAACCTGCCTTGAAGGATATTTCTTTCGATCTCAAGAAAGGCGAACGACTGGCTGTCATCGGTGGAACGGGTTCTGGGAAAACGACGCTAGCCAATCTCATTCCACGTCTTTACGATGTAGAAAAAGGATCAGTTCAAGTGAATGGTATTGATATTAGAGAAGTCAGACAGGGTGAGCTGAGGCAGCTGATCGGCTTTGCTCCTCAAAAGGCCATCCTCTTTTCCGGGACCATAAGAGATAATCTGAAATACGGTAAACCAGAAGCTACAGATGAAGATATCTGGCACGCTTTAGATATTGCTCAGGGAAAAGATTTTGTTTCCAGCCTTCCTGAAGGCTTGGATGCCCATGTCGAACAAGGCGGCGGCAACTTCTCCGGTGGACAGAGACAGCGACTGAGTATTGCAAGAGCCTTGGTCACCGATGCAGATATCCTAGTCTTTGACGATTCATTTTCAGCTTTGGACTTCAAGACAGATGCCAAGCTGCGTGAAGCACTTGCGCCGGCAGCTAAGGATGCTGCTGTTGTGATCATCGCTCAGCGTATCAGTACGGTCGTTGACGCAGATGAAATCATCGTCCTTGATAAAGGCGAAATAGCCGGTAAAGGAACACATGAAGAGCTTAAAGAAACAAATAAAGTTTATCAGGAAATTATGGAATCTCAGTTGAAAGGAGAGGACATTTAATGCCCAAAGGTACAAGTAATGCTGCTCATTTAAAAGCAAAAAAGGCAGAAGATTTCTGGGGGACGACAAAGAGACTGATCCGCTATATGTCCACTCGTTTCTGGGGACTGGTCGTTACATTAGTCCTGGTCATTGCTTCGACTATCATGGCAACTTTGGCACCGTATATTCTCGGTCGAGCGACGACTGAAATCTACCGTGGGATCCAGGAAGGTCAGGCATTGAGAGAAGCGGGAGAGGCGATAGAAACCTATCCGATCGACTTTGAACTCATTCGCAATATCCTCCTGATCGTCGCAGTCGTTTACATCACTCAGGCAGTGTTCCGTTATTTCCAACAGTATATCACGGCACGCATTGCCCAAAAGACTGTTTACGATATGCGTAAAGATCTAAAAGAAAAGATGTCCACATTACCGATCCGTTACTACGATACTCACTCGAACGGCGATATCATGTCGCGTGCTGTCAATGACATGGACCAGATAGCCAACACGCTCCAACAGTCGCTGACCCAGTTCATCATGAGTGTGGTCCAGTTCGTTACTGTACTTGTCATCATGTTCGCCATCGATATAAGACTGACGCTTGTGACCATCGTTACGGTGCCGATAAGCTTTCTTCTTATCGCATTTGTAGCCCCTAAGTCACAGAAACAGTTCGCCCTTCAGCAGAAAGAGCTGGGGATTTTGAATGATCAGGTCGAGGAAACATTTTCCGGCCATACGATAGTTAAAACGTATAATAGAGAAGAAGAAGAAATCGAGAAGTTCATGAAACAGAGTGCAAGATTGAATGATGCTTCATGGAAAGCCCAGTTCCTGACTGGTATCATGATGCCTTTGGTCAGTTTTTCAAGAGACCTAGGATATTTTGGTGTCGCCATTGTGGGTGGTATCGGTGTTGCCAACGGCGCTGTTTCTTTAGGTAACGTTCAGGCCTTTATTCAATATGTCAACCAATTCTCACAGCCGGTCAGACAGATCGCCAATCTGGCGAATACGATCCAGGTCACGATCGCTTCATGTGAACGTGTTTTTGAAGTGCTGGATGAAGAACCGATGGAAGAAACTCAATCGGGACTGGAGCCAAAGAAACAAACGCCTTATAAAGTTGAATTTGAAAATGTCGAATTTGGTTATAATGATGATGCGCTGCTTATGACAGACTTCAATCTTACAGTTAAAGAGGGTGAAATGGTTGCAGTCGTTGGACCGACTGGAGCCGGAAAATCGACGCTGATCAATCTGCTGGAACGTTTCTATGATGTGAAAGGCGGAAGTATTCGTTATGAAGGAGTCGATACGAGAGATATAGACCGTGCTGAACTGCGCAGTAAGTTTTCCATGGTTCTACAGGACACATGGCTATTCAATGGGACGATTTGGGAAAACCTGAAGTATGGAAGCCACGATGATGAACCGAGTGAAGAAACGATACTGGAAGCTGCTAAAGCTGCTCACGTAGATGAATTTGTCAGACGCTTGCCAGACGGCTATAATACGATGCTTAACGAAGAAGGAACGAACATTTCACAGGGTCAAAGACAACTGATCACTATTGCCCGTGCCTTTCTAGCTGATCCGGAGATCCTGATACTGGATGAAGCGACCTCTTCAGTAGATACCCGTACGGAAATACTGATCCAGCGTGCAATGGGTAAACTGCTTGAGAGCCGAACAAGTTTTGTTGTCGCTCACCGACTGTCAACGATCAGAGATGCCGACAAGATCATTGTAATGAACCACGGTGATGTTATTGAAACTGGGAATCATGATGATTTGATGTACCAGGATGGCTTTTATGCTGATTTGTACAACTCACAGTTTCAGACACCTGACGACCAGCTTCAAGCTGTATAAAGAAAGAGCTGCCTCCCCTCGGGCAGCTCTTTTTACTGTCTAAACCTTGATTAGGTATGATTTCGTTCATTGCAACACCATTGGCATCACTGGAGCTAGAAGTGGGGCCGAGTACGTTCAATGAAGGCCACATTGGGGTTGCCCAAATTTAAATGTCCGTGAGTACGTTCAATGAAGGCGACAATGAGTTTACCCAAACCAGAATGTCCGTGAGTACGTTCAATGTGAGCACCATTGGCATCACCCAAACTAGAAGTGGGGCCGGGTACGTCCAATGAAGGCGACAATGGGTTTACCCAAACCAGAATGTCCGTGAGTACGTCCAATGCAGTGATTGTTGGCATTACCCAAACAAGGATCACTAAGAATAAGGAGCATTCACTCCCAGTAATGAAGCGCAATAGTAATTGGTTTTTTCACTAAAATACAGAACACCCGAATGCTCGGTACCACCTAACCGAGTATTCGGGTGTTTTTTTCTTTACTGCCCCGGATGTGAAGCGATCATGTGAAGGGAACCATCGAAGCTCCATGATTCAACCGCAGATGGGAGGATGAAATGATCCCCTTTTGAACAAGAGTAGGTTGTTCCATCAACGATCAGTTCGCCTTGTCCATCCAGTACACTGACCAGTGTGTAAGGCGCTTCCTTTTCAAAAGAAGCCTTGCCGTCTATTTGCCATTCTTTGACCGTGAAGAATGAGTTGGAAACCAGTGTCGTTTCTGTATAGCCGTCTTTTTCAGCCGTCGTCATCTCAAGGTTCGGATCGATGTGTGGAACAGTGGTCACTGCAACAGAGTCTTCGATATGCAGGTCGCGTTTCTCGCCATCATCCTGGATGCGGTCATAATCATACACACGATAAGTGGTATCACTCGACTGCTGTGTTTCAAGAATGACTATACCTCCGCCGATAGCATGGATCGTTCCGCTTGGGACATAGAAGAAGTCGCCTGCCTTCACTTCTTTTTTTCTGAGAAGTTCATCCCATTGACCCTTCTCGATCATGTTTTCCAGTTCTTCCTTAGTCTCTGCATGGTGACCATAAATGATTTCTGACCCTTCTTCAGCATCGACGATGTACCAGCATTCTGTCTTGCCCAGTTCACCTTCGTGTTCTTTCCCGTAAGCATCGTCAGGATGGACCTGAACGGATAGTTCTGTTTGTGCATCAATGATTTTAGTCAGCAGCGGGAAAACGTCTCCTTCTGCATAGTCGAATAATTCTTTATGATCAGACCATAGCTCGTCGAGTTGTTTACCTTTAAAAAGACCGTTCAACACAGTACTCGGTCCATTTTTATGGGCACTGATCGCCCATAGTTCGCCTGTGTGGTCATTTGGTATAGCGTAGTCAAAAAGCTGCTTCAGTTTTTCGCCACCCCATATTTTTTCTTTAAAGACACCACTTAAAAATAAAGGTTCAGTCATACAAAAATCTCCTATCACTTTTTTCTATAGTTTAGCATATAACCGGAGGAAATGCAGAAAAAAGCGGCAGACCTTATTGTAGACTTGTACTTTTCCGCTTCATCACTTATAATTTATAAGGATTGGAGTCTATCAGAAATAGACGAAGGACGCGTAGATAGAGTATACTAAGGAAAGTAGGTAATCAGTCATGGCACAACTGTTTTTTCGATATGGAGCAATGAACAGTGGAAAATCGATCGAAATTTTAAAAGTCGCACATAATTACGAGGAGCAGGAGAAACCGGTGGTCTTGTTTACAAGTGCTCTGGATGACCGCGATGGCGTAGGTTATATATCCAGCAGGATCGGTTTGAAGCGAAAAGCGATCCCCGTCACGAACGATATGGATATTTTTTCAGTCGTTCAAGGTGTGGATAAGTCGATTGCCTGTGTGCTGATCGATGAAGCACAATTTTTAAACAAAACACATGTCAGACAGCTGGCTAAGATAGTCGATGACCTGAAAATACCGGTCATGGCTTTTGGGCTGAAAAATGATTTTAGAAATGAACTGTTTGAAGGCTCAAAGGAACTGCTGCTTTTGGCTGATAAGATCGAAGAAATGAAAACCATCTGCTGGTTCTGTCATAAAAAAGCCATTATGAACTTGCGTGTCCACGAGGGCAAACCTGTATATACGGGCGAACAGATCGCCATAGGTGGCAATGAATCATACTATCCTGTATGCAGAAAACACTACCATAACCCTTTGATAAACAGTGACCAAGAGAGAGGAAATAAAAAATGAGTATGTTTGATCGCTTAGAAGATGTAGAAAATCGTTATGATGAATTGAATGAGCTGCTCAGCGATCCTCAGGTGATCAGCGACACTGAGCGTTTAATGAATTTGAGTAAAGAAGAAGCGAGTTTGAGAGAAACGGTTGCGACATTCAGAAAATACAAAGAAGTCGTATCTGAACTGGAAGACACGGAAGAAATGCTGAATGATTCCCTTGATAAAGAGATGGAGGAGCTGGCTAAAGAAGAACGTAATGAGCTTTCAGAGCAAAAAGAAAAGATGGAAGAAGAGCTGAAAATCATGCTGCTTCCTAAAGATGAGAATGATGAACGTAACGTTATCATGGAGATCCGCGGTGCAGCAGGCGGAGATGAAGCTCAGCTCTTTGCCAGTGATCTGTTTGAAATGTATCAGAAATATTCAGACAATCAGGGCTGGAAAACAGAAGTATTGGATGCCAGTGCGGGTAATGCCGGCGGTTTCAAAGAACTCACTCTCATGATCAATGGAACGAATGTTTATTCGAAACTGAAATACGAAAACGGTGCCCACCGTGTGCAGCGTGTGCCTCAGACAGAGTCTCAGGGACGTATCCATACGTCTACGGCAACAGTAGTAGTCATGCCGGAAGCAGAAGATGTCGAAATAGATATCGATGAGAATGACATCCGAGTCGATATTTATCATGCAAGTGGAGCCGGCGGACAGCACGTAAACAAGACCGCCTCTGCTGTCAGACTGACCCATGAACCGACCGGTATCGTGGTCGCCATGCAGGACGAACGTTCTCAGTTGAAGAACAGAGAAAAAGCGATGAAAATCCTTCGTTCACGCATCTATGATAAAATCACGCAGGAAGCACAAGCTGAAGTGGATGCAGAAAGAAAATCGGCTGTAGGTACGGGAGACCGTTCTGAACGTATCCGCACCTACAACTTTCCTCAAAGCCGCGTGACGGATCACCGCATCAACCTGACTATCCAGAAACTGGACCAGATTTTATCAGGCAAGCTGGACGAGATCATCGAACCGCTGCTGATGTGGGAACAGTCCCGCAAGATGGAACAGTTGAAGAATGACTACTAAATCACTGAGCGAAGCCTCAACATATGCAGAAGTCCTTTCCTGGGCTTCTTCTTTTTTAGAACAGAAACATCGAGATACCCAAATCGCTAAATGGCTGATGAAAGAGCGGTTCGCGTTATCTCTGACGGATTTTATCCGTCTTCAGAAAAAAGTGATGGACCAACGGGATAAGGATATTTACGTTAAAGATATCACTGAGGCAGGCAAAGGCAGACCGCCTCAGCAGATCGTGGGTCATGAGTGGTTCTATGACCGTCAGTTTAAGGTGACGGAAGCTACACTTATTCCCCGGCCGGAAACAGAAGAATGGTTCCACGAATATATCAGACAGCTTCCTGACAGACCGTTGCGTGTCATCGATATAGGGACCGGGTCGGGCGTCCTCGCTGTCAGCCATAAACTCGAACGGCCACAGGATGAGGTCGTTGCTGTCGATATCAGTCAGGCAGCGCTGGATGTCGCCAGACTGAATGCTGAAAATCTGGGTGCTGAGGTCACTTTTTATCTAAGTGATATGATGACGGATGTTGAAGGAAAGTTTGATTTGATCCTCTCCAATCCACCTTATATCAGTCAGTCCGAACGTAGTGTCATGGATGAATCGGTCATTGAATATGAACCGCATATCGCCTTATTTGCAGAAGAAGAGGGGCTTTACTTTTACAGGAAGATAGCCGCTGATGCAGTCGATCGGTTGAATCCCGGTGGTTATATGATCTTTGAATTTGGTTACAGACAAGGAGACCAGATCAGACGATTATGTCAAAGCTATTTTCCAGAGGCAAAAATAACCCTAGAAAAAGATTTTAACCATCATGACCGGACGATCCATATTAGAAACGAGATACAGAAAGAGAAAGAAGGAGAATAGTATGCAGACAGCCTTTCTTGATTCCAGTAATATAGACGAAGCTGCAGAGTATTTGAAAAGCGGTGAAGTCGTGGCTTTCCCGACTGAAACGGTGTATGGCTTAGGGGCAGATGCAACGAATGAAGAGGCAGTCAGAAAGATATTTGAAGCAAAAGGCCGTCCCAGCGACAATCCGCTGATCATCCATGTGGCTTCCATAAAACAGATGGAGCGTTATGTTGAATCCGTTCCCGATGTCGCCAGGAAAGTCATCAGTCATTTCTGGCCAGGTCCCTGTACGCTGGTACTGAATAAAAAGGGGCCCATAGCCTCCTCGGTAACAGGCGGTATGGAAACGATAGGGGTAAGAATGCCCAGTCACCCTGTCGCCCTTGCACTCATCGACAAAGTCGGTGTTCCGCTGGCTGCACCCAGTGCCAACTCTTCCGGCAAGCCAAGTCCAACGACGGCTTTGCATGTCAAAAGAGATTTAGAGGGAAAAATCAAAGCGATCCTTGATGGCGGAGCAACAGGAGTAGGCCTGGAATCCACTGTTCTTGATTTAACGGATCCCCAAAAACCGACGATTCTACGTCCGGGAGGGGTCACTCGTGAAGAGCTGGAAGCTGTGCTGGGCCATGTGTGGCTGGATGCTCATTTAAGCGATGACTCGGCTGCCCCTAAATCCCCTGGAATGAAATACAAGCACTATTCTCCTGAAAAGCCAGTCTGGGTCTTGCCGGAATCTTTAGCCGAAGCAAAAGAAATCCTGGATCAGCTTGAGGTAGAGGGAGAAAACGTCGGTTTGCTGGCAAGTGAGGACTGGCTTAAACATTTAAAGACTGACTGGAGAAAGAACTGTTCTTTAGGTGATAAAAATAGACCACAGCAGGCTGCCGCTCGACTGTTCTCTGCCTTGAGAGAGCTTGATGATGAAGACATATCAGTCATTCTGGTCGAACCATATCAGAAAACAGGTATCGGCACCGCTTATATGAACCGGCTGGAAAAAGCAGCGAGTCGGATTCTATAAACATCAAGATAAATCCTGATTTTTCTGGAAACTTCTTCAGACTTTCTGTACAATAATAAAAGAAATAGAATAGCATAAAAAAGGAGCCGGATCATGGGAAACGTTCAAGTTATAGATCATCCGCTAATTCAGCATAAGTTGACAATCATCAGAGACAAAAATACAGGGACAAAGTATTTCAGAGAAGTTGTTAATGAAATCGCACGATTATTAGCGTATGAAGTGTCAAGAGAAATGCCACTTCAGGATGTCGAAATCGAAACACCGCTCGTAAAAACTGTTCAGAAACAGCTGGCAGGTAAAAAAGTAGTGATCGTTCCTATTTTAAGAGCAGGTCTAGGTATGGTCGATGGTATGCTGGATCTCATTCCGGCAGCTAAAGTTGGTCATGTGGGGATGTATCGTGACCACGATACGATGGAACCCGTTGAATACTTCATTAAAATGCCTTCCGACTTATCAGAGCGTCAGCTACTTGTTGTTGATCCGATGCTGGCGACCGGTGGGTCAGCAGTAGCTGCCATCGATGCATTGAAAAAACGTGGCGCATCGAACATTAAATTCGTGTGTTTGGTTGCAGCTCCTGAAGGTGTTAAAGTTCTGCAGGATGCCCACCCGGATGTGGACATCTACACTGCCTCATTAGATGAGAAACTGAATGAAAAAGGATATATCCTGCCTGGGTTAGGTGACGCAGGAGACCGATTATTCGGAACATTATAATCGTTATAAAAAAATGAAAGAATCCCGATAAGAGTTTCCGCTCTTATCGGGATTTTTCCGATATGACAGGCTTGAAAACGTGTAATGTTGGTGTAATATGCATAACAAATGAAATATATGAAGGTTTATGCTAGTATTATAACGAAAGGATGAATCATATGCCACTTGTCATGCTGCAGTCACTAGTCAATCTAGTCTCACATGTGTTCTTCGTACTTGTTGTATTCTGGGCAATGCAGGCGCTAAAGACTGATGTACTCATCAAAAAGCATCACATTCCTCAAGCACGGACATTATATATAGTGATCTCGATCGCAGTCGGTTACACGGTAAGCAATTTTTTTATCGACTTTATTCTTTCGATTCAGAACTTATTTTTTCTATTTTAACCCATTACAAAGGGTTGACAAACTAGTTCTTATTGTCACAAAGATGTCACGAAGGAAGGGATTACATACTGTTCCCCTTCAACAGGCTTTCTGATATACTATATCAAGTATGTTTTAAAATACAACTACTGTTATTTTTATAAATCGATAACGTATCAATAAATCAGACACGAGATGAAGAATCACTGGAACAGAAAAAATGGAGGACATAGAATGGAGAAAATTATAGTAGGCGGAGGGAAACAGCTGAGAGGTTCTGTCGATATCGGCGGAGCGAAAAACGCTGCACTTCCTATATTAGCTGCCACAGTATTAGCGAGTAAAGGTACAAATGTTATAGACAACATACCCCTTCTTTCAGATATTTATATTATGAATGAAGTATTGAACCATTTAAACATAAATGTTGAGTTCGATGAAGAAAATCAGGTGATTCGAACCAATGCTGAAACAGAAGTGAATAATGAAACACCATTTGATTTTATGAGCAAGATGCGTGCATCGATCGTTGTCATGGGTCCTTTGCTTGCCCGTACCGGCTATGCTAAAGTTGCGCTGCCAGGCGGTTGTGCTATTGGCTCCCGACCTATCGATCTTCATTTAAAAGGCTTTGAGGCTATGGGCGTCGATGTGAATGTGGGGAATGGACATATCGAAGCTTCCGTAGACAAACTGAAAGCTGCTCATATTTATCTAGATTTTCCAAGTGTTGGAGCGACTCAGAATATTATGATGGCGGCCACTTTAGCCGAAGGGACCAGTGTCATAGAAAACGTGGCAAGAGAACCTGAAATCGTTGATCTGGCCAACTTTCTGAATAAGATGGGAGCTAAGATCATTGGTGCCGGGACAGATTCTCTTCGCATAACTGGAGTCGAATCGCTCGAAGCCACAACTCATTCCGTGATCCCAGACCGCATAGAAAGTGGGACCTTTATGATTGCCGCTGCGATCACTCAGGGAGAAGTGCTGATCAAAGATGCTGTCAGTGAACATAATAAACCATTGATTTCAAAATTAGGAGAAATGGGAACGACATTCATCGAAACAAGTGAGGGACTAAAAGTCATTGGCCCTGAAAAGCTTCTGCCGACAGATGTCAAGACTCAGCCCTATCCCGGCTATCCTACTGATCTCCAGGCGCCGATGACGATCGCGCAGCTCGTTGCCGAAGGGACAAGTATCATGAGGGAAACAGTCTTTGAGAATCGTTATATGCATATGGAAGAACTGCGAAAAATGAATGCCTCGTTTAAAATCGACGGTCAAAGTCTTATTATCCAAGGTGGAAATACACTGCAGGGTGCAGAAGTCGCTTCCACAGACTTGCGTGCATCAGCTTCTCTGATCCTCGCTGGATTAGTATCAAAAGGCCACACACAAGTGTCACAGCTCCATCATCTGGATAGAGGTTATTCTAAGTTCCACCTTAAAATGAAACAATTAGGTGCAGATATTGAACGCATCAATGAAGAGGTCAAAGAGACAAGTGATTCTGAGATCGTCTCTGCATAAACAGAAAAAGAGAGAGAAAGGAAGGAAGCACGGCTTCTTTCCTTATCCCTCTCTTTTTCTGTTTATCGACCAAATAGTAGTTAATAAATACTTAAGATTGCCAAATAGGTGTTGCTCTTTTTTATCATCTTAAGTATCATAGATAAAGTGAAACCATTTTTAGAATCATGCATCCCGATACAGTTATTTTTTAATGAAATGAATAGGTGAGAGGAGAAACACGATGGCTAGAGATATTGGCATCGACTTGGGTACAGCAAATGTACTTGTACATGTAAAAGGCAAAGGTATTGTGCTGAACGAGCCTTCTGTCGTAGCTTTGGATACAAAAACGAATGAGGTTCTAGCAGTTGGTGAAGATGCCTACATGATGGTGGGTCGTACACCGGGAAACATTAAAGCGATCCGTCCCCTGCAGGGAGGCGTTATTGCTGACTTTGACATCACTGAAGCAATGTTGACTTACTTTATCGATAAGTTGAATGTAAAAGGATTTTTATCCAAACCAAATATTCTTATCTGCTGTCCGACTAATATTACGGCGATCGAGCAGAAGGCAATTATAGAAGTAGCAGAAAAAAGCGGAGGAAAGAATGTCTATCTTGAAGAAGAACCGAAAGTAGCAGCGATCGGTGCCGGTATGGACATTTTTCAGCCAAGCGGTAACATGGTCATAGATATTGGGGGAGGAACCAGTGATATTGCCGTACTGTCTATGGGAGGGATCGTCACAAGCCGTTCCATCAAGATAGCCGGAGATACACTGGATAATGATATCACTCAATATGTCAAGAAAAAGCATAAGCTGCTCATCGGGGAGCGAACTGCTGAAACGATCAAAAAAGAAATAGGTGTCATGTACGATCATGGAAGAAATGATGAAATGGATGTCAGAGGCCGCGACATGGTCACAGGTCTTCCGCGTACGATCACCATCTCTTCATTGGAAGTGCTGGAAGCAACACGTGAGTCTATGGTTATCGTTGTCGAACAGGCCAAAGCTGTTTTAGAACAGACACCGCCGGAATTGTCTGCAGATATCATCGATCGTGGAGTCATTCTGACAGGTGGAGGAGCTATGCTTGACGGCATCGAGCTCTTATTCGCTGAAGAGTTGAAAGTTCCGGTATTTAAAGCAGAAAACCCATTGGATTCTGTTGCATTGGGAACCGGGATTCTTCTTGAAAATTTAAAAAACAGAAAAAAATAAAGACAAAAAAGTTAAGAAAAAATGATTGAGGTGTAAGCTGATGACATGGAAAACAGTAGTTAAAGACATACTTATATATATATTAAAGGTCTTGATTGTTATTCTTCTGATTGCTGCGGCTTTTATAGTAGGAACTATGATCGGTTACAGTGTCATTGGTGGAGCCGGCGAGCCAATGGATGTATTTAACCCTGAAATCTGGCAGAACATCCTAAATTATATATTTTAAGTAAACTGTACAAAGCCGTACAAAAAAGGGCTCCCTTTTTTGTACGGCTTTATTTTTTTTGAATTTTTTTCATGAGATATTTTTTCTTTTCACAATATTATTATATAGAGGAAAGAGAATCTTCTTTCCTACTACTATACGAAAAGAGGAAGAACATGAATACAGTGTCACTGATAGGACGAATGGTCAAAGAGGTCGATTTAAGGAGTGTGGGGGACAGCCGCATGGTCACTAACAATGTATTAGCGGTAAGGAAATCGTTTAAAAAGGACGGAAGTACGGACGCAGATTTCATTCCCTTTGTGGCTTGGGGAAAGAAAGCAGAGATCCTTGAAAAACACTGTGGTAAAGGAGATCTCATTGCACTTAATGGGAAGATGCAGTCCCGCTCTTACCAGACGAACGAGGATGAAACGAAATATGTCGTTGAGATGCTCGTGGATGATATAGAGTTTATTCAGAAAAAAGCGAAAGGTTAAAGATAAACCTTAATAGCGTAGGAAAACTTTGCACGGTATGCGGCTATACGTTCTGTTTAGAATGTGGGCTGCATCCCGTGCTTTTCAATTTACTGTCACAAATACTGTGTATTCTAGGTTTCATGCATTGATTTACACAAAAAATTCAACTATGGTATGTATAATAAGGTAGAATGAAAAAAGAAAGAAGGTAAATCATGCATATTTTAATGATTGAAGACAATGAATCTGTATGTGAAATGATTGAAATGTTTTTCTTGAAAGAAGAATGGGAAGCCACCTTTGTTCATAACGGTAAAGAAGGCCTGAACGTATATCGTGCGGCTCCTGACCAGTTTGACTTGATCATATTGGATATCATGCTGCCTGAAATGGACGGCATAGCTATCTGTAAAGAAATCAGAAAAGAATCCCAGTCCGTGCCCGTCATCATGTTAACGGCTAAAGACTCGGAAAGCGATGAAGTGATCGGTCTGGAAATCGGTGCTGATGACTATGTTACTAAACCGTTCAGTCCACTGACGCTTGTCGCACGGATAAAATCACTGCTGAGACGAGTAAATAATAAGGAATCCGCTCATTCAGAAGAAATAACCTATGATATCGAAACAGAACATTTGAAAATGGATCGTACGACACGAGAAGTCAGTCTTTATAATCAGCCGCTGGACAATCTGACTCCGAAAGAGTTTGACTTGCTCTTTACTCTGGCTAACAGTCCAAGACGTGTATTCTCAAGAGAACAACTGCTTCAGCTGGTCTGGGACTATGAGTATTTCGGAGATGAGCGAACGGTCGATGCACACATAAAAAAACTGCGCCAGAAGGTTTCTGCTAATGGACCGCAGGTGATCAAAACAGTTTGGGGAGTAGGGTACAAGTTCGATGATACCGAAAAAATTGACTAAAATGAAACTTCCTTATTTTTTTCAGCAGTTTCTAGGTTTTTTAGCCGTGATTATTTTGCTGATGGCGGTAACAGTCTTTTCACTGGTCCTTTTTGGCAGAAGAACAGCCTTGAATGCTACCGAGAACAGATTATTCAGTTATGCGGAATCCATTGTCGATGAAGATTTGGATCCGACACAGCTTAATACCATCCGCCGTGTGCTGACTGCTCAGGAAGTGTCATTTTTTGTCTTCAGTGATGAAGGCAACATCGTGTATCCTGATCTTCCCCGAAATTTCCGGGCGAATATAAGTGATGACCAGCTGGACCAGCTGGAATCAGGAGAGCGGATCGCCTTAACGACACATCACGAGGATCTGCTGGGTAATCCCAGGGAAACAACCCTGGTATATCTCCCATATTTCAACGAAAACTCTGAGGAATTTGCAGGTTTTATCACTGTCAGCGCACCGATCAGCCACATCAACCGCCAAATGGAAGAGTTGAAAGGGAATCTCTTTAGTGCCTTTCTGATCTCTGCGATCGTTGCGATCCTAATGAGTTTAGTCTTTGCTCATTACCAGGTCAAACGTGTCAATCGTCTTCGGAAGGCTGCTCATAAAGTGGCCGAAGGGGAGTATACGATCCAGCTTGAGCATAATGAACGGGACGAGATCGATTATCTGACACGAGATTTCAACCGAATGGTGATCGCATTGAAAGAATCACAGGATGAAGTGATCAATCAGGAAGAGCGGAGAAAGAGTTTCATGCAGGACGCTGCTCATGAGATGCGGACGCCGTTAACGACTATTAATGGACTACTTGAAGGTCTGGAGCATAATGTCATCCCTGAAAACCAGCGACTCAGAAGTATACAATTGATGAGAAAAGAAACGAGACGGCTTATTCGCCTGGTCAATGAAAATATGGACTATGAAAATATCCGTTCCAATCGGATCATGTTGACTAAGCACACGATTCCACTTTCCGAAATCGTTGAAGAAATCAGTGAACAGATGAAAGATATCGTTAAAGAATCTTCGAATAAACTGATCATTGGCGAAATGGATGATATTCATGTTTACGCAGATTATGACCGGCTGAAACAAATTCTGGTCAATTTGATAAAAAATGCCCTTCAGTTCACAAATAATGGCACAATTAAAATAGCCAGTCAGTTCACATCTGAAGGAACCGAGATAACGGTCAGCGATACAGGTATCGGAATGACAGATGTTCAGATGGAAAATATTTTTGAACGCTATTATAAAGCAGACTTATCCCGTACCAAAACAAAATTTGGGGAATCTGGACTAGGTCTAGCGATCGTTCAGCAGCTCGTAAATTTACATGGTGCAAAAATTTCTGTTGAAAGTGAAATCGATGAAGGTACAACGTTCAGGATACTTTTCCCAGAAAAAAAGTAAATGAATGAATAAACCCGATAAATGAGCATACACTCATTTATCGGGTTTATTATGAGAGGTTTTTAATTGATTAAACCATCTCGTTTGCCTTATAATTAGGTTTCGTTTAAAATGTTCGAGAGGATACAAATGATATAAAAACGAATAATCATTTAAAAATAAAATAAAAAGGAGGGCTATTTATGTTTAAAATCAAACAGCTTATAAATAAACGGAATGCATTGTTCGGTTTAGTGAGCGTGTTATTTTGGATAAAGACATACTTGGCCTATTGGATCGAATTTGATTTAGGTGTGACTGGAATCATCCAGCATTTCCTGTTATTTATCAATCCATTAGCTATAACACTCGTATTATTTTCACTATCACTCTATTTCAAGAAACCAAAGACGTCCTGTTTTGTTTTATTTGGACTTCTACTGGCGGCGACACTTCTACTCTACACGAATATCCTGTATTACAGAGAGTTCTCAGATTTTCTGACAACGAATATTCTGGTAGGGTCCAATAATGTATCGACAGGATTGGTTGCTTCGACTTTTGCCATGATGCGACCTTGGGATTTGATCTACTGGTTTGATATTGCGCTATTGATCTTCATTTATTTACGCAGACGAGATCTGTTTGCCAACTATTATAGAAAACCGGCTAAAAAGCGGGACATTTTTGCTGTGACTGCTTTAGGTCTATCACTTTTTGTAGGGAATTTGACATTAGCTGAAATCGACCGGCCACAATTACTGACGCGGACATTTGACAGAAATTATATCGTCAAATACCTGGGGTTGAATTTCTTTGCCGGATATGACCTCTTCCAGACCGCTCAGAACAGTCAGATCCGTGCCAGTGCCGACGAAACACAGTTGAATGATATTATTGATTTCTCCAGAGAGAACTATAGAGAACCTGATGAAGAATATTTCGGTGCTGCAGAAGGCCGCAATGTCATCGTTATTGCTCTGGAAAGCGTTCAGCAGTTTCTGATCGACTCGGAACTGGAAGATGAAAATGGTGTGAAACATGAAGTCATGCCTTTTGTGAACAGCTTATACCATAGTAACGATTCATACAGCTTTAATAATTTCTTCCATCAGACTGGTCAGGGAAAATCGAGCGATGCAGAAGTCCTTGGTGAAACGTCGCTTTATGGTTTACCGGAAGGGAGTGCATTCCAGACTCTCGGTTCGACAAATACTTTTCACGCAGCACCAGCTATTTTGGGAGAAAAGGCGGGGTATACTTCTGCTGCTTTTCATGGAAATGTCGGATCATTCTGGAACAGAACAGATACCTATCGTAACTTCGGCTATGACTACTTCTTTGACTCCGCCTTCTATAATGTGTCGGGTGACCGTTCATTAGAATATGGCTTAAAAGACAAATTGTTTTTCAAGGACTCAGTGAAATACATTGAACAGTTGCCGCAGCCATTCTATACGAAGTTTGTTACCGTAACGAACCATTTCCCATATCCGCTGGATGAAAAAAATCAGGGATTCCCGGAAGCACAGACGTCTGATGAGACGATCAATCAGTACTTTGCGACTGCAAACTATCTGGATCAGGCTGTAGAAGAATTTTTCAATTACCTGAAAGCAAGTGGTCTTTATGAAGATTCGATCATTATGCTTTATGGTGATCATTATGGGATCTCCAACATGCGTAATCCGCGTCTTGCCGAGTTAGTCGGTAAGGAGAGAGAAGAATGGAACGATTTCGATGATGCTCAGATGCAGCGCGTGCCATTGATCATGCACGTACCTGGTGTGGACAACGGTGAAGTGTTTGAAACGTACAGTGGACAAGTCGACATGCTGCCGACACTCATGCACCTACTGGGAATTGAAACGGATGAGTTCCTGTTTATGGGTCAAGACCTCTTATCCGGAGAACATGACAATACAGTACCACTTAGAAACGGCCGCGTTATGACAGAAGACTATGCATTCCTTGGCCAATCGATTTATGACCAGGAAGGCAATGACATAACTGAAGAGTTTACTGAAGATGAGCTGAAAGACCTGTATAAGACACGAGATGACGCAAGGGAAGAATTGACGCATAGTGATAACGTTATGGCGATGGATCTGCTGCGTTTTTACTCACCATCATCTATTCAGGGCTTTGAACCTAATGATTATATTTATACCGATCAGCTGGATTACCTTGAAAGTCGTTCAGAAAATAGTTCGAGTCTGTTGAGTGAAAGAGAAGGTCACTCGAGTGAATTGCTTTATGAATCCGATGCACCTGAATTGATCGATGAAATGAATTTTAGTGATTTCATTCAGACACTCGATCCTGACATAAAACCGAATATCGAGAAGTTGAATTAAACGTTAAAGCGGGTGTTGATCTATATAGCACCTGCTTTTTCATTTGATTGATCCTGTGGATACTAGCTATCTATGGTATACTGTTTGTGAAAAGTAAAAAAGATGATCACAAAAAAGGAGCACGTTATGAACGTATTAAAAATCAAAGAATTAGCAACGAATCGCATAAAAAACGGTTTTCCTGTTTTAGAAGAACTGGATTTTGTCAACAAGGACTATCTGGTGGAAGGTGACTTCGTCAAACTGGTCGATAAGCACAATAAGTTCGTTGCTTACGGCTATATCGGAAACGAAAGAAAAACAGCGGGGTATGTCTTGTCACTGGACGAATCAGATGACTTGGATTACGCTTTCTTCGACAGACGCTTCAGAATTGCACGAGATAAACGAACAGCATTTTACGCTGATGATAAAACGACCGCTTTCCGTTTCTTCAATGGGGATGGCGACGGTATCGGTGGACTGACGATCGATTATTATGAAGGGTATTATGTTTTCTCATGGTACAGTGCCGGAATATACATGCACCGTGATATGATCATAAAAGCATTCAAAGTAGCCGTTCCCGACTTTAAAGGGATCTATGAGAAGTGCCGTTATCCTGACTCTCCGCACAAAAGCCGTTTCGTTGAAGGAAAGATGGCAGAAGAACCTCTGGTCATCTCTGAAAATGGGATCCACTATAATGTCTATCTCAATGAAGGCTGGATGACAGGGCTGTTCCTTGATCAGCGTAACGTCAGAAATAAGATCATGGAAGAGTGGGGACTGGGCAGAACAGTCTTGAATGCGTTCAGTTATACAGGCGCATTTTCTGTAGCAGCCGCTATGGGTGGTGCAGTCAAAACAGTGAATGTGGACGTCGCTAACAGAAGTAAGGAACGTACAATAGAGCAGTTTGAAGTGAATGGACTGGACAGTGACCAGCACGAGATCCGTGTGATGGATGTCTTTTCATATCTGGACTATGCTAAGAAACACAAACTTCAATTTGATCTGATCGTTCTGGATCCTCCGACATTTGCCCGCACGAAGAAAAGAACATTCAGTGTCGATAAAGACTACACAGAACTAGTGAAGGATGCCGTTCAGGTTCTGGCACCCGGTGGCTTGATCATTACATCGACCAATGCATGGAACGTCTCAAGAGATGATTTCTTTAACAGCGTCAACTTGGCCTTTGAAGAAATGGATGTTGATGCGTATCTTGTGGATGAATTCCGTTTACCTGAAGATTTCGCTGTGAATAAGCAGCATCCAGAATCGGATTATCTTAAAGTCTTTGTACTTGAAAGAGCGAAAAGCTAATAAGAATGAAGAAGCAGGATAGCCTGCTTCTTTTTTTATGCTGTTGATAAAACTTTGGAGAAAGCTCATAGACGATTCATGAAGTTAAGATTAATAATTATGTGCCCTTCACGAGCGGGAAGCTTCCTCAAAGGTCACAAAACCAGTGGATATGTGCCCTTCACGAGCGGAAAGCTTCCACAAAGGGCAAAATACAGATGTTAACCGTCTTGCGATTTAGTGATTAAGAGGTAGTTTGCTTTTATCAGTTATCCTAGAAAATATTATAAAGATGAAAACCGCCAGACGACCGTCTTCTTAAGTAAAATGTGATTTATTAGTGAAGATTTTCTGAATCAGCCAAAAAAACGCAGAGGGCCCTGTTTAATATGATAAAATATAGAGATAGGTACACGAGTAGAAAGGACGAAACAAAATGCCAGCATATATATCTGTTAAGAATGAAGTGAAACGATATCAGTCAGGCGAAACGGTGGTTGTGGCCAATGACGGGATAACGTTTGATATTGAAAAAAATGAATTTGCCGTGATCGTCGGACCAAGTGGAGCAGGAAAAACAACGGTCTTAAATATCCTGGGCGGAATGGATTCTGCTGATGAAGGTGACGTGATCATTGACGGGACCAATATCGTCGGCTTTAAAGAAAAACAGCTGACAGAATACCGTCGCAATGATGTCGGCTTTATTTTTCAGAATTACAATCTGATACCCAATCTGACTGCTAAAGAGAATGTGGAACTGGCTGCCGAGATTTCACCAAACGCCCTGGATGCTGAAGAAATACTTATCAGTGTCGGTTTGCAAGATCGGATGGATAATTTTCCGGCTCAGTTGTCAGGTGGCGAACAGCAGCGTGTGGCTATTGCCCGGGCACTGGCCAAGCAACCTAAACTTCTGTTGTGCGATGAGCCTACAGGAGCACTGGATTTTGAAACAGGTAAAAAAGTGCTGGATCTGTTAAGTCGGTCCAAAGATGAATTTGGCGCGACCGTCGTAGTTATCACGCACAATCGCGCGATCGCTCCAATGGCTGATCGAGTCATTGATATCAATAATGCAAAAGTCAGAAAGATAACGTTGAATGATCATCCACAGCCGGTCGAGTCGATCGAGTGGTAAAAGGGATGCGAAATGAGGGTTTAAAGTGAAAAAAGGTGCATTATGGAAGGATACATTCAGGGAAATCGGACGAAGCAAGACCCGCTTCCTGTCTATTTTTGCGATCATTCTGATCGGTGTCGCATTCTTTGCGGGCTTGAGTGCCACAGGACCAGTCATGATCGATACGGCGGATTCATACTTTGATGAACAGGATCTAAGCGATCTGCATGTATTCTCGACGATGGGGCTGGAAGATGAAGATCGTGAACTGCTCGAATCGATTGAAAAGGCAGAAGTGAATTATCTTTACAGTCAGGATATCATCTTCGATGATTCCGGACTGACATCAAAAGTCTTTGGCTGGGATGAAGAGCAGCATACCATTAATGAATTTGAGATCATTGAAGGTCGATTACCGGAAGATGCAAATGAGATAGCGTTAGATCAGACGAACAGTTACGCTGATGAGTATGCCATTGGTGATACGATCCAGATCAGCGAAGAACGGTCAGAAAATCAGGATGACGTATTTACAGAACAAACTTTTGAAGTTGTAGGGTTCCTGAAGAGTCCCCTATATATCGAACGGGCAAATAGAGGAAACACGACAATCGGCAGTGGTAATCTAGACGGCTTTTCTGTGGTGTCTCCGGAAGTGTTCGATCTGGATGTCTATACGGATGCCTTTGTATTATTTGATCGCTCAAATCAGTATGTGTCATATTCAGACGATTATCAAACATTCATCGACGAACAGACGACAGACATTGAAGAACTCGTCGCTCATCGGCCTGAGGAAAGATATGAAGAACTGTATGCTGAAATTGAAAGTGACATCGAAGAAGGCTATGCAGAAATAGAAGATGCGAGACAAGAGCTGGAGGAGGGAAGACAGGATCTCGAAGACGCTCGAAGTGAAATAGACGAAGGCTATGCTGACTATGAAGCCGGCTTGGAAGAACTTGAAACGGAAGAGGCGAATGCCCGTGCTGAGATCGAAGATGAACGGGCACAGCTGAATCAGGCACTGAATGAAATCGAAGCGAACAAAGATCAGCTGGAAGTGGCTCAAATGCAGGACACTCCTGCTTATGAAGAAGTGCTTGCTCAGGAAGAACAGGTATTGGCAGGTCTGCAGGAACTTGAGAATGCCGAAAGTGAACTGAACGCTGAACTTGCCGGTTCAAGGGAAGAGCTCGAACAAGCACGTAGAGAGCTGGAAGAAGCTGAAGCAGATTATGAAGAAGGGCTAGCCGAATTCGAAGCAGAGGAGGCCGATGCAGAAGAGGAAATCGATGAAGCCTTAGCTGATCTTGGAGAGGCTGAGGAAGAATTAGCGGATCTGGAAGAACCGGAATACTTTGTCTATGACCGTTCCTCTTACCCGGGTTATGAAGAGTTTGATGAAAATGCTGAAAGGATCAGTGCGATCGCAAGGATTTTCCCGGTCTTCTTCTTCATGCTGGCTGCACTTATCTCTTTGACCACCATGACTCGAATGGTGGATGAAGGAAGAAATCAGATCGGTACATTGAAAGCTCTTGGTTACGGCAACATGGCCATTGCGGCAAAATACTTTGTCTATGCCTTTATTGCGACGTCGTTTGGTAGTATACTGGGCTTATTCTTAGGGTATTGGCTCTTTCCTAATGTGATTCTGGATGCTTACAGTTCGCTGTATAATTTGCCGTCAGCACAGACACAGTTTTATTGGGACTATGCCATCATCTCCATCGTTGCCTCATTACTGGCAACAGGTTTATCCACGCTGGTTTCTGTACGCTTATCTTTACGCAGCAATGCCGCGACATTACTGCGTCCGAAAGCACCGAAGAAAGGCAAGCGGATCTTCCTGGAGTATATCCCATTCATATGGAAACGATTTTCGTTTACTCAGAAAGTGGCTTCGCGTAATTTATTCAGATATAAACGCCGCATGCTGATGACATTATTTGGTGTCGCCGGCGGGACGGCACTTCTCCTGACCGGTTATGGTCTTTCAGATTCGATAGCAGATATTGCAGACATACAATTTGGGGAAATCAATCTTTACCAGGCAATTGTAACAGAAGACCTTGAGGCAACAGAAAGTGAACAGGATTCACTCGTATCAGTACTTGAAGAAGTGGATGGTTTTGAAGCACAGCTTCAGTCGCTGCAGGAGAGCGTCACTGCGACGGATTCAGGTGAGACCCGTGATGCGACTCTCCTTGTCCCGGAAGACAAAGAGCTGTTTGAAGAGTTTGTGGTATTAAGAGATAGAGAGGATCAGGCCATACATTATGAGCTTCCTGAAGAGGGTGTGATCATAACCGATAAACTGGCTGATCTGCTGGATGTCACAGTTGGAGACAGTATGAAAGTGGAATGGGATGAAGGTGAAACGGTAGATGTCGATATTGCCGGGATCTCCGAACAGTACGTTCAGCACTATATGTATATGTCTGAAGATTACTATCAGCAAGTCGTTAATCAAGAGATCGATTATAATACACGACTACTGAAATATGAAGACTCTGTCAGTAATGACGAGTTGGGTGAAGCATTGACGGAAGAGGATGCTGTACTGGGTGTGACGTTTGTCACTTCCATCAAAGAAGGGTTTCAGGATTCAATGGACAGCTTGGATGTCGTTACTATCGTTTTAATCCTTTCGGCTGCCTCGCTGGCTTTCGTTGTCCTTTATAATCTGACGAACATCAATGTATCGGAACGGATCAGGGAATTATCGACGATAAAAGTACTGGGATTTTTTGACAAGGAAGTCACGATGTATGTATATCGAGAGAACCTCGTCTTAACCATTATGGGGATCCTAGTCGGCTTCGTGCTGGGAATCGTTATGCACCGATTCGTACTGCAGACAGCCGAACTTGATATCATGCGTTTCCTGCACCAGATATCGTGGTCGAGCTATCTTTATTCCTTCCTGCTGATGTTTTTCTTCAGTAGTCTGGTCATGGTGGTCATGCACTTCAAACTGAAGCATGTCGATATGGTCGAAGCACTGAAGACGCAGGACTGAGTATGAATCTGGAGATCAAAGGATATAACTTAGTGTAAGGAGGTAATGAATATGGATGGATTTAAAGAAGCACAGTCACTTGAAGAACTGCAGGATCATGTCAAAGAGAATGAGTTAGCCTTATTATACCTGTATGGCGAGAACTGTTCTGTCTGTCATGCGGTTCTGCCGCAGATCAAACCGATAGTGGAGAGTTATCCGGAAATCAGTTCCCTGCAGGCTGATGTCCAGAATCTTCCTGAAATAGCGGGAGAATATACGGTGTTTACCATTCCTGTGGTCCTGCTTTTTGTAGATGGACGAGAAGTCATGCGATTTGCCCGGTTCATTGAAAAAAATAAACTGAACGAACAACTTGAAAAAATAACCAGCGCGTTAAAAGGCTGATAAAAAAAGCTCCCTCTAAAGCGAACCTCTTTAAAGAAAATCTTGTCCGATCTTTTTAAGGGTTTCGTTTGAAAGGGAGTTTTATCTGTTATTTGTTGGTGGGATTTAGTCGAGAAATAGCCCACTCTTTGGCCGCCCAGTCGATCAGTTTATTGACATCCGGGGTGAGAGAGTGAGGTGAAATCATTCTCAAACAAGAGCGTATGCGTGAGGGTGTTAATTTCATAAACAAGTGTTATTGAACGGTCATAGTCCTGCCCTGTTTCGATTTCTTGCTTCAGTTCGTTATAAAGAGGCATGTGGTGGATCGTCAAGGCATCTACTGCAAGCAGATGCTTTTTTCGGGCTAGGGTCAGCACCTCATTGAGCTGCTGACTATTCAAAGCAATCGAATTTTCGTAAAAGGCATGTTTGCCGGCATTCAATGCCATAAGAATGTTTTTATAAAGAGTGTGATTCGGCGTCGCCATGTAGAGTATGTCTATCTCTGGGTCAAAAGCCAGTTCTTCATAAGTGCCATAAGCTTTTTTTATATTAAAGCGAGTCGAGAATTCAAAAGCTTTTTGAAGCGTCTGTGAAGCGATACCGGTAAGCTTTGCCTGATCATCTTTAAACTGAGAAGCAAACTGGTCAGCGATCTTACCTGACCCTATGATTCCCCAATTGATTATTCTCATAAAAGGCCTTCTTTCCTATAGTTAGAATCGTGGTAACGAATGAGATTATATCAAAAACATATATTTTTATTATAGTCTATTTACATCCACCTGAGTATGATAAAATAAAAATACGTTAGACTGTAAACATGAGATAGTCAACACAAATAGAAAAAGCAGTGTAACTCAAGTATAAACGATTAAGTAACATAATAGGAGGATGAATTCTGAGTTATAAAAAAAGAAAGACATCTTTCCCCATCTTTAAGCTGTTCGCTATCCTGGTGCTTACCTTTACAGGTGCTTTGGCAGTGATCAGTCAGGCAGTGGAAAATGAGCCGGCAAACCAGAAAGACTGGACAAAAGATGCGTTTATAAATGAAGTCGCCAGTCATGCCGTTCCCTTACAAGCCTCCCATGGAATCAGACCAAGTGTCACGATTGCGCAGGCGATTCTGGAATCAAACTGGGGAAAGAGCAGTTTGTCCCAACAGGAAAATAATTATTTTGGTATAAAAGGCGGTTCTGATGGCCGTAAATATGCCACGTTAGAATATGAAGAGAAATGGAAAGAGATCCATGCGTCCTTTAGAAGTTATCCGTCACTAGAGGCTTCGGTCACTGACTATGCCGATCTGATCAATGGCGGAACAGAATGGAATCCTGAATTGTACAGAGGCGTACAGGAGGCATCCAGCTATCAGGAAGCCGCTCAGGCACTATATTCAGCTGGTTATGCCACAGATCCGACATACCCTGAAAAAATAATCGAGATCATAGAGCTCTATGAGTTAGATCGTTTTGATAAATAAATTTTTAAGATAAAGAGGCTAAGATATGGAAAAAAGAAAATACCCGTCAGTAAAATCTGATCTATATAATGGATACGTTGAAGTCCCTGCAGTCATCAGAAAAGCCAGCGGCATACTGATCAACGGAAAACGTTTCAAAGCATTTATGTTTACCACAGATATCGCGCTGATCATGAACAATGATGCCGATGCGATCATGGCTGTCTACCCCTTTACTCCACATCCGGCGATTCTTGAAGCCATTACATCGGTCTCAACGATTCCTGTCCTGGCCGGCATCGCTGGCGGCAAGACCCAAGGTGTCCGGTCGGCTAATATGGCTCTGTTTGCAGAAGCACATGGATGTAAGGCGGTGGTCGTCAATGCCCCTACGCCGATCGCAACCATTGAAAAAATCAATGAAGTGATCGATATCCCCATCATCTTAACGGTGGTATCGGAATATACATCGATAGATAAACGCCTGAAAGCTGGTGTGGACATCATCAATGTATCTGGGGCGGGAAGGACGAGCACGATCGTGAGAGAGTTGAGAGAGAAATACCCGGACCTGCCCATCATCGCGACAGGCGGACCGACTGAGGAAAGCATCCTGGAAACGATCGAAGCGGGAGCCAATGCGATCACTTATACACCACCGTCAAATGGCGAACTCTTCAGCAGAAAAATGATGGACTATAGAGAAAAAGAAAAGGACCGGTATGAAGACGACTAACTAATGATAAGGAGTCGATGACGTGAAAAACAACAAACAGCAGCGGAAGGCATCAAACAAGAAAGTATTCGGAATAGCAGCGGGTATCGCTGTGCTCATTCTTATAAGTGTCTCAGGTTATTTTTACTATCGAAACTGGAAGGAAGAGCAGCTGGCTATCGAGCGGCGTGAAGAGGTCGAAGCTCTGGTGGATGAATACCTTGATGCCAAGTCCTCCACGCGTTTTGAAGAGTATGTGGACACCCTTGAAGAAGAATCGATCTCAGCAGAAGGCTATACCAGTCAGGAGCTAGCTGAAAGATACGAAACGGTTTTTCAGGCCATTGGTGTTGATGCACTCGATATAGCAAATCGTGAGATCCTGTACGATGAAGAAGCAGATACTTACGCATTCCGATATACCGCTTTAATGACGACTGTCCTGGGTGAGACAGAAACAATGGCTTACCAGGCAGAAATCAGTGAAACGGAGGAAGCTAAAGCCGTTCAATGGGACCATTCACTTTTCTTTCCCGATATGGAGGAAGGCGATACTGTGAGTCTTTCCTACACTGAGCCGAAGCGCGGGTCGATCTATGACCGAGACGGAAATATGCTGGCTGGTGAGGGAGAGGCCTATGAAGCGGGCTTATATCCCGCTGTCCTGGGCGAAGGAGACCAGCGAGAGGAGCGTTTAGCTGAAATAAGTGAAACATTTGACGTTTCTGTCGATACACTTGAACGTTTACTTAGTCAGAATTGGGTGACGGAAGAGAGCCTTGTTCCGTTTAAAGTCGTCGATACTGGCGAGACACCAGAAGTTCCAGGGGTATTGTATCAACAGACGACCGATCGGCTTTATCCTTTAGGGGAGGCAGCTGCTCATTTGATTGGCTATGTGGGTGATGTTTCAGCTGAAGACATCGAAAACGATCCAAAGCTGCAGTCGGGGCAGGTCATCGGTAAAGGCGGTCTGGAATACCGCTTCGATCAGGAACTGCGTGGGAAAATGGGGGGGCAGATAGCCCTTGTCGACAGTGACGGAGAAGTGAAAGAGGTCATTGTCGAGAGAGAAAAACAAGACGGCGAGTCACTGACTCTGACGATCAGCAGTGCGATCCAGTCAGAGCTCTTTGCCGCCTTTGACTCAGAGCCTGGAGCCGCATCTCTGATGGATCCGGCAAGCGGAGAACTCCTGGCACTGGCAAGCTCACCTTCCTATGATCCGCAGCTCTTTGCACGGGGGATCTCTGTTGAAGAATATAATGCTTATGTTGAAGATGAAGGTCAGCCTTTCCTGAATCGTTTCACAGCTCGGTATGCACCAGGATCCACGTTTAAAATCTTGTCATCTCTAGTGCTCCTGGAATCAGGGACGACAACGCCTGATGAAGTGAATACGATCGAAGGCCTCAACTGGTCTCCTGAAATAGAAGCCTTTGGAAACAGAGAAATCACCAGAGTCAATGACTCGGTAACGGAAGTGGATCTAACTGATGCTCTGGTGTATTCGGACAATATCTACTTCGCTATGGAAGCCCTTGAAATGGGCACTGAAGATTTTGTCGAAAGGCTGTCACAGTTTCCGTTTGGTGAATCCTTCGATCTGCCGTTGACCATGGAACCGGCTCAACTGGCTAACGATAATGAGATAAATGATGTCACCCTGCTGGCTGATACTGCTTATGGTCAGGGAGAGATACTCATGAGTACCCTTCATCAGCAGACCTTCTATTCACCAGTTCTCAACGAAGGGACGCTGATCTATCCCAAACTGCTTCAGGAAGAGGCAGAGGTGGAAACTGAACAGATAGTTTCTTCTGAAAATGCTGAGCTGGTGAGAGACCTGCTTGTCCAAACAGTGACTGATCCGAACGGGACGTCGCATGCGCTGGACCAGCTGGACTATACTGTCGGAGCCAAGACGGGAACAGCTGAAATCGCCGGTGAAGAAGAAAATGAAACCAATGGCTTTTTATATGTATTCGATGAAGAAAACACTTCTTACTCATTTGTCGGGTATCTGGAAGGACAGAAAAGCGGGGATGTCATCGACCGTTTTGTTCCGTTCTTTTCATCCGTACCAACACTGATGGAGTAAGGTTATCGAACCGACTGAAAAAAGCATTGTAAGGACTAGATTTATATGATATAGTGACTGTGTTTTTATATGATCGGAATTTTAAAAGGAGACAAGTTATGAACAGCGACCCTTGGAGTATACAGCCCTTTATTGGGCCACTAGTAGTTATTATCGGTTTAATTATATTACACGGATTTTTTTCAGCCGCAGAAATGGCTATGATATCTATTAATCCAAACAGAATGATGGAAGAATCCCTTGATGGGAGCAAGAAAGCTAAACGGATCCTGCGTATTTTAGACAATGCAGACGAGTTTTTAACCACGATTCAAGTGGGGATGTCACTTTCCGCTTTATTTACAAGTGGTATGACTGCCATAGTGATTTTACGTCTAGTCGAATCACTTGAAAGTCCGATCCTTTCTTCTCAAGTATTATTTTTGACCGTCGGTGCGATCGTACTGACTTACTTGCTTCTGTCATTTGGAGAAAAACTGCCTAAGGCTATAGCGAAGCAGAACCCGGACGAGATCGCAATGAAACTCTCGGGTATGGTTTTAGGATTGAGATATTTATCGCTTCCGATCGTATGGTTAGTGAATATCACGGTCAGAGGAATGAAACGCCTTCTTCCTATTGACTTTACGGCGAATGATGAAACCATCACGCGTGATGAATTCCGTTCGTTCATTGAACACAGTCACCAGCACGAGGTTATCGATATCGATGAATTCTCTATGCTGAAAGGTGTTCTGTCTCTGGACAATAAAATCGCTCGTGAAGTCATGGTACCGCGAACGGATGCGTTCATGCTTGATTATGACGATCCTAATGAAGAAAATATTGAGGAAATGCTCGAAACGCCTCATTCACGTGTTCCTTTATATTTTGAAGATAAAGACAACATCCTTGGTATCGTTCACGTTAAAAACTTGCTACAGGCCTCAAAACACAAACCCCTGTATTCGATCGATCTAAAAGAAATCAGCAATCGTCCTTTATTTGTTCCTGAAACGATTTTCATCGATGATCTTATTTTTCAGATGAAAAAGACCCAGAACCAGATGGCTATTTTGAACGATGAATACGGGGGAGTCGTGGGGATCGTTACCCTTGAAGACCTGCTTGAAGAAATCGTTGGAGAAATCGACGATGAATATGATGAATCAAACAACTTGATTGAACAAATCGACGAGTTTCTATATAGTGTAGATGGAGCCACACCGCTAGACAAATTTAATGATTATTTTGACATGTCGATCGATTCGGAAGATGTGGACACGATCGCCGGTTACTTTATCACTGAATTTGGCAGCATACCTGGTGAATCAGAGAATGCCTATATACGTGTCGGTGATTTGTGTCTGACGGTCGATAAGATGGAAGGGTCGAGGATCTCTACACTTATCGTCAAGAGGCACCAGGAAGCAGATTCGAAAGTGACAATTGAAAACGAGCAAGAGTAAACAGCGGATCGACCTGTACTCTTATTGACGAAGGCTGAGACAGGTTTTAATTGTCTCAGCCCTCGTTTCATATTTATATAGATTCAATTTTTAAATTTAGGAGAGATAAAGTGGAGTTTAACTGGGGAATAATCGTAACGATATTTTTGATCAATGTTGTTTATGTCACGCTGAATACACTTAGAATGATGCTGACGATGAAAGGCTATCAGTTAGTGGCCCCCTTCATCGCTATGATCGAAGTGGCCATCTATGTTGTTGGCCTGGGTCTGGTGCTGGATAATCTGGATAACGTAATGAATATTATTGCTTATGCCGTCGGTTTTGGTACGGGTATTTATGCGGGAATGAAAATCGAGGATAAACTTGCTCTGGGACATATCCTTGTCACGACGATCGTTCCTGAGAATGGCTGGGAAGTGGCAGAAGAACTTCGAGGAGAAGGTTTTGGTGTGACGATCACTCAAGCCCACGGAAGAGAAGGCAGTCGTTATGTGCTGGAGATCCTGACCCCACGTTCGAACGAACGATCCTTGTACAAGCTGATCCATGAAATAGAACCCAAAGCATTCATGATTTCCTATGAACCGAGATATATCAATGGTGGTTTTTGGACAAAACGAATGAAGAAGAATAAAAAACAAGTCAAAAACAATCCGCAGGAGAATCCGTTTACCGAACTATAAGATGGAGTGACGAATGATGACAAATTGGATAAAACCCGGCAGTACAATAGGGATAATCGGTGGGGGGAGTGTGGCGCGACTGCTTGCCCTTTCCGCGAAACAACTGGGCTACCACGTAGGCGTGTTCGATCCGAACGCACACTGTTTGTCTGCATGTGTTGCTGACTGGCAAATAGTGGCGGAACTGTCAGATGAACCAGCCAGTCTGGACCTGGCAATGAAAAGTGATGTGGTTGTCTATGAATCTGATGCTTTTCCTTCACGACTCATTGAGGGAATCAAACGCACAGTGCCAGTACCGCAGGGAGAGGAACTGCTTGCGGTTTCCCAGGATCGGATGCTGCAAAAAGCATTCCTGGAATCAGTACGCGTGAATATCGCACCGTTTGCCACGATCGTCTCACTGGATGATATCAAAGAAGCGGTAAACAGTATCGGGTACCCTTGTGTCCTGAAATCTAACAGTACCGATGAACGATTTAAGGAACACCATGTCCTGTTCAATGAAGAGGATATTGGCGCTTCTGAACCTTTTCTCTCTCAGGGTACGTGTGTACTGGAAGCCTGGATCCCTTCCGAAAAGGAAGTTTGTCTAGCCCTGGTCAAAAATAGTGAGGGTGAAATCTCGTCATTAGCTATAACGGAAATGAAATATAAAGACGATGTGTTTCATCAGTCGATCGCCCCTGCACAGCTGGAAGCTGAAGTGGAACAGGAAATCAAGCGTATCGGACATGTGATTGCAGAAAAGCTCGATTTTGTCGGCGTTATGGCTATCGAAATCTTCTCAACGGGAAGTGGCGCACTATATGTCAATGAAATCGTCGCGCACCCACACCGGGCTTTTCACTACACATTCAATTATCCTCATTTTTCACAGTTTGAAGCTTTGATAAAGGCCGTGACCGGCTGGCCAGTCCGTGTGACAGACAGGCTGCACGATACAATGGTCATGAAACTGATCCGAAAGGACGAAGAAGATCTGACCTATACTCAGGCACAAATCAAGCCTGACTGGCTGTTTACATTTTACGATAACGTGACGGGTCAAGAGTCAAGTGAATTCGGTCATATCGTTGTCCCGACAAAGCAGCTGAAAAAGACATTAGAACAGCTGTCAGATATCTTTGACTAAGTAAAGGGTGTCCCAATGAAAAAGATGAACAAGATGGAAGCGAAAGCTTACACCTTTATGACCGATCAGATAAAAGGAGCACACTGGGCTAAAGGCAAGCAGCTGAAAGAACTGGATATTTCCAGGCAGCTGGATATCAGCCGGACACCTGTCAGGCATGCGATGGAACGTCTGATCGAAGATGGCTATGTCTATCGGGTACCGAATAAAGGGGTGTTTGTCGGAGATGTTTCTCTCGATCTGCATCAGCGTAAGGAACGGATCTATTTTCTGGAAGCCCTGCTTCAGCACATTTTTTATACGCTTCAGCTTGATGAAATAATCGTTGATACTGTACCTCTGGCAGATATGATAGATGACTTGGAAAAGGCAGTGCCTCTGGAATCAGATGAATTCGAGACTTTGGAAATCAAATTCTGGCGACTGCTGCTCAGTTATCACTCGAATACATATATGAACGAACGAGTAATCGAGACGATGGTGAATCTGTACCAGGATGCCAGTCAGACCCCGCTTATTTTCAAAAAAAGTCGCGCGATGAAGATCACACATTATCGAAAGCTGATCGAATGGCTCAACGCTAATAATTATACCTATGCCAGACGGGAGATCCGGATCCTGCTCAACCAGATCCTTATCAATCTCATTCAAGGCGTAGATGACTAAGTCGACCTTGCGTCGACTTTTTTTACTGTAAAGATCCTCAGGAAGGTTCTCAAAAAATGATGGCTGCTCTTTGCTGAGCATGCTAGAGCAGCTTCATTTCGAGCCCTTACGAACAGAAAATAAATGGGGTTGAGATCATCTCCTGGATGATCTCTTCCTTTTTTCTCTGTACTGGATTAGTTTATATTATCTTTTCAAAAAGGTAATAAGGATTAGTAAGTGGTTTCCATTATGAAATGTCGTTCTCAAGTTGCCCCAAGAGTTTGAGTGAGCACTTTTTATGGCAGCTTGTCGTTCTCGGGAGTCTCCGAATGTTCGAGTGAACACTTATGAAGGTGAAATGTCTTGCTCAGACA
>NZ_FOBL01000001.1 GCF_900109825.1 Alkalibacterium putridalgicola | reverse complement strand
ATCTTAATAAACAATAAGATTGCTCCGCAATCTAAACCAGGACAGAAAAATCTTTTTATTTTATAATGGTCTCAGGAAACACCAATCCGACTTCTTAATGGGTTTTGCCGAACCTGTTTAATAAACTGGATGACCGTCTTATCTTTTGCAATAAGCCGAATACATCATTGAATGTGGAAATAAAATTACAACATTTTATAAGACGGTTTGTTTCCTAATTTATAGATGGAGGTTATGGTCATGGAAGTGATGATTGAAACATGTTGTGGTATCGATGTGCATCAGAAATCCATCGTTTGCTGTATTCTTGACGGACCTTTAGATACAAACCGACCTAAAAAAATCCAGAAAACTTTTGGCACTAGAACGGATGAACTTCGAGAGGCCCTTCAGTGGCTGGAAGACCATCACGTCACAGATATATTCATGGAAAGTACGGGACAGTACTGGGTGCCCGTGTTTAATATTTTTTCCGAAGGAACAGGGCAGTTGATTTTGGCTAATCCTCAACACATTAAAAATGTGCCCGGGCGTAAGACAGATATGAAAGATGCCGAATGGATTGCGCAACTCGGCCGTTGCGGCTTGATTCAATCGTCTTACATTCCTGCACCTGTAGTTATGGAACTACGTCTGATGACACGCCGTCGGCTGTCTTATACTCAAAAACGAACACAAGCCAAGAATGAATTGCATAATATCCTTCAACGTTCCAATATCAAACTGACGGGTTACTTGTCTGACATTTTTTCCAAAACAGGACAAGCCTTGCTTCAACTATTTATCAACGGTGAAGTGTTAAGTTTGGCGTCTGTCAGTGCCTGTATGCACGGGAAAGTCAAAGCCTCTCCCGAAGATATCCTCCGCGCGATGGACGGAAAACTATCAGTCACTGATCGACAATTACTCGAGGATTCGCTAGATGAATACCGATTTTACAGTGAAAAGATCCAACAGATCGAAGGCCACATCCGTAAGTATATTCTGCTTCATTTTCCGGAGGAATACGACTTGCTGCTAACGATCCCTGGGATAAAAGAACAGGGTGCCGCTGTTATCTTAGCTGAAATTGGTCCAAATACAGAGGGCTTTAAAACAGTGGGTCACCTCGCTTCATGGGCAGGACTATCCCCTGGATCAAATGAAAGCGCGGGAAAAAAGAAATCGTCGCGAATAACCCCAGGAAATAAGTATTTAAAGACCACACTCATTTCCAGCGGGGGCATCGCCGGTCGATCGAAAGATTTTGCTTTTCGATCAGTGTATTACCGCATTTCCAGTAGAGGATCTAAAATGAAGGCTGTGGTAGCCTGTGGTCATAAGTTACTTCGAATCATTTATAAAATTTTAACGGATAAAGTTCCATATAACGAAAAAAGAGCACTAGGTCTGCGGCAACAGCACCTAGCACTCAACTAAAAAAATAAAAATTTACTTGTATTTATTATAGCATGGGGTGTGTTTTTTGCGCTTTTTTGCATTATTATTTTTCAAATAAAAGAAGAAGTCTTGTTTAGCAGGTTGGATTAGTGACTTGAATTTTTTTATGGAAGAATCAAGTTCAGCACATGATAAACGTCCTGAACTTAACTATTTTCTGAAAAAGTGGAGTACAGCACTTTTTGAACGGTCTGAACTCAACGATTCAGTGAAAAAGTGAAGTACAGCAATTTACGGACGTCCTGAACTCGACTATTCACTGAAAAAATGGAGGCAGAACCGATAATGGATATAAAAAGACCAAAAGAAATCTCTCTTTTACAGAAGATTCTTTCGGTCTTTTTATATTTTCATTTTTTCTATTCAGATTACACGTAATAGTAAGAAACGACAGGTCATTTAGATATGCAGGTGCTGCAATAATACACTGACAAATTCTTCCAACATTAAACGGTCCTCTTCTGTGAAGCGGTTTTTAACCGGTGCATCCATATCCAAGACACCAATTTTCTTTCCGTCTTTTATCATAGGCACAACGATTTCAGACTGACTTGCGGCGTCACAGGCGATATGACCAGGGAAAAGGTGAACATCGTCGACGATAAGTGAACGCTGTTCTTTCAAAGCTGTTCCACAGACGCCGTCGCCTTCTTTGATCCTGATACAGGCTACTTTTCCCTGGAAGGGGCCAAGAATCAGTTCATTATCATTTTCATCCCACAGGTAAAAACCTGCCCAGTTGATATTTGAAAACTGTTCTGAGAGGAGTGCAGAGGCGTTACTCAGATTTGCGATCATATTTGTTTCGTCTGCTATAATGGCCGCCAGTTGTTTATTCAGCATGTATTTGATTTCGTTCGACATAAGTTAATCCTTTCTCTATTAAATTTATTTAATTTGCTTGCTAGTATAACATAATTCACTTAAGTTTGATATACTAGACAAAAGAGTGAGAATGCCATAAAAGGCAAAGATGTGTTGGAGGCGAAAGAATGACAGTTGAATTAATCATTACATTAAGTATTGTTATACTTGCTATATTGATCTATACCGTTACATATTTTATCAGAAAGAAACATTACGAGAGAATCGATGAGCTGGATCGCATAAAAAAAGAGTTGTATTCTAAAATGCCTTCGGACAAGATCCGGACTTTAGACAAAATGATGATTACAGGCCAGTCAAAAGAAGTCGCTGACAGTGTCATAGCTGACGTCAATATTATTGAGGGCAAGAATCTCCCGGCTGTCGAATCGCACTTGTTTGATGCTGAACAGGCAACGGACCGGTACCGTTTCAACCAGTCCACCAAAAGCGAACAGAAGGCTGAGGAATTACTGAAAGAGACTGAGGAAAATATCCTGCTCACCTCTGAAAAAATGGATGAACTTTTACAGAGAGAACAGGCAAATCTGCGAAAAATTGATTCGATCAAAAAACGTTATCATAAAGTAAGGAAAGAATTATTGGCGAAGAGCTTTACATTTGGTGAATCGATCAACAGCCTGGAAGATAGGTTGGGTGTAATGGAAAATCTCTTCACTTCGTTTTCTGATTTAACTGCTTCCGGTGACCATGAAGAAGCTAAAAAAGTGGTCAATCAGCTGGAATCCCGGTTGACAGAAATGGAAGCTATGATAGTTTCCATCCCAGAACTCAACAGTAAGATCGAGAATGATTATGAGAAACAGCTTGAGGAAATTAAAGAAGGATACGAAAAGCTGATCGAACAGGATTATATTTTCCCAGAATCTTTTGATATTGAAGAACATATCAGTCAACTGTCAACTAAAATCGTCCAGTTGAAAGGTCTGCTTGCTCAACTTGAATTAGAAGAAATAGAATCTGAACAAGCCAATGTAGAACAGATTATTGATGAGCTGTATGATGCTATGGAAAAAGAAATCAATGCCAAGTACTCACTTGAAAAACTTTTGAGAAAATTACCAAAGATCATTTATTACGTTACAAATCAAAGCAAGGAATTAAGTCTTGAGATCGATCGTATCGGACAGAGCTACCAGCTTTATCAGGGAGAACAGGAAACTTATGGTGAAATGAACAATGCGATGCAGGAACAGAAAAACGTAGTAGCAAGCCTGACCGAACAAATCGAAAAAAATAGTATCGCTTATTCAGATGCTGAAGAACTGCTGCTCCAAGCCTTTAGTCAACTGGAAAACCTCTCACATTCTTACGATACATTGTCAGAGAGTTTGTATGCTTACCGTGATAAAGAAAAAGAAATCAAAAAAGATTTGGAAGAGATGGAGCATGCGCTGAGAGAGATGAAGAGATATATTCAGGGAAAACACCTTCCTGGGCTGCCGGATGATTATCTTGACCTATTCTTTTACACAACGGATCATCTTGAACAGTTGTCAGTGGAATTAGCCAGACCAAGATTGGATCTAGAAGAAGTGACTCGTCTTCATGCCCTTAGTGATGAAGATATCGAGCATCTGGCAGATAAAACAGAAGAGACAGTAGACAATGCGTTACTTACTGAATTGACAAGCCAGCGTCTCTATCGATACAAAGAAGACTATCCTGGAGTCATGGAAACGATCAAGTACAGTGAAGCCTTGTTCCTGGATGAATATAACTATGAAACCTCACTTAAAATGGTGAGAGAGAAACTTGAATCGATAGAACCGGGGGCTTTTGAAGAAGTGAAGTCTCTTTATAAGAAAGAAATGTCAAACGCTCAATAATGACATACACAGACTCTTGGACCGTAGGATGTTTTACGGCTGAGAGTTTTTTTTTAGGTGTGTTTCGATAAGTGACGAATATAGCTTGAAGCTTGTAAGGATTTTGTTATAATATATAGAGTTTGATGATAACGAGAATCAAGAAGAGGTGCAAGATGATTTATTTTGATAATTCTGCAACGACAAAAATCGATCCATCCGTGTTAGCGACGTATCGATCTGTCAGTGAGCAGTACTACGGCAATCCGTCAAGCCTGCATCAGTTGGGAGAGCAGTCGAGGCAGTTATTAACTCAGTCGAGAAAACAGATAGCGGAGTTATTAGATGTCAGCAAAGAAGAGATTTATTTCACCAGCGGCGGAACCGAAGGGGATAATCTGGCTATAAAAGGCACTGCTATAGAAAAGATGGACTACGGACGCCATATCATCACTTCGTCCACTGAACATCCGGCCGTTATCCAAAGCATGGAGCAGCTGGAAGCACTGGGGTGGGATGTTACTTATCTATCAGTTGATGAAAAAGGGCAAATAAGCCTTGAGGAACTCGAGCAGTCACTGAGAAAAGATACGGTTTTAGTATCGTTGATGGCAGTCAACAACGAAACAGGTAGTCTTCAGCCACTTAAAGAAGTAGGAGAACTGCTGGAACTTTATCCGTCTGTGCACTTTCATGTGGATGCTGTTCAGGCTATCGGAAAAATAGATCTGGATTTAAATGAATCAAGAATCGATATAGCTGTCTTTTCCGGTCATAAATTTCATGCACCCAAAGGAACTGGATTTATATATGTGAAGAGTGGAAGAAAACTAGCGCCCCTGTTAAGTGGCGGCGGACAGGAAACAGGTCTTCGAAATGGAACCGAGAATGTTCCTGGCAATGTAGCGCTGGCAAAATCACTGAGATTGCTGATGGAGAATAAAGAGGAGACCGCACAAAAATTATTAGATATGAGGAAATCGCTGTTGGCGTATTTTGCCGACCTTGACAGAGTGACTGTTTTTTCACCAGAAGAAAGTGCTCCCCATATTGTCTGTTTTGGAATAAAAAATATCAAGGGAGAAGTCGTGGTTCATGCCCTTGAAAAACACGGCATTTATATTTCAACAACAAGTGCCTGCTCGAGCAGAAAAAAAGATAATATCCATTCGATCAGAGAAATGGGTTATTCATTAAAAGAAGCGGAGTCTGCCGTACGAATAAGCTGGAGTCAAATAAACACGCTGCAGGAAGTCGATGCATTCAAGAGCGCAGTCGATACCGTTTATTCACAGTTGAAATCAATTGAGTAGAGGAGAACAAATTTGGAAATCACAGAATTAATGATAAGATACGGTGAATTATCCACCAAAGGAAAAAACAAAAAGATATTTATTAAGAAATTAAATAAAAACGTTACAAAAAAACTGAAAAAATATGACCAGGTAAAGGTGAGTTACAATCGCGACCGCATGCATGTCAAACTTCATGGTGAAAATGCTGAACCGATTATTTCAGAATTGAATGACATATTTGGTATACAATCATTTTCGCCTATAGTCAGGGTCGAAAAGTCAGTCGAAGAAGCTGAAAAAGCCGTCATCGAACTGATCAGGAAAAACTATACTCCGGGCATGTCATTCAAGATCAACACCCGACGCTCAGACCATTCATTTGAATAC
Organism: Alkalibacterium putridalgicola; assembly: GCF_900109825.1. Taxonomy (GTDB): domain Bacteria; phylum Bacillota; class Bacilli; order Lactobacillales; family Carnobacteriaceae_A; genus Alkalibacterium; species Alkalibacterium putridalgicola. The sequence goes on along the minus strand of NZ_FOBL01000001.1, from coordinate 213,006 downwards.
GATACTAACGACATCAATCGCATGCTGGGCACAGCAGTGGAAGATGCTATGGCAGATATCCATGTACAAATGAAAAACCCGACAGTGACCGTTAGGGTCGAAGTTAGAAATAGGGGGATCTTTATATCGGTAGATACCATTCAGGGACAGGGGGGGCTGCCAGTCGGTTCTTCCGGCAAAGGGATGCTTATGCTTTCTGGAGGTATTGATTCACCTGTAGCCGGTTATCTTTCAATGAAAAGGGGCATGGAAATAGAAGCAGTCCATTTTCATAGCCCTCCATACACGAGCCCGCAGGCTTTAAAGAAAGCCAAAGATCTGACGGCCAAGCTGTCTCGTTTTGCTGGAGAAATTATATTTATAGAAGTTCCTTTCACTGAGATCCAGGAACAGATCAAGAAAGAAGTTCCAGATGAGTATTCCATGACGATCACAAGAAGAATGATGATGCGACTGACGGATGAGATCCGTAGAAAACGTAATGGCTTAGCTATCGTTAATGGAGAGTCTCTGGGACAGGTCGCATCCCAGACACTTGAAAGTATGCTGGCGATAAATGCTGTGACCAGCACGCCTGTCCTGCGTCCGCTTATTTCCACAGACAAGAATGATATCATAGATATCGCGAAACAAATCGATACGTATGAACTGGCCGTACAGCCTTTCGAAGACTGCTGTACGATTTTTGCACCAACCAGACCGAAAACGAAACCGAAATTACAGAAAGTGGAAGACTTTGAGAAAGCGATCGACGTTAATGGGTTGATGGACCGCGCATTAGAAGGTATGAAAATCGAAAAGATCGGCATAGAAACGGACGAGAACAAAGAACGCGAAAAAAACTTTGCTGACTTGTTATGATGTTTTAGTTGCAAAACCTCTTCCGAAACAGTTAAACTAAGGGTATACTATAGGAAAGAAGGGGAAACAATGGACGTAATGATGAAAGGTGAAAAATTTCAGACAAACGGACCCGTTCCAGAAGTAGGAGATAACGCTCCTTCCTTTAATCTTAAAAACCTGAACAATGAAGACGTTAAACTTTCCGATTATGAAGGAGAAGTCGTTATTTTAAGTACTTTCCCGGATATAACGACGAGTACGTGTTCAAGACAGACGGATACCTTTAATACAGAAGGTAAAGAGCTGAAAAATACTACAGTCCTCTCGATCTCTGCCAATACTGTTGAAGAGCAGGAAAAGTGGGGGCAGGCAAAAGATGTGGACACTGTTTTACTGCATGACAGCGAACGTACCTTTGCCAAGGAATATGGTCTATATATTGAAGATATGGACAAAATCGCACGTGCCGTATTTGTATTAAATAGACACGGCCAGATCGTTTATAGAGAAATCGTGAAAGAAATGTCCGGTGACCCAAATTACGAAGATGCTTTATCAGCTGCGCGTCACGAAGAAGCTGAACTGAGTTAATATAAATGAATAAATCAAGGCAATGATCATGAGTAGTATCAATAAAGAGGATCTTAGAGAATGGGTGTCTGGTGGAAATCCCTGATCGATCATATTGAGAAGTAGCATGTGAGCTATACAGTGAACAAAGAAGTAGCTGTAACTGGACTGACAGACCATTAAAACTGTTGTTAAGAGATCACTGTTTTTTAAATACAGTGATAATTTAGGTGGTACCGCGAAGCATTCGTCCTATATCCATAGGATGAATGCTTTTTTTATGAGAAAAAAGGAGTGATCATTTTGGAAAAATCGTTAGACATGTCAAAGAAGTATGAGCCGTCAAAAGTAGAAGAAGGGCGTTATGAAAAATGGCTGAAGGAAGATTTGTTCAGACCGGATGGTAAAGGGACAGAACCTTATTCCGTCGTTATTCCTCCACCCAACGTGACCGGAAAGCTGCACTTAGGTCACGCATGGGATACAACACTTCAGGACATCATTATCCGTCAGAAGAGAATGCAGGGATATGATGCATTGTGGCTGCCGGGGATGGATCACGCTGGAATCGCGACGCAGGCAAAAGTAGAAGAAAAACTAGCTCAGGATTCCATTTCAAGATATGACCTGGGTAGAGAGAAATTTCTCGAAAAAGTTTGGGAATGGAAAGAAGAATATGCTGGAAATATCCGCAGACAGTGGTCGAAAGTAGGTATTTCCGTCGATTATTCAAGAGAACGTTTCACTTTAGACGAAGGTCTGAATGATGCTGTAAACAGAGTATTTGTCGACTTATATAATAAAGGACTTATTTATCGCGGCGAATACATTATCAACTGGGATCCCAAGGCACAGACTGCCTTGTCAGACATCGAAGTGGACCATAAAGATGTCAATGGTGCATTCTACCACATCACGTATCCTATCGTGGATGGTGAAGGCGAAGTGGAGATCGCAACGACACGGCCGGAAACCATGCTTGGTGATACAGCCGTAGCTGTTCATCCTGAAGATGAAAGATATCAGCACCTCATAGGTAAAAAAGTGCTGCTCCCAGTGGTCGAAAGAGAACTGACTGTCGTAGCAGACGATTATGTGGACCGGGAGTTCGGGACAGGTGTGGTCAAAATCACTCCAGCACACGACCCGAATGACTTTGAAATAGGTAAACGACATAACCTGGAACAAGTGAATGTCATGAATGATGACGGCTCAATGAATGAACTAGCTGGAAAGTATGAAGGCATGGACCGCTTCGAAGCACGAAAAGCTCTTGTCAAAGATTTGAAGGAAGCCGGCAACCTCATCAAGGTTGAAGAAATGACACATAGCGTCGGTCATTCCGAACGTACAGGTGTGATCGTTGAACCTAGACTATCCACACAATGGTTTGTTAAAATGCAGCCGCTGGCAGAACAGGCGCTGAGAAATCAGCAGACTGAAGACAAGGTCAACTTTGTCCCTGAACGGTTCGAAAAAACATTCAACAACTGGATGGAAAGCGTTCATGACTGGGTCATTTCAAGACAGTTATGGTGGGGGCACCGCATCCCAGCCTGGTATCATAAAGAAACCGGTGAACTGTATGTGGGAGAAACAGCTCCAGAAGACAGCGAAAACTGGGAGCAGGACAATGATGTTCTGGATACATGGTTCAGTTCAGCTTTGTGGCCGTTTTCTACCATGGGATGGCCGGATACAGATTCAGAAGACTTCAAAAAATATTTTCCGACTAGTACGCTGGTTACGGGCTATGATATCATCTTTTTCTGGGTCAGCCGCATGATTTTCCAGAGTCTGGAATTTACCGGCAAGGCGCCGTTCAAGAATGTACTGATCCATGGATTGATTCGAGATGAACAGGGCAGAAAAATGAGCAAGTCGTTAGGCAACGGTATCGATCCGATGGAAGTCATCGATCAGTACGGCGCTGATGCCTTGAGATGGTTCTTATCCAATGGTTCAGCACCTGGGCAAGATGTGCGCTTCAGTTATGAAAAAATGGATGCTTCTTGGAACTTCATCAACAAGATCTGGAATGCCAGCCGCTATGTTATCATGAATCTCGAAGATTTCTCATTTGAGGATATCGATCTTTCGGGAGAAAAATCTATAGCAGACAAATGGATACTCGCTCGCTTGAATCAGACGATCAGACAGGTGACTGAGCTGTTTGAAAAATTTGAATTTGGTGAAGCCGGCAGAAGACTGTATACCTTTATCTGGGATGATTATTGTGACTGGTATATTGAAATGAGTAAAGAACTGCTTATTCAGGGTACAGATGAACAGAAAGTGACGACCCAATCTGTCCTGGTCCATGTACTGGATCAGACACTGCGTCTCCTGCATCCTATCATGCCGTTTGTGACAGAAGAGATATGGGAACATATCCCGCATGAAGGTCAGTCTCTTGTCGTTGCAGAATATCCTGAAACGGTAAGTGAGTTTGACGATCAGGAAGCGATAACCAACATGGAGATGCTTATTGAACTGATCCGTTCTGTTCGTTCCATTCGTCTGGATGCCAATCGTCCGCTATCTAAAAAGATCGATATCCTGATAAAAACTAAAGGTGAAAAAGAGAAAGCCTTCTTAGTCGAGAACCGTTCCTTTATCGAACGTTTCTGTAATCCCAATGAACTGGTGATCGATACGGAAGTGGAAATACCTGGAGAAGTGAAGTCCGCAGTCATTTCTGGAGCGGAAGTATATCTTCCACTAGCGGGTCTAGTCGATATTCAGGAAGAAATCCAGCGTCTGGAACAGGAAAAAGCCAAATGGCAGCAGGAAATGGATAGAGTAGAGAAGAAACTGGCGAATGAAAAATTCGTGCAGAATGCACCCGAAAAAATCGTGAATGCTGAAAAAGAAAAAGGACAAGATTACAAAGAGAAGTACGAGGCGGTAACGAACCAGATCAAAAAATTAAAGCAAGTCAAAGAAGGGTAAACATGAATAAAGTAGTCGTATTTGACATGGATGGTTTGATGTTTGATACAGAACCACTATACTATAAAGCGAATCAGAAAACGGCTGATGCCTTAAGCATTCCGTTTGACTATTCCTTTTATGAGAAGTATATCGGAGCAAGTGAAACTGATTTTTTCCAGGCCATGTTTGATCAGTTTCCTAAAAATAATGTCCAGCAGTTCATTATTGACAGCAAAAAAGATGTTGAGGACCTTCTGTCATCTGAACCGCCTGCGATAAAAAAAGGCCTAGTCGAACTGCTCGCTCATTTAAAAGAGCAGGGGTATAAGACGGTCGTGGCTTCCAGTTCAGAACGGAAGTTAGTGGAAAAACTTTTAGAGCTGACCGATCTCAAAGGCTACTTCGATGCGTATATTGGAGGAGACGAAGTCCCGAAATCCAAGCCTCATCCTGAAATATTCCAGAAAGCAGTCCAGCTTGTCGGGGATGTACAGTCTGATGTGCTGGTTCTTGAAGATTCGCTCAATGGTGTTCGGGCAGCATATGAAGCCGGTCATAAAGTAGTCATGGTCCCCGATCTTTTAAAACCGTCGGAAGAAGCTAAAGCTAAAGCATTAGAAATCTGTGAGGATTTGGAGAAAATTCTTATCAAAATAAAAAGTGAGAATTTTTTTTAAATGACAGTATATATTGAAGAGAAGATAAAATCTTCTCTTCTTTTTTATTGGAGGGAATTCTATGCTTAATCAGAAATTTGTTGATGTTCCACAAGAGTCAAGACCTAGAGAAAGGATGGCCGAATATGGTCCTGAAGCACTCGCTAACCATGAACTGCTGGCAATACTGCTTCGAACGGGAACAAGAGATCAGAATGTCCTGCAGCTTAGCATGCAGGTTTTTTCAAACTTTGATGATTTGTACATGTTCAAAAATGCTACTCTGGAAGAACTTTTAGCCATACCGGGAATAGGGAAAGCAAAAGCCTTCGAACTGTTGGCAACGATCGAATTGGGTAAGCGTCTGGCTAAAACAACAGTTCTAAAAGAAGGAGCAGTCACGTCTAGCCAGTATGTAGGAAAGCTGTTACTGGAAGAACTGAAAGGCTTGCAGCAGGAACTGGTGGTGGGGTTATTTTTAAATACAAAGAACGAAATAATAAAAAAAGAAACGATTTTTAAAGGTGGGTTGAATTCTAGTGTTGCTCATCCAAGAGAGATATTCAAAGCGGCTATAAAATATTCCTCCGCACGTATAATCATAGCCCATAATCATCCTTCCGGGAATCCTGAACCTTCAGACGCTGACCTGCGATTTACAGAGAGGATGTGTGAAGTGGGAAAAATCGTCGGTATAGAACTTCTTGATCATTTCATTATTGGGGAGGACCAGTACATCAGTCTGAAAGAATATGGAGCTTTGTGAATTCCGATGCTTTTGACAGAGTGGTCATAAGATATTTCCCATAAAAAAGTGCTAAATACTTGCACAAAATAATATGGCGTGGTACTATGAATTTAGCATTTTGTTAGGGAAAGAAAAAAGTAATGTGTAATAACATTCCGATTCGTACCTATAGCAATAATGTGAAATAAATTGTGCTTTAAGGCACGAGGAGGAACAGTAAACATGGAAAACGGTACAGTAAAATGGTTTAACGCAGAAAAAGGATTTGGATTTATCGAGCGCGAAGGTGCAGACGATGTATTCGTACACTTCTCAGCTATCAACGAAGAAGGATTCAAATCATTAGAAGAAGGTCAAGCAGTTACTTTCGATATCGAAGAAGGCGCACGCGGACCTCAAGCAGCTAACGTAGAAAAAGCTTAATACTAAACTATTATAATTTTTTTAACCGAGTAGGGTATCTATCCTGCTCGGTTTTTTAGTGCACAGAAATAATTAATGTGACGTTTCAAATATTAAATTTAAAATAAAGTGTAAGTTAGCTAGTGCATATTGATTAATAAAAAGGTACAATTGTATAATGTAAGTTTAGGATTTATTATGCTAGTATGTGAAAGTGTTGAAAGGAGATTTTTTAGTGTTCTGGTTCAGAAAAAAAGGGGTCGGTATTGATTTAGGTACCGCTAATACAAATGTTTATATAGAAGGAAAAGGTATCGTCCTTGGCGAACCTTCAGTTGTAGCTAAAGATAAAACAAATGATGAAGTCGTATCTGTTGGTATAGATGCTCAAAAAATGATAGGTCGTACACCTGGTAGTATCGTTGCCTTGCGTCCGATGAAAGATGGCGTAATCGCAGATTTCGATACAACAGCAGCCATGCTTGAATACTTCATAACGAAAGCCGTAGGAAAACGTGGTTCTAAACCTGAAGTCGTTGTCTGTGTTCCCGGTGGTGGAACAGAAGTTGAAAAGAGAGCCATCATCGATGCGGCAAAAATGGCTGGAGCGAGAGATGCCTACTTGATAGAAGAACCGTTTGCTGCTGCAATAGGAGCAGGGTTACCTGTCAATGAACCTACAGGCAGCATGGTCGTGGATATCGGAGGCGGGACCACTGACGTTGCTACGATATCATTAGGCGGGATCGTCAGTAGCCGTACGATCAAAATGGCGGGTGATCAAATGGATCAGTCCATCATTCAATACATCAGAAACAAATATAATCTGCTCATAGGAGAACGAACGGCTGAAGCTGTGAAAATGGAATTGGGCAGTGCCTCTATTGAAGCTGCTAAAGACATGGGCTCTATGGATATTCGCGGGAGGGACTTATTGACCGGTTTACCTAAGACGATATCGATTCCGGCTATCGATGTGGCAGAAGCCATCAAAGAAGTGATCGAAAGTATTCTTGTCGCTGTGAAGGGGACCCTTGAAGATACATCGCCTGAAATCTCAGCGGATGTTATCGACCGTGGTATCGTCTTGACAGGGGGCGGCGCTTTGTTGAAGCATCTAAGCGATGTTATTGCAGAAGAAACAGATGTTCCTGTATTTGTTGCAAGCAATCCTTTAGATTGTGTAGCGATAGGGACCGGTGAAGCATTGAACCACATGAATATATATAGAAAGCAATCGAGATAAATATGTAAACTAGCGGGAAGATATTCTTCCCGCTAGTTTAATGATGCCGTGTATGCGTGTTCTAAAATTAGACACATATACCAGCTCTTCATTTCAAACTGCCTCTACGAACTGACTATAATCTATGGTAAAATAAGCGAAGTTAAATTATAAGAGGTGTCACAATTGAACCAGTTTTTTACAAATAAAAAATTAATCGTCTTGCTTATCAGTGTGATCATGTTTGTTTCGCTGATTTCGTTATCCATGCGAAACACAGGGAACATCCCTTTTTTTCAACAGGCGACCAACGACATTACTGCGGTTCTGGGAAGGATCTATTCCAAACCTGCCAATGCTATAATCGGCGTGTTTGATTCGATAGATGATCTACAGGATACGTACACTGAAAATCAGAGATTAAAAATAGAAATCGATCAGATATATGAACGTCAAGCAGAATTGAATACACTAAAAGATGAGAACGCTCGCTTGGAAGAAGAACTGGATCTGAAACAGTCTTTAACCGATTACCGGACCATCTCAGGGACCGTAATCTCTCGAAATCCGGATAACTGGGTCGACCAGTTAGTTGTTGATCGCGGAAGTCAGGATGGAGTGGAAGTTGGGATGCCTGTCATGTCCGGAAATGGTCTGATCGGTCGTATCGCTGAAACAAGTCCGACCAGTTCAAAAGTCGTTCTACTGACAAACATCGAGCAGACAGCTAATCAGGTTTCTTCAGAAATCGTCATGGAAGATGAGACAGTATACGGAATAATCAGCGACTATGATGCGGATGCGAATCAGCTTCTGATGTCTCAGATTACATCAACGGTAGAAATCAGCGAAGGGGAACTTGTGACCACTTCCGGTTTGGGTGGAACTATCCCACGAGGTCTGGTTATCGGTGAAGTGGAAGAGGTCTCAATGGATTCACATGGCCTTGCTCAACAGGTATATGTAAAACCTTCAGCTGATTTTAACGCTATCCGTTTTGTAACCATTATCCATCGTATGGCCGAGAGCGGTGAAGAGTGATGACTAACTGGAAAAAAATAACGATTCCCGTTTTTCTACTGTTTTTCACTTTGCTCATAGACGGAGGGTTGTCGTATTTATTTCGTGAACAGTTAAGTACGTCTTTCGGTGTAATGATCCCCAGACTGGTCATTATTACACTTATCATGCTTTCTTTCTATCTGGAACCAAAGCAGTTGTTCATCCTTGCTTTTGTTTTCGGTTTTATTTATGACAGTTACTACAGTGGGATTTTAGGCATATATATTGCAGCATTTGTGTTGATTCCATATCTGGTCATTCAAATCCGCCAGATAATCAATCCTTACTTCTCTGCTATATTGCTGATTAATATTGTTGTACTGACTTTAATGGAATTATTTGTTTTTAGTGTGTACAGAGTCATCGGACTGTCCGATATGACGCTGCAACTCTTCCTGGTCAGTCGCTTGAATGGCACATTGATATTCAATACACTTGCTTTTATAGTCATTGGGTATCCGCTCAAGGAATGGATCAAAGTGTTAGTCAGCTTAGAAGAAAACAAGGCTGGATCGAGTAGAAAAAACAATGTATCAATAAGATAAAACTAGAGGTGGAACAGAATGAAGAGTGCGGTATCACTAAAAGGGACCCAAGAAGGTTATCAGCTTATTATTCAGTCTTCAGCTTCCCTGCAGGATGTGTATGAAGAACTGGAAACATTAACATTACAGATGAAAAAAGATTCTCATACTGGGAGAAAAATCAATTTTCATGTCAAAACGGGTCAGAGAGAATTAACAGATGCAGAAAAAGAAAAGGTATCAGCAATCGTTGAAGATGAGTATTTTAAAGTCTCATCATTTGAATCAGAAGTTTTGTCGCTGGAAAAGTGTCTGCAGTGGCATAAAGAAGCGAGTCCCACGCTGGAAGTTAGGACAGTTCGAAGTGGACAGATCGTCGAGGCTGAAGGAGACATGCTGCTCATTGGTGTTGTTCACCCTGGAGGCATGGTTCGTGCCACGGGAAGTATTTATATTATAGGAGAACTGAAAGGCATTGCACATGCAGGGGTCTATGGGAAAGAAAGTGCTGTTGTCGTTGCTAATTTCCGGTATAATGCACAAGTACGGATAGGAGACAATGTTCATGTCATAGAAAAAAAAGATCAGCTAACGGATGAAGATTCTGACACAACAGAATTTGTATATGTTAATGACTTACATATCATTGAAGTTTCCAGCTTGGAAAACTTAAAAACTATTCGACCAGAAATAGGTAAACATGCAGGAGGTATTTATAATGGGTAAAGCCATAGTTATAACATCAGGTAAAGGTGGAGTAGGCAAGACGACTTCAACCGCAAATATTGGAACAGCACTGGCGCTTCAAGGGAAAAAAGTATGTCTCGTTGATATGGATATAGGGTTGAGAAACCTTGATGTTATTTTGGGTTTGGAAAACAGAATAATATATGACATCATCGATGTGGTAGAAGGAAGAGCAAAGCTTCATCAGGCACTTATAAAAGATAAACGTTTCAACGATCAGCTTTTCCTTCTTCCGGCAGCTCAACATGCAGATAAAAATGCAATAAATGAGATCCAGATGGTGGATATGGTCGAAGAACTGAAAAAAGACTTTGAGTATATTTTAATCGATTGTCCGGCAGGCATTGAACAAGGGTTTAAAAATTCCATTGCTGCTGCTGATGATGCTATTTTAGTCACGACGCCAGAAATTTCTGCTATCAGAGATGCGGACAGGATCATCGGACTGATAGAACAAACGGCTATAGAAGCACCTCAGCTTGTAATCAATCGTATCCGTAAAGGAATGATGGAAGCAGGAGATGTTATGGACGTAGAAGAAATCACCCGTCATCTGTCTATTAAACTGTTGGGGATCATCTTTGAAGATGATGAAGTTGTTCGGGCATCCAATAAAGGGAACCCTGTTGTGTTAGACCCCAACCACCCGTCATCGCAAGGCTATCGTAATATTGCAAGAAGAATACTTGGCGATACGGTACCTCTCATGACGATGAAAGAAGAAAAAGTAAGTATTTGGAAAAAAATATTTGGCTTTGGAAAATAAATATGCTATGATATAAAAAATAATAAATAGCTATGATGAGAAAAAGTAAAAGTCACTCCTTTTCAGAGAGGTTACGGTCGGTGAGAGTAACTATAGGCGTACTTTGAAAACACATCTCTAAGCTAAAAGCTGAACTCGAGTAGGCTTATCGGATGCACCCGTTATCGTGCCAGCGTTTAGTCGTTTTGAACGTGTTGAGGTGACGATTTTTTATATTGTCACGAATAAAGGTGGGACCACGATATGTAATCGTCCTTTAATTCTCTTATATAAGAGGATTAAAGGGCGTTTTTTTTGTTTGTACAGGAACTGCAGTCTTGTATGAACACTTGCTGTAGAACTAAAAAAGTATAAATAACTCTAGGAGGAACACGAATGAAAAATTCAAAAATGCTATTAATGGGATTGATTGTTTCTGGAATCGTCTTAACAGGATGTCAGACTAATGAGACAGAAAGCAGTACAGATGAAAAGGCTTATGTGGTTGGTTTGGATGATACCTTTGCTCCAATGGGATTCAGAGATGATGAGGGCGATCTGGTTGGCTTCGATATCGACCTGGCAGAGGCCGTAGCTGATGACTTGGGGTATTCCATCAGCTTTCAGCCTATCGATTGGGCTATGAAAGAGACCGAACTAAACACGGGTAATATCGATATGATATGGAATGGTTATACGATTACTGATGAACGTGCTGAAAAAGTAGACTTTGGCACACCATATCTGGAGAATAGTCAACTGATCGTTACCTTAGAGGAAAACGGGATCGATTCTAAATCTGATTTGGCTGGCAAAAAAGTTGCTGCCCAGCAGTCATCGAGTGCCATAAGTGCAATTGAGAGCGATCCATCTGATATCATGAGTGAATTTGATAATAGCGAAGTCATACAGTTCCCATCAAATAATGATGTGTTCAATGACCTGATATCCGGTCGAAGTGAAGCCATTGTGGTGGATGAAACGCTGGGAAGATTCTATATGTCACAGAATCCGTCACCGGATTACAAAGTGCTGGAAGAGGATTTTGGCAAAGAAGAATATGCAGTAGGCTTCAGGCAGGATGATGATGCATTGAGAGAAGAATTTAATGCATCTTTAGAAAGACTCATGGAAGATGGAACGTACGATGATATTTATCAGGAATGGTTCAGTGAACAGGAATAATTTATAGGAGTGAAAGTTATGTTATGGTCAGCCTTGCCTTCGATCATTGGAGGCTTAGAGTTAACGTTGAAGTTGTTCGGGTTAGTACTGGTGCTTTCACTGCCGATTGGGTTGGCAGTGGCAGTTATAAAAGTGTATGGACCTAAATTTTTACAGGGTATCATTACGCTCTATATATATGTAATGCGGGGAACACCGTTGCTGCTTCAGTTAATGTTTGTATTCTTCGGCTTACCTTACATCGGCTTGACACTTGACCGGTTCCCAGCCGCTGTTTTTGCTTTCGTCCTGAATTATGCTGCTTATTTCGCAGAGATATTCAGAGGTGGCATGGTAGGTGTACCGACTGGTCAGTTTGAAGCACTGAAAGTGCTTGGTATCAGCCACTTTAAAGGGTACCGGAAAGTCATCTTTCCACAGGTTTTGAAAACCACATTGCCCAGCATAGGAAATGAGGTACTGGCATTGGTGAAAGATACCTCTCTTGTTTATATTTTAGGATTAGGAGAAGTATTGAGAGCTGGCCAGATAGCAGCTAATCGCTATGCATCGCTGATTCCGTTTATATTCGTAGGTATTCTTTACCTTATTGTCACCGGCATTATTTCATATCTGTTGAATAAAATCGAGAAACAGTACCAAATATAAAAAGGGGGGAACGAGATGCTTGTCATAGAAAACCTGGGTAAAAAAATGAATGGTATCGATTTGATCAAAGATTTCTCATTAACAGTCAGGAAGAGAGAGATCGTATCCATAGTAGGGGAATCGGGATCAGGCAAGACGACTTTTATCCGATTGCTGAACCAGCTGGATATGCCAGATGAAGGACAAATCAAACTTGACGATGATGTTTTATTTACTAGCCAGGAAAGCGATAAAAAAGTAAACAAAAAAATTGGACTGGTTTTTCAGGATTTTCAGCTATTTCCTAATCTGACAGTTAAAGAAAACTGCACACTCAGTCCGGTCCTCAATAAGGATCTCAGTAAAAAAGAAGCGGAAATAAAAGCTGAAGAATTACTGAAAAAATTAGCTATCTTTGACAAACAGGAAGCATACCCTAAAGAGTTGTCAGGGGGACAGAAGCAGCGTGTAGCTATAGCACGGGCGCTTATGCTGGAACCGCAGATTTTATGTCTGGATGAACCTACTTCTGCACTGGATCAGGAGACTGCCAACCGGTTCGGTGAGCTGCTCATGTCCATCATCAAGAATGATGTCGGAGTCATTATGATCACCCATGATATAAATTTTGCTGAAAAGTTCAGTGATCGAATCGTTTCTTCCCGAAATTTTTTAAAATGAACGTGTACTCAATTGAAACTGGGTATCAGCTGTCATGGATATTAATTTAATGATTGACTATGGCAGTGTGATTTGGTATGCTAGTAATGTTGTAAATGTGTAGCACCACAACTACAACCGCTCGTATATAAGTCTGAAAAGTAGGAGACTGCTACTTATAACGGCGAGTCTAAGTGCTTAAGAATAAAACTGAACGTTTTATTCATTAATTAAAGGAGGTGCAGCAAACATGTACGCAATTATCAAAACAGGTGGAAAACAGTTTAAAGTTGAAGAAGGCCAAGATATCTTCGTAGAAAAATTAGACGGAGAAGCTGGTGATTCAGTTACTTTTGACGAAGTTTTGTTTGTTGGAGGAGATAATACTGTAGTAGGTAATCCCTTCATCGAAGGCGCGTCTGTAGAAGGTAAGATCGAGAAACAAGGTCGTGCTAAAAAAGTAACGACTTACAAATACCGTCGCAGAAAAGATTCCCATAATAAAAAGGGACATCGTCAGCCTTATACAAAAGTTTCTATCACATCAATCAAATCAAACTAATCATTGAGAAAGTGAGACTGAAATGATAGATATTCAATTTCGCCGTAAAGGTTCAAATTTTATGTCAGTCGAAATGTCTGGACATGCTGAAGCTGGCCCGTACGGTTATGATGTTGTCTGTGCTGCCGTTTCAGCCTTAAGTATCGGAACAGTCAATAGTCTGTCAGAGATAGCTGAAATACCCGTAGAGGTCGTTTCTGCTGAAGATTCTGGCGGCTATCTGGAATTTACTATTCCTGCTGGTATTTCTCAAAAACAAATGGAAACAGGCCAGATACTCATGAAAAGCCTTCATCTGTCTTTAAAAAGTATAGAAGAAGAATACAGTGAGTATGTGAAAATTAATTCCCTAAAAGGGAAATAATGGAGGTGCATTGAATATGTTGAAAATGAATCTACAATTTTTCGCTCATAAAAAAGGTGGCGGTTCAACAACCAACGGCCGTGATTCACAATCAAAACGTTTAGGAGCTAAACGTGGAGATGGACAAGTTGTCTCTGGAGGATCTATTTTATTCCGCCAACGTGGAACTAAGATCTACCCAGGTGAAAACGTGGGTCGAGGTGGAGACGACACTTTATTCGCTAAAATTGATGGTGTTGTTCGCTTTGAACGTAAAGGAAAAAACAAAAAGCAAGTTTCTGTTTATCCTGTAGCAAACTAATTATCATATAAATTGGAATCATAAATCTAATCGATTTTGGTTCCTTTTTTTCTATCATAAAAACTGACACCCTGTCATAATGTGATTCAGAGCTTACATATGTTTAGCTTAAATCTTGTACATGACAAACGAATAAGTTAAAATAAAAGTAGAGTACTATGGGATTTTTATTCACTATCTTAATTTAAGGGTAAGGAATGAACATGAAAGGATCGTTGCAGTGGATACATCCAAAGTAGAGAAGTTTTATACTGTATTACTAGAATCGACACGTCTTCTCAAAGAAGATCTGGATTCGACGTTTATGGAAGCCTTTATTGAATCCGGTGAAAATATCCTGGATAAAGGAAAGGTGCATGTTGAAGATGGTCTTCCACACGCAGAAACAAGAGATAAGTTAAGAGAGTTGTATGATTCTATATCGATCGAAGGGTTATCACTGGAGGAAAAGAAAAAAGCTATCCAGATGATGCTGATCAGTATAGTGAAAGAGGATCAGCTGCAAGTGAATCATCAGCCGACCCCGGATGGCATCGGAGTCATCATATCCTATTTCATAGATCTTTTCTTTGAAACAGATGAACCCCTCCATCTTGCAGATTTGTCTGTTGGAAGTGGCAACTTGATCTATACACTGTTTACAACACTCTTTTCACAAAATGAACAGATGAAATTAACAGGTGTAGACAATGATGAACTCCTTATATCGCTGGCGTCAACGATTTCAGCATTACTTGCTATACCTGTTCAATTAATGCATCAGGATGCACTGCAGCCGTTGTTACTGGATCCTGTAGACATCATGGTCTCTGACCTGCCTGTGGGATATTATCCGAAAGATATTAAAAATGGGGAATTCCAGACACGTTTTGAAGAGGGTTATTCCTACAGTCACTACTTACTCATAGAACAGGGATTTAAGTATTTAAAAGAGAGTGGGTATGCATTTTATCTATTGCCGACGAATGTATTTGAATCAGAAGAAGTGAAAAGCCTGCTGAAATTTGTTCATTCTGTCGGTCATGTTCAGGCTATCATCCATATGCCGCTGGAATGGTTCAGTTCGGTCAAGTCCAGAAAGTCACTGTTCATTGTTCAGAAAAAAGGTGAAGACAGTAAACAGGTAGATGAAGTCCTTGTATCTGACGTACCTAACATTAAAAATCAGCATGTATTCAATGAGTTCATTTTAAGTATAAAAAAATGGAAAAAAGAGCAGCAAATATAAAAAAGGGAGCGAACATTATGTCAAAAACTATTGCAATCAATGCAGGAAGTTCGAGTTTGAAATGGAAATTATTTACAATGCCTCAGGAAGAAGAACTGGCATCTGGTGTCGTTGAACGTATCGGCTTGAATGATTCTATTTTCACCATCAAATATAACGATGGAGAAAAGTACAAGCAGGTCGTCGATATTGCCGATCATGAAGTAGCCGTTGAAATGCTATTGGAACAGTTGATCGAACTAGGCATTATTAAAGACTTTAATGAAATCACGGGTGTTGGTCACCGTGTCGTTGCGGGTGGTGAAATATTCAAGGACTCTGCTTTAGTTACAGATGAAGTGGTTGAACAAATCGAAAGTTTATCTGAATTTGCACCATTGCACAATCCTGCCAACGCGACAGGAATCAAAGCTTTCCGAAAAATTTTACCTGATATCACTAGTGTCGCAGTATTCGATACGTCATTCCATCAGACCATGCCTAAAGTAAACTATCTGTACAGTATTCCTTTAGAGTACTATGAGAAACATAATGCTCGTAAATACGGTGCTCATGGTACAAGTCATAAATATGTTGCCCAGCAGGCAGCCGACATGCTGGAAAAACCGATCGAGGACCTTAAAATCATTACGTGTCATTTAGGTAACGGTGCTTCCATTACTGCTGTCGATGGTGGTAAATCAGTAGATACATCTATGGGATTCACACCATTAGCAGGTGTCACGATGGGTACACGTTCAGGAGATATCGATGCATCATTACTGCCATTCTTAATGGAAAAAGAAGGTATTGAATCAATCGAGGACATGATTTATATTCTAAATAACGAATCTGGATTAAAAGGCCTTTCCGGTATTTCAAGTGATATGAGAGATCTGGAAGATGCTGAAGAAACTAATGAACGTGCAGCGTTGGCTCTGCGTATATTTGAAGATAGAGTCAAAAAATATATTGGTTCATATGTGGCAACCATGAATGGCGTCGATGCTATCGTCTTTACTGCAGGCATCGGTGAAAACGGACCGGAAACACGTGAGAATATCATCAATGGGATCTCATATTTCGGTGCTGAAATCGATAAAGAAAAAAATAACGTACGTGGTAAACAACGCATTATTTCCACAGATGATTCTAAAGTGAAAGTACTTCTCATCCCAACTGATGAAGAAGTCATGATTGCCCGCGATGTAGAAAAATTAAGCAAGTAAACAAATCTAAAATACAAAAACGTCTCTTTTCCAAAACGGAAAAGAGACGTTTTTTTAGTCTTTATTTATTCTTCAGTAAATTCATTGTTTAAGTCTGTACGGACGATCAGGACATCACATTGAGCCTGACGGATAACGTATTCAGAAACAGAACCGACAAATATACGTTCAACAGCATTCAAACCGGTAGCACCTAGCATGATGAGATCGATATTTTCGGCTTCCGGGATCTGTTTAGCGATCATTATTTTCGGAGAACCATACTCTAACACTGTTTTGACCTTAGAGAGCCCCTCTTTTTCAGCATATGCCTTATAGTCATTCAGGGTGTTTTTAGCTTCTTCACGTGCGTTATCAGCGATCGAACCGTCAAATGTACTGAATGACTGATAAGCCCGTGTGTCGATGACGTGAGCAAGAACCAGAACTGCATCGTTTCTCTTGGCAACTTCAACAGCTTTCTTGAAAGCTTTCTCTGCCTGTGAAGAACCATCTATCGCAACTAAAATTTTCTTATACTCTTGTAACATGTGTCAACACAACCCTTCCTTTATTCTTACCTTCATTATACTAAAAAAGAATTTATTTACCTAATAAAAGGAAAAAAAGAGCCAGGACATTAAGTCCTGGCTCTGAATATGACTAAGTATAAGAAATCCGATGGTGCCGGTTGAATGCCATGTTAGGTTGAACCCGCTATTGGCAGGTGGGCTTCACCAGAAAAATATTTGACTTCCAAGTGATAAGGCGTGTCAGCAATCCTTCCTTTAGAATCCCAATGTTTGAATAAAATGTTCGGTCAACACAGTTTGTAGGCATCGCGTACACCTCAGAATTCTTATCTTTATATTAGCACAGAGGGTATATTTAGTCAATCCTGAGTACCTGGTTATAAAAATTATTTATTATTGAATTTAGATAATTGACTATTCAGGGCATTTTCAAATTTAGACGTTGCTGCAGGAGAATAGTACGTTTTGTTTTTGATGCTGTCAGGGAGATACTGCTGTTTTATCCAATGATCGTCGTGGCTGTGGGGATACTTGTAGCCGACCCCGCTTCCCAACTTTTCAGCGCCTGAGTAATGGGTGTCTTTCAGATGGTCGGGGACATCTCCAGATAAACCATTTCTGACATCGTTCAAAGCAGCATCTATTGCAGAAATGGCACTGTTTGATTTAGGGGATAGACACATTTCGATAACGGCATTGGCTAAAGGAATACGTGCTTCGGGAAATCCGATTTTTTCAGCAGCTTCTGCCGCTGTGACCACGCGGGCAACGCCGGCCGGATTGGCTAATCCGATATCTTCATAAGCGGTAACGATCAAACGTCTTATAATGACTTTCAACTCCCCGGCCTCGATCAAACGGGCAAGGTAGTGAAGCGCAGCGTGAACATCACTGCCGCGAATCGATTTCTGGAAGGCTGAGATGGCATTATAGTGGGCGTCGCCATCTTTATCGTGACTCAATGCCTTTCTTTGAAGACACTCTTCTGCGGTTTCTTTAGTGATGGTGATGGATCCGTCGCCGTCTGGTTCAGTTGATTTTACAGCCAGTTCCAGTGCATTCAACGCACTACGCAAATCGCCTTGGGTCGCCCGGGCAAAGTAGTCTAATACATTTCCTTCGATAGTGATAGGATAAGTACCGAGACCGTTCTCTTTGTCAGCCAAGGCTCTATCTAAAGCGGATATGATATGGTCCTCAGTAAGAGGTTTCAGTTCAAAGATCTGTGCCCGACTTCTGATCGCAGGATGGATGGATATATATGGGTTTTCTGTTGTGGCTCCGATCAGGACGATCCGTCCGTTTTCAAGGTGCGGGAGCAGAAAATCCTGTTTCGGTTTATCCAGACGATGTACCTCGTCGAGGAGGAGGACGACCGTCCCGCTCATTTTTGCTTCTTCCACAACGATCTCCAGATCTTTTTTCTTGTCAGTCGCTGCGTTCAGCATGCGAAAGGCATATTGAGTGGATCCCGCTATGGCGCTTGCTATGCTCGTTTTTCCGATACCGGGAGGACCATATAAAATCATGGAGGAAAGCTGTTTGGCTTTTACCATCCGCCATATGATCTTTCCTTCTCCCACGAGGTGCGTCTGTCCTACGATGTTGTCAATGGTTTTTGGCCGCATGCGGTAGGCTAATGGTTTGTTCAATGTGATTCTCCTTAATGAAACGCGTAATTTCAGGTGATACAAGTATAGCATTCTTTCTTGAACAATGGAATGAAAGTGAACGAATGTTTGCTATGGAAAAGACTAATTTTTTATGTTGGATGAGACCTTTTGTGATATGATATAAATTGATATCAACAGCATATTATATTAAGAGGAAGTATAAAATGAATCTAAAGAAAATAATACAGAACAATCAGCTTGAACCTTATTTTGTAAAAGGATCCTTCGGTATAGAGAAGGAAGGGCTAAGAACCGATGAATCAGGACATCTCGCTCAAACAGATCATCCGGCCGGATTCGGTAGCCGTAATCATCATCCTTATGTCCAGACAGACTTCAGTGAGGCGCAGCTTGAATTAGTTACGCCGGCTCTGGACACTTTAAAGCAGCAGTATCAATGGCTGAAGGCTTTGCATGATGTCGTCAACCGCACGATCGATGAAGATGAATTTGTCTGGCCATTCAGCATGGCTAATATCCTGCCGGAAGAAGAGGATATTCCTCTGATCAAAGTGGATGATTACAGAGAAATCCGGTATCGTGAAAAACTGGCTGAAAAATATGGCAGAAAAAAACAGATGATCAGCGGTGTCCATTATAATTTCTCTTTTACCCCTGAGTTTCTGGAGAAAATCAACAGTCATGTTCAGTCAGAAGAAAATGTCGATGAGTGGTGCAATGACTTGTACCTGAAGATGTCGCGAAATTATTTAAGGTATCAGTGGGTCCTGACTTACCTGTTCGGAGCATCTCCCACAAGTCATCCTTCGCTTTTGGACAGTGAGACTATCGGTCCTGTAAGAAGTCTTAGAAACAGCCAGTACGGCTATCACAACACGTTCAGCGATAATGTTTCTTATGAATCCATAGAGAATTATATTCGTGATATCGAAGAGTTAGTACAAAACAATACTTTATATGAAGAAAGAGAATATTACGGTTCATCGCGTTTACGGGGCGCCGGAAAAAACGTCTGCCAGTTAGTCAATAACGGCACACGCTACGTTGAATTCCGGTCATTCGACCTGAACCCGCTCGATCCGCTTGGATTTTCTTATGAGCAGTCTCTATTTGTTCATGTCTATCTGCTGACGATGGTATGGATGGATGAAGACAACACAGATGAGGATATCAAGGTAGGTATAGCTAAGAACGCAGCCACTGCGCTTGAACATCCCTTTGAACCTTCGCAGTATAAAGAAGAAGGTCTTGCATTATTGAAACGTATGAAGGAGACCAGTATGGAACTGGATCTGAGTGATGACTATACAGCTGTGATAGACAAAGCGATCCATCTGTTTCATCATCCAAAAGAGACGCTGTCCGCTCGGATCGTCGAGGAACAGAAAAGCAGAGACTCGTTTATTGAATATGGTATCGAGCTGGGAAAAAGATACAAACAGCTGTCTCTGGAGAAGCCTTTCCTTTTGAATGGATTTGAAACACTGGAAATGAGCACACAGCTGCTTTTGTTCGATGCTCTGCAGCTCGGTGTGAAAACCACGGTACTGGATGAACAGGACCAGTTCCTGGACTTTAATTATAAAGGCGATAAAGAATACGTCAGAAACGGCAACATGACTTCAAGAGATACGTATATTTCTCACTGGATCATGGCAAATAAAACCGTGACAAAGAAGTTACTCAAAGACAATGATTTTGCTGTTCCTGAAGGAGAAGAGTTTTCTTCACTGGAGGAAGCTAAAGACTATTATGTCATTGCTAAAGACAGAGCCATCGTCATCAAACCTAAATCGACCAACTACGGTGTAGGCATCACGATTTTTAAACAGACACCTGAAAGAGCCGATTATGAAGAAGCACTGAACTTTGCCTTTACAAAAGATGATAGCATCCTCATAGAAGAATATATCGAGGGGACAGAATACCGTTTCTTTGTTCTGGATGGAAAGGTAGAAGCCGTTTTGCTCCGAGAACCGGCTAATGTCACGGGTGACGGTGAACATACAGTCAGAGAGCTGATCGGAATGAAAAATACGCATCCTTACAGAGGAGAGAATCACCGTGCTCCGCTGGCAAAGATCAAAATGGGCGAGATAGAGGCACTGATGCTGAAAGAACAAGGGTATGCTTTCAACAGTGTGATAGCCAAAAATGAAAAAGTGTATCTCCGTGAAAACTCAAATATTTCTACGGGCGGCGATTCGATCGACGTGACCGACGATATGCATGAAAGCTACAAAACGATTGCAGAAGAGATTGCTCGTGCATTAGACGTTAAAGTGACTGGTCTGGATCTGATCGTGCCGGATATCCATGTATCAAGTACAGAAGAAAATAAAGGCTATACGGTCATCGAAGCCAACTTCAATCCGGCAATGAATATGCATGCTTATGTACAAAAAGGAAAAGGCAGACGATTATCAAGAAAAGTACTGGATATGTTATATCCCAACATCGAACTCTCTTAATTTAGAAAGGACAGATCATGAACGAAACAGTCTATTTAGATCACGCAGCGACAACACCGATGCATCCTGAAGTGATAGATGTCATGACAGAGGCGATGAAAAGAAACTTTGGCAATGCCTCAAGTATCCATCAGATCGGACGCGAAAGCAGGGGACTGGTAGAAGAAGCCCGTCGAACGTTTGCAGAAAGCATAGGAGCCAAGGCGCAGGAAATCGTCATTACCAGCGGCGGGACTGAAAGTGATAACATGGCTGTATTGAAGACTGCGGAAAAGCTTAAGTACAAAGGGAAGCACATCATAACGACGGCGGTCGAACATCCGGCTGTCCTAAAGCCCATGCAGTATCTAGAGGAAACAGGATTTGCTGTCACTTATCTTCCTGTTAATGAAGATGGGGAGGTGACCGCCCTGCAGGTCGAAGAAGCTTTGCGGGACGACACTATCCTCGTTTCGATCATGTACGGCAATAATGAGATCGGCAGTTTGATGCCCATACGAGGAATAGGGCAGTATCTGAAAGAAACAGCTCCTGACATCGTCTTTCATACAGATGCTGTCCAGGCGTATGGAACAGAAGACATCGACGTCAGAGATGCGAAAATCGATCTGCTTTCAGTTTCGGCACATAAGATCAATGGGCCAAAAGGCATAGGTTTTCTGTATATAAAGGAAGATCTGTCGATTCCCCGTCTCATCATGGGCGGCGAACAGGAAAACAATAAAAGAGCAGGAACTGAAAATATTCCTGCCATAGCGGGATTTAAACAAGCAGTGGAATTAAGGATGGCAAATAAAAAAGATCTGAGAGAGTCTTACAGTTATTTTAAAAAGCTGTTTGTAAATAAACTGGAAGAAACCGGCGTCGACTTTGCGGTGAACGGAACAATGGCTCAAAGCCTGCCGCATATTCTCAGTGTCCATTTAAAAGGTGTACCGGCAGATAAGCTGCTTATTCATCTTGATTTAGCGCGCATCGCTGTATCGACAGGTTCCGCCTGTTCAGCAGGGAATGTTGATCCCAGTCATGTTCTGATCGCCCTGTACAATAAAAACCACCCAGCAGTGGAAGAAACGGTTAGAGTGAGTTTTGGTCAGGGCGTTACAGAAGAAGCTATTATAAAAACAGTTGAAAAAATTCAGGACGCCTGTACTTTTTTAAAGGGAAGTTGATGTATAATAAAGACAGTAGAACTTTAAAGGAGGAATAAATGAATGGCAACATACAAGACAGATCATTTATTAGGCAGTGAGGATCATTATGCTGTACATGAGGATGCAAAACGGTACACGCTTAGAGACAACGGGTTCCTGGAAAGTAAAAACGGTTCGTTTCAATATGAGCGTGTCCTTTCTCTGCATAGTCAGGACAAGAAAGTCCCTAAACTGAAACTGGTTATTTCCAAGGAGATCAATGAGCTGAAACTGTCTGCTGTGACCTCGAACGGGTTGAAGAAAGTCGACCTATACAAATCCAATCAGCTGGAAGAGGAAAGGAAATTTGCCGAAGGGATCATTGAATCGCTTGTCAACGCCAATGTTCTTAAAAAGGTTTAAAACCCTCTTTCAACCTAAAAACCTGCTCCAGAGAAAAGACACACAATCCAATTGTGTGTCTTTTCTTTTAATAATCCCCGCTATCCCTTGATTTATTCATGATAGACAGTATAATAGTACAGACTGGAAACATACGAACCTTCAATTCGTGCAAGTACAGAATCTTTACAGAAATGATGGTGAAAAAATGTCAAATGCAGGTACAAGAGTGGTCGTAGGCATGAGCGGTGGAGTCGATTCATCCGTTACAGCTTTACTGCTTAAAGAGCAAGGGTATGACGTTATTGGCGTTTTTATGAAAAACTGGGACGATACAGACGAAAATGGTTTCTGTACCGCTACAGAAGATTATAAGGACGTCGCTCTCGTAGCCAATAAAATAGGCATCCCTTATTATTCGATCAATTTCGAGAAGGAGTATTGGGACAAAGTCTTCCAGTATTTTCTGGATGAATATAAAAAAGGACGTACCCCAAATCCGGATGTCATGTGCAACAAGGAAATAAAATTCAAGGCTTTTCTCGACTATGCGATGAGCTTAGGGGCAGAGTATGTCGCTACAGGCCATTATGCCAGAGTCAGCAGAGATGAAGACGGAACGACGCACATGCTGCGCGGTGTAGATAACAATAAAGACCAGACTTATTTCCTCAATCAGCTGTCGCAGGACCAGCTGTCTAAAGTCATGTTCCCGCTGGGGGATATGGATAAAAGTGAAGTCAGAAAGATAGCTGAAGAAGCTGGACTGGCCACAGCCAAGAAGAAAGATTCAACAGGCATCTGTTTTATCGGAGAAAAAGACTTTAAAGAATTTTTGATGAATTATCTTCCTGCTCAGCCAGGTAACATGGTGACCGAAGCAGGCGAAGTCATGGGACGTCATGACGGGCTGATGTACTATACTATTGGACAAAGAAAAGGTCTGGGTATAGGTGGAACAGGTCAGTCCAATGAACCGTGGTTTGTTATTGGGAAAAATCTGGAAAAGAATGAACTGATCGTCGGCCAGGGATTCACTCATCCCCACCTTTATGCGACGCATCTGGAAGCTAGTGACTTCTCCTTTACAATTGGTAAAGAGTATCCTGAAACGTTCAGATGCTCTGCTAAATTCAGATACAGACAAAAAGACGTCGATGTAACTGTTCACTATAATAAAGAAGAAGATGCAGCAGTAGTAGAATTCGATGAACCGGCTCGTGCAATCACTCCCGGTCAGGCTATCGTCTTTTATGATGGAGACGAATGTCTGGGCGGCGGAACGATAGACCGTGCCTACAAGGAAACTGAATTACTGCAATACATTTAAGTGAGATGATGATAAAAGAGCTGCTCTGTTGATCAGACAGCTCTTTTTTTACTTTCTGGATGAACCCTTCAAAATGAATGTCCTTTCTGTTTCAGATGTAGTATACTGATAGACAATATTAGTGATAAAAGGAGCGGTACGCATGTACTTATTCGAGCAGTATGGTATGGAAGGAGAAGAACAGTTCACCTATTCTTCATTGAAAGATTTGAATTTTCCACTTCATTTTCATCGGGCATATGAAATCATTATTGTAGAGAAAGGTGAAATGGTCATTGCTGTTGAAGAAAGAGACTATCACCTTAAAGAGGGGGAGGCTGTATTCATTTTTCCTAATCAGCTGCATAAACTGTCTACACCAGAATATTCTGTCTGTAGAGTACTTATTTTTTCACCAGAACTGATTGGACATTTTTTTTCATCTTACAAAAGTTCTGTACCAGAAGATAACCGCTTTGCAGTGACAGAGATACCGGAAAAACAGGCACTGTCCTCTATTTATGCACAGAAAGCAGTCTTATATGGGTATTGTGATACACTGATCCGTTCGACATCTTTTGAAGAAATAAAAGTATCCTCAAAACGGAAGATCATCCAGAACGTCCTTATTTATATCGACAATCACTATCAGGATGACTGTACATTAAAAGATGTCACAAAAGCCATCCAATATGATTATGCC
Organism: Alkalibacterium putridalgicola; assembly: GCF_900109825.1. GTDB lineage: Bacteria > Bacillota > Bacilli > Lactobacillales > Carnobacteriaceae_A > Alkalibacterium > Alkalibacterium putridalgicola. The sequence continues at coordinate 188,251 of NZ_FOBL01000001.1, read as the reverse complement.
TATGTCTCAAAACTGTTTTACACTTACACGAACCTGACATTCACGACCTATATAAACAGATACCGTTTAACTCAGGCAACTTATCTCCTGCTCAATACGGAAGAGACGATAAGTGATATTTCTCAAAAATGCGGGTATAAGACACTGCGCACGTTCAACCGTAATTTCAAGGAATTAAAGTCTGTTTCACCCTCTAAATTCAGAGAAGAAAATAAAGTTTCTGGTAAAAACCTCTAGATTAATGAACGAGTATTAGATAAACTATTCAAGGAAGGAGGACGTCTCATGCAGCAGCTTGATTTTTCAAACGAAATGGGTTCAGAAGAGTATATCAGTGGTGAAATAGCCGCGGTATATTTCTCCAGTCCTTCTAATTATTATAAAGTGATGCTTGTCAAGATCGATTCAACGAACACAAAAGTAGATGAGACACAGACTGTGGTCACAGGTAACTTTGGTCAGATCCAAGAAGGGGACAGTTACAAGTTCTTTGGAAAGTGGACGGATCATCCGAAATACGGACTACAGTTTCAGTCTTCAAAATATATCAAAGAAAAACCCTCTACTGAAGAAGCAATCGTAACCTATCTTTCCAGTCCACGCTTTAGAGGAATCGGAAAGAAGTCTGCTGAAAAAATAGTGGATACTTTAGGTCTGAACTGTATTGATATGATCCTTGATGATGAAAAGGTGCTGGACAGCATCCCTGGATTGAATGAATCAAAAAAAGAAATGATCCTTTCTGTTCTGGACAAAGAACAGGGGATGCAGAAAGTCATCATAGCCTTAAATAATTACGGGATATCCAATAAACTGGCTTACAAGATATATCAGCGCTTCGAAGGGGACACACTCTCTGTCATTCAGTCAAATCCATACCGGCTGATCGAAGAAATCGAGGGTATCGGTTTCAGCCGGGCGGATGCAGTAGCTGAGGAGATCGGGATCGTTGGTGATGCACCTGAACGAGTGAAAGCAGGCATCGTTTATACGCTTGAAGAACAGACCATGAAATCCGGCGATACTTATGTAGAAGCAGAATTTTTATTGAATAACAGCATCGCTGTACTGGAAAAAAGCCGGCCATTTATCATAGATCCGGATCTGATTGCTGAGAATATTATTGAACTAGTCGATTCTCAAAGCATCATCCAGGAGGAAGATGCCTTTTACCTGCCTTCACTGTATGCTTCAGAGTGGGGGATAGCCAATGCGCTAGAGCGGTTGAAGATAAATGCTGAAAAAGAAACTGTAAAAGAAGCTGCCATAAACAAAAAAATAAAGCAGTTTGAAAAGCGTCGGGGTATTTCTTTCGGATCGTCTCAGAAAGAAGCGATAAAAAAAGCTTTAACGTCACCGGTATTCCTGCTGACCGGAGGGCCTGGAACAGGGAAGACGACGGTCCTTGAAGTCATCGTATCCATTTATGCTGAACTGGAAGATATCAGCCTGGATCCGGCAGACTATCCCAATGACTCTTTCCCTGTCCTGCTGGCTGCACCGACTGGACGTGCAGCTAAACGAATGAAAGAAACGACCGGACTGCCATCAAGCACCATTCATCGACTTCTTGGCTTGACGGGTTCCGATGATGATCCGCTTCAGGAATCTGATCGGATGCTGAAAGGTTCCCTCCTGATCATTGATGAGATGTCGATGGTCGACACCTGGTTAGCTTATCAGCTCTTGAAAGCTGTCCCAGATAATATGAAAGTCATCATGGTCGGAGATAAAGACCAGCTGCCTTCAGTGGGGCCAGGTCAGGTCCTCAGAGATTTGATTGCGAGTGAAGAAATCGAGAAAAAAGAACTCACTGAGATCTATCGCCAGAATGACGGCTCATCGATCGTCTCGCTGGCCCATGAAATTAAAAGAGGCGATATACCCGATGATTTCACTTCAAAGAAAAATGACCGGAATTTCTTTCCGTGCGGGACGAATCAGGTCGTCGATATCGTGTCATTATTAGTTTCAAAAGCGATCGAAAAAGGGTACACAGCTCAGGATATCCAGGTGCTGGCCCCGATATACAAAGGCAGTGCCGGGATCGATCGGCTGAATAAAAATCTTCAGGATCTTTTCAATCCTAAAAAAGAAAAAACCAAAGAAGTCGAATTCATGGATAAAAACTACCGTATAGGAGATAAAGTTCTGCAGCTCATCAATGAGCCCGAGCGCAATGTTTTCAACGGAGATATGGGAATCATTACCGGGATCGTCTCAAAGAAAGAATCAGAAAACAATGTGGAAGAACTGGTCATAGATTTTGACGGTAATGAAGTCAACTATCTGAGAAATGAGTGGAATAAAATCACACTCTCATACTGCTGCTCTATCCATAAGTCTCAAGGCAGTGAATATCCGATGGTCATTCTGCCTATCGTATACGGGTATGGCCGTATGCTCAAAAAGGATATCATTTATACTGCCATCACACGTGCCAGTCAGACATTGCTTTTATGCGGAGAACAGAATGCATTTCTGAAGAGCGTTTCTGAAAATACAACGGAACGGCTGACCTCATTAGCCAGTCGGATCAGTACCAGTTCAAAAGAAGAGAACCCGGTTCTGGAAATCAAGAGAAAGAAAATAGAAACACCTCAGTCAAGAGCCGACTATGTCCTGACGCCTTCAGATGTTGAAACTGATGCAGTGGATCCGATGATCGGCATGGAAGGTATCAAACCTTAAAGAAGCGACCTCATAAACTGAGATCGCTTCTTGCGTTTTATATCCAGAATGGCCGTTTGACTGTTCGGACCGACATGTTTTGTATGTTTTTCTCTATAAGCTCGCCGTCACGCTGACCATACTGGGGAGTGTACAGCGTGAAGCTGCAGGAAGCAACTCGATGACTATGCAGCTTGGGATGCTTCAGATGACTCTGAGTTGTCAGGATCGAAAAAAGAATACTGAGAAGCTCTTTAAAGCTCACTTTTTCAGCAATAACCAAATCGATCATGCCGTCAGTTGCAACAGCCTCCGGATGAATAGGAATGCCTCCTCCAAAAAATTTGTTATTTGTACATACGATAAGTAGGGATTCACCATAAATATAATTCTGTTTATCAGTCACCAGCTTCAGCGGGAAGGCTTTCTGGGAAAAATAGGCAGAGAGAACGGAAGCGAGATAAGAGAACTTTCCGATGGTCTGCTTGTTTTTCGTCTTGTCTATTTTATTGATAACCATGCCATCCAGTCCAAAGCCTATGCTGTTTACAGCAACAATATTTGAATAGTCCGATGTACCGATCAGTACATCCAGATAGGTAGGGGAATCGGTATCGAGTATATTTTTAACTGAGGCTTCGATCGTTAATGGCAGTCCAAGCGACCGGGCAAAATCGTTGCCGGATCCCGTAGCTATATAGGCCAAAGGAATAGGAGCGTCAACATTCAGCAATCCCTGCACAGCTTCATTTAACGTGCCATCGCCTCCCACAGCAACGATCAACGTGTCATTTTCTACCTTGTCTGCTAAATGTTCAGCGAGTACAGTGGCATGCTTGGGGTATTGGGTGATATGTATTTCGTAGGTACTATTAGAACGCTGCATGACCTGTCGGATCTGGTGCGTTGTTTTTTTCCCGTTTCTGGAAAATTCGTTCACGATAAAAATCAAATGTTTATTCTTCACGTAATCACCAATTCTTGTTTTATAACCATAGTATACGTGAAATATATAGAAAAGAAAGATAATCTTAGTAAATACACAGAAACAGAACTTGTCCTTGTCATTGTGACACTTAAAGTGTTAGAATGTTTCGAGTTGACTAATAGCGATTTAAAAGGAGGATATTAAATGTTACGAGTAGCAAAAAAATATACATTAAGCGCGGTGGACTATGTCTATATCATTTTCGGATCATTTTTAGCGGCTGTGTCTTTTCAGGTGTTTTTATTACCTAATAATATAGTCTCAGGTGGTGTTTCCGGCTTATCCATTGCAGCGAATGCCACGTTCGGCTGGGATCCGGCGATGTTCCAGTATGCACTTAATATTCCTCTACTGATCCTGTGCTTTTTACTGCTGGGGAAAGAAGCGGGATATAAAACGATCCTGGGCAGCCTGCTGATTCCCTTTTTCCTGATGTTCATTGGAGATTGGGATCCTATCACTAGAGAGCCGCTTCTGGCAGCTTTGTTTGGCGGCGGTATTACCGGTTTAGGTCTCGGTATCGTTTTTCGGGCAAAATCGTCGACTGGCGGAACGAGTATCATAGTACAAATTTTATATCAGTACCTCCACCTCCAGCTGGGACTTAGCACTATAATGGTGGACGGTGTTGTCATCCTTATAGCCTTGCTGGTCTTTGATGTCGAAACAGTGATGTTTTCACTGATAGCCTTGTACATCGTTTCCAGAACGATCGACATGGTCCAGCTTGGCTTCAATAGAAATAAAAATGTCTTCATCATCTCAGACAATCCAGAAGACATCAGACAGGAAATCCTGCATACCATGGAACGTGGAGTCACGAATCTTGGGATACGCGGAGGATATGGCAATACAGACAAAGATATGCTGATGGCTGTTATACAGGAAAGAGAATTCACGCTCCTGAAAGAGGCAGTCATAAAAGCCGATCCTGATGCCTTTGTCGTTGCCATGCCGGCCAGTGAAGTGCTGGGACGCGGATTTTCGATGCATAAATATTTTCCTGCGCATGAAACAGATTGGACAGATGAAGTGTAAAGACTTGTATGCTTTAATCATTGGCTTTTTAGTAGTAAACTGTCCGGAGAATATTGACTAATGGACCGATCTGCGCTATACTTTTAACATTCACAGAAGGACATGCTGAAGCTTTACTAAAGAGAGATATTCCGCTGGTGAAAGAATATCACAGACTTCAGTGCTACCTTTGGATCATTTATACGAAAGTATAACGTTACTTGGCGTTAACAAGTCTCAAGAGGTAATGGCTGACTGAATAAGTTATTACAAACAAGGTGGTACCGCGAGCACTCGTCCTTGTCTGTAGTAATTTATTCAGTTTTTTTGTTTATATAAATTGTTTATAAAAGGAGAAATGAAAAATGAAAGAACTATCAAGTGCTGAGTTGAGACAACTTTTTTTAGACTTTTTCAAAGAAAAAGGACATAAAGTAGAGAAAAGTGCCTCACTGGTTCCCGTAGAAGATCCGACGCTGCTCTGGATCAATTCAGGAGTCGCTACGATGAAGAAATATTTTGACGGCACCGTCCGACCGGATAACCCTAGAATAGCCAGTTCACAAAAGAGTATTCGGACAAATGACATCGAGAATGTCGGTGTGACGGCCAGACATCACACACTGTTCGAAATGCTGGGAAACTTCTCTATAGGAGATTACTTTAAAGAAGAAGCAATCGAATGGGCATGGGAATTCCTGACTGGGGACAAGTGGCTGGCGCTGGACCCGGATAAACTATATATTACGGTCTACCCTCAGGATGTAGAGACGTATAACATCTGGAAAGACAAGATCGGTGTTGACGAGTCTCATCTTATAGAGGAAGAGGGTAATTTCTGGGATATCGGAGAAGGACCGTGCGGCCCTGATTCTGAGATTTTTTATGACAGGGGAGAAGCCTTTAATGATCTGCCTGAAGGACACGAAGAGAATTATCCAGGCGGAGAAAATGAACGCTGGCTGGAAATATGGAACTTGGTTTTCTCGGAGTTCAACCATAAATCCGATGATACGTATGTGCCATTACCTAATAAAAATATTGATACGGGTATGGGACTTGAACGAATCGTATCTGTCGTCCAGAATGCACCGACAAACTTTGAAACAGATTTGTTCATGCCTATCATAAACAAAGTCGAAGATATTTCCGGTCACGAATATAACAAGAACAAAAAGGATAGAGTCAGTTTTAAAGTAATCGCGGATCATATCCGTACACTGGTTTTTGCCATCAGCGATGGGGCCCTGCCTTCCAACGAAGGACGGGGTTACGTGTTAAGACGCCTGCTGAGAAGAAGTGTCATGCATGGCAGAAGGCTGTCCATCGAAAAACCATTCCTGACCCAGCTGATTCCAGTAGTCGGGGAAATCATGCAGGCACATTATCCTGAAGTCAGTGAGAACACTGAATTTATTGAGAAAGTTATTTTAAACGAAGAAGAACGATTCCTTGAAACGCTCTCTGCCGGTTTAGACAAGGTAAAAGAAATCGTCGAAGAATTAAAGGCTGAGGGGCAGACCATTATTTCAGGAAAAGATGTTTTCCAGTTGTATGACACATATGGTTTCCCTCTGGAATTAACAGAGGAAGTTGTTGATGAGGAAGACATCACAATCAACTATGAAGAATTCGAAGTGGAAATGGAAAAACAGCGTGAACGAGCACGATCTGCCCGCCAGGCAGAAGGGTCCATGGCCGTTCAGTCTTCTCTCTTAAGTGATGTGTCAGTTGAAAGTGATTTTATAGGTTATAATCACGACGAAACGTCGAGTGAACTCGTTAGGATCATTAAAGAGGATAGCTTTGTCCAGACAGCTGAGCCGGGAGAATCAGTCAGACTTATATTCAGCGAAAGTCCTTTTTATGCTGAAAAAGGTGGACAGGTGGGCGACAGCGGCCTGATCCTGAATGATGAACAAACCGTGATGGCAGAGGTGACGAATGTCAAATCTGGCCCTGATGGACAGCCTATTCACGAAGCAGAGATAAGACACAAGCTGAATGTCAATGAGACCTATTATCTAGTCATAGACAGAAAACGTAGAAGACTGATCGAACGGAACCACACGGCTACGCATCTATTGCATCAGGCATTAAAAGATGTTCTGGGGGATCATGCGAATCAGGCTGGCTCTCTAGTGGAAGACAGTCAGTTAAGATTTGACTTTACTCATTTTGGGCAAGTGACTGAAGAAGAGCTCAAGAAAATGGAAGAGCAGGTCAATCAGAAGATCCAGGAAAATATTATGGTCGAAACAGTTGAAACAGACATCGATACGGCAAAAGAAATGGGCGCAATGGCCTTATTTGGTGAAAAATACGGGAAGCATGTCCGAGTCGTATTGATAGATGACTATTCAAAAGAGTTATGCGGTGGAACACATGTCAAAACCACTTCAGAAATCGGCTTATTCAAGATCTTATCCGAAACAGGTATCGGTGCCGGAACACGACGTATTATCGCGAGAACAAGCGAAGGGGCCTATCGCTGGATGGAAGAACAGCTGACTATCTTAAAGCAGGTCTCAAAATTAATGAAACTGCAATCGCACAGTGATCTGCCTATTAGAGTAGAAGGTCTTCAGAAAGAAATAAAAGAGATCAGTCAGGCAAATGAATCGCTGCATGCCAAACTGGCGAATGCTCAGGCGGAAGATATCTTTACAAAAACGGAAACAGTTGGAGACTTAACTGTTATCGCTGAAGAAATCAAAGCTAAAGACATGAACCAGCTGAGACAGCTGGCAGATAAATGGAAGCAGAATAACTATTCGGATATCCTGGTCCTTGGACTGAGAAATGAGGATAAGGTCAATCTCATAGCTTCTCTTAATGAGAAAGCAAGAGAGAAAAATCTGAAAGCTGGCCATCTTATCAAAACGATTTCTCCTTATGTCAAAGGCGGCGGTGGCGGCCGGGACGACTTTGCACAGGCAGGCGGAAAAAATCCGGACGGACTTCCGGAGGCATTGCAGGCCGTTTCTGAATGGGTAAGAGAAAACAGCTGATCTGTGTAGTAAATGAATAAGTATATTCATATTTCGATTTCACATCATAGAATGCATTGTACTTTGGGTTGATTTCTAGTAAAATGGACATACTAGAAACTTTCAGAAAGAATATGATCAACTAGCCACTTATATTCTGTAATGAAAAGACGGAGGGAACATTAGATGACTTCAAATGACCATACTGTTCGATTTAATGTAGATAATATCGATGAACACAGTGTTGAAGAAACATTGAAACTCGTATATACTGCATTAGAAGAAAAAGGGTATAATCCTATCAATCAGATCGTCGGCTATCTATTATCCGGAGATCCGGCATATATACCTCGTCATAACGATGCCAGAAACCTGATCAAGCGACACGAGAGAGACGAAGTCCTGGAAGAACTCGTTACGCGATATATTGAGACAAAAAAATAATATGCGGATAATGGGTTTGGACGTCGGATCAAAAACGGTAGGTGTGGCTGTCAGTGATTATTTTGGATGGACGGCACAGGGAATAGAAACAATAAAAATAAATGAATCCAGAGAAGAATTCGGACTGGACCGTTTAAAAGAACTCATCGAAGAGTATGAAGTAGAGTCGTTCGTTGTCGGGCTCCCGAAAAATATGGATGGCACGATCGGCGAACGGGCAGAAATCTCTATGGAATACGGTGACAGGATAAAAGAATGTTTCGGTTTGCCGGTCACATATGTCGATGAACGGCTGACAACCATGCAGGCAACAAGAATGCTGATAGAAGAAGGGAATACTTCCCGTAAAAAACGAAAAAAAGTAATCGATAAACTTGCGGCTGTGATGATATTACAAAATTATTTAGATCAGCAGTCAAAAAGCTAAAGGAGGAAATAACTATGTCAACTGACCACAACCATGATCACAACCACGACCATGAGCACATAACGATCATAGATGAAGAGGGTAATGAAGAATTATATGAGATCCTTTTCACTTTTGAATCAGAAGACTTCGATAAATCCTATGTCCTTGTCTATCCAGCTGGAACAAGTGAAGGTGATGAAGTCGAATTGTCTGCATTTTCTTATAAAGAATCAGAAGGCGGGCTTGAAGGAACATTAAGTTCCATCGATTCTGATGAAGAATGGGAAATGATCGAAGAAGTATTAAATACATTTATAAGTGATGAAGAAGAAGATTAAGTAAAAAAGCAAACAGAAAGACGGATATCAGTAGTGAGTCGCTTTCATCTGGAAGCAGTTATGAAAGTCTCACGGCTATCCGTCTTTTTTTTTGAGTCAGATATAAAGTAATCTTGAAAGTACAACATTAACGTGCGGAAAATTCGATTGTAGCATAGAATTATCTTTTCTATACACTGGATATTGTGTATAATGATTAAGATAACTATCTTAACAAAAAAGGATGGACAGTTCATGCCTGATAGAAAGTCAACCAAGACGGTAAGAAAAATTGTATTGAGTATCGTTTCAATTCTGATCATATTAATTATTGTGCTCGTTGTATCGGGGTATCAGTACTATACCTCCTCACTGGAACCGCTGGAGCCGGAAAGAAACACAGATGTCCCGGTAGAAATCCCTATTGGTTCATCACGGACAGATATTGCTCGTATACTTGAGGAAAATAATATCATACGGAGTGCATTCGTCTTTAATTATCATTTAAGATTTACTGGAGAAGAGGGCTTCCAAGCAGGCTACTATCTATTTTCACCTTCGATGTCTACAGAAGAAATCGTGTCCCAGCTTCAAGAGGGTGGCACACCGATCATGGAAGAATCGGCAGGGAGCATCACGATTCCCGAAGGATTTACTGTAGAACAGGTGGCTATCGTTATTGAACAACAGACAGATTATTCAGTCGATGAATTCTTTGAACTGATCGAAAGCGATGCTTTTCTGGAAGAAAAATTGGAAGAATATCCGGATCTTTTGACTGGAGCAATGGAAGTCAAGGAAGAAACACTGTATACATTGGAAGGGTATCTTTTTCCTGCTACATACGAGTTTCTTGATGATACAACAATGGAACAGTTAGTTACACAAATGATCAGTCGAATGGATCAAGTGTTCCAGGAACATTATACTGAAATCGAAGAACAGGAAACGACTGTTCACGACATATTGACACTGGCTTCTTTTGTTGAACGAGAAGGTATTACTTATGAAGACCGTGAACTGATCGCTGGTGTCTTTTACAATCGTCTTGATGTCGGCATGGCCCTTCAGACAGATGTGAGTGTAACCTATGCTCTTGGAGAGCATCAGGAAAGAATAACCTATGATGATCTGGAAGTTGATTCCCCCTATAATTTGTATCAAAACACAGGGCTTGGACCTGGACCGGTAAATAATCCGTCTGAAGAAGCCATTCAAGCCACTCTTTATCCTGCTGAAACAGATTATATGTATTTTCTCGCTGATTTAGCGACACGAGAAGTATATTTTTCAGAGACATATGAGCAGCATTTGGACTATAGAGATGAATATTTACGATAATAATTAAAAGCATTGAGTCTTTATTGACTCAGTGCTTTTGTTAAGACCACTATACCGTCAATTTAAGAAAGGAATTGTGTAATGAATAAGAATCAAAAAGACAAACCTATTGTCATAGGAGTAACTGGAGGATCGGGCAGCGGGAAGACGAGTGTCAGTCAGGCTATTTACAACTATTTTCCCGGTAAATCGATCATGATGCTTGAACAGGACTCTTATTATAAAAATCAGGATCATCTAAGTTTCGAAGAGCGTTTAAAAACAAATTATGATCATCCTTTTGCTTTTGATACAGACTTACTTATTTCTCATCTACACGATTTATTAAACTACAAAAGTATCAATAAACCGGTTTATGATTACACTCGACATACAAGAAGCGACAAAACGATCCTGCAGGAACCGAAAGAAGTCATCATTCTCGAGGGAATCCTGATACTTGAAGATGCCCGCTTGAGAGACTTAATGGATATCAAAGTCTATGTCGATACGGATGATGATATAAGGATCATTCGTCGCATTAAAAGAGACATCGAGGAGCGGGGGAGGACACTGGACAATGTCATTGAACAGTATCTAACTGTTGTAAAGCCGATGCACTCCCAATTCATAGAACCAACAAAAAAATACGCAGATATTATTATCCCCGAAGGTGGAAGAAATCAAGTGGCCATTGATTTGATGACGACGAAGATACATACCATCTTTCAAGAGCGCTCCTTGTAAAAGAGGGGCTCTAATTTTATAAAAACGCTTTACATCGACAAACGTTCATGGTATCTTAATTCCATTGAGAATTTAGTTGACATTAAATTTTTTGATATATAGCTATTATTAGACTAAAGTATTTTATGAGGTGAATGATAATGATGACAGAAAAAGTATATCCAATGACAGCTCAGGGAAAAGAAAAGCTGGAAAACGAATTAAACGAACTAAAGTCAGTAAAGAGAAAAGAAGTTGTTGAACGGATCAAGATAGCTAGAGGATTCGGAGATTTATCCGAGAACTCAGAGTATGAATCTGCTAAAGATGAGCAGGCGTTTATCGAAGGCCGAATAAGCACTCTTGAAAACATGCTGCAAAATGCTGAAATTATTGACAGTTCCAATTCTAAAGAAGGAGAAGTGACTTTAGGGCGATCAGTTATGTTCAAAGAACTCCCGGATGGAATTGAAGAAGAATATACCATTGTCGGTAAAGCTGAAGCGGATCCTTTCTCAGGTAAAATTTCAAATGAATCTCCTATAGCACAAGCCTTGCTTGGAAAAAAAGTTGGAGATAAAGTTGATATCCAAACACCTGGCGGGACGATGTCAGTAGAAATCACAAAAGTTGTCTAAATAAAAAAATAAGCTAAAGACTTGTCTGAGAAGGATGAGCCTTTAGCTTTTTTATCAGTCTTAGGACCTATCTTTATGATAAAGTGATGCTATTTTGAAAAAAATTCGCTATACTTGCTGTAGACTAAATAAAGGAGAGTGAAGGCTATGAGTACCTATGCTTATAAAGCAACGCTGGTAGTGTTATTCGTCTGGATGTTATATCAAATCGTTCATAATTTTGTTTTTCTCTTATTTTTGATATTAGCTTTAGGTTTTCTTATTCTATATAAATCCTCTCCTAAAGAAACGCAGCGTCACACCAACTATCTTTGGACAAGCATTGCTTTCTTTCTAGCCTCGTTTGTTTTTACAAGTGCCTTTTGGGTATTGCTTGTCCTGTTTCTTCTTTTTCAATTAAGCTCTGATGAGAAGCTTCTCAATACGATGCGTGATCCTTTTTTTAGAAAAAAACAGTACTGGCGCGATAAAGAATTCATCTCGATTCAGTGGAATGAACTGGAAGCCAATGAACTGAAGCTGTATCGAAACAAATGGATCGGTGATGATTTTGTAGGTAAAGATATCTTTGAATGGGAAGATCATAATCATCAGAAAATCATGGGTGATACATTTTTTGATTTGGGGAACACTGTTTTGCCGATGAAAGAAAATGTTTTGATGCTGAGAAAAGGTTTCGGTGATACGAAATTATTCATACCGAAAGATGTAGCTATATCTCTAGATGTCAGTATCATTCTAGGGAAGCTTATTATTGAGGATGAAGTTTTTGACTTGAAAAACGAAACAGTCAAATGGCAGTCTCAGAATTATGGGAAAGCTTTGCGAAAAATCAAAGTCGTTTCCAGTACGATCATAGGGGAAGTAGAGGTCGTCTATTTATGAAAAAGACCTTGTCCCACTTATTTAAGTATTTTTTGCTGTTCTTTTTTATTCTTCTCTTTATTACAGTGTTTATTTTCTTGTCCCTTTCTGAATATCAGTGGGTCACGGCGCTTTACAGGGCAAACATTGTCGGTGTTTCTCTAATTTTTTATCTCATTTTCTTTTCGTTTATCCTGGCAGTCGTGACGCTTTCTTATTTAAGATCATTTGAGAAAAAGAAGCTGAGAAAAGTGGAAGAAGGTTTGAGGATGATGAGTCAAGGGCATTACTCTGCCTCGATTTTTCTAAATATGTATTCACTGGATACGCCGTTGCAGATAAATGAGGATATTGACAGACAGTTCCTGAAACTGCATGAAAAATTGATGTTCATGGCTGATGAAGCGTTGAAAAATGCAGAAGAATCCAAGACACTGGATAATGAAACAAAAAACGATATCCTGGAAGGCGAAAGAAAACGCATTGCTAGAGAACTGCATGACTCTGTATCTCAGCAGTTATTTGCTGCGTCCATGATGCTTTCTGCAGCTAATCAGCAGGCAGGCGACTGTCCTGAATCTTTAATAAAACAGTTGAAGATGGTCGAGCAGACGATCAATGCTTCTCAGACAGAAATGCGTGCGCTGCTTCTTCATCTTAGACCGGTACAGCTAGACGGGAAGTCTTTGAAAGAGGGCGTAGAACAGCTGCTGAAAGAACTCTCGTCCAAAATCGAAGTGGATATTCATTATCAGATAGAAAGAATCGTCATGCCCACTATTATGGAGGATCATTTTTTCAGAATTCTGCAGGAACTGTTGTCGAATGTTCTGAGACATGCAAAAGCGGAAGTACTGGAAGTTTATTTAACACAAAACAGCAGTGGGATCCAGCTTAGAGTGAATGATGACGGTGTCGGATTTGATGTCAACAATAAAAAAGCGGGCAGTTACGGGCTACATAATATAAAAGAACGGATAGAAGGTATGGGAGGGAGCGTTAAAATTGTGTCTCTTCCAAACTTTGGGACACGTATTGAAATAAATGTACCTTTAGTATGAGGAGAGTGATCATGTGATACGATTGATGCTGGTAGACGACCATGAAATGGTGAGATTAGGCTTGTCATCCTTTTTCTCTATTCAGGAAGATTTTGAAGTGGTGGCAGAAGCTGCAGATGGAGAGGCAAGTGTTGAACTGGCTGTAGAAGAAAAGCCGGATATCATTTTAATGGATCTTGTTATGGAAGTGATGGATGGAACCGAAGCCACTATTGAAATAATGAAGAGGTGGCCTGAAGCAAAAATCATTATTTTAACTAGTTTTATTGATGATGAGAAAGTCTATCCGGCGATGGAAGCCGGTGCATGCGGTTATATCCTAAAGACTTCTTCTGCAACAGAGATAGCTCAGGCGATCAGAGAAACCTATAATGGACAATACTATATTGAAGATGAAGTGACGAGCATTCTTGAAGAAAAAAGACATGAAGAGAATGAAGGACACTTGCATGACAGACTAACAAGTCGTGAAAACGAAGTCGTCCAACTGATATCCAAGGGCTACACTAATCAGGATATCGCGGATGAATTGTTTATTACATTGAAAACTGTGAAAACACATGTCTCTAATATCTTGTCAAAATTGGAAGTGGAAGACCGTACGCAGGTAGCGATTTATGCGTTCAGACACGATATCGTTGAAAATGAATAGTAAAAAGGCTTCAGCCAAGTGTAATCACTTGGCTGAAGCCTTTTTTAATTCAATTAGTTCGTTAAAATGACGGGTAAAATTATGGGACGACGTTCTGTCTCTGCAAAGAGAAAGGCTTTAATGTCATCGATCAATTCATTTCTCATTTTATATTCATTCAGTTGTTTATGTTTGAATGAGCGCTGAATACTGTCATAAGCAACTTTTTGTGCTTTCTGGATCAGTTCTTCAGATTCTCTCATATAAATGAATCCTCTGGAAATGATATCGGGACCGGCGAGAACCTGTTTCTTCTTAGCGTCGATCGTAGCAACAACGACAACAAGTCCGTTATCAGAAAGGATCTTACGGTCTCTCAGGACAACGTTGCCGATATCCCCAACGCCACTGCCGTCTACATAAACATCTCTTGCTTCAATTTCACCTGCGCGTCTGGCGGTGTCTTCGGTGAAAGCAAGGATATCTCCATTATCCAGTATGAAACAGTTGTCTTTTGGTACACCAGTTTGCTGAGCAAGCTGGGCGTGGATACGCTGCATACGATGTTCTCCATGAATAGGGACAAAGTATTTTGGCTTCATAAGCTGCAGCATTAATTTCTGTTCCTGCTGGCCACCATGACCGGATGTGTGGATGTTATTTATTTTACCATGAATAACGTTTGCTCCAGCTTCAAGCAATTGATTAATGACACGGTTGACGCTCATTGTATTGCCTGGAATAGGAGAGCTTGAAAAGATAACGTTATCTCCAGGCTGAATAGAAATTTGTCTGTGTGTACCGTTTGCAATTCTGCTCAAGGCTGCCATCGGTTCTCCCTGAGACCCAGTACATAAAATCAGAACTTCATTTGCTTTATAATTCTTTATTTCATTCGGATGGATAAATGTTCCTTCATCTGCCTGAATATATCCTAACTCTTTACCTGTTTCCAAATTGTTGACCATGCTGCGCCCAAACACGGCAATTTTGCGCCCTGTTTTGTTTGCCGCCTCAATGGCTTGCTGGACTCTTGAAATATTTGAGGCAAAAGTAGCAAAGATGATACGCCCGTCGATTTTTTTGAATAAGCTCCTGATCGAGTCACCGACTACTTTCTCGGATTTTGTGAAGTTGGGGATCTCAGCATTTGTACTGTCTGACAGTAAGGCGAGCACGCCTTCTTCGCCGATACGAGCCATCTTATGCAGGTTGGCAGGTTCTCCCACGGATGTGAAATCGAATTTAAAGTCTCCTGTTTCTACAATGTTTCCATTTGGTGTTTTAACAACGATGCCGTAAGCTTCAGGAACACTATGGGTGGTTCTGAAGAAAGATACCTGAGTCTTTCTGAACTTGATTACAGTGTCTTCATTTATCTCGTGCAGGGTTGCTGAACGGAGCAGATGGTGTTCGCTTAATTTGTTTCTGATCAAAGCAAGTGCCAGTTTTCCTGCATATATAGGAATATTGAGTTCTCTCAACAGATAAGGCGTTCCACCTACATGGTCTTCATGTCCATGAGTGATGAAGAGTCCCTGGATCTTATCCTTATTTTCTACCAGATAAGAGTAATCAGGTATAACATAATCGATTCCCAGCAGATCATCTTCCGGAAACTTGATTCCGGCATCGATCAAGATGATTTCATCTTGAAATTGTATAGCATAGGTATTTTTACCTATCTCGTTTAAGCCGCCTAATGCAAAGATGGCCGTTTCGTTGTTTTTTATATTTGGTTTCATTATATAACTCCCTTGTCATAATTATTGATCTATTAAAAATCTTACTTTGCCTAACTGTGATATATAGTAAATTAAAAAGGGAAACCTATTTTGATAATCTCCGCTCGGTGCGTGGTGTAAGAAACCACTGTTATAATTATTCTACCATACTAAAAATAATAAGTATAGAATAAGGAAAACAGCATATAGGAGAACAAATCAGAAAAATCGGATTGTAGTTTGCCGGAAATTTAGATATAGTAGAACGTGTATGTATAGTGAAGGAGTGTCTGGCATTGGAAAATAAAAAGCTTTTTATATTTGATATCGATGGAACTGTCCTGGATAATAGCAAGTCCATCCCGTTAGAAACGAAGCAGGCGATCAAAGAGTTAAGCGAATCACATGAAGTTGCAATAGCGACCGGAAGGAATCGTACGATGGCGAAAGAAGTCATTGAGGAATTAGGGATTTCCAGTTACATCGTATGTAACGGTGCGGCGGCATACTATAAAGATGAAGCTATTTATACAAATTTTCTAAATGAAGAGGATTTGGAAAAGTTGATTGACATTGCCGATGCACATGACCACCAACTGGTCTATGAAACAATAGATGATTTAAGACGCAGGAATGAAGTGCCCGGTAAACGTATGACAAACGGTATGACATTTGTAGGCTTTGATGTTCCAGCTTATGACAAAGAATTTTACAAGAAAAATCCGCTTGTTCAGTGTCTGTTATTTATTTCTGAAGAAGAAATGGATATTTACGCTGATAAGTTCAGTCATTTCAGATTTGTACGCTGGTATAAAGAGGGGATAGACGTGTTACCTGCAGACGGATCGAAATATCTGACTATAAAGATATTAGCTAATCATATGGGGATAAATCTGAACGATGTCATAGCTTTCGGTGATGGCATGAATGATATTGAAATGATCAGACATGTAGGTACAGGAATTGCTATGGGAAATGCAGAAAAAGAAGTAAAAGATGTTGCAGATAGTGTAACAGAATCTAATGAGAATAATGGCATTCCCAGTGCTTTACGTAAAATGAAGTACATTAAATAATAAAGTTGCCAATATAAATAAATCAAAAAAAGAATGTTCAAAATAAAATTTACTCTGGACAAATAGATTGAAATAAGTAATAATATAAAAGGACATTCTTTTTGGGGGTATAGCTCAGTTGGGAGAGCGCTTCGCTGGCAGCGAAGAGGTCAGCGGTTCGAGCCCGCTTATCTCCATAATTTTTTAAGAACTGCAGAACAAAACACACGTTTTTGTGTTTTGTTCTGCAGTTCTTTTTTTATTCCGACAGCTTATTAGTATTCGATCACAGTCGGTGCAGCTGGAATTAACAGACGACTTCACTAGAAGATAAGGTACAATCGCGAAGTACCGGTAATTGAATTAAAGTTTCAAATATATTTATTGAAACGCTTACATTTTTAGTATATAATCTACACTTACAGTGAAATATGAGAATGGAGGCGATGAAATGCTGACAGATAGACAGGTAACTGAACTGAAAGCACTTATGGAAAAACATAAGAATAGTAAAGAGTCACTTCGAATCGCCGATGTAACCAAGGTGATTTATCCCGTTGATAAGTACAAGAAGCAACATAAAATTAAAAGTTAAACTTAAAATCAGAGAACTAAAAGATATGCCTTAAAGTTAAAGCATAAAAGTCAATTTTAGATTTTTTAAAGTTAAGCCAAGGTAAAGATTTCCTGTTACTATGCAGAATCTACACACATTTTACTTAATTTGAAATTCTAGTGTGGTATTTTGTTGTTGAACAGTATTCCTTTCAGCACAGAGCTATGCTAAGATATAACTAAACATAATCGGAAAATTATTACTATGTTGAGCTCCCCTCTAGAATGGTTGCTGAAAATTCAGATGACCATAACCACTTTTAAATGAATATTTCTATTAGATTGATAAAAAAACTATCTTCATCTATTGAAAAGTGGTATATTAGTATACGACATTATTTTAAATATCTACAAAAGGAGAGGACTTGATGAACTTAGAAAATAAATCATCTCAAATAGAATTTACAACGGCTTCTCAAACATTAAAATATGGATTTTTTTGGTTTATTGCTTTCTTTTTCGCTATTCTGGCTTTTCTATTTAATTCACCGGAGGAAATACTGGAAGGGCAAATCGTTATACTCCTGTCTCCTTCAAATTTAGTAACAGATTATTTTGCTATATCAAACGTCGGAGCAACACTTTTCAATTCAGCAATATTAACAGCTCATTCAATATTGATCATTAAAATGTCAAAGGCAAGGATCAATGGAGCTGTCATTGCCGGCGTATTAACAGTTGCTGCTTTTTCCTTTTTTGGTAAGAATCTTTATAACTCTACGCCGATAGTTTTAGGTGCTTTTGCATATGCATGGTCAACTAAAGCACCGGCTGAACATTCATTACTTGCTGCATTGTTTGGTACTGCTTTAGGCCCACTTGTTAGTGAGATCTCATTTAATATCGGTCTATCCTTGTTGTCCGGTATCTTCTACGGATACCTAGCCGGCTTTATTGCCGGCTTTATTATTCCTCCTTTAGCTCATCATATCGTTAAATTTACTAAGGGCTTTAGTGTTTATAATATAGGATTTACATGCGGTGTTATAGGTACCTTATTCGTTTCTATTATTCGTAGCACAGGGAGAGAAGTAGAGCCGGTATCGCTCTTATCATCCGGTCATAATGAACCTTTCATCATCATTTTTCTTGTTTTATTCTCAATTATGATGATCACTGGGCTTCACTTTAATCATTGGACGTTAAAGGGATACGGAGAACTGCTGCAACATTCCGGTCAGCTTTCAACTGATTTTCTTGATCTGAATGGTTTTAGCATTACTTTGATCAATATGTCATTACTAGGATATCTATCCCTGGGCTATGTTCTGTTTCATGGCGGAGAATTAAATGGACCAGTTATAGGTGGTATCTTAACTGTGGTCGGTTTTGGAGCTTTTGGTAAACATATCAGAAATGTCATACCTATCCTTATAGGAGTGACTTTGATGGGATATTTGAACAATTATGACATGAGTTTAACAGGAGTAGTCACTGCAGGGTTGTTTGGAACAACCATTGCCCCGATAGCTGGAAGATATGGCGTAGTGATCGGTATGTTAGCTGGAGCGTTCCATTTAAGTATTGTAAGTAATACAGACACTCTTCATGGCGGGATAAATCTTTATAATAATGGCTTTTCTGGGGGATTCGTTGCAGCAATAATGATTCCCATATTGGAGGCTTTCCATTATCATAAGGAAAAAAGGAAGGAACTTCGAGAACCAGTGGATCCAGCAGATGAGATGAAAGGCGAGTCATAATTAGAGAACCAGAATAACTGGGATAAGAAAGGTAGACAAAAACCGCGTTCCCGGTTCAGCATGCATACTACATGCTGAACCGGGAACGCGGTTTTTTAACGAATATTGATAGATTAGCAAGCAGAGACTATACAGGAGTAAATTGTACTATTCTGCTGATCCTAATACTTCCAAATCATCAGGGAGGGCTAAAGGGTTATCTGGATCGATGTGGTCATAAAACATGACGCCGTTCAAGTGGTCAATTTCATGTTGAACCACAATGGCAGG
This sequence comes from Alkalibacterium putridalgicola, assembly GCF_900109825.1. Taxonomy (GTDB): domain Bacteria; phylum Bacillota; class Bacilli; order Lactobacillales; family Carnobacteriaceae_A; genus Alkalibacterium; species Alkalibacterium putridalgicola. The sequence goes on along the minus strand of NZ_FOBL01000001.1, from coordinate 168,809 downwards.
AAAGTTCTTCAAACGTTTTTTCTGTGTGTTGCCGTCAATATCGACATATTCAACTTTGATACGTTTATGTCTGGGGACATATCCCGGCACTTCCCGGTCCACAGACAAGCATCCTTCTCCTTCTGACAGGCAAGTCTGCTGAACAGAATGACTGACGATCTTTGGGTTGATCAATACCCCGCTGAATTCGGGTTCAGACTCTTCGGGATCATCAGAAGGAACATGAACGGCGATCATGCGCTTGGAAACATTTACTTGCGGAGCCGCTATACCGACTCCTGGTCGTAATTCATATTTTTCAGCTGTTTCAGGGTCCTGGCTGTTCTTTAAAAATTCCAACATTTTATCTGCCAAATCTTTTTCTTCATCAGTCAAGGGAAGAGTCATTTTACCCGCTACTTTACGTAAAGTAGGGTGGCCTTCACGTATAACATCATTCATGGTCAACATTTTCATTTCCTCCTTAAGCAAGTTCACTAGTATTTTAACAGTTTTTCCTAATTTCTGCACCTTTATTATTAAATTTATAAAAATAGCTGATAAGTTATGTTTGTTTTTTAAGAGTGATGGATTTCACATGATAATTTTTCTGAAAAATCAACTGGTACACTTTTTTTTTTTCAGGTCTTTTATATAACAGTTTTTTTCCCTGTATTACTTTATTAAAATAAATTTTAAAATCTCATCATTCCAGAGAGTATAACAGTAACGTTGTGCTTTGTATCACAATGACCCGACAATCCTTTTGTGCCGGTATTTCTTCCCGGTCAATTAAGACGCTATCGCTTGCATTTCACTTAAAAAAATGATAAATTGGAAAAGGAATAGATAAAAATGTAACAGTCAAAAAGCGCTGTTACACTTAATTATATAAAGAGAGAGGAATGGGTAATCTATGGCAAAGCAACCAGTTGATTACGAAGCATTATTAAGTTCGATCGAAGCTTCGTTTCCGATGGTTCAAATATTAGATAAAGATGGGAACGTTGTTAACAACGACATCATGCCGGATTTATCTGATGATGAATTAGTAGAATTAATGACAAGAATGGTGTGGTCACGAGTCCTTCACGACCGCTCAATGGCGTTAGCTCGTCAAGGAAGATTAGGTTTCTATGCTCCAACAATGGGACAGGAAGCTTCACAGCTAGCAAGTCATTTCGCATTCAAAAAACAAGATTGGCTATATCCGGGATATCGTGATATTCCACAATTGATTCAACACGGCTTATCAGTATCCCAAGCATTCTTATGGTCAAGAGGACATGTGGAAGGCAATAACTATCCTGAAGATTTACATGCAATGGGTCCTCAAATCATTATCGGTGCACAGTATATCCAAGCGATGGGTAATGCAGTAGGACAGAAACTGGCTGGAAAAGAAGATGAAGTAACCTTCACTTATACTGGTGACGGCGGATCTTCACAGGGTGATGTATACGAAGGTATGAACTTTGCCGGTCGTTACAAAGCACCTATCGTCTTCTTCATTCAAAACAACGGCTATGCTATTTCCACTCCTCGTGAGAAACAGTCCGCTGCTAATACGCTGGCTCAAAAAGCTGCTGCTGCTGGTATTCCTGGAATCCAGGTCGATGGTATGGATCCATTGGCAGTATATGCAGTAACTAAGCAGGCACGTGAATGGGCTGCTTCAGGTAATGGTCCAGTACTGATCGAAACGATCACATCCCGTTTCGGACCACACTCAACATCTGGTGATGATCCAACGCGTTACCGTGAACAAGAATCGTTCGATTACTGGGAACAAAGAGATCCGCTTATTCGCTTCCGTAACTTCCTGAAAGAAAAAGGACTATGGACTGACGAAAAAGAAGAAGAGCTGATCGAAAAAACTAAAGAAGAAATCAAACAAGCTGCCAAAGAAGCAGATCAAGCTCCAAAAATGAAAGTTTCAGAATTCCTGAAAAACATGCACGGCGAGCCTGGTCAGAATATCGTTGAGCAGATCGAGAAATATGAAGCAAAGGAGAGTAAATAATCATGGCGAATCTTACAATGATTCAAGCGATCACGGAAGCCTTAGATCAAGAAATGGCTCGTGATGAAAAAGTCCTGGTATTCGGTGAAGACGTAGGTAAAAACGGCGGTGTTTTCCGTGCGACTCAAGGTCTTTTTGATAAACACGGTGAAGACCGTGTCAATGACACTCCGCTTGCTGAATCTGGAATCGGCGGTATGGCATTTGGTTTAGCTGTTCAAGGCTTCCGTCCAGTAATGGAAATCCAGTTCTTCGGATTCGTTTTCGAAGTCATGGATTCAATTGTTGGTCAAATGGCGCGTACACGTTACCGTACAGGCGGCAAATTAAACTTGCCAGCCGTAGTTCGTTCACCATTTGGTGGCGGTGTTCACACACCAGAAATGCACGCAGACAGTTTAGAAGGTTTGATGGCTCAGTCACCAGGACTTAAAGTCGTTATCCCTTCAAACCCATACGATGCTAAAGGGTTGCTAACTTCAGCTATCCGCGATGAAGATCCTGTTGTATTTCTTGAACACATGAAATTATACCGTTCATTCCGTGATGAAGTTCCTGAAGAACAGTACACGGTCCCTCTAGGAAAAGCGGGAGTTGCTAAAGAAGGTTCTGACGTTACTGTAGTAGCCTACGGTTATATGGTACGTGAAGCACTTAAAGCTGCAGAACAGCTGGAAAAAGACAATGTATCAGTTGAAGTGCTTGACCTGCGCACAGTCTCACCAGTTGATTATGAAACAGTAGTTAAATCTGTTGAAAAAACTGGCCGTATGGTTATGGTTCAGGAAGCTCAACGTCAGGCCGGTGTCGGAAACACTGTTATTTCTGAAGTTTCTCAGCGTGCTATTCTTTCATTAGAAGCACCTATCGGCTTCGTTTCTGCCCCTGATACGGTATATCCATTTGGTCAAATCGAGAACACCTGGTTACCAAACGCTAAAGATATTACTGCAGCAATCAAAGAAACAGTTGAATTTTAATTAACGTTAACTGTCAGTACTGAATGAACACATTCAAAGTAAAATCATTTTAGAAGGGAAGAAAATTACAATGGCTTTTACATTTAAACTCCCTGATGTCGGGGAAGGCATGGCTGAAGGAGAAATCGTCAGCTGGTTAGTTTCTGAAGGAGACACCATTGAAGAAGGCGATTCTATTGCTGAAATCCAAAACGATAAATCAGTTGAGGAACTAGCCTCTCCAGTAGATGGAACGATCAAGAAATTCTTGGTAGAACCAGGAACAGTCGCTTCTGTAGGTGATCCTATTGTTGAGATCGATGCTGAAGGACACGAAGGTGACAGTGAGGATTCAGAAGAAGCAGCAGAAGAAACAGCTGCTAAATCAGAAGTATCGTCTGAAGAAGCTAAAGCCGGCGCTGAAAAAACAGATCCGGCGCAATCAGAAGCAAGTGTTTCTGATGATGTTGTTAAGACTGCTGATTCTAACAAACGCGTTCTTGCCATGCCGTCTGTCAGACAGTATGCACGTGAAAAAGATGTTGATATCAGCCTTGTAGAAGCATCAGGCAAAGGCGGGCGTACGACACGCGACGATATCGATAACTTCCTTCAAGGTGGCGGACAAGCTGCAGCTTCTCAAGAAACAGCTGCTACTGAAGATAGCTCACAGAGTGAAGCTAAAGGAACGACTTCTGCGGTTTCCACTAATGTCAAACCATTTAAATCTGGTCGTTCTGATGAAGAAACCAGAGAAAAAATGTCAACGACCCGTAAAGCAATTTCAAAAGCAATGGTCAACAGCAGCTTGACGATTCCATCTGTATCATTGTTTGATGAAGTAGATGTAACGAAATTGATGGCACACCGTACGAAATTCAAGACGATTGCAGCTGAGCAAGATGTTAAATTGACTTTCTTGCCATATGTTGTTAAAGCGATCATCGCTGTCATGAAGAAATTCCCGGCACTTAACTCATCTATCGATGATACGACTGATGAAGTTGTTTACAAAAACTACTTCAACATCGGTATTGCTGCGGATACTGATCAAGGACTTTATGTTCCGGTTGTTTCAGATGCTGATAAGAAATCAATGTTCAACATCGCTTCTGAAATTTCAGAACTAGGCGCTAAAGCACATGAAGGCAAATTGAAATCAAGTGATATGGCAGACGGATCGATTTCAATTTCTAATATTGGTTCAGTAGGCGGCGGTTGGTTCACGCCGATCATCAACCATCCAGAAGTCGCTATTTTAGGTGTTGGACGTATCGCTAAAAAAGCAATCGTAAATGACGAAGGAGAAGTCGTTGCTGCTCCAATGTTGGCATTGTCGTTAGTGTTCGATCATCGTGTTATTGACGGTGCAACAGGTCAAAAAGCCATGAACGAATTAAAACGTCTGTTGGCAGATCCTGAGTTATTATTAATGGAAGGATAAGGTGAATCATAAATGGTAGTAGGAGATTTCGCAATTGAACTGGATACAGTAGTTGTCGGAGCTGGACCTGGTGGATATGTGGCAGCTATTCGTGCCGCACAAATGGGACAGAAAGTCGCTATTGTAGAGAAAGAATTTATAGGTGGCGTATGCTTGAACGTTGGATGTATTCCTTCAAAAGCATTGATCACTGCTGGACATAAGTATCAGGAATCACTTGATTCAACAGTATTCGGTGTTACTTCTAAAAATGTTGAAATCGACTTTGCGAAAACACAGGAATGGAAAAACACTCAAGTCGTCAATAAACTGACTAAAGGTGTTGAAGGCCTTCTTAAGAAGAACAAAGTAGAGATCTTACGTGGGGAAGCATTCTTTAATGACGAGAATACAATGCGTGTCATGGGAGAAGATAGTGCGCAAACCTATTCCTTCAACAATGCGATCATCGCAACAGGCAGCCGTCCAATCGAAATTCCAGGATTTAAATTCAGTGACCGTGTATTAGACTCTACCGGTGCATTGAATCTGACTGAGATTCCTAAAAAAATGGCTATCGTTGGCGGTGGATACATCGGTTCTGAATTAGCGGGTGTCTATGCCAATTTAGGTACTGAAATCACGATTCTTGAAGGTCTTCCTTCAATCTTGAATGGTTTCGACAAAGACATGGTCAAGCTTGTAGAGAAAAACTTCAAGAACCGCGGAGTAGATATCATTACTAACGCAATGGCTAAAGAGTCAACTGTTACAGATAACGGCGTAACTGTTAAGTATGAAGCTGATGGAGAAGAAAAATCTCTGGATGTGGATTATGTATTGGTTACAGTAGGACGTAAGCCAAATACTGATGAATTAGGTCTTGAACAAGCTGGTGTTAAAGTCAGTGACCGTGGATTGATTGAAGTCAACGAACAAGGCAGAACGAACATTAATAGTATCTATGCTATCGGTGACGTCGTTCCAGGACCTGCTTTAGCACACAAAGCAAGTTATGAAGCTAAAATAGCTGCTGAAGCTATTTCCGGTAAAAAAGTAGCTGTGGATTACCGCGCACTTCCAGCCGTAGCTTTCACAGATCCTGAAATCGCATCTGTTGGATACACTGAAAGTGAAGCAAAAGAAAAAGATCTTGATGTTAAAGTCACAAAATTCCCACTTGGTGGTAACGGTCGTGCATTATCTCTTAACGCTACTGAAGGTTTCGTACGTTTAGTAACAACGAAAGAAGACAATGTCATCGTTGGTGCTCAAGTTGCGGGGATCAGTGCATCAGACATCATAGCTGAGCTTGGTTTAGCTATTGAAAGTGGTATGAACGCTGAAGATATCGCCTTAACGATCCACGGACATCCTTCATTAGGTGAAGTTGTCATGGACGCGGCTGAAGCAGCATTAGGTTTACCTATCCACATGTAATAAGTGTAAGGTTGTAAACACGGGAGATTCTCGGCTTAAAAGCCGGGAATCTCTTTGTTTTTGCAATTTGCTGTCCACTCATTTAAACTTAGATTAAAGATGTGTGAAATGAGGAGAAATTATGTCGGAGAATAGAATGAATAGAGATAAAACGGTCATTAAATGGATCGATGAGATAAGTCGGGTCATTATTCAAAAAAAAGATAATCAATTGGAAATCGAACAGAAGACATCGGCCAATGATTTAGTAACGAACATGGACAAGTGGGTAGAGAAAGAGCTGGTTGAAAGAATCCGCTCAGCTTATCCTGAAGATCGTATTTTAGGAGAAGAAGGATTCGGAGATGCTGTTGAAAACATGAGCGGGACAGTCTGGTTCGTGGATCCTATTGATGGAACATTGAATTTTATACTTCAGAACGAAAATTTCGCTTTGATGTTAGCTGTTTACGAAGATGGAGTACCGGTGCAAAGCTATATCTATGACCTTACCCTCAATAAATTGTACAAGGCAATTAAAGGCGAAGGGGTCAGTTGTAACGAACAACTGTTAAGTGAACCAGCGAATGTATCCTTGAGTGAAGGTATGCTCGCTACAAATTCTAGTATTATGATTGAAGACAAATATGATAAAGTCAGAAAAATAGCTAGAAAGAGTTTAGGTTTAAGACTGGTCGGTTCTGCCGGGCTTGAGACAGTTGAAGTGGCGAAAGGAAGTATTGCGGCTTATATCGCTACGAACTTAAAGCCTTGGGATATTGCTCCAGGCATTTTATTTATGGAAGAACTCGGATTGAAAGCTACTCAATTTAATAATGAACCATTAGATTTACTCAAGAATAACAATATCGTTTTTGCGACTCCAAAAGCTCATGACGAAATTATGAAGCTTATGAATATATAATGAGGGAATAGCTTGTAATTTTGTTTGTATTACTGTTATAATACTTGGGGCAACAATATAGGATATTTGGAGAGCATTTATTCTTGAGTGTGAATCTATCAAGAATAAGTGCTTTTTATGATGAACATAAAAGAAAGCTCTATGAAAACGACAACAAATAATTAGATTCTAAGGTAATGAATTCGGAGGAATATTATGAAAAAAAGAGATGATATAAGAAATATTGCAATAATAGCTCACGTTGACCATGGTAAAACGACGCTGGTTGACGAGTTGCTGAAACAGTCTGATACGTTGGATGCTCATGGTGAATTAAGTGAAAGAGCCATGGATAATAATGATCTGGAAAAAGAACGTGGCATCACGATACTGGCTAAAAATACAGCTGTTAAATATAAGGACCACAACATCAACATTCTGGACACACCAGGACATGCCGACTTCGGTGGAGAAGTGGAACGTATCATGAAAATGGTCGACGGTGTTATTCTTGTCGTAGATGCTTACGAAGGAACGATGCCTCAGACACGTTTTGTTCTAAAAAAAGCGCTGGAAATGAAATTGAGACCGATTGTTGTTGTTAACAAAATTGATAAAGATACTGCTCGACCAGCAGAAGTCGTTGACGAAGTTGTAGACCTGCTTATTGAGTTAGACGCAGATGAAGATCAGCTGGAATTCCCGGTTGTTTACGCTTCTGCAATCAATGGGACAAGCAGCCTTTCAGACGACCCGGCAGATCAGCAGGACACGATGGAGCCTATCTTTGAAAGTATTTTAAAAGAAATTCCTGCCCCTGTGGATAACAGTGACGAACCTTTACAATTCCAAGTATCATTGCTTGACTATAATGACTACGTTGGAAGAATAGGTATCGGTCGTGTATTCAGAGGGAAAATAAAAGTTGGAGACAACGTTACGTTAAGTAAACTGGACGGGTCAACCAAGAATTTCCGTGTAACAAAACTGTTTGGTTTCTTTGGACTCGATCGTGTAGAAATCGAAGAAGCTAAAGCCGGAGATTTAATTGCTGTTTCAGGATTTGAAGACATTTTCGTTGGAGAAACAGTGACACCTGCAGACCATGTAGATCCGTTGCCTATTCTTCACATCGATGAGCCAACGTTACAAATGACTTTCTTAGTGAATAACTCACCGTTTGCAGGCCGAGAAGGTAAATGGGTAACATCAAGAAAGATCGAAGAACGTCTAATGATGCAGCTGCAGACCGATGTATCACTTCGTGTAGAACAAACTGAATCTCCTGATGCGTGGATCGTTTCTGGACGAGGTGAGTTACACTTATCTATCCTGATCGAGAATCTGCGTCGTGAAGGCTTTGAGTTACAGGTATCCAAGCCTGAAGTTATCGTTAAGGAAATTGATGGTGTAAAATGTGAACCATTTGAACGTGTACAAATCGACACACCCGAAGAGTACATGGGTTCAGTTATTGAGAACTTGAGCCAGCGTAAAGGTGAAATGCAGGACATGATCCATACTGGAAATGGACAGGTTCGTTTGATATTCCTGGCGCCTGCTCGTGGTTTGATCGGTTTCACAAATGATTTCTTATCTCTGACTCGTGGCTATGGTATCATGAACCACACCTTTGATCAGTATTTACCGTTGGCACAAGGTAAGACTGGTGAACGTCGTTATGGTGCGTTGGTTTCTATGGAAAACGGTGCAGCAACGACCTATAGTATTATGAATCTGGAAGACCGTGGAGTCATCTTCGTAGAACCTGGTACAGAAGTTTATGAAGGGATGATCGTCGGGCAGCATAACAGAGATACAGATATAGCTGTTAACGTCACTAAAGAAAAACAGAAGACGAATGTCCGTTCTGCAAATAAAGATCAGACTAATGTTATCAAACGTCCGCGCATCATGACACTTGAAGAATCTTTGGAATTCTTAGCTGATGACGAATATTGCGAAGTTACACCTGAATCTATCCGATTAAGAAAGAAAATCTTGAATAAAAACGAACGTGAGAAAGCAGCGAAACGTTCACTGTAAGCTATTGAATTTGAACTGAATCTCATCTCATTTCTTTTATATTTTCAACTCAGTACAGTTATGATATACTTGTAAAAAGAAAGCGATGGAAATAGTTTGAGGAAGGATAGACTTATGGATCAATTACAGATTGCTCTTGCTAAAGACGTTTTAAATGAAGACGCTAGAAAAATAGCTTCTTTGATCGAAAACCAGCAGCATTTGTGTGTTGCTTGCCCTGCTTTTGAAGAAGTCATTGATACCCAAATGTTTGGTTTTTCAAAAAAAGTGGAGTTTGCGATCGCTATGGGCATGATGGATGAAGAAGAAGGACATTTAATGTTGAGTTCTTTAGAAAAACATTTAAATGATTTATACACAGACGCTTTTAATTCCAACTAAAAAGAGTGAAACAGATTAAAAGTCCCTCTCGTGTGGAGGGACTTTTTGTTATAATGAAAAAAACAGAAGAAGGTGAAAAACTTGGAACAGGAAAAAAGCACCAGAGCCGGATTAGTTGTCTGGCTGTATACCACAAAATATGTAAACAAGTTAAAGCGTTATGGTCTTGTCCATTATGTGTCGAAAAGTATGAACTATGCAATCATTTATGTGAACCGGGAGGATATGGAAGCAACCGCCGGCACGATCGCAAAACAGCATTTCGTGAGAAAGGTTGAAGAGTCTTATCGATGTGACCTGCCAAATACTTTTGACGGCATCTTGGATGAAGTTGCAGCATTATCAGAAAAAGAAGATGAAGATAATATGTTGGGCAGTATGTTTAAATAATAGTGAAGGGTGATCGTGCATGAGAATTATATCAGGAGAATTCGGGGGTAGAAGACTCAAAGCTGTTCCCGGTCAGAGTACCCGTCCTACTACAGATAAAGTGAAAGAATCCTTATTCCACATGATCGGTCCGTATTTTGACGGCGGTCATGCTCTGGATCTTTATTCGGGAAGCGGGGCTCTTGGGATCGAAGCGGTATCGAGAGGTATGAAGAAAGCGTATCTAGTCGATCACAGCCACCAGTCAATAAAGACGATCAATGAGAATGTCAAGATAACGAAAGAGCAGGAAAAATTTATTGTCTGGAAGAAAAAGGATACTCAGGCTCTGGAAAATCTTAGACAGCTTGGGGAATCTTTCGATCTGGTGCTGCTTGATCCTCCTTATGGCAGACAAGAGCTGGAACAGGTAGTGAAACAGATTCTTGACTACCAGTTAGTGAATGATCGTGCTGTCATAGTGTGTGAAACAGATAAAGACGTGTCGCTGGACTTCGATGCCCCAACTCTGAGATTTATAAAAGATAAGATATATGGTACCACGCGCATTTCTCTGTATGAAAAGGTGGCCGCCGAATGAAAAGAGCCCTGTATGTAGGAAGCTTTGATCCGTTGACGTATGGTCATTTGAATATTATGGAAAGAGCAGCAGACCTGGTGGATGAGCTGATCGTCGTGGTAAGTGCGAGTACGGCAAAAAACTATTTGTTTTCTGAAGAAGAACGGCTCTCAATGGTTAAAGACAGTTTGCTGGACAGGAATATTGAAAACTGTCAGATCATTGCCCATGATGGATTGACCGTTAAACTGGCAAGAGAAAAAAATGCCAGACTGCTGATTCGAGGTATCCGATCCGTAAAGGATTTTGAATATGAACGGGATATAGCCGATCTGAATTCTCTCATGGATGAGGGTATCGAGACCCTTTGTCTGATTTCTGATGCAAAGTACCAGTCCATCAGTTCGACCATGGTGAAAGAAATCGCCTTTTACGGAGGCGATGTACACCAACTTGTGCCCAGCGGTGTAGAGGATAGATTGAAGAAAGCAATGATGAAGGTGGATAAAAACAAGTGAATAAGAAACGATTTATTTTAAAAACATTTCTTCTGGGACTGGCCGTTTATCTTTTATTTTTTCTGCCTATTCCATATTTTATCGAAAGACCCGGAAGTGCTGTGGTCATTAACGATAAAGTAGAGGTAGATGGACAAACAGATGGCTCAGACAGTCAGTATATGCTGACGACCATTGAGGTTTTCAGAGCTACGCCGTTTTCTTCGCTCTTTCAGTTTTTACCCTATCATTCCGGAGTTAGCGAAGCAGATATGCTTGGCAGTTATGATGATTATGATGATTATCGTATGCTACAGCAGTATTACATGGATTATTCCATTGACACAGCTAAAGCCGCAGCATTTAATGCAGCTGAGTTACCTTATGATATAGAATATGAAGGAGTTTATGTGATGTCGGTGTCTCCGGAATCCAACTTCTATGATGAGCTGGAGATGGGGGACAGTATTTCTGAAATCAATGGAGAATCTTTTGAGAACACAGACGGGTTCATCGAGTATATCAGCCAGCAGTCTGTGGGAGATGAAGTTACCCTCACTGTTGTCAGAAGCGGAGAGACGACCCAAGTGAGTGGCGAACTGATTTTGATCGAGGAAACTGGTAATCCGGGTATCGGCATTACGCTGGTGACGCAATCTTCAGTTACGACATCTCCAGAGGTTTCAATAGATGCTGGGAATATCGGTGGCCCCTCAGCTGGACTGATGTTCTCGCTGCAAATTTATAAAATGCTTGTTGAAGACTTTGACAGCGATCTGGTAGTTGCCGGAACGGGCACTATTGCTGAAAATGGTGATGTTGGCCGCATAGGAGGAATTGACAAGAAAGTTGTAGCTGCACATGAAGAAGGAGCTGCCGTTTTCTTTGCTCCGGATGATGAAATCGACAGTCAGGTACTGGAAGAGTATCCTGATCTGCAATCGAATTATGAAACGGCACTCGAAGCAGCAGAAGACATTAACACAGATATGGAGATCGTACCTGTTGACCACATCAGTGATGCTATTGAATATCTAAATAATATCGATTAAATAATAATACGAAGAGGTAGGGACTAATATCCTTGCCTCTTCGTTTTTTTCTAAGATCTGTATACTTTAAGTAGCCAGTCTAGCGTTCATGTATCAATATAATCAGAGCATTCCTAAGTCATTATTTAATGACGCAATAAAATTGTATTTTGATCAGAGTTTTAAAGTGAGTTTTTATTTTTTTGGATAATATAATAGGTGAGGAGTTGAAGGAGGGGTTCGACAAGACATGAAGCAAATCAGATACGTTAAGGAAATAAGTATAGGCATTCTCGTTATCGGGATACTTTTAATTGGTTATTTCGGGGTGTTATCAGATTCTGATGAGGGTGATGAAACGGCAGATACTGTCTTATTGGAGTCGTTGATGGAAAATCCTTCTCAGATGCCTGAGGAAGAGGAGAAAGAAGAAAATGAAGAGCTCCTGCATCAGGAGGGGAAATCACAGGAAACAGTGACTGTAGTCGTTGATGTGAAAGGGGCTGTAAAGTATCCGGGGGTTTTTTCTCTCAATGCAGAACAGCGCGTGATCGATGCAGTAGAGGCGGCAGGTGGTCTGACAGAAGAAGCCGATTCTAAGACTATTAATTTTGCACAGCTACTGGTAGATGAAATGTATGTCTATATACCGGCAACGGGCGAGGAAACGACACAGTTGTCCGGCATGTCTGAAAATCATCTGACAAAAGAAACTATTATTGATATCAATTCAGCAGATGAAACAGAGATGCTTCAGTTGGATGGCATTGGTCCGAGTAAAGCGGCGGAAATCATTAAGTATAGAGAGACGAACGGTCCATTTAAGTCAAGAGAAGAACTGGTGAACGTGTCCGGTATAGGAGAAAAAACGTTTGAACGAATAAAAGAAATGATAAAAGCTGATTAAATAGCATGCTGTTGAAATATTTTTCAAGACGGGTGGTTTAAATTATGAATAGAGGAAAAGGCAGCAGTATAAAAATACAGGTATCTACAAATATCAGTAAAAGAAATAAGACATCTAGATGTTTACAGGAAAACTGATTTTTATCGCGTTGTCACTCTTGTCTGTCGCGGCAGGTATAAGCAGTGGATATACTCTGCCAGTGCTGATAGTGACAGCTTTTATCTGGCTGAGAGTGCTCATCCAAAAGAACGGTGTCCTCCTTATCGTCTCCATTTTAGTGACGCTATTATTCAGTGTGAGATTTGCTTATTTCTATCCGACTGGCTCTTCCATAACTCTGTCTGAGAATGAATGGGTAAGTGTGGCTGTGAAAGAAACCAGCTGGAAAGTTGACGGAGATAAGTTGGAATTTGAAGGTCTGATTCAGCAGGACAGTGTCCGTGAAAAAGTCAAAGTAATCTATTACATTAAGAGCGAAGGTGAAAAGCATCGACTGGCTGCATCGATTCCTAAAAGTGCCGCCATTAAAGGTATTCTGTCGATACCTGAGGAACCTTCTAACTTTAACCAGTTTAATTATGGGACGTATCTGAAAAGTAAAAAAATCTTTAATATACTAAAAGCTTCCGAACTTGCTGTTTGGGAACACGAACAGGAAAAACCAAGGGATGTGTATGTATTCGATTCCTTTAGACAAGAGATACTATCGCACATTGATCGTACATTGACACCGAAGACGAGCGCTTATACCAAGACCCTCTTGTTTGCTGATAAACGTTCATTCTCGAGCGATGTCATGGATTCCTTTAAAGAATTAGGAATCGTGCATCTGCTGAGTATTTCCGGGCTCCATGTCGTTTTTCTGATCGATTTGATACGGCTTTCGCTTTTGAGGATGAGAATAAGCAAGGAGGCCACGGCTTCAAGTCTTATACTGATCCTGCCGCTTTATGGCATAGCGACAGGCTTTGGGGTGAGTGTCTTCAGAGCTGTAGGCCAGGCCTGGCTAAAACTGTTAGGGGACAAACTGAATCTGACGGTGACAGCACTAGACAGCTGGTCTATGATGCTGATCCTGACTCTTTTCATTCAGCCATACAGTCTGTATATGATCGGTTTTCAATTAAGCTATCTTATAAGTTTTATGATTATTGTACTGGCACATCAGCCTTTTTTTAAACAAGGGACTAAAGTGGAGACATATGTGACTATGAATCTTCTGCTGCTTGTCTCCTCCATCCCCGTATTAAGTTATCATTTTTATGAGTTTTCCTGGGGTGTCCTTGTTTTGAACAGTCTGTTCATTCCTTTGGTGGGCAGTCTGCTGTTGCCGCTGCTGATAGTCAGTCTCTTGCTCTCGTTACTGATCCCCAGTTCTTTAATCTTTGAAGGCATCCTATTTATGATAGATAAGCTGATAACTGCCATGGAAACCATTGTCAGTGAGACTGCATCGAGTCTGACTTTTACTTTCGTTACCGGGAGACTCTCACAGGCAGCCTATTTTCTGCTGGCTTTATTCATTTTAGTGTTACTCGTAATGATCGAAAAGAATAGACCGAAAAGATTTCTTCCTTTTCCCGTTATCGGCATAATCATATGTGTGCTTTCTGTCAGGTTTTCACCTTTAGGACAAGTTCTAATGATCGATGTGGGTCAGGGAGAAGCCATCCTGATAAAAGAACCCTGGGGGAGAGGGAATTATCTCATTGATACCGGCGGACAAGCAGAATTTCCGGTCGAAGAATGGCAAAATAGGGAAAAAATATTTAATGTGGGTGAAAATATCATCCTGCCTGTGCTAAAATCAGAAGGAGTACATAAACTGCAATCCATTATTATTACACATCCGGATATAGACCATTATGGAGCGATGATGGATATCATCAGCCATATGCGCACAGAACAAGTGGTTTCCGCTAAAACCACCTTTCTGGAGGAAAATTTTCAGAGTCAGTTTTCTTCTATCGTCAAATTTGGCACTGTAATCAAAGAAGCAGCTGAAGGCAGCGGCATCTATCTTCCGAAAAACACATTCGCCGTCCTGTCTAATGAAGAAATGACAACTGCTTCAAAAAATGACAGTTCATTGGTCCTGTACGGGTTGATCGGCAGAAAAACGTGGCTTTTTACGGGTGACTTGGAAGCTGAAGGTGAAAAAGTCCTGCTGGAAAAATATCCGAATATGACGGCTGATATTTTGAAAGTCGGCCATCACGGAAGTCAGACATCCTCCCACGATGGATTTATCAATCAGCTCAGGCCTGAAACAGCCTGGATTTCCGCCGGCAAGTCTAACAGATACGGGCACCCGCATGATAATGTAACTGAGAAGCTAAGAGATCGGGATATTAACATTTATCGGACAGACACTAATGGAGCAGTCAGATATAGATTCACAGACCAGTATCCATTAGTAATTATAGACAGTTACCTGTTTTCTTTTGAACAGAAAAGAGGACAAAGAGGAGAATGAGATGAAAACCGTATTAAAACAGATCGATAAAATAAAAAAAGGACAGCTGAAGCCTGTTTATGCTGTAATCGGCACTGAAAGAATGCTGATAGAAGAGGTGACGGCTTCTTTGACTGAGACGATCCGGGCCGGTCAGGAAGATGACATGAATATCATGCATTTTGATCTCACCGAGACCAGTATAGACGATGTGATATTTGAAGCCGAAAGTTTTCCTTTTTTCGGCGGGAAGAAACTTATCTTCGTTCATTCAAGCTATATCTTTACCGGAAAGAAAGTCTCAGCGGCTGTTAAACACACGCCGTCACTGGTGGAGAACTACTTGAATGATCCATCGGACTTCTCCATACTCGTTTTTATTGCTCCTTACGATAAGCTGGATAAACGAAAGAAAGTGACTAAAACCCTTTTGAAATCAGCCGAAGTCATCGATGTGACCCCGGCATCTGAGAAGGATACAGCTGACTATCTGAAAAGTTACTGCCAGAGCAGCGGATACAGTATGTCCAGAGAATCTTTTGAGCGGCTGCTGCAGTTGACAGATAGGAATCTGTCAAAAGCTAAAAATGAACTGGACAAGCTGATGGTATATCACATAGAAGACAAAGAAATCAGCATGGAGTCGATCGACAAACTGGTATCGAAATCGCTGGAGCAGAATATCTTTGAGCTGAATGAAAGGGTATTGAAGAAAAATGTCAAACAGTCAATAGAACTTTATCAGGATCTTCTCCATCAGAAAGAGGATCCAATAAAAATCCTTGCTTTAATGATCAGTCAGTTCAGATTACTGCTGCAGGTAAAGATTTTACGGAAAAAAGGATACCAGCAGGCTGATATAGCAGGTATACTAAAAATACACCCCTATCGTGTCAAGCTGGCATTGCAGACGGAGAAAAGATTCAAGCAGGAGATCCTGTCACAAGCGCATCGCTATCTGATTACTGCAGACTACGAAATCAAGAGCGGGAAAGTGAACGCAGAGATGCAGATCGAACTCTTTATATGGAAATTTTCCACAATGACGGAATAAACCTGAAATGAGCAAAAGTTTTCATTGAAAATATAAGTCATGTGATGTAAAATGGAGAATGTTGAACTAATCAACTCACATGGTCTAGATAGTGCTGTTTAGTTACAGTAACCATTTAATTCCAACTATATGTTTACTAAATAAGGAGTGTTTTACAATGCCAAATATGGATCAAGCAATCAAACGTCAAAGACAAGACGTGAAAAAAAGAGCAACTAACCAAAGTCAAGTCACATCTATGAGATCAGCTAAGAAAAAATTCTTAACAGCTGTTGATACTGATGCTGACAATGCAAAAGACTTATATGAAGATGCTGTTAAAGCAATCGATAAAGCTTCATCAAAAGGATTAATTCACGAAAACAAAGCTGCCCGTGATAAATCACGTTTAAGCAAAAAATTAGCTAAATAAGTATGAAAAGTATTCTCTAAAGACACTTAGTCTTCGGGAATACTTTTTTTATGATAAACTGATAGCGACTAGTTTATACAAGGAGTGTTAGAATGGCTGAACAGAGCTTTAATTTAAAATCGCTATATAAACCAAGCGGAGACCAGCCTGAAGCGATCAAGCAGCTGGTAAAGGGTATCAAGGATGATCAGAAAGAACAGGTACTTCTTGGCGCCACCGGAACAGGTAAAACGTTTACGATGTCCAATGTCATCCAGCAGGTCAATAAACCAACGCTGGTGATGGCTCATAATAAAACATTGGCGGGACAGCTGTATACAGAGTTCAAGGAATTTTTCCCCGACAATGCAGTGGAATATTTCGTCAGTTATTATGACTACTATCAGCCGGAAGCCTATGTACCTTCAACGGATACCTTTATTGAAAAAGATGCGAGCATCAATGATGAAATCGACAAGCTGCGGCACTCTGCCACCAGTTCTCTGCTCGAACGACGGGACGTTATCGTCGTTTCTTCAGTGTCCTGTATCTATGGGTTAGTTAATCCGAAAGATTACGAGGAACATGTCCTTTCATTACGATCAGGGATGGAGATCAGCAGAGAGGACTTATTGCGCCGACTGGTGGACATGCAGTTCGAACGCAATGATATCGATTTTCAGCGTGGTCGGTTCAGAGTGCGCGGGGATATTGTCGAGATATTCCTGGCCTCCAGGGAGAGCGAAGCGATACGTGTCGAGTTTTTCGGTGATGAGATCGACAGGATCAGGGAAGTGGATGTTCTGACAGGTGAAGTCAAAGCGGATCTTGCTCATGCAGCGATTTTCCCTGCGACTCACTTTGTATCAAACGATGAACAGACACGGTCTGCTATTGAATCGATCCAGGCTGAATTAAAGGACAGGCTTGAAGAACTTCATAAAGAAAACAAGCTTCTGGAAGCACAGCGGCTCGAACAGCGGACGAATTATGACATTGAAATGATGATGGAAATGGGCTACTGTTCCGGGATAGAAAACTATTCCAGACATCTCGACGGACGGAAGCCGGGAGAATCACCTTATACACTGCTGGACTTCTTTCCAGAAGACTCGCTTTTCATCATCGATGAATCCCATATGACCATGCCGCAGATACGGGGCATGTATAAAGGGGACAGAGCCCGTAAACAGCAGCTGATCGATCACGGATTCAGATTGCCGAGCGCACTCGATAATCGACCGCTGCGTCTGGAAGAGTTTGAAGAACGAGTACCACAGATCACTTATATTTCAGCTACGCCGGCCGAATACGAAATGAGCCGTTCGAGCCAGGTCGTGGAACAGATCATCCGTCCGACAGGCTTGCTGGATCCGATCGTTGAAGTCAGACCTATCAAGGGACAGATCGATGATATCATCGAAGAAATAAACAAGCGTATCGAGAAGAACGAGCGGGTGTTTATCACGACCCTGACCAAAAAAATGTCAGAAGACTTAACGGATTATCTGAAAGAAGTGGGGATAAAAGTCCAGTATCTGCACAGTGATGTCAAGACGCTGGAGCGGACACAGATCATCCGTGACCTTCGCGTAGGTAAATTTGATGTGCTGATCGGTATCAACTTGCTGCGAGAAGGGCTGGACGTGCCGGAAGTCTCGCTGGTCACGATTTTGGATGCTGATAAAGAAGGGTTCCTCAGAAGTTCACGTGCGCTGATACAGACCATGGGACGTGCCGCACGTAACGAGAATGGCCGGGTCATCATGTATGCGGATCATATCACTGATTCTATGCGCAATGCGATTGATGAAACAGAAAGGCGCCGTGCCATCCAGGAAGAATATAACGAAAAACACGGCATCACCCCGACGACCATCAAAAAAGAAGTACGGGATCTTATTAAGATCACGACTGCTGTGGATGAAGAGGAAAAAGATCTGTCGGAAGAAACGATCAAAAACTTATCCAGAAGAGAAAGAATGGAACTTATTGAAACGATCGAACTTGAGATGAAAGAGGCAGCCAAGGATCTTAACTTTGAGAAGGCCGCAGATTTAAGAGATGTCGTCATGGAACTGAAAACGAAATATATGAAGTAGAATCTGAACAGACTTCTGTATGTTTACCGGTGAAATCACTTGATTTTTCCTCAGGACTAGTGTACTCTTTAGAGTGTGCATGACGCACAGACCGTTACTTGGTTTGCCGCATCACCAGCGCCTACTCAGTAACAGGATTCACAATACGGAAAGAGGTGGAAAAAAATGGCAATTTCAAAAGAAAGAAAAAATGAAATCATTAATGAATATGCCCGTCACGAAGGAGACACTGGTTCTCCGGAAGTGCAGATCGCAGTTTTAACTGCTGATATTAATGAATTGAATGAACACGCAAAAACACACAAAAAAGATTTTCATTCAATGCGCGGACTAATGAAAAAAATTGGTCACCGTCGTAACCTGTTGGCTTATTTACGTAACAAAGACATCACGCGTTACCGTGAATTGATCCAAAGACTTGGTTTACGTCGTTAATTTATATCTTAAGCAGGGCTGCTTATTCATATAAGTGAAGTCATGTTTAATATTTATGATAAATACAAAGCGGGATTCTATGGAATCTCGCTTTATTTATAAAAAAGATCAGGATGCCTGTCATACTACTAACCAAACGTGATGAGTCTGAATCGTCAGAAAAATGACGTTTGTTTAGTAGATACGGCTTCCTGTCAAAATGAAGGAGAGAAATGAATGACTGAAAAAAAAGTTTTCACAACTGAACTCGGTGGACGTAAATTAACTGTTGAGATCGGCCAAATGGCAAAACAGGCTAACGGAGCCGTTCTCGTCCGCTATGAAGACACTGTGGTTTTAACTGCTGCAGTGGCAAGCAAGAAAGCCAGTACCCTGCCATTCTTCCCGCTGATGGTGAATTACGAAGAAAAAATGTATTCTGTCGGAAAGATACCTGGAGGATTCATAAAACGTGAAGGAAGACCATCTGAAAACGCCACATTGACTGCGCGTCTGATCGACAGACCGATCCGTCCAATGTTCGCCGAAGGTTTCCGTAACGAAGTGCAGGTCATGAATACTGTATTGTCTGTCAACCCGGACAATTCTCCTGAAATGACAGCAATGTTCGGTTCATCACTGGCATTATGCGTATCAGATATTCCGTTCAACGGTCCTATTGCCGGCGTTAATGTCGGACGTATCGATGGCGAATTCATCATCAACCCGTCAGAAGAGCAAATGAATGAATCAGATATCCAGCTGACTGTTGCCGGAACAAAAGATGCCATCAACATGGTGGAAAGTGGCGCGGATCAGGTTGCTGAAGAAGACATGCTGGAAGCTTTACTGTTCGGACACGAAGCAATCAAAGAATTGGTTGCCTTCCAGGAAGAAGTCGTTGCAGCTGCAGGGAAAGAAAAAATGGACGTAACATTGCTGCTTCCCGATCAGGAATTAAAAAATGAAATCGTCAATGAATATAATGACAAGATGAAAGAAGCGATCCAGACTTTTGACAAGCAGGAACGTGCTGAAAAAACAGAAGCGCTTAAAAATGTAATCGTTGAGAAGTACGAAAGCGAATATATGGATGCACCGGATTATGAAGCTGTCATCAAGGATGTCAAAGCGATCATCAATGGTATGGAAAAAGATGAAGTGCGTCGTCTGATCACTGAAGAAAATACACGTCCAGATGGTCGTAAAGTGGATGAAATCAGACCGCTTGATTCAGAAGTAACGATACTGCCGCGTGTCCATGGTTCAGGTCTGTTTACCAGAGGTCAGACTCAGGCATTGTCTGTCGCAACGCTTGCACCGCTGACAGAACATCAGCACATCGACGGATTAAGCAGCGAAGACAGCAAACATTTCATGCATCACTATAACTTCCCGAACTACTCTGTCGGAGAAACAGGTCCAGTCAGAGGACCGGGGCGTCGAGAAATCGGACATGGGGCTTTAGGAGAACGTGCCTTGCTGCCGATCATTCCTAACGAAGAAGATTTCCCATATACCATTCGTTTAGTAGCTGAGGTGCTTGAATCCAACGGATCATCATCTCAGGCAAGTATCTGTGCTGGTACGCTGGCACTGATGGATGCAGGTGTTCCGATCAAAGCACCAGTCGGCGGTATTGCCATGGGACTTGTGATGGAGGGAGATAATTACACTGTCTTGACCGACATTCAGGGACTGGAAGATCACCTGGGGGATATGGACTTTAAAGTAGCCGGTACCCGTCAGGGAATCACTGCCCTGCAGATGGATATCAAAATCGAAGGGATCACGAAAGAGATCCTTGAGGAAGCTTTAGTTCAAGCTAAAAAAGCAAGACTTGAGATCCTGGACAATCTTGAAGCAACGATCGACGCACCGCGTTCTGAGTTGAGTCAGTATGCGCCTAAGATCGAATCGATCAAGATCAAGCCGGCTCAAATCAAAGTGGTCATTGGTAAAGGTGGAGAAACCATCAATGGCATCATCGATGAAACAGGTGTTAAAATCGATATCGATGAAGAAGGCAATGTCTCGATCTACGGTCAAGATGCCGAAGCAATCAAACGTGCCATAACGATCATCGAAGAACTGACAGAAGAAGTCGAAGTCGGTAAAGTGTATTCCGGTACAGTTAAGCGTATCGAAAACTTTGGGGCATTTGTCGAAATCATCAAAGGTACAGATGGCTTGGTCCATGTATCTGAATTGTCAGACAAGTACATCAAAAATGTTTCGGATGTCATTTCTGTCGGTGACAAACTTGATGTTAAAGTAACAGAGATCGATAATCGCGGTCGAGTCAACTTATCACGTAAAGCTGTTCTGGCAGAACAAGAAGAAAAAGATAATAAATAATTTTCTACAGTAAGCAGAAAAAGCATGTCTCTCATTGAACGGGAGACATGCTTTTTGTTTTTCCGGTTCTTTTACTATAAAGTATTAAATAGAACAGATGGTACAGACAGTACGGGCAAAAAATGATACAAAAGGAGTAGAGAGTGTGGATAAAACGTTTAGTCACAAGTTGAATACAATAAAATGGGTAGGCATACTCACAATGACTATCGATCATATTGGGTATTTTTTACTTCCGAATCTGCTGCTATTACGTATTATCGGCCGCATCGCATTTCCTTGTTTTCTCTACAGTACGATAGAAGGAACGAGACGGACACATCACTATGGAAGCTATATATTTCGATTGATCCTGCTTGGGATCCTGTCCATGCCAATTACTCCAAATACTGTCAATGTGCTCTTCTTACTAGCTTTATTTTCTTTATCGTTGAGATTTAAAAAGTTTGCTTTGGTGTTCGCTTTGTTAAGTGTGTTTGCTGAGTACAGTATCTACGGGTTTTTGTTCGGATGGAGCATATACTGGCTGAAAGAACGCAGCTGGCTTCAGGGGACTGGCCTTGCAGCGCTGACACAACTGCTTGTAGGGGCATCGATCCAGCTCTTTTCTCTGTTTTCCCTTCCACTTTTAGTCATGGACAAAGGGTTGAAACTTCCTAAACTGCCTAGATACTTTTTTTATGTTTATTACCCGCTGCACCAGCTGGTTTTGATAATAATCGCTGCCAGTCTTTAAAAAAATGAAGAAATCCAGCTCAGCAAAGACTGTCTGCTGGTTTTCACATACTAAACATAGGTGTGTTCTCCACGAATGGAGAGATCAGAAGAGGTGATGACTTCTGTTTTATTTGTATCGTGATAGGTCACGACAAGCCCGCCTGTTGGATCGATCGTTCTGATAGACGCTTTTCTTTTTTGTTCTTTATCTATGATCCAATAATCTTTTCCGATCAGGACAGACTGCTCTCGGCAGATAGATAAGAAAGGTTCAGTATGCTGAGAACCCAGGAAAGCTACATAGAAATTTTCGAAATGTTTTAGAAAACGGGCTACCAGCTTATTGGGATCGGTCTCTCCAGCCTTTTCTTCTCTGATCGAGGTTGCCTTACTCTGCAGGTCTTCCGGTATGTCCATTTGATCCACGTTTGTATTGATCCCGATCCCAATAACGATACCGTTAAGAGAACGGCCGGAAAATTCAGTCTCTACTAAGACACCGGCTATTTTTTTGTTGTTCAGAATAATATCGTTCGGCCATTTGATTTGCACATCAGCCCATGCGTCCAGTGCTTTTACAAGTGAGGCAGCTGTCAGCTGGGTAAGCAGTGGAATCCTTTCAAAAGGAATATCCGATTTCAGGACGAGCGATAAGGAAATACTGGCACCCGCAGGAGATGTCCAGTTCCGGCCCAGTCGTCCTTTACCGGCAGTCTGTTCATGTGCCAGGATGATTTCCCCGTTTATCAGATCTGTCAGATTTTCTTTTGCGTAGCTGTTCGTTGAGTCCATCCTGGCGTGCAGCTGAACAGGTTTACCTATAAAATCAGTCTCCAGCTGCTTTAAAATGGCCGGAACGGAGAGCAGGGGATAAGCTAAATGAATGTCTTTACCTTGTGTGCTGATCGGATAATTTTGCTCCTGCAGCTCAGTAACAGACTGCACTACCCTTTCCTGGCTTGCCATGAGCTCACTGGCCAAGTTCTCAAATGTAAGTATCTGTGGATAGGCTAAGGTCAGCGCATCGATAATATCTTGTTTAAAAGTCATGTCTTTGGGTCTCCTTAATAATAATATCTATAAAAACAGATTCAGGATTTTCGGGTCTTGTATATATTCTATCAGAAGTGAAGGGGCATTTGGAGAGCGGAGGATAAGGGAGGCAGAGTTTCACTCACAGATGCTAACGAGATTTATCTGTATTGTAAGTAGTGAAGAACTGAAATAGCCTCGGAGTATGAAAATGACCCTATCTGTGCTATACTTTAAATACGAGTGTGAACGAACGGGCAATACATAGGTGAAAAAAACTATAAATAAAACAAGCTGAAAAAGCTTTTTAGAGGTGGAAAAAATAGTGAGTAATATAAAAATTATTCCTCTTGGAGGAGTAAGAGAAAATGGTAAAAACTTATACGTTGTGGAATCGGGAGAGGATATCTTTGTCCTTGACTGCGGTCTGATTTATCCGGAAGATGAACTTTTCGGTATCGATGCCGTTATTCCTGATTTTAGTTATTTAGAAGAGAATAAAGACAGAATAGCCGGTGTCTTTCTGACACATGGCCACGAAGATGCTATCGGAGCACTGCCTTATTTCCTTGATTTATTTGAAGTACCTGTATTCGGTTCAGAACTGACGATCGAACTGGCTAAATTATTTGTGAATGAATCGAGCCTGACCCCCTCATTTGATGACTATCACGTCATTGATGAGAAAACGGAAATCGATTTTAACGGTACGCTGGTCAAATTCTTCCGTACAACACATACTATTCCCGACTCTATGGGGATCGCTGTGCAGACTGAAGAAGGAAACATCGTCTACACCGGTAACTTTAAGTTTGATCAAAGTGCCCAGGATATGTACAGCAGCGATTTGTCTCAAATAGCCGATTTAGGTAAAGAAGGCGTCCTCGCACTGCTGAGTGATTCGGGAGAAGCAGAAAGCCCATATGAAAACGTTTCTGAGAAAAAGGTTCAGGAAGAAGTTCTGGATACATTCCAGAACACTGAAGGCAGGATCATTGTAGCGGCTGTAGCCAGTAACATTCTGCGTATCCAGCAGGTATTGAATGCGGCACATCGCTCCGATCGAAAAGTGTTTATAACCGGAAAGAATCTTGAAGCTATACTTGAAACAGCTATGAAGTTGAATAAACTGACACTGCCGGATGAAGACCTGATCGTACCGGTCGACCAGATCGGTAAATATGATGATGATCGGGTGCTGGTTCTTGAAACGGGAGCTGCAGGTGAACCGATCAAAACCCTCAATCGTATGGCCGCAGGCAGCCACCCTCAAGTCAACATTAAAGAGGGGGATCTGATTTTTATTGCGACAAGTCCTTCTATAGCAATGGAAGTGATGGTTGCAGAAACTGAAAACTTGATCTACCGTGCAGGAGCTACGGTGAAACAGATTTCAGATAATTTGAAAGCTTCTGGACATGCCACGCCAAATGATCTGCAGTTAATGATCAACCTGCTGAAACCGACCTATTTCATTCCTATCCAGGGTGAGTATAGAATGCTGGCTGCGCATGCCGATTTAGCTCATGAAACAGGTATTCCTTATCAGAACATCTTCATCTTGAGCAACGGGGACGTTGTAAGCTATTCTAAAAATAAAATGACTCAAAGTGGACAAGTATCTGCAGATAACACACTGATCGATGGTATCGGCATCGGGGATATCGGAAATATCGTCCTGCGTGACAGACGTCTGTTGTCTGAAGACGGGATCTTTGTTGCCGTAGTGACGA
Organism: Alkalibacterium putridalgicola; assembly: GCF_900109825.1. Lineage (GTDB taxonomy): Bacteria > Bacillota > Bacilli > Lactobacillales > Carnobacteriaceae_A > Alkalibacterium > Alkalibacterium putridalgicola. The sequence goes on along the minus strand of NZ_FOBL01000001.1, from coordinate 144,035 downwards.
TCGACCGCAAGAAACAGAAAATCGTCTCAAATCCGCATATTGTTACAAGAGGCTTCGTCTTTGTTAAGGAAAGTCAGGACTTGATAGACGAATCTTCTGACATTGTTAAAGACATCGTGAAGAAGAACCTCAAGCACAATGACTTCGACTGGGGTTCGATCAAACATGATATCCGTGAAGCATTGAATAGTCATTTATGGAAAAAAACAAAGAGACGTCCGATCATTCTTCCTGTTATCATGGAAGTCAATCAGAACAGACGCTTCAACAGATAAATTTAATTAAATAATCATACTGTACTAGGGGAGTCAATGATATTGACTGAGAGTGAACTGAAAGTTTAGACCCTTTGAACCTGTACGTTAATGCGTGCGCAGGAAGAGTACTTGATGTGAGAACTAAAGCTTCTGAGTTTCGAGCTCAGGTAAGCCTGAAATCTCCTCCTAGTTCAGTTATAGACTATGGAGGAGATTTTTTATGCAAAACAGAAAACTGCGTATTTATTTGGAAGGGACATTATTTGCCGCGATAGCGATGGTTTTATCATTTATTCCAACAGGTATCGGATCATCATTCAGTGTCTCTCTAGGAATGATTCCACTGACATTCTATGCGATCAGAAGAGGACTCGTACCGGGCCTGTATGCTGGTTTTCTTTGGGGGCTTCTGCATTTTGTCACTGGTTCAGTATACATGCTGAATATTTATCAGGTCATGATCGAATATACGCTGGCTTATGCCTTTGTTGGACTGGCCGGCTTCTACAGTAAAGACATACTGAAGAATATTTCTTTAAATAATCACAAAACTGTTCAATTTTACATTCTCGTCGCCGTCTTTTTCGGAGCTCTAGGACGCTATTTCTGGCATTTTATCGCCGGGTGGATCTTCTGGGGGGATTATGCTCTCTGGGGAATGAGTGCGGTATTGTTTTCACTCGTTATGAACGGTTTAAGTATGCTGGTGACCGGATTTGTGACTATGATCGTCATGCTGATACTTTATAGAAATTCACCTGTTATCTTTCATCCGAAAAAATAATGAGTCAGATATCCGTCTATATTTCTAGACAGAGAGTGCAGAGCTAATGTAAACTAAAAGAAATGAAGGTTTTTAGAAGGAGTCAAACATGGACATTATTTCTGCACTTTTTTGGATAACTATCCTATTAAATTCAGCCTTAGCCATATTTACCGTTTTTCGTGAAAAAGAAAGAGATATTGCAGCGATATGGGCCTGGCTGCTGGTGATCATCATGCTGCCAGGCTTTGGATTCGTCATTTACTTGTTTTTAGGGAGGAAAATATCAAAAGAAAAAATATTTGATATTCAATCTCAGGAACGTATCGGAATGGTCCAGTTAGTTGAGTCACAGAAAAAGTTGATAGAAACAGAAAATCTTGATGTCCCTGAGTCCAAGTATCAGGACAAGACCTTTGAACTTATCCAGTTATTTCTAAACGGGAATCAGGCAGTTCTGACAAAAGGAAATAAAGTGAAACTGATAAATGACGGCAATGATAAATTTGATCAGATGCTGGAAGATATCAGAAAAGCAAAAGATCATATCCATGTGACCTATTATATATTTCGGGGGGACTCGATAGGAAAGAAACTGCTTAAAGCACTGGAAGACCGTGCAAAGCAAGGTGTTAAAGTAAGGGTACTCTATGATCCTGTGGGTGCAAGAGTACTGGGTAAGCATTTTTTTGATGGTCTGCGTCAATATGGCGGTCAGGCGGAACCTTTTTTTGGCTCCCGCTTTTTTCTTATCAATTTAAGACTGAATTATAGAAACCACAGGAAAATCGTGGTGATTGACGGAAAAATTGCTTACACTGGTGGATTCAATGTCGGAGACGATTATCTTGGTTTGTATGAAGAGATGGGGTACTGGCGTGATACTCATTTAAGGATCGAGGGGAACGGCGTACTTTCTCTCCAGACACGCTTTTTGATGGACTGGAATGCATCGACAAAACAAAAAACGATCGAATATGACGAAAGTTATTTTCCATTTTCTGGATTAAAAGGTGATACAGATTTGCAGATCGTCTCAAGCGGACCGGACAACGAGATGCACGCCATTAAAAAAGGATTCATCAAAATGATCAGTATGGCCAAAGAATCTGTCTATATTCAAACGCCTTATTTCATACCTGATGAAGCATTGATGGAAACCCTTAAAGTGGCGATCCTGTCTGGGATCGATGTCAAGGTCATGCTTCCCAACAAGCCTGACCATCCTTTTATTTACCGAGCGACCTTGAGCTATGCTGCAGAACTGATCGATTATGGGGGGGAAGTTTACATCTATGACAATGGCTTTCTGCACTCCAAGACGATCGTCATAGATGAAGAAATCCTGTCAGTAGGCACAGCCAATTTTGATATCAGAAGTTTCAAACTGAATTTCGAAGTCAATGCCTTTATTTATGACAGGGTGCTGGCTCAAAGTCAGGTCCAGCTCTTTAAAAAAGATGCTGCGCAGTCGTTTTTACTTACCGAAGAAATCGTCGACGGCTACTCTACGTGGGAACTGTTCAAACAGCAGTTCAGCCGTTTGTTTTCTCCCATTCTATAAGGTGGCTTGAACTTTCAGACGGGGTAATGCGATCAAAAGAGACGATAAAGATCATTTTAAAGATAGTGATGACATTAAGGTCATCGTGTATAGAGAAGGATAAATATAAAAATGCTGGGAAAAGCGAACAAAGGGATACGACCTTTGTCAACTTTCTCCAGCATTTTATTTTCGTCTATATAATCGTCTGATATGCCTGATATCTCGAGCATTGATCAAGTAAGTAATAGATTGAAGCTCTGACTTGATAATGACTTGAGTCGTTTTTGGTGAAAAATAAGCGATGCCTGTAAATTCACTTATACTTTCTGACTGCGAAGTAGGATTGACCTGTATCGCGACAAGGAACCGATTTTTAACCGCTTGTTTTAAAAAAGTCGTGATCTGTTCTTTAGGCATCTGGGGCTGAACATTAGTAATGGATGGAAATAGCGAACCGTATCCCTTTTTCAAGTAATGAACGATGGACTGTCTGTTCTCGGCTAATCTGTTCATATTTATCCTCTCCCGAACATATGTTACCTATATTATATCTAACGAACATACATTCGTCAATGGAATTTATTTTATTTAGTGGATATTGTTTCTATTTATTGACGGAATAAGTATAATATAAAGTGTAGTGAAAAAGGGGTGATTAAAAATATGAACTACCAGATTATTACTGATTCTTGTAGTGATTTGCCTTTAGAGCTGGTCGAGAGATATAATCTGGCGATCGTCAATTTTACTATTAGAATCGGCGATGAAGAATTAGCAGATGACATGGGAGAAAAATTTGATAAAGAGGATTTTTTTCAACGTCTCAAAGAAGGAGAAACGGCCTCCACTTCTCAAGTCAACGTGCATTCATACTTAGAGAAATTCAAACATTATATTGAGCAGGGGATGCCGGTTCTTTACTTAGCTTTTTCTTCAGCTCTGTCAGGCTCATTCAACTCAGCCGTTCAGGCTAAAAGAATGCTCGAGGAAGAGTTTGGTGAAGTGGATATAGATATTATAGACACGAAAGCTGCCAGTCTTGGGCAAGGGCTGCTGGTTTATGAGGCGGTCCAGAAGCAGGAAGAAGGGTATACGAAAGAAGAACTCATTGACTGGGTGGAAGAAAATAAACTGAATTATCATTCCTGGGTGACAGTCGATGATATCAAACACCTGCATCGTGGTGGCAGAATCTCTTCCACGGCTGCTACAGTGGGTTCTCTGCTTCATGTCAAACCGATCCTTATTATGGATCCCGAAGGCAGACTTGTACCAGCTACTAAATTGAGAGGCAGGAAAAAATCCCTAAACTATCTTGTCGAACAGACGATCAAGGGCGTGAACGATCCTGAAAACCACTCGATTTTCATTGGCCATGTCGGTGTACAAGAGGAAGCTGAATTGATCAGGGATAAAATACTTGAAAGAGTCAGTCCAAAAGAAATGATAGTTTCCAGTTATGGTCCGACAGTAGCGGCACATACAGGCTTTGGTTCGATTGCTGTTTTCAGTTATGGGCACAGTCGAACAGACTGATTCCATAAATTAATACAATAAGCTTAACCCAACCCGGAAAACTAGTATACTAGTTGACAAGTCATATGTTGTATGGTATTATTCTAGAGTAGGACATAAATAATAATTTTTATACGGTTGGGCGTTAGCTTTCAAGGATAATTTCTTCTGGGGTGAGAAGAAGCTTGTTAGCTGCGCCCACTTTTTTTGAAAGGGGGAAGAAAATGAACCGGGAAGCTATAAATTATGTTAAAGAAGCTGAAGCGAGAGTAGAAGAGCTGCGTGCTAACGCTAAGGCGGAAATCAAGGAAATAAATGCAAAAAAAGAAGAGGAAATCTCACATCATCAGGCAATCACGAAACAGGAAGTGGAAGCCTACAAGGAAAAGAAACACGATGAAATGAGACAGGCCTTGGAAAAAGATGAGCAGGAAATGGAAGAAGCCGTTCAGGCTGAGACCGTTAAGTTCGATGTTGCTTATAAAGAAAAAAAAGATGTGTTAGCCAATCGAATAGCAGAGGAGGTATTGCGTCGATATGGCAATAGCTAAAATGAAAAAGTTGACATTATTAGCAGAACATGCTCATAAAGAGGATGTTTTAAAAAGAGTACAGGAGATGCAGAGTCTCGAAGTTACTTCACTTGCTGATAAAGACGATGAAGATTTACTAAAAGAGTTCATAAGAGAAACACCTGTTTCAAAAACCCAGGATCTACAGGGGAAACTTCAGGATATCGAGTATGCTATCGATTACCTGGATGACTACGTTATTCAGCCGGGCCTGATCGAAAAACTGAAATCTAAAAGAGACGTTTATACGCTCTCCGAATTGGAAACACATGTTGAGGCGGCGAACATAGATACATCACTCGATCTTGTGTCAGTTAAAGAACAGGAAATAAATACACTCGGCGAAGAGCTTAAAAGATTAAAACAAGAAGAACAGTTCCTGAGAAAATGGCGGGGACTTAATTTCATGCCGAATGAAGTCGACCGGTTCAACCTGATGCACATCATGATCGGTACGGTAGATATAGAGCATGCCGAGCCCCTTATCGATACATTGAAAGAAAATGGCAAGATATATTACGAGGAAGTATACAGACGCAGTGATGAAGTGGCGTATCTCTTTATTCTTCCTAAAGATGATGTGGAAACATTGACGGATAGTATCAGTCAGTACAGTTTTCAAGAACTAAACTATGACTACGAAATGCTGCCGGAAGATGCGCTGTACAGAAATCTGCTGGAACAGAAAGAAAAAAGAGAGACGCTGGCTGATCATAAAAAAGAAATGGAAGGCTGGAAGTCAGTTTATAAAGACTTGCAGTTAGCGGAAGAATACTATTACAATTTATCCGAAAGAAACAAAGCGAAGGATATCCTCGTCGATAGTCCTCACTTGTTCATGTTGACTGGATGGATAGAGGAAGAAAAAGTTGAGGAATTGAAGTCCAGCATCAACCTGGCAGTCGGTGAAAACGATGTTGTTATACTCACGGATGAAATTAAGATGGAAGAATACAGAGATGTACCTATTGTTCTTAAGAACAACAAATTAATTCAGCCGTTTGAAATGATCACTGAGATGTTCAGTTACCCACAATACAATGAAGTCGATCCTACTCCTTATATGTTCCCGTTCTTTCTGATTTTCTTTGGGATGATCGGTGCCGATCTGGGTTATGGTCTAATATTATGGGTTGCAACGTTTGGTGCTTTAAAATACTTTAACATTGAAGGGTCTACAAAAAGATTTCTCAAGTTCCTGTATATACTTTCGTATCCGACTATGGCTTTTGGATTATTTTTCGGAAGTTTCTTCGGGATAGAACTGCCCATACAAGTGCTTTCTCTTCAAGACGATGTAATTGAGATTATGATCATTTCCGTCGCCATCGGAATTTTCCAGTTGGTATTCGGCTTGATCATGAATGGTATCATCAAAGGGCGTCAAGGACAGAGAGCCTCAAGTTATATCGATGGGTATGCATGGGCTATGATGCTCGTAGGTGTCGTGCTCTATGTGCTGGGGTCAATGGTCTGGGATGTTTCTTTACTGTCTCAAATCGGTATTGGTCTGGCATTGCTCAATGTAGTCGGTATTCTAGTCGTTTCCACTATCTCAAGCAAGAACAAAGGACTTGGGTTTGGACTCGGTCTATATAACTTATATGGAGTCTCTGGCTATATCGGAGATATCGTAAGTTATACGCGATTAATGGCTCTTGGTGTAGCAAGTGCGAACATTGCTATGGCATTTAACCTGATCATCGGTTTCTTGCCACCGTTGATCAGATTCACTGTCGGTGTCGTACTGATCATTGCATTACAGGCTTTAAATATTGCACTGGCTTTCTTAAGTGCGTATGTTCATTCATCTAGGTTACAATATGTAGAATTTTTCGGTAAATTCTTTGAGGGTGGCGGCAAACCGTTGCTTCCTCTGAGAACACTTGAAAAACATATATGGTTAAAAAAAGAAGCTAATTATAAAATGGAGGAATAAATTATGGATTTTGTACAAACACTTTTCGGAGACAACATGGGTCAGGTATTTGCGGCGATAGGGATTGCAGTAGCAGTTATCTTTTCAGGAATCGGTTCATCACGCGGGGTTTCAACTGCCGGTGAAGCAGCAGCAGCTTTAACTAAAGAACAACCAGAATCATTTGGTCGTGCATTGGTACTACAAATGCTACCAGCAACACAAGGTCTTTACGGTTTCGTAATCGGGCTGTTGATCCTGCTTGAAATCACTCCTGACATGGCTGTATCTCAAGGATGGTATTTATTGATGGCTGGTCTTCCAGTTGGGATCACAAGTTTATCTTCTGGTGGTAACCAAGGACGCGTTTCTGCAGCTGCTATGCAGATCTTGGCTCAAAAACCAGAACATACAACTAAAGGGATCATCTACTCAGCGATGGTTGAGACTTACGCAATTCTAGGTTTCGTTATTTCCTTAGTAATGATTATCTTATAATACCAAAATAGAATCACTTCTTTAACAGAGTATAGTCCTTTTCAGGTCTATACTCTTCGTAAAAAAAGAACTACTAAGGAGGTTCAGTATGGCAGATTTAAAACTGTTGACAGAAAGAGTTGTTGAGAAAGAAAAAACAGCGATCCGTCAGCGTGTAGAAGAAGCACGTGAAAATGCTGAAGACGAGATCCAGGCTGCTCGTGCAAAAGAAGAACAAGATAAAATTGTACGTAAACAAACAATCGATGAACAGACTCAACAAAAGTATAAAATACGTCTAAACACGTTAGAAGTTCAGAAAAGAAACAATATCCTAGCAGCAAAACAAAGGGTTCTTTCAAAAGTATTGGAAGATGCGAATCAGGAACTGAATCAGATTCAGGCCCCTGCATTCAAGAAATTTCTTGCTGACATCCTGACTCAGTTCAAAACTGAAGGCAGCGTTGAACTCATATTAGGAGAAAAAACATCTGGTCTTGTTTCTCAGGAATGGATCGATGAAACAACGGGTACGCAGCTGCAGGCAACACTTTCAAACGAAACCGTTGATGATAAAGCAGGTGTACTTGTGCAGAAAGAAGGAGTCGAGTACAACTTCATGTTCGATGCATTGATCGAAGATTCAAGATCGGAGCTCATTCGCATCATAGCTAAAGAATTATTCAATTAAGGAGGAGAAAGATTTGAAAGATACCGCTTATAGTTCAAGTAATGTTCTCATACGTGTCTACGAGAACAACCTCCTCACTCGTGCTCATTTTGAAAGAATGCTGACAGCAGATTCATTTGAAGAGGCTGTTAATGTACTTCGTGAAACACCTTATCGTAATGATGTTGATAGAATAAAAGAAGACAAAAATTACGACTCAATGTTCATGAATGAGCTGCATCAGACGTATAATGAGATGCTTAATATTGTACCGAACAAGGAATTGATTGAACTTTTTGGATTACGCTATGCATATCACAACATGAAAGTCCTTTTTAAGGAAGAAATAACTGATCAGGATTTGGATCATTTGTTTATTCCTATCGGACGGTATCCCATCTCTGAATTACGTCAGGCTGTTCGTACACGAGAGTCAGACGTTCTACCTGAAGAATATATGAACAGTATAAACGAAGTGAAAACTGATTATGAGGAATACCACAATGTGCAGGCAGTAGACATCATACTGGACAGACGCTATTTTACACATGCCCGTCTATTAGCTGATGAAACTGGCGAATCTGGTGTGCCGGAATTGATTGAACGCCACATCGATTATAATAATTTTTCAACACTTGTTAGAGGGATACAGCAGAATCGTACGCGCAACTTTATGCTGACGATTTTGTCAAGTTCCGGATCCATACCGAAAGCAGATTTGCTTGAGCTAGTTGAAAAAGATCTAAATGCTGTAGCCGAGTACTATAAAAAGACTGATTATCGTGATATCGTAAATAGAGCGATCGATAAGGATACCGGAGAATTGTCAACGGTCAATGTTGACTATGAGACCGACAAAGCTTACATGGAAAAAATGCGCGAAGCACGTCTGGAATCATTTGGGCCAAAGCCTGTTATTGCTTATCTGTATGCGAAAGAAACAGAAGTGATGAATTTGCGCTTGATTCTTTCAGGTAAAGAGAATGGCTTGACCGCGGATGAAATTAGAGAAAGGATGCGATTAAACTATGCCTAATAAAATTGGTGTTGTTGGAGATAAAGAGTCCGTATTGGCTTTTAAAATGCTTGGATTCTCTGTGTCTTTCGCATCTGAAGCTAAAGAAGCGCGCCGTATCATCGACAGTATGGCAGATAAAGATTATGGAGTAATATATTTAACAGAACAATTGGCAGAGATGATACCAGAAACCATTACACGCTACGATGCAAAAATGAAACCTGCCATCATTTTGATCCCGAATCATGCCGGGTCACGAGGAATCGGTAAAAAACGTGTCCAGGATAATGTGGAAAAAGCTGTGGGTCAAAATATCTTATAGGAGGGTACGAATTTGAGTAAAGGAACGATTGTGAGTGTTTCCGGCCCACTGGTTACAGCTAGTGGTATGGAAACAGCAAATATACAAGATATTTGTCGAGTAGGTGAATTAGGACTGATCGGCGAAATTATTGAAATGAGAGGCGACGTAGCCTCAATTCAGGTTTATGAAGAAACATCAATGGTCGGACCTGGCGAAACTGTGGAAACGACTGGAGAAGCTTTATCAGTAGAATTAGCACCCGGTATGATTTCACAGATGTTTGACGGGATCCAGAGACCTCTTGATGAATTTATGGAAAAAACGCAAAGTAATTACCTTGAAAGAGGAATGACTATTGCCCCATTGAATCGTGATAAAAAATGGGAGTTTGTTCCTTCTGTAGAAGTCGGGACAGATTTGACTGAAGGCGATATCGTGGGGACCGTTCAGGAAACAAACGTTATCGAACATCGCATCATGGTTCCATATGGTGTTAAAGGGAAATTGAAATCGATCGAAACAGGGTCTTTCACTGTTACCGATACGATTTATGTCTTAGAAACTGATCAAGGCGATAAAGAATTTACAATGATTCAGAAATGGCCTGTACGTCAGGGTAGACCGATTGCAGAAAAACTGAATCCGGTCGAACCACTTATCACTGGTCAGCGTGTTATCGATACCTTGTTCCCTGTAGCTAAGGGTGGCGCAGCTGCTGTACCAGGTCCGTTCGGAGCGGGTAAAACAGTTGTTCAGCATCAGATCGCTAAATGGGCCGACGTTGACTTAGTTGTCTACGTAGGTTGTGGTGAACGTGGGAATGAAATGACCGACGTTATTAATGAATTCCCTGAACTGATCGACCCGAATACTGGCGAATCGATCATGGCTAGAACTGTGCTGATCGCTAACACGTCTAACATGCCGGTGGCAGCCCGTGAGGCTTCTATTTATACCGGTATCACGATTGCAGAATATTTCCGTGACATGGGTTATTCAGTCGCGATCATGGCTGATTCAACATCCCGTTGGGCCGAGGCTCTGCGTGAGATGTCTGGACGTCTTGAAGAAATGCCTGGTGATGAAGGGTATCCTGCTTATCTAGGAAGTCGTATAGCTGAGTACTATGAACGTGCCGGAAAAGTCGTTTCCTTAGGAAGCACCGGCAGAGAAGGAAGTATCACAGCGATCGGAGCCGTATCACCTCCAGGGGGAGATACATCTGAACCTGTTACGCAGAACACTTTGCGTGTCGCTAAAGTATTCTGGGGTCTGGACAGCTCGCTGGCGCAGCGTCGTCACTTCCCGTCTATCAACTGGCTGAATTCATATTCACTATATTCGAATGATATGAATTCCTTTGTCGGCAGTAAACTGAACGTCGACTGGAGCGGTATGGTCACCCATACTAAGTCATTGCTTCAGGATGAGTCGGAACTGCAGGAAATCGTTCGTCTGGTCGGTGTGGAATCCTTATCTGAAAGAGACCGGTTGAAACTGGTCACAGCTCGTATGGTCCGTGAAGACTATCTGCAGCAGAATGCCTTTGATGATGTCGATACCTATACATCCAGAAATAAACAGTATGAAATGCTGAATGCTATCCTTAAGTATCAGCAGGAAGCCGAAAAGGCAATGGATCTAGGCGCATACTACGACGAAATCATTAAAGGGACCGAAGACGTACGTGAAAGAATCGGACGTATGAAATTTGTTCCTGAAGAAGAATTATCCCGCATTCAAGAAATAAACACACAAATCGAAAACGATATGAAAGTAGTACTTGAGAAAGGTGGTGTAGAATCAGATGCTTAAAGAATATAAAACAGTTTCTGAAATCGTTGGACCGTTAATGACCGTTCAAGGTGTTGAAGGAGTTAAATTCGACGAATTAGTAGATATCGAACTCCAGACAGGTGAACGTCGTCGTGGACAAGTACTGGAAATCAATGGCGATAAAGCTGTCGTTCAGTTGTTTGAAGGATCATCTGGTATCAACTTGGATGAGACGAAGGTTCGTTTCCTTGGAAAGCCTCTATCTCTTGACGTCTCAGAAGATATGATCGGCCGTACATTTGACGGCATGGGACGCGTGAACGATGGCGGACCGGATCTGATTCCGGAAAAAAGTTTGGATATCAATGGACAGGCAATCAATCCGATCGCGCGTGAATATCCGGATGAGTTTATTCAGACGGGTATTTCAACGATCGACCACCTGAATACACTGGTACGTGGACAAAAACTACCGGTATTCTCTGGTTCTGGACTACCCCATAAAGAACTGGCTGCTCAAATAGCCAGACAAGCCAGCGTTACAAATAAAGATGAAAAATTTGCGGTTGTTTTCGCAGCTATCGGGATCACCTTCGAGGAAGCTGAATTCTTTATGAACGACTTTAAAGAAACAGGCGCGATCGACCGTTCTGTACTATTCATCAATCTGGCTAATGACCCGGCGATCGAACGTATCGCGACTCCTCGTATGGCTTTGACAGCGGCTGAATATCTGGCCTTTGAAAAAGACATGCACGTTCTTGTTATCATGACGGATATGACGAACTACGCAGAAGCTTTGCGTGAGATCTCAGCTGCCCGTCGTGAAGTTCCTGGTCGTCGTGGGTACCCAGGGTATCTATATACCAACTTGGCGACCTTGTATGAACGTGCCGGAAGACTGGAAGGAACAAAAGGATCAGTAACTCAGATCCCTATCCTGACCATGCCGGAAGATGACATCACTCACCCGATTCCTGACTTGACAGGGTATATCACTGAGGGACAGATCATCCTGTCGCGTGAACTTTATAACCAGGGTTATCAGCCTCCAATCGATGTCCTGCCATCCTTGTCCCGTCTGAAAGACAAAGGGACTGGTGAAGGCAAAACACGTGAAGACCATGCACCAACCATGAACCAGATATTCTCTGCTTATGCCGAAGGTAAAGAAGCCAAAGAATTGTCTGCAGTTCTTGGTGAAGCTGCCTTGTCTGATTCAGATAAGAAATACGTTGAATTTACAAATAAATTTGAGAAAGAATATGTTAACCAGGGTAACTACACGGACAGATCGATCGAAGAAACTCTGGATTTAGGCTGGGACTTACTGAGAGTTCTCCCAAGACCTGAATTGAAACGTATTAAAGACGATATGTTAGACAAATATATGCCCAAAGGAGAGTGAGGTAAATGGCCAAGTTAGACGTCAACCCCACTCGTATGGAGCTTGCCAACTTAAAGAAACGTTTAAGTCTGGCAAGTCGTGGTCATAAGCTCCTGAAAGACAAACAAGATGAGCTTATGCGTCAGTTTATTGAGTTGATTAGAAAAAATAATGAATTGAGAAATCTTGTAGAAGAAAAGCTGGAGAAAGCCATGCAGTCTTTTGCGATGGCCAAGTCATTATTACATGAGAACTATATCGAAGAACTGATGGCTGTTCCAACACGAAGTGTCTCTTTAAATATGGGGCGTCGAAACATTATGAGTGTCAGAGTACCTCAGATGAACTTTCAATATGATGAAAGTGTCGATGATGCGACAGAGTTAACATACGGCTATTTAAATTCGAATGGTGAACTGGATTTGACATTTGAATATCTTGTAGAAGTCATGCCGCAAATGTTAGAATTGGCAGAAATTGAAAAAACATGTCAACTGATGGCGGATGAAATCGAAAAAACAAGACGTCGTGTAAACGCATTGGAATATATGACGATTCCTCAACTTGAAGAAACCATTTACTTCATTCAAATGAAACTGGATGAAAGTGAACGTGCAGCAATCACCCGTCTGATGAAAGTGAAGGACATGGGTTAATAAGATGCAGCAGTATTCAAACCACTGAAAGAAGTTATTTAACTTCTTTCGGTGGTTTTTTTGTACTCTGATAGAGTATTTGAGTTATAATAAATATAACTACGAATAACGGCTGATAAATATACGGAAAATCAAAAGCATGATGAAAGGGGGATCTCATTGGAACCGGCATTTTTTGAGAAAGAAAGTGTTAGACGGGCCATCGTTTTTGGCGGCGGGGGTGCCAGAGGAGCTTTTGAAATAGGTGTGTGGAAAGCACTGGATGAGCTCGGTTACCACGCTGATATCGTCACGGGGACATCAGTCGGGGCTTTGAATGGTGCTCTATACATCTTAGGTGATCAGGAATCGGCTGAGAAGATGTGGAAAGAAATCGAAACAAACGATATCCTGGGATTTGAATCTCCTGCAGAAGTTGCGGGATTTGGTGATTATGGTAAAACAGTTTCAGAATTTATAATGAAAGTCATTAAGGAAAAAGGATTGAGCACCAAGCCTCTGAAAGAAATGGTCATCAAATATATTGATGATGAGCAGGAAATAAGAAATAAAAGTATCATATTTGGTCTCTCTACTGTCAATTTTAAAACAATGAAAGTCGAAAACTTTTACCTGGAAGATATAGAAAAAGGCAAGTTGAGAGATTATCTTCTTGCCAGCTCTGCACTTTATCCGGCTATGGAAAAGTATTACATCAACGGAATACCTTACATCGACGGGGGTTATGGAAACAATATACCGATCGATATGGCGCTGGATAAACAGCCGGACCAGCTGGTTGTAGTGGATGTCCATGGCCCGCATTTGTTCAAACGCGATCCGCGTATCGATAATTGCGAGTATATATGGATCAGAACGAACTGGCCTCTAGGAGATACGCTGCTATTCGATAAGCAGAGGACAGAACTGAATATTCGACTGGGCTATCTGGAAACCATGAAACAGGCGCATGCTAATGATTACATGGGATACTGGTATACATTCGATCCCGAAAGTCAGGATACTGAAAAAGAGGCATTCTATGTTGCTCTACATCAGTTATTGATCGGCCAGCGTTCCAGTCATTTATTGAGTCAGATCGACAAGGAGAATTACCAGAAAACGTTATTAAAGGAACTATCAAGAAAATGGGGAAAAGTGGTCGATGAAAACACGCTTATGCTGGCTCTGCTTGAGATGACCGGCAGAACGTTTAAAGTTTCACCTGATAAAAGGTATGTAATAAGCGACTTTCAGGATCGGATAATGGAAAGAGTGAGAAAACTGCTGGAAGCTGAAGAAAAACAGCCGATCGAAGTCTTTGAACCCTCCTATATCCTCAGTGGAAAGGAATGGAGCAAAGAATTCTTTGAACAGTTGCCTCTAGTGTCTAACCGCAGAATGACTGTACAGATCCTCCGGTGGATATCTGATGATTTGATTTCTTCGGACCACCCGCTTTTTAATATCATTATGAGAGTGAAGCCATATCCTCTGATCCTGGCTCTTTACTGCAAGTTTTTATTTTCGAAAGAAAATGAATAATTTTAAAAATCAGTTCATTTTCACTCTGAAATATGGTAGAATTGAGGATAAGTTTTTAAAGATAGTATGCGTCAGGAAGGAAGTTCAAATGGAAGATCGTGGTTTACTCATCGTATTATCTGGACCCTCAGGTGTCGGTAAAGGGACAGTACGGAAAGCTATTTTCGAAAATCATTCCAATAACTTTGATTATTCTATCTCAATGACTACACGCAAAAAGCGTGAAGGTGAAGTAGAAGGTGTCGATTACTTCTTTAGAACAAAAGAAGAGTTCGAAAAACTTATCGAAGAAGATGGTTTGCTTGAATATGCTAATTATGTAGGTAATTATTACGGCACACCGATGAAATACGTCAATCAGACTTTGGATCAGGGAAGAGATGTCTTTTTAGAAATCGAAGTTCAAGGAGCATTGAAAGTAAGAGAAAAAATGCCGGAAGCTATTTTTATTTTTCTATCCCCGCCTAACCTGGAAGAACTGAATTCCCGCATAGTGAATCGCGGCACAGACAGCGATGAAATGATTGAAAAAAGAATGAAAAAAGCAGTAGAAGAGTTAAAGCTCATTCAGTACTATGATTATGTTGTTGAAAATGATACCGTTGAGAATGCTGCGCGAAAAATACGCAATATCATTGAGAGCGAGCATTTGAAAGTGACAAGAAATCTGAAAGAGTACGCACATATAATCGAGGAGATGGAATAAATGTTATTATACCCTTCACAAGATGATTTACTGAAAAAAATCAATTCTAAATATTCATTGGTGATTTTAGCTGCTAAACGAGCTAAACAGTTACATAATGAAGATGACACACACATGCTGGAAGACTATCAGAGTGTAAAAAACGTCGGTAAATCCCTTGAGGAAATCATTTCGGGAGATTTAGTTATCGATCCGGACAGCATAGAAAAATAAATAATCAGTAGCCTCTGTTTTAGGTCTTTTATAAGAGAATCTCTTTAAAAGACCAAGTGCAGAGGTTTTTTCTAGTATGCGAAATTGACAGAATGGTTAAAGACAGCGATGTGTTTTACTGATAAAATAAGAAAAAGACGTGTGAGGTGTAATAGATGTTAAAAGGGAAAAAAATAGCACTGTATGTTACTGGAGGAATAGCGGTATATAAAGTCGTTGATCTGATGCGAACGCTGATCAAAGCGGGTGCAGAAGTTAAAGTCGCTATGACGGAGTCTGCGACGCAGTTCGTCTCTCCATTGACCTTTCAAGTCTTAAGTAAAAGCGCCGTTTATACCAATACATTTTCAGAAGATGATCCCGAACGGGTCAATCACATATACTTTGCTGACTGGGCAGATTTAGCGATCGTTGCCCCATTGACAGCGAATACACTGGCTAAACTGGCTAATGGGATAGCTGATAATTTTGTCAGCTCAGCTTTACTAGCCAGCACCTGTCCTGTTTTCACCATCCCTGCAATGAATGAGCATATGTGGGAGAATCAGGCAACACAGGCCAATATCGAAACACTTAGGGGAAGACAGATGTATGTGATGAATCCTGATGAAGGCTTTCTGGCTGAAGGTTATTCAGGAAAAGGCCGGTTTCCGGCCCAGGAACGTATAGTGGACGAATTGCGTCTGTTTATACGCGAAGCGGCCGTGGATCTGCCGCTTAAAGGGAAATCTGTGCTGGTGACTGCCGGTGGAACGAAGGAGCGTATAGATCCCGTCCGATTCATTTCCAATGATTCCTCTGGGAAAATGGGCCATGCAGTAGCAGAGGCCGCCTGGGAAAGTGGAGCCAAAGTGACGCTGATCACTGCCAGTTCGTTAGACGTGTCCGAGAATATTACCGTTGCCCGGGTAGAATCCGCTGAAGAGATGTATGATGCCGTATCCAGCCGCTTTGATTCAAGTGATGCACTGGTCATGGCTGCAGCGGTATCTGATTATTCACCAGAAACGGCAAGTCCGCATAAAATGAAAAAGCAGGATCAGTTGACTATAACATTTAAAAAGAACCCTGATATTTTGAAAGAGATGGGGAATCGTAAACATTCATCCCAGTGTCTGGTCGGTTTCGCGGCGGAAACAGACAACATAGAAGTGTATGCAAACAAGAAACTGAAAGAAAAGAAGGCGGATCTGATCGTGGCTAACGATGTGGGCAAGAAAGACCGCGGGTTTAACGTGGACAAAAATGAAGTGATTTTCTTCAGTCAAGCTCGAGAGCCACAGATCATTCAACTCAAAGAAAAAACAGAAATTGCAAAAGACATTATCGATTGGATCAGTGAATTTTTAAATTAAGAGGAGAAGTCACATGTCTCTAGTAGCTAATATAATAGTGGATGTCCCTACGCTCCAGACAAATAGACCCTATACTTACAGTATCCCTGAAGCTTTCAGTGACGTCATAGAACCAGGCATGCGGGTCGTTGTTCCTTTTGGGAACGGGTCGAGAAAAATACAGGGTTTTGTCGTTGAAATCAAAGAACAAAAGGCAACGGAAATGGAATTGAAGCCTGTCGAGTCTTTGATGGATAGCTATCCGGTCCTGACAGAAGAACTCCTTCGATTAGGTGGATTTCTGGCCTATCAGACATTCAGTTTTCAGGTCAAATGTTACCAGACTATGCTGCCGGCAGTGATGCGAGCCAAGTACAGTAAAAAAATAAAAATCATTGATGAAATACCTGAGTCGTTGTTATGGGATGTCTTTAAAGGTAAAGACGAAGTGAGCTGGGAAGATGCAGAGAAGCAGAACGCTTTAACACATCTCATTCAGCTGGAAAAAGAAGATAAAGTCGAAATCGACTATGATGTACAGGATAAAGCAGCAGTCAAAAAAGTAAAAAAAGTCAGATCCATACTGAGTTTCGAGACCTATGAAGAAATCAAGGCCGATATCCGGTCCAATGCAAAAAAACAGAAACTCTTTTTGGATATCTTGCAGTCTACGGATAATGAAACGGCACTGACTTATGCGGAACTGAAAGAGTGGGGGATAACCTCCTCGACTATCCAGTCGGGCGTCAAAAAAGGCTGGTGTGAGGTTTATCATGAGGAAGTATATCGGGATCCTTACGCTTCAAGCACTTTCGAACGAAGCACTCCATTGTCCTTAACGGAAGATCAGGCGCACGCGTTTAATGAGATCCATCAGACGATCATAGACGAGCAGCACAAGGTCTTTCTTCTAAAAGGAGTCACGGGAAGCGGGAAAACAGAGGTCTACCTGCAGACGATTTCTGAAGTGATCGATAAAGATAAAGGCGCGCTTATGCTGGTGCCCGAGATCGCTCTGACCCCTCAGATGGTCCAGCGTTTCAAAAGCCGTTTCGGTGATCAGGTGGCTGTACTGCACAGTGGCCTGTCGAATGGCGAGAAGTATGATGAATGGCGCAAGATAGAAAAAGAAGAAGCCAAAGTTGTCGTCGGTGCACGTTCAAGTATCTTTGCACCGTTGAAGAACATTGGCATCATTATTATAGACGAGGAACACGAAACAAGCTACAAGCAGGAAGAATTTCCTAAATACCATGCCAGAGATGTGGCGATCTGGCGGGGCGAGTACCATGATTGTCCGGTCGTTTTGGGCAGTGCCACGCCTTCTCTGGAGTCCAGAGCCCGGGCAACTAAAGAGGTGTATACTCTTCTTGAACTGAAAAGTCGTGTCAATGACTATCCCATGCCCGAAGTCGACGTGATCGACATGAGAGAAGAAGCGAAGAGCGGCAACCATTCGATCTTTTCCGAAGCGCTGCTTGACGGTCTGAAAAAGCGGATCGAACGGAACGAACAGTCTGTGCTCCTTTTGAACAGACGCGGCTTTTCCTCATTCGTCATGTGCCGAGACTGCGGTTATGTACTGGAATGCCCGAACTGTGACATCTCTCAGACGCTGCATATGGACACGAAGACCATGAAGTGTCATTACTGCGGACATGAAGAAGGCATCCCCAAGAAGTGTCCGAAGTGTGAGAGCCGGTCCATCCGGTATTATGGCACAGGCACGCAAAAAGTGGAAAAAGAACTGAAGGAATTGATCCCGGAAGCGGGGATCATACGCATGGATGTGGATACGACCCGTAAAAAAGGTGCTCATGAAAAACTCTTCAATCAGTTTGAGAGAAAAGAAGCGAATATCCTGCTGGGCACACAGATGATCGCCAAAGGTCTGGATTTTCCAGATGTGACGCTTGTCGGTGTGATCAATGCAGATACGGCTCTTGGATTGCCGGATTTCCGCTCTGCCGAAAAAACGTTCCAGCTGCTGACTCAAGTGAGCGGTCGTTCGGGGCGGGGAGAAAAAGAAGGCAAAGTGATTATCCAGTCTTATAATCCTGAACATTATGCCATCCAGTATGCCAAGCAGCACGATTATGATTCATTCTATAAAAGAGAAATGCATTTACGGCATATAAGTGAATATAGTCCGTACTATTTTCTTTTAAAGATCTCTGTGAGTCATGAAAATGAAATGACGGCTGCCAAAAAAATCAGACAGTATACGGATTATATCCGTCCAGCCTTGTCAGATAAAGCCATCGTCCTTGGACCTACGCCTAAATCGATCGCCCGGACGCACAACCGCTATCATTTTCAAGTCCTGATCAAGTACAAACAAGAGACCGGACTGACAGATAAAATACATCAGTTACTGCAGGAAACGCAGAAAGAACAGGCTAAAGGCATCTTTATATCGATAGATTATCAGCCTTTAGACTTTATTTAGAATTGAGGTTTTAACATGTATAAAGCTATTTTTATGGGCACACCGGATTTTTCAGTCCCGATTCTGGAAGCTTTGGCAGAAAATTCTCTGTGCGAAGTGATCGGCGTGGTAACACAGCCGGATAGAAAAGTCGGAAGAAAAAAACGGCTGACTGCTCCTCCCGTCAAGAAAAAAGCTTTGGAATACGATATTCCTGTTTTCCAGCCTGAGAAATTGTCTGGAAGTGATGAACTGAAAGACATTTTAAATTTGAGCCCGGATCTGGTGATTACTGCCGCGTACGGTCAATATGTCCCGACCGTCCTGCTCCATACACCGCCATTCAAAGCGATCAATGTCCATGCGTCGCTCCTGCCGAAATACAGAGGAGCTGCGCCGATCCATTACGCCTTGATCAACGGGGAACCAGAGACAGGTGTAACGATCATGTATATGGAGAAAGAAATGGATGCTGGAGATATCCTCTCACAGCGAAGCCTGCCGATCGAAGAGACAGACACAGTCGGGAGTTTATTTGATAAACTCAGTCTGCTCGGCAGGGATCTGCTGATGGACACGCTTCCTGACCTGTTCAGCGGTGAAATCGTTCCGACGAAACAAAAAGAATCCGAAGTCACTTATGCTCCAATGATCAAGCCTTCTGAAGAAAAGGTCGACTGGGAAGAATCAGCTGAAACGATCCATAACAAAATACGGGGAATGAATCCTTTTCCGGGTGCCTATACGCTCTTGAGCGGTCAGCGATTCAAACTGTGGAAAGCTGAACCGATAAAGAGAAAGAATGAAGAGGTGCCGGGAACGATCGTCGAGTTGAATAAAAATGAATGCATCGTGGCCTGTGGAGACGATACAGCCTTGTCACTTCATGAAGTTCAGCCTTTCGGCAAACCGAAAATGCCGATCAGAGATTTTCTGGCTGGTGCTTTAAATTATTTAAAAGAGGGAATGCACTTTGACAACGAATAATCTGAAACACAGCAGCCGATACATTGCTGTTACGATACTGGAAAAAATCGAAAAGAATCAGTCTTTCAGCAATCTGCTGCTCACAGAAGCGGTTAAAAAGAATCAGTTGTCAGACAAGGATAGAGGACTGTTGACGGAACTCGTATATGGCGTGATCCAGAACAAGCTGCTTCTGGACTATCAGCTCGAGCCGTTCATCAAACAGCCGGAGAAAGTTGAAAACTGGGTCAGACAGCTGCTCAGACTTTCCTTGTATCAGATGACCCAGCTGGATAAAGTACCTGCACATGCGACCGTGAACGAAGCGGTGCGTATTGCTAAAGCCAGGGGACACAAAGGGATTGCCGGATTCGTCAATGGTGTCCTGCGTAGTATCGACCGCCAGGGTGTGCGTTCTCCTGAAAAAATCACGGACTCGGTTAAGTACCTGTCGATCAGATACAGCTTTCCGGTTTGGATGATCGAACTCCTCATAGAAGAAGTAGGTATCGTTGAAACTGAAAAAATCCTTCAGTCTTTATCTAAACGAGCGAAAGTGAGCCTGCGCGTCAATACTCAGATGAAGCCGATGGACGAGGTCATCGGTCAATTAAATGATGAAGGCTACGAAGTCAGACCGAGCCAGATCGCCAGAGATGGACTGATATGCGAGAACGGACTGCCAGTGAGCTCGGAACTGTTTAAAAACGGCACCATTACGATTCAGGATGAAAGCTCCATGCTGGTCGCAGAAGCGATGCAGATAGACGAGGGTGACAATATCCTGGATGCCTGTGCTGCACCGGGCGGAAAGACTACACATATGGCCTCTTATCTCGACGGATCGTCCGGATCTGTCACTGCTCTGGATCTGAATAAAAACAAGCTGAAAAAAGTTGAGGAAAATGCTGAACGTCTTGGAATGTCATCACTGATCAGGACACGTCCGATGGATGCAAGAAAAGTCAGCGATGCATTTGAGGCTCAGTCATTCGATAAGATCCTTGTCGATGCGCCGTGTTCCGGTCTGGGATTGATGAAACGGAAGCCGGACATCAGATATCAGAAAACACTGGATGATATCTATGCTCTGCAGAAAGTTCAGGGAGATATCCTGGACAGTGTCGCACCCCTTTTGAAAAAAGGCGGACGACTGATATACAGTACCTGTACCATCACACTCAAAGAGAACAACGAAGTGATCGAAGCATTTTTGAAAGAACACCAGGAGTTCAAACTTGAACCGGTCTTTACACATAAAAAGGCTGTTCAGCTTTCCAAAGAAGGTCTTGTCAATTTATACCCGCATTATTTTGATACAGACGGGTTCTTTATTGCAAGTTTGGTTAAATACTGAACCTAAGGTGGTGGGAAGTCTCTGACACTTAAAGTCAGGCTTTCCGCCATTACATAGCAATCATGAAATCAAGTTAAGCAGGAGTGAGAGAAACTGAAAATTTTTAAGAAAACCCACATCGGTAAACGTTCGATCAATCAGGATTACGTTGAGACGTTTTTAAATAAAGACAACCAGCTCTTAGCTGTCCTGTGTGATGGGATGGGAGGACATAAAGCCGGGGATATAGCAAGTGAAATGGCTGTGCTTCAGATAGGTAACCATTGGAAAGAAACAGCGTTCAGCAATGGGCCTGAAGCAAGCGAATGGCTTGATCAGCATATCAATCTGGAGAATCAGAGAATCTACAGGATAGCAAAGACTTACAGTGATCTGGATGGAATGGGCACAACGCTCGTCACATCAGCATTTATAAATGATGAAATCGTCGTCGGGAATGTTGGGGACAGTCGCGCTTATTATCTGGACCAGAACGGACTGGAGCTCGTGACCGAAGATCACTCGTTTGCCAATGAACTGAGACTAAAAGGAGAAATATCTGATGAAGAAGCCAGAAATCATCGCCAACGCCATACACTTACCCGCTCGCTGGGTGTGTTCGACAAAGTGGCTGTCGATTTTTTCTATTTAAAGCAGACCGATGACTCGCTGCTCATGCTTTGTTCAGACGGTTTGTCAAACGGTGTCGATCAGCCATTGATGGACAAGGTGCTTAGAGGAAAGCGGTCTTTAAGTGACAAGGCGAATATCATGACTGAATATGCTTTACAGAACGGTTCGACCGATAACATAACCATGTGTCTGATCGAAAATAAATCAGATTCAACTGATAAAGGAAAGGAGGATGAATAAATGAAGGCTGGAGAAAGAATAAATGACCGGTATAAGCTGATCAGGGAAATCGGCTCAGGTGGCATGGCCAAAGTGTTTTTAGCTGAAGATCTGATCCTTGAGCGTCAGGTGGCTGTTAAGCTTATGGCTTATAATTTCCACAATGACGAAGCCAGTATTCGCCGATTCAAAAGAGAGGCCTTGTCCACCACGGAGCTGCTTCATTCGAACATCGTGAATGTCGTTGATGTTGGAGAAGACGAAACCCCCTATATCGTTATGGAATATGTGGAAGGTTATGACTTAAAAGAATACATTAAAGCTCATCACCCTATTCCGTACAAGAAAACCGTGAATTTCATGACACAGATATTGAATGCCGTAGAGTATGCGCACAGACACAATATCATCCATAGAGATCTAAAGCCCCAGAACATACTTATCGCACATGATGAAACGATAAAGATAACAGACTTTGGGATTGCTGTGGCGCTGTCAGAAAACTCGATCACACAGACCAACTCGCTGCTGGGTTCTGTGCATTATATTTCTCCTGAACAGGCACGAGGAAGTATGGCGACCAAGCAGTCAGATATTTACTCGCTTGGCATACTCCTTTATGAGCTGCTGGCCGGACATGTCCCTTTTGACGGAGAGTCGCCGGTTTCCATAGCACTCAAGCACTTTCAGAATGAGATACCTTCTCTTAGAGATAAGGACGCCTCCCTCCCTCAGGCTCTTGAGAACGTGGTCTTGAAAGCGACGGCCAAAGAACCTGAGAAGCGGTATCAGTCTGTGCATGCAATGAAAGAAGATTTGCAGACCGCTCTTTCTTCAGATAGAACCAGAGAACCTAAATTTGTACCAGAAGATATGAGTGACGACAGAACTCGGATACTTAAACCGGTCATACCACCCAAGCAGAAAGAAGAATCGGAGGAGTCAGCGCCTGTAGATGAAAAGACATCCGCAAAGAAAAAGGCGCTTAATCGCTCACAATCAGTAAAAACGACGAAACGCAAGAAAGTCTTAGTGCTTATCATCATCTTTTTAATCATCTCTGTGCTGAGTGTACTCGCCTTTATTTTTTCTCAACCTCAAGAGGTTCAAGTACCGGATTTAGCTGGACTGACCACAGAAGAGGCATTGACGGAACTGGAAACACTCAACTTGGGTATAGGGGAAAGGGTCGAACAAAATGATGAAGAAATAGAGGAAGGCCGGATCATTAAGTCAAATCCTGCAGCTGGCTCAACTTTAAGAGAAACCAGCGAGGTCGATGTGTATGTCAGTCTTGGAAAGATGCCGGTAACGGTCGGGGATTATGAGGGCGAAGTTTATGAAGAGTCCAGAGCCGAATTGACAGACCTTGGTTTTACTGTGGAAAGAGAAAATGACAACCATCCTTCTATTCCTGAAGGGGATATCATTTCACAGAGTATCGATTCAGGAGAAGAAGTGATCCCAAGTGAATCCACGATGGTCTTTACTGTCAGTGAAGGCCCGGAAGGTCATGATCTGATCAATCTTACCGGTTATTCTCTTGAAGGAGTCGAGAGATACGCAGATGACTATAATCTTTCTGTCACGATCACACGCGAACCGCACGATTCCATTCCTGAAGGACAAGTTGCAAGTCAGTCGCCAGAACCAGGATCTCTTGTTTATAACGGTTCCCGTATATCTGTGGTCTTCTCCACAGGGCCAGAGGAACCGGAAATCATTTCTTTTGACCGGGGTATAACGATCGAATACGTTGATACCCAGGAAGAGACTGAGACGGAGAATACAGAAGAAAATGGCGGAACGCAGCCCGAAGAGATTGTTGAAGAACCGAATCATATCGAGATTTATGTCGACGATGCTGAAAATACGTACGACGACATCTACCGTGAGTTTGATATTTATGAAGACACTATGGAAATCATTTCCTTCAGCGTCCTGGAAGATGAGACGGCTAGTTACAGAGTCTTGAGGAATGGTGAAATAATCATGGAAGAATCTGGAATAACACCGAATAATTAGAAAGGATGTGAGAGCGTGAATAAAGGCCAGATCATAAAAGCGTTAAGCGGGTTTTACTATATCAAAACAGCAGAAGGTACAGTCTATCAGACACGCGCACGGGGGATTTTTCGAAAAAAAAAGATCACACCTTTAGTTGGTGATTATGTCGAATTCAGTTTTGGAACCGAACAGGAAGGTAGTCTGGAAACCATTCTTCCGAGAAAAAACGAACTGGAAAGACCATCAGTGTCCAATATTGATTTGGGGATCATTGTGATGTCCATAAGTGATCCTGATTTCTCAACGTCTCTATTAGATCGATTCCTGGTTTCGGTTGAATATAAAGACATTCAACCGCTCATCTATGTAACAAAAACAGACATTGCCAGCGAAGCAGAGTATAATAGGGTCAAGACCATCTGTAAAGATTATGAAAAAATCGGTTATGCAGTCATCTTGCCTGAACAGGGCAAGACTATGGAGCCGGAAGATATCAAAGAAAGCCTGCAACCTTATGTAGAAGATAAAACGGTCGTCTTTATAGGACAGTCTGGAGCAGGGAAATCCACGTTGCTGAACAAGATAGACCCGCAGTTGAATATCAAAACCGCCGGCACATCGAAATCTCTGGGCAGAGGGCGCCATACGACCCGCCACGTGGAGCTGATCCCTGTGATGGGAAGTCTGATCGCGGATACACCGGGGTTCAGTGCTATTCAGTTTGATGACATCACAGAACAGGAACTGAGCGAATGTTTTCCTGAAATTTGGGAAAAGGGCAAAGACTGCCGATTCAGCAGCTGTATTCACCAGAATGAACCGGATTGTGCAGTGAAAGCTGCTGTAGAAGAAGGAGAAATCGCAAATCATAGATATAAGAATTATTTACAGGTATTAGAAGAGATCCAAAACAGAAAACCACGTTATGGAAAGAAAGGGGAAAAATAATGAAAATCGCACCTTCGATATTAAGTGCTGACTTTGCAAATCTAAAAGATGACATCCTCACGGCTCAGGAAGGGGGAGCTGACTGGATCCATGTCGATTCGATGGATGGTCATTTTGTTCCTAACCTGACTTTTGGCGCCAATGTAGTGAAGGCTATCCGACCTCATACCAGCTTGCCGATCGATTGTCACTTGATGGTGGAAAATCCGGAGAATTTTGTCGAGGATTTCGCTCAGGCTGGAGCAGATTATATATCGATCCAGTACGAAAGCACAGCCCATGTCAATCTTGCACTTCAGCTGATCAAGAGTTTTGATGTCAAAGCCGGCATCGTTATTAATCCTTCTACCCCAGTCAGTTTGCTGGAAGATGTTCTTTCTATGGTAGACATGGTCCTTGTTATGACCGTGAACCCAGGATTCGGTGGCCAGTCGTTTATTCCGGAAACATTGAACAAAATCAGAAAACTCGATCAGATGAGAACAGAGAATGACTATGACTTTCTTATTGAAGTCGACGGCGGGATCAATCCTGAGACTATAAAAGAATGTGCGGAAGCAGGCGCGAATGTTTTTGTGGCAGGTTCTTATGTATTCAATTCTGATGATCCTGGAGAACGCATCGAAGCCTTGAAAAATGCGGTGAGGGATAGTGCCTAAGACGGCTCACATCGTTCTTGGAGCGCCGGCAGAACAAGCGGTGTTCCCTGAACCCAGGCAGGGAGATAGCGTGATAGGAGTGGACAGAGGCGCGTTTGAGTGCCTGTCCAGGGATATCGGCGTCACTATAGCGGTTGGGGATTTTGATTCCGTGACACCTGAAGAAAAAGCGGCTCTTCGGTCATCAGCGGAATCCTTCCATGAATTTGATTCCGATAAAGATGATACAGATGCCGAAATCGCCTTAAAGATCGCTGTTAATGATGAAACAGTAAGTGACATCAGGATCTATAACTGGTCTGGCGGTCGACTGGATCATCTGTTGAGTATTTTCTATATGGTCTATCAGCCGAGGTTCAAAAAAGCGATCGGCCGGATGACGTTATACAATAAAACAAACACGATCACGTTTTATCCACCGGGAAGTCATACGCTCGTGAAGGACACAGCCCGGCAATACTTATCCTTCATTGGCATGACGCCGATCGAAGAGCTGACGCTTAGAGGTGTCAAATATCCTCTTGATAAAGAGTCTTATTCCTATCCAAGAGCGCTGGTCAGTAATGAATTTCTGGAGAAGGAATGCCGGTTTTCATTCAGCACAGGTCTGCTGGCCGTGATCCAAAGCGGTGATAAATAAAAAGAACGGATATCTAAAGGAATTGTTCCCTTGATATCCGTTCTTTTTCGTTTTTAAACGCGTTCAACTTTACCTGATTTCAAAGCGCGAGCTGAAACCCAAACTTTTTGAGGTTTACCATCAACCATAATACGAACTTTTTGTAAGTTCGCACCGAAGGTACGTTTAGATTTGTTATTAGCGTGAGAGCGATTATTTCCGCTTCTAGCTTTACGTCCAGTTACAAAACATTCTTTAGCCATTCTTTTTCTCCTCCTTCGTGCCTAGCTCAAATAAATAAAGCTAACTCATACTTATATAAAATATCATAATTATGCGTATGAAGCAAGTGGTTTTTAAAAAAAGAATCAAGTGTTTTACCTTTACAGAGGCCGGGTAAGTAGACGGAAAACAACTTTTTATACATTAAACTGGAATACTCCCTACAAAATCTAACCATTACAGTGTATACTAGGTAGAGTGTGTACTACACAAAACTTTTGGATGCATAAGCAAACAGGCATAGAGACACCATCTTTTTTTATCAGGTGCAGTATGCTAAAATATGTTTGAATATCAGAGGAAATTAACAATGTAAAAAAAATCTTGTAAACCGAAAGGAGATTGCAATATGAGCGTTCAAATGAATACAGAATATGGGAACATAGAAATGGCCAGTGATGTGATATCCACTGTAGTTGGTGGTGCTGCAACGGAGATTTTCGGAATCGTAGGAATGGCGAGCCGCAATCAAGTACGTGATGGTATCAATGAGATCCTGAATAGAGACAATTATTCCAAAGGTGTCGTTGTAAGACAGGAAGACAAAGATATAGCGGTAGACGTTTATATCATTGTCAGTTATGGTACGAAAATCACGGAAGTATCTAAAAATGTACAGGAAAGAGTTGGATATCAGCTTGAACATGATCTGGGCATCAAAGCCAGTTCTGTCAATGTGTTCGTCCAAGGCGTCAGAGTTCAAAACGATTTTTAAGCCAACGTCACATGTGTTGAGTGACAAAGGAGGATAATGAAAAAGTGGATGTAAACAGTTTGAAAGCAAAGAAATTTAAAGAAATGGTGGCTCTCGGGAGACAACGCCTGGATGAACACACAGAATATGTTAACTCGCTGAATGTCTTTCCTGTGCCTGATGGCGATACGGGAACGAATATGAACCTCTCATTTACGAGTGGAGCCAATGCGGTAAAGGAATCTTCAAGTGAAAAAATGGGAGAAATCACCCAGTCCTTAGCTAAAGGTCTATTGATGGGGGCACGCGGAAATTCAGGTGTTATCCTTTCTCAGTTATTCAGAGGGTTTTCAAAAGCTCTGGAAGGAAAAGAAGAAGTAAGTGCCTCAGAGCTTGCTCAGGCTTTTCAGGCAGGGGTGGACACTGCCTACAATGCAGTCATGAAGCCAGTTGAAGGGACGATCTTGACGGTGGCTAGACAATCGGCAAAAGCCGGTATCCAGAAAGCTGAAGAAACAGACGATGTGATTGTACTGATGGAAACAGTTCTTGAAGCCGCAAAACGTTCATTGAAGAAGACCCCAGATCTCTTGCCCATACTGAAAGAAGTGGGCGTCGTGGATAGTGGCGGTCAAGGTCTTGTCTATATATATGAAGGGTTCCTGTCATCACTGACGGGTGAAAAACCATCCGAAGATGCAGAGCCGAATCTTGATGAATTAGTACGCGCCGAACACCACAGAAGCGGTGTACACGAGCATGTAAATACAGAAGATATCACGTATGGCTACTGTACAGAGATCATGGTGCACATTGGCGAAGGTGAAACGGTCGAAAAAGAATTCGATTATGAAGAATTCCGTAATTATCTGAATGAACTGGGCGATTCCCTGCTGGTCGTAGCAGATGACGAAATCATTAAAGTGCATGTGCATACAGAACGTCCGGGAGAAGTCATGAATTATGGGCAGAAGTTCGGTTCGTTAATGAAAATCAAAGTCGATAACATGCGTGAACAGCATTCTGCTTTGTCCGGAGATGAACTCGAGGGATCAGAAGCAAAACCAGCAAAAGAAGAAAAAGACTTTGCGGTCGTCGCGATCGCTCCCGGCGAAGGACTGAAGGAACTGTTCGAAAGTCTGGGTGTCGATTATGTTCTGCAGGGTGGACAGACGATGAATCCAAGTACTGAAGATATCGTCAAGGCAATGGAAAGTGTTCCTGCCAGACAGTATATCATCCTTCCCAACAATAAAAATATCTTTATGGCTGCTGAACAGGCTACGGACGTCATTGAAGCCGAAGCTGCCGTTGTTCCTACACGCACCATTCAGCAGGGACTGACAGCCATGCTGGGGTATAACCCGGGACAGGACCTTGAAGCGAATAAATCAGCCATGTCTGATGAAATCGAGATGGTCAAATCCGGTCAGGTGACGTTTGCGGTCAGAGATACTGAGTTGAATGGATTGACTATCAAAAAAGATGATTACATGGGAATCATTGATGGAGATATCAAAGTAACGGCTCCCGAACTCTTTGAAGTCACTTTAGAGACAGTTAGAGCGATGCTGGACGACGAAAGCGAAATCGTGACTGTGCTGATAGGCGAAGAAGGTTCTGAGGAAGACGCGGAAAAATTAGCTGAAATCCTGGAAGATGAATTTTCTGATATCGAAGTGGAGATCCATCAGGGTGGACAGCCGGTCTATCCTTATCTTATTTCTGTAGAATAAAAGGAGACAAATAGAGAAACGACTTGAACGTCCGTTGTTTTCTCTATTTTTCTTTATTTAAAAAGAAAGGAGGAGCCTATGACTCTGTCGATGGAAGATTCGGTTGCACGTTTGAGCGGAGTCGGAGAAAAAAGAGTGGAAGCGTTGAATGAGCTGGGAATAATCACAATCCTCGATCTGCTGACGTATTATCCTTTCCGCTTTGAAGATCTGACAGCTAAAGCGATCGAAGAGATCGAAGACAATGAAAAAGTCGTTCTGGAAGGAACAGCAATATCGGAAGGAACAGTTTCTTATTTTGGCAGAAAAAGAAACAGGCTGACTTTCCGGATGAACTGTGATCATGTCATCGTCTCGGTCACCTTCTTCAATCAGCCTTATCTTAAAAAGCAGATCGAAGCGGGGAAGGAAATCAAGGTCTTCGGTAAATGGGATGGGCATAGAAAGCAGCTGAGCGGAATCAAGATCCTTTCTTCCGACTCTGCGAATGACCAGGAAGCTATCTATCATTCCTCGAAAAAAATCAGACAGTCTACGATCTTTAAATTGATCGAAAAGGCCTGGGAAATTTACAAGGACATCATACCGGAAGATATGCCCGTGCCCCTTCGCCGGCAGCACAACCTCCTGTCACGCAGAGAAATGATCTATCACATGCATTTTCCTTCTGACAGTAGAGAGCTGGAGGAGGCCAGATATTCTGTGATCTTCAGGGAGTTCTTCATTTATCAGTTAAGGATGGCCTGGATAAAACGACAGACTAAACTGACACAGAACGGACTGACGATCGATTATGATGTCAGACAGTTGAAGGCATTTTTTGATACACTCCCATATGAGCTGACCCAGGCTCAAAAGCGGGTCGTGAATGAAGTATGCAAAGATTTGAAAATACCAGGACAGATGTTCAGACTCCTCCAGGGAGATGTAGGGAGCGGGAAAACGGTCGTTGCAGCTTCAGCTATACTGGCAGCCAAGACAGCAGGGAAACAGTCAGCTTTGATGGCACCGACAGAAATCCTGGCAACCCAGCATAAACAGTCACTGGATGAGATGTTCGAAAAAACGGCAATCAATGTGGAACTGCTGACTGGATCGACCAAACGCAAAGAACGGGAGAAGATTTTAGAAAGGTTGAGAACAGGTGATATCGATTGTATCATCGGTACACATGCTCTGATCCAGGAAGATGTCGTGTTTCACTCGCTGGCTTTAGTGATCACGGATGAACAGCACCGGTTTGGGGTCAACCAGCGCAGAACACTGAGAGAAAAAGGCTTGAACCCTGATGTGCTGTTTATGACAGCCACGCCGATCCCCCGAACCCTTTCCATTACCGCATACGGGGAAATGGATGTCTCGGTCATCGATGAGATGCCTCTTGGAAGGAAGCCGATCTCGACTTACTGGATCAGGCCGAAGCACTTTGACCGAATGACCGGTTTTTTGAAGAAAGAGCTGGCAAAAGGACATCAGGTTTATGTCATCAGCCCGCTGATCGAAGAGTCGGAAATGATGGATCTGGAAAATGTCACAGCACTTTATCACACTTATAAGGAAATCCTTGGCGATTCATTTACCGTCGGGCTGCTCCATGGGAAAATGTCTGCTGCAGAAAAAGAAGCGACCATGGACGAGTTTCAGCGTAATGCTATCCAAGTGCTTGTGTCCACAACAGTTATTGAAGTAGGTGTCAACGTCCCGAATGCGACGCTGATGATCATTCATGATGCCGACCGCTTTGGACTGGCCCAGCTTCATCAGCTGAGAGGACGCGTCGGACGAGGGGAGCAGGAATCCTACTGTATTCTAATCGCGGATCCCAAAGGTGAAAAAGGGGCAGAACGAATGCAGATCATTACCGAAACCTCAGACGGCTTTGCCTTGAGTCAGCGGGATCTGGAAATGCGCGGACCGGGTAATATTTTCGGCAAAAAACAATCGGGTCTCCCTGAATTTAAAGTGGCGGATATCGTTGAAGATTTCAGTATACTTGAAGAAGCCAGGATGTCAGCCCAGCAGGTGATCCAATCTTCAGAGTTTTTCCAGAACACTGAGTTTGAACCGCTGAGAACCAGTCTGGGTATCACTGGAGAAAACGAAATGATACTGGACTAGAATATATCGAGGAGGAAAATAATATGAGAATAGCCGTAGATGCGATGGGTGGAGACAATGCCCCATCAGAAATCGTAAAAGGGTGTGTAAAGGCCGCCCGTGAATTTAGTGATGTCACGCTGGTATTATATGGAAAAGAAGACCTTATCCGTAAAGAATTGGATGAGTCACTGACCAATATAGAGATCGTGCATACGGATGAGAAAATATTAAGTGAGGATGATCCTGTCCGTTCGATCAGAAGAAAAAAAGAGGCGTCTATGGTCAAAGCCGCTTTATCAGTGAAAAACGGTGAAAACCATGCGTTGTTCTCAGCTGGGAACACAGGTGCACTTCTGGCAGCCGGGACATTGCTGATCGGGAGGATGAAAGGCGTCGACCGCCCTGGACTTTTAGCCACTTTCCCGTCGCTTTCTGACAAACGATCTGTCTTTCACATGATAGATGTAGGAGCTAATGCTGATTCCAAGCCCGTGAATATCGATCAGTATGCAACTTTAGGTTCACAGTATGCCAGATTTGTCCATGGCATCGAATCCCCGACTGTCGGTCTATTGAATAATGGCACAGAAGAAAACAAAGGGAGCATGCTGACCAAAGAAGCGTATCAGTTATTAGAAAATAATAAGGATATTAATTTTGTTGGCAATGTCGAAGCCAGAGAACTCCTGAATGGTGTCGCCGATGTCATCGTGACAGATGGCTTTACCGGCAATGCTGTATTGAAGACGATCGAAGGGACCGCCATGTCTATGATGACTGTTCTGAAAAATTCCATTTATAATAATGGGATAAAGTCTAAAGTCGGCGGACTACTGCTTAAAGACAGTCTGAAAGGCATGAAAGACTTACTGGATTATTCAAAATACGGTGGAGCGGTTCTTTTCGGTGTCAAAGCCCCGGTCATCAAAACACACGGGTCCGCTACATCTGAGCCAGTTTATCATACGATCCGTCAAATCAGAGAGATGCTGGATTCTCAGCTTCTGGAAGAATTGATCGGTCACTTTGAACAGAATGAAGAGTGAAAGCGGCTCAGACCCTTCGACAGTTATGAAGAAAAATATATTTTTCCCAAAAAAGATGGAAATTGAAAAAAGAATGCGCTACAATTACAATTGTGCATTAAATGATAATTTGATAACAGGCTTATGAAAAAAAAGTAACAGATCACTATTACTCTTCAAAGGAGCGAAAAAAATGACAGAACAAGAAGTTTTTGAAAAAGTACAAGCAATCATCGTTGAACGATTAGGTGTAGATGAAGATAAAATTTCTAGAGATACAACCTTTAAAGACGATTTAGGTGCCGACTCTCTGGATGTAGTTGAACTCGTTATGGAGATGGAAGATACATTTGGCAGAGAGATTTCTGATGAAGATGCAGAACAGATCACAACAGTTGGGAAAGCAGTCGATTACATATATTCAAACCTATAATATTTAGTTGAACAAAATTTGACTATTATAATATAATGAGAAATAAATGATAATAAAATGCTTGAATTTTAAACCAATTGTTATAAAATGAGAAATAAGCATTGATATGCTAATAAATACAGTGTATAATTCAATTTATATTATTAAGCTTTTGATTAAAAAAGAATAAAAGTTTGGTAATCTTCTTTCGGGGAGTTTTAAATCACTTTTCGTAGAAGGAAAGCATAGGAGGTTAAGTAGTGGCCGTCGAACGTAGTTTGTTAGAGGTTAACAACTTAGAGACAGGGTTTCGTTTTGGTGATGTGTATCATAACGCAGTAGATGGTGTTTCATTAACATTAGAGAACAATGAAATACTTGCTATCGTAGGAGAATCCGGATGTGGGAAATCCACACTGGCTACATCCATTATGGGGCTGCATGATCCAAAGAATACCGAAATCAAGGGAGAAGTTATCTATAAAGATTTAAACCTTCTTGATTTGAACGAAAAGTTGTATAACCGTATCAGAGGAAATGACATTGGAATGATTTTCCAGGATCCGCTTGGCTCATTGAATCCATTAATGACCATATATAATCAAATTTCGGAATCACTTGAATATCATTCAGATTTAAATGAACAGCAGAGAAAAGATAGAGTATTAGAATTACTCAATCAGGTCGGCATTCCAAGACCTGAACAAATCATGAAAAATTATCCGCATGAATTATCTGGCGGGATGAGACAAAGAGTAGTCATTGCCATTGCTCTCGCGAACAAGCCCCCAGTCATTATTGCAGATGAACCGACAACAGCCTTGGATGTTACGATTCAAGCTCAGATCCTTGACTTGATGGTCGATATCCAGGATGAAACAGGCTCTGGAATCATCCTGATCACCCATGACTTAGGTGTTGTTGCAGAAACAGCAGACAGAGTAGCAGTTATGTATGCGGGACAAATCGTGGAAGAAGCACCAGTTGAAGAACTGTTTGCCAATCCTAAACATCCATACACGCGTTCACTCTTGAATTCCATTCCACACGAACTGGAAGATGACGATGATGAACTGCATGTCATTCATGGCACAGTTCCATCATTACAGAAGCTGCCTAGAAAAGGGTGCCGATTCGCTCCACGTATTCCGTGGATACCAGAAGAAGCACATGAAGAAAATCCAGTCTTGCACGAAATCAGTCCCAACCACAAAGTGAGATGTACGTGCTGGAAACATTTCCACTTTGAAGGGGAGGATAAATAATATGGCTTTCTTAGAAGTACAGAATTTAAAAGTACATTACCCGATCCGCGGAGGTATCTTGAATACGATCCAGGATCATGTCAAAGCGGTCGATGGTGTCAACTTATCCATTGAAAGCGGAAAAACATACGGTCTAGTTGGTGAATCCGGTTCAGGAAAAACAACGATCGGTAAAACGATCATCGGACTGGAAAAAGCAACAGCCGGCAAGATCATATATGAAGGTGAAAACGTAACAAATAAAGCGCGCAGTCGTAAACAGAAATACGCCAATTACAATAAAGATGTTCAGATGATCTTCCAGGATGCAACCTCATCCATGAATCCAAAAAAACGTATTATCGATGTCATGGCTGAACCTATGCAGAACTATTTTGACTATACACCTCAGGAAACAAAGAAACGTGTGGCAGAATTACTGGAAATCGTTGGGATGAATGCTGAAGCAATGTACAAATATCCTCATGAGTTCTCAGGTGGACAGAGACAGAGGATCGGCGTCGCCCGAGCGGTGGCAAGTGATCCGAAACTGATCATCGCTGATGAGCCGACTTCAGCACTCGACCTGTCAGTACAAGCTCAGGTTCTGAACTTTATGAGACGTATTCAGAAAGAATATGGATTGAGCTACCTCTTTATTTCACACGACTTAGGTGTCGTTCAGCATATGTCAGACGATATAGCGATCATGCACAGAGGCCGTTTCGTTGAGCAGGGCTCTAAAGAGAACATCTACAACAACCCTCAGCATATCTACACGAAACGACTGCTGTCTGCTATACCGGATATGGATCCGACGACACGCGATGCTCACAAAGTCGAAAGACAGCGCGTGGAAGCAGAGTATGATGCTCAGGAAACAGAGTACTACGATCCTAAGGGACGTGTCTACGACCTTCAACGATTTGACGAAGATCATTATGTTGCTTTGAAGCCTGAAGAACCTAATGCATCGCTGCAGAATGAAAAAGTCAATAGAGGGGGAGGGAATTAATCATGTGGAAAACAATTATAAGACGTATACTCTTGATGATCCCTCAGATCCTGATTCTGAGTATTCTGATTTTTGTTATTGCTGACTTCATGCCGGGAGATCCGTTTACAGGACTGATCGATCCGAACTTGGATCCGGCTCAGCTGGAAGCGATGAGAGAAGCCTATGGTTTGAATGATCCGCTGCCCGTTAAGTATGTCAGATGGATGCGAAATGCATTCCAGGGCGATTTTGGCCGCAGTTTCAACTACCAGCAGCCAGTCACAGCAGTTATAGCCGGACGTATCGGCAACACGATAAGATTATCGCTATTGTCAGTTATTTTAACTTACCTTATCGGTCTGCCCCTCGGTATACTAGCTGGTCGTTATAATGAATCAGTACTGGATAAGACGGTCCTTGTTTATAACTTTGTCAGTTTCGCTGTTCCGATCTTCGTACTAGCTTTACTTATGGTATGGATCTTCGGTTACAACCTGAACTGGTTCCCTGCTCGAGGAAGTATCAGCATCAATGCTGAAACCCAGTGGGAAATCTGGATGAGTCAGCTTTACCACTTGCTGCTGCCGTCTATCACAACAGCAATTCTCGGGACCACATCGATTATCCAATATTTAAGAAGTGAGATCATCGATGCTAAGGTTTCTGACTATGTTAAAACAGCACGCTCTAAAGGTGTGCCGATTCAAAAAGTTTATACTAAACATATTTTCAGAAATGCATCATTGCCGATCGCATCAGGATTTGGCTATACTATCGTCAGTTTATTTACAGGGTCGATTTTCATCGAACAGATCTTCACGTACCGCGGGATGGGATATTTATTCCTCCAATCAATCAATACGCGAGATTACAGTGTCATCTTTGTCTTAGTCTTATTCTATGGTTTCATGGCTTTAGTAGGAACCTTGTTATCTGACTTGATCCTTATGGCTGTAGATCCACGTATCCGAATTGATTAATCCGAGATTTTTAAGAAAGGAATGAATATGTCTTATGGCAACAAATAAAGATGCTGAAGCAGTTGTATCTGATGATATGGCTGCATCTGCCCCACCGATGGGAATGAAAGTGATTGCTCGTGAATTCATGAGAGATAAGCTTGCCTTAGTTTCTCTGATCCTGCTGATTCTGATTTTAGCTACAGTCTTTATCTGGTCATTTATAGTCGATCAGGACGTCGTACAGACGGTCAGCTTATGGGATTCATACTTACCGCCAATGTCTATGAGTGAAGACCCTATGTTTGAAGGGACAAGGTATATACTAGGAACAGACTCGGCCGGACGAGATATTTTCGGACTGCTGCTGATCGGAGCACGCAATTCCCTTATTTTAGGGTGGAGCGTAACTGTCGTATCTAGTACGATAGGAATCGTTGTTGGTATTCTGGCAGCATATTATGCAGGCTTAGTGGATAATATCATCATGCGTATAATCGATTTTATCATGATTTTACCTCAATTGATGATCATCATTATTTTTGTTACGATCGTACCTAATTACAATGTTGTTTCATTTGCAGCTATTTTAATTCTATTCAGCTGGCATGGACAGGCTCGATTTATTCGTGGACGAGCCCTGACTGTTGGGCGCCTGGATTTCATAAGCGCTTCTAAAACGATGGGCACACCGTCACTTGTCATTATGCTTCGCGAAATGATGCCTAATATAAGTTCACTGATCATCGTCAACTTGACACTGAACTTTGCAGGCAGTATCGGCTTAGAAACAGGGTTATCCTATCTTGGATTCGGTCTGCCGACCGGTACACCAAGTTTAGGTACGTTAGTTTCCTATGCCACTAATCCAGATATTCTGGAGAATAAAGCTTGGGTTTGGTTACCAGCTTCAACCTTAATACTTGTGTTGGTGCTGTGTATAAACTACGTCGGTCGTGCGCTACAACGTGCAGCAGACGCTAAACAAAGATTAGGATAAGAGAAGGGGAGAAAGAATATGTCAAACAAGAAAAGATATAGCATGTTAGCAAGTACTGCTGCAGTAGCATTTATTTTAGCAGCTTGTGGCAACGGGGATACAGAAGATACAACAGAAGAAACTGGTAACGGAACGGATACTTCTGAAGAAGTTGAAGATGAATCTGGCGAAGATGCTTCAGCCGGGGATGAAGTCGAGCCAGTTGAATTTGACACACGTGTTGAAAATGAAGGAGAAGCTATTGACGGGGGTACATTAAGTATTGGTTACGTCTCTGACTCTCCATTCACTGGTATTTTCTCAACAGAACTTTACACAGGTAATCCGGATGCAGTCGTAATGGGCTACATGATCGGTACATTACTTGGTTATGATGAAAACTATCAAATCGATGATTCAGGTGCGGCAACGTTCGAACTGGATCAAGAAACAAATACTGTAACAATGACGATCAAAGATGATGTATTATGGCATGACGGCGAACCGCTTAAAGCTGGCGACATCGCTTTTGCACATGAAATCATCGGTCACCCAGACTACACAGGTGTTCGTTACAGCGGAGACCTTGCTAACATCGTAGGTATGGAAGCTTTCAAAAACGGCGAAGCAGACAGCATCGAAGGTATCACAGTCGTAGATGACAAAACGATCGAAATCGAATATCAGTCTGTGGGCGTTCAAATGCTTCAAGCCGGCGGCGGCGTATGGGGTTATGCTGCACCACGTCACTACCTGGAAGGTATTCCAGTTGCAGAACTTGAATCTGCTCCAGAGATTCGTGAGAACCCGATCGGATTCGGACCATTCAAAGTGGACAACATCGTTCCTGGGGAATCTGTTTCTTATACTGCATTTGAAGACTACTACCGCGGTGCACCGAAACTTGACCGTATCGAATTAGAAACTGTTCCTACATCAACTGCTGTTGCTGCTATGGAAAATGCTCAGTATGACATATTCGAAGGTATGCCTACTGACCAGTATGAGAACTATGAGAACATTCCTGGCTACACTAACTTAGGTGTTGACGATACAGCATACACTTATATCGGATTCAAACTAGGTGAGTGGCAGGAAGCTGAAACAGACGAAGACGGTAACATCGTTGAACCAGCACAGAACGTTTACAACGAAGATGCTAAAATGGCAGACAAGAACCTACGTCAGGCCATGGCTTACGCTATCGACAACGATGCTGTAGGTTCACGTTTCTACCAAGGTCTGCGTCGTCGTGCCAACTCTCCGATCATCCCTAACTTCTCAGACTACTATGCAGAAGATCTAGAAGGCTATCCATTCGATCCGGATCGTGCAAACGAGATCCTTGACGAAGCTGGATACAAAGATACAAATGGTGACGACATCCGCGAAACACCTGAAGGCGAAGAGTTAGTCATCAACTTTGCTTCTATGTCAGGCGGAGAAGTTGCTGAACCGATCGTTGAGTACTACATGCAGTCATGGGAACGTGTCGGCTTGAAAGTAGAACTTCTTGATGGCCGTCTGCATGAGTTCAACTCATTCTACGACCGTGTTGAAGCAGACGATCCAGATATCGACATCTACCAAGGTGCTTGGGGAACTGGATTTGACCCAACACCAGAAGGATTGTATGGTCGTTTCGCTCCATTCAACTACACACGTTGGGCAACTGAAGAAAACGATGAGTTGATGGAAGCTATGACAAGTACTGAAGGCTTCGACATCGAATGGCGTGCCGAGAAGTTCAAAGAATGGCAAGAATACTTCATGGATGAGCTGCCTGTCATTCCTACACTGTTCCGTAAAGCTGTAACACCGGTCAACAACCGTGTCGGTGCTTACGACATCACTGTTGGTGAAGATCCAGACACTGAAGGTGTAGGACTACACACGCTTTACCTGATCAGCGAAGACCGAGCAACTGAATAATCGTTGTACCAGTTAGAAAGTAAATCTTAATACAGCAAAAACCACCCGGAGTTTTCGGGTGGTTTTTAATATTAAATATTTGAAGTTATTTATACATTCATGTAATATTAAAATTAGATTTCGTGTTTTTTTCACAAAAAACTTCGAATTAAAACTAAAGAATGATGAGGGTTACATATGTTCTTAGCATGGCGAGAAATAAAGTATTCAAAAACACGTTTTGCATTGATCATAGGCGTGGTTATTTTAATTGCTTATCTGGTTTTCTTTTTGACCGGACTGGCATACGGTTTAGCTCAGGAAAACCGTATGAGTATCGACAAATGGGATTCTGACGGCATCGTGCTGGCAGATGAATCTAATTTAAATATCAATATGTCGATGTTTCCAAAGGAACAGATCGACGACATCGAAGCATCTGAGAAAGCGTCTCTGGGTGTCGCATCCAGTGTGGTGCAGCCAGCGGATGAGAGTGACGAAGAAAGTAAGATAAATGTCACGTTTTTCGGTATCGATAAAGAAGAATTCATTTTCCCGGAAGTCGTTGAAGGGGAAGAATTTGAAAGCAACAGGGAAGTTATTGCAGATATAAGCTTGAGAGAAGAAGAAGGTATCGAGATCGGAGATGAATTGTCATTAGCCGGAATGGATCTTACTGTCGAGATCGTTGGCTTTACTGAGAATGCGAAGTTCAGTGTCGGTCCTGTCCTTTACACAAACCATCCAACATATCAGGAAATAAGAGCGAGCGGCTTTGGTGAAAGAGAAGAAGAAATTATCAGTGCCATAGTGGTCCGCAGTGATTCAGAAGAACTGGCTGATGTCGAGACAAACAGCGAAGACCTGAATGTCTACTCTACAAGCGAGTTCATTTCTAACTTGCCCGGCTACACAGCTCAGGTATTGACGTTTGGATTAATGATCGGCTTTTTAGTTCTGATAGCAGCCATGATCATCGGGATCTTCATTTACGTTCTTACTTTACAGAAATCATCCATGCTTGGGGTAATGAAAGCCCAGGGGATATCATCCAGCTATATTGCTAAATCTGTAATAGGTCAGACGTTCCTGCTTTCCTTTATAGGTGTATTCACAGGCTTGGGATTGACCCTGCTTACTGGATTACTTTTACCGGCAACTGTACCGTATCAGAACAACTTTATCTTTTTAGCTTCGATTACAAGCTTACTGATAATAGTAGCTGTGGCGGGAGCCTTTTTCTCAGTTAGAACGGTAGTTAATATAGATCCACTAGAAGCGATAGATTAGGAGATTGTTATGAAGCTGATTGAATTGAAAGATGTAAAGAAAACCTTCCAGGATGGGAGAAAAACGATCGAAGCATTAAAACCGACAAATTTCTCAGTAGAAGAGGGAGAATTTGTTGCAGTCATCGGGCCAAGCGGATCGGGGAAAAGCACCTTTCTTACGATCATTGGAGGCTTGCAGACACCAACTGAAGGAAATGTTTTTATCAGAGAAGACAAATTCAGTGAGTTAGATGAAAAAGAACGGGCAAAAAAAAGGTTTGATGAAATAGGATTTATCCTGCAGGCATCTAATCTCATCCCCTTTCTGACGGTTAAAGATCAGTTGAAGTTAGTCAATAAGATAGAAAAATCAAAACTCGATGAAGATAAAGTACAAAATTTGTTATCCGAACTAGGGATCGATCATTTAATGGATAAATACCCAAGTGATCTCTCGGGTGGCGAAAAACAGCGTGCGGCGATCGCCCGGGCGATGTATCATAATCCTGCCGTCATACTGGCTGATGAACCGACAGCCAGTTTGGATACCGATCGTGCGTTTGAAGTGGTGGAAATACTGGCTCGAGAAACAAAGAAGGAAAAGAAAGCGACTATCATGGTCACTCATGATGAACGGTTGACCGATTATTGTGATGCCGTTTATACAATGAAAGATGGCGTATTAACAAAAAATCAGAAAAAGTAGGCGATATAAATGGCAAAAACAGTAAGTGTTATTGGGGCCGGTGTGGCCGGTCTGGCAAGTGCTATCCGTTTACAGAATCAAGGTTATGACGTAACGCTATACGAAAAAGAAGCCTTGCCGGGCGGAAAAATGAATCAGATAAAAAAGGACGGCTTTACGTTCGATGTGGGTCCGAGTATCGTCATGATGCCGGAAATTTATAATGAAGTATTTGAGGTGGCCGGACGCGACCCCAAGGACTACATACCGATGACACGACTTGATCCTATGTATTCTGCTTATTTCGAAGACGAGCGTATCGATGTATCCAATGATCTGGTTAAGTTGATCGACCATTTAGAAGGGATAAGCGATGAAGATGCGGTCGGTTTCCTTGCTTATCTGAAAGATATATATGAACGGTTCATCATTGCTAAAAAGTATTTTATCCAGCGTCCATTCAGGAATGCGAGTGATTTTTATAACCCATTCATGATCCGACAGGCAATGAAACTGAAGACCTTTGACAGTGCCAACCATTCGATTGGTAAATTCGTGAAAGACAAACGTCTGCAGCAGATTTTAAGTTTTCAGACACTCTATATCGGTATATCGCCCTCAAACGGCCCTTCCCTGTATACCATCATTCCTATGATCGAATACCTGTATGGTATCTGGTTCATTAAAGGCGGAATGCATACGATGGCAAGTTCAATGGAACGTCTGTTTTTAGAACTGGGCGGCACAGTGAACTACAATACACCGGTAGACGAAATCGTTATCGAAAATAAAAGGGCAACAGGCATCAAAGTCAACGGTGAAAAAATACTTTCTGACTATGTCATGTGTAACGCCGATTTTCCTTACGCAATGAAAAATCTGGTGAAAGATAAAAAGGCAAAAGGCAAGTATACAGATAAAAAAATAGATGAAATGAAGTATTCATGTTCCTGCTTTGTCATGTATCTTGGTATGAACAAAAAATATGATGATGTGGAAAACGTTCATAGTTTTATCTTCTCTCAGGAACTGGACCAGAACCTGGAAGATATTTTCGAAGGGAAACTGCTGGAGAAGGCCTCATTCTATGTGTACATCGCTTCGAAGATGGACGAAGATCTGGCACCTGAAAATAAAGACGGTATCTATGTACTGCTGCCTGTTTCGGATCTGGCCACGGCGAATTACGAATGGACAGAAGAAACGAAAGCTTATTACCGTGATCAAGTACTGTCCAAGCTTAAAACCATTGAAGGTTTCGAAACGGTCGAAGAAGACATCATATCTGAAAGTTATATGACGCCAGTCGACTTTGAACAGAAATACAATGCCTACAATGGAGCGACCTTTGGATTAAGACCGACCTTGACTCAAAGCAACCACTTCAGACCCCAGGCTAAAGCCAAACATACAGAGAACCTTTACTTCACTGGAAGCAGCACGCATCCTGGAGCAGGGGTACCGATCGTTCTGACTTCTGCCAAAATTGCCACAGACGAATTGATCAAAGACGATAAATAGAATATTAAAAAGGAGGACAGAGCCGAGGCTCTGTCCTCCTTTTATGGACTATAATTTAAAATAGTTTTCTAAATACTCAGCCAGTCCATCTTCGTGGTTAGAATGTCTGGTAAGATCATTACTTATTGACTGTAGACGTTCAGAACCATTTGACATAACGACTCCGTGTCCGGCGTACTGGATCATTTCATAATCATTTTCCTGATCACCAAAGGCCAGTATGTCCTCACGGGCGAAATGATAGTATCTGGCTATGCGTTCCAATCCCATGGCTTTCTGTACACCTGCAGCTACGACTTCAAGACATGGCGTATTGCCGCCCCACATACGGACCTCTACCGAATTTTTGTAAGTATCGATGATTTTCTGCTCGATTTCCGGCTGAAAATTTCGGGTAGTGGTAAATACGCCGACAGAAGTGGGATCTTCCAGCAGGATCTCCGGTCTCAGTTGTCTGCTCATATGGATCCCTTCAGGAAAGAAGTCAGGATAAGGAACATATTGTCCTTCAATATAAATGGCTGTCTGGGATTCAGCTGCTATAAGTTGAACTTCCGGATTATCCTTAAGAGACAGCATGGACAAAGCAAGGTCTTTGCT
This sequence comes from Alkalibacterium putridalgicola, assembly GCF_900109825.1. Classification (GTDB taxonomy): domain Bacteria; phylum Bacillota; class Bacilli; order Lactobacillales; family Carnobacteriaceae_A; genus Alkalibacterium; species Alkalibacterium putridalgicola. The sequence goes on along the minus strand of NZ_FOBL01000001.1, from coordinate 101,168 downwards.
TAGTGTCTTATGGTAACCATGATCCCAGTATTTCTGTGAAGGATTATGTAACCAGGCCCCATTGAAATTCACGATCGGCGTATCCAGTTCAAGCTGTTTGTAGTAATAATAACTGTTCCTATAAGGCCTTCCTGTAACGATAGAAACGATATGGCCATCTTTTCTTAGTCGCTGTATTGTCTGTAACGTCCTGTTTGATATTTCAGACTGGTCGTTAAGGGTCGTACCATCCAAATCCAGGGCAATTAATTTTCTTTGCATATTATATCATCCTTTTAGTTCATCGCTTTTCAGTATCTTTATCAGTATAGCAAAGCTGCATGAAAATGTATAATAGTAATTATAAAGGAAAGCTACTCCTGATTTGATTAAAAAAGTCAGACATATGTATGAATTCTCAAGCATGAATATGGTAAAATATAGGAGTGTAAGGAGGAAATTTCATGACTGAAAAGAAATCAGTATGGACTGAAGAAGAAATTGAAGATATAAAAAAACGCATAATGGAAGCCATGGAGCAGGTTATTGACCCGGAACTCGGAATCGATATCGTTAATTTAGGCTTAGTGTATGAAGTGAATGTATTTAACGGCGGTTATTGCGAAATCAAAATCACACTGACCACTATGGGCTGTCCACTAGCTGATGTCATAACTGGAGATATTCTAAACGCTATGAAAAACATACCTGAAGTAACAGAAACTGATGTTAAATTAGTATGGTATCCGGCTTGGGATACCTCCAGAATGAGTCGCTATGCACGTATTGCTTTAGGAATCAGATAATCCATACTCTCAGTAAAGTCCAGGAATCGTTTTTTTATTCCTTAGGCTTTAATGAGAGTTTTTTACTGTTATAATAAAAGATGAAACCTGCCGATAAAGGAAAATGTAAAGAGGTGAAACCATTGTTGAACTACATACCCTTGAATATAATAAGTGCTTATTCTTTACTGGAAAGCACAGTTACTGTCAAACAGCTGGTGTCCAGGGCCAAAGAGCTCGGATACAGTACGATCGCACTCACGGATAATGAAGTCTTGCATGGGGCAGTTGAATTCTATCAGGAAGCAAAAAAACAGGATGTTAAGCCGATCATTGGTATAACGGTCGATATATACGAGAACGAGGGGACAGAAAAAGGTTTATCTGCTGTTTTACTTGCTGAAAATGACGAAGGATATCAGAACCTTCTGTCCTTATCCAGTAAAATAAAAGTCGATCACGTAAGAGTTACAGCCGATATATTGAAGGCTCATGCCAGTCATTTAACGGCCATCGTTGCTTTTCAAAGTTTAAATGAACTTCTTTCTGATAAAGATGCCCGTCTGAGGGAACGTTTAGAAAGAATCAGCAGAGAGATCAGTCATACTTATTTAGGGGTGGCCTATAACGGAAAAAATAATGATGACGTAAAGAATATTATTAAATTTGCTGAAGAAATCACTATGCCTACTGTGGTCAGTGAACCTGTCAAGTCACTGGAAGCAAAAGACTCCCTGTCGCTGAAGGTTCTGAATGCAATAAAAAATCAGACTACGCTGGATTCTGATGAGCATCAGGATGAACTTCCTTTCTTTTTTTTCAAGCAGCCGAAAAATATAGTTGACAAATACACGCAGATCGGTTTAAATGACGCATTGACCAACTCAGTGAGGATTGCTGATTCGATAAATCTGGAGTTGAGCTGGGAGAGTGTCCTTCCTCAATTTGATACACCAGATGGAAAAAAATCATCCCATTACCTTAGGGAAATAGTCTATTCTCATTTAGATGATAAATTACCTGGACATTCTGAAGTATATGACCATCGAATCGAGAAAGAACTCGATGTGATCATCAAAATGGGATTTGCTGATTATTTTCTGATCGTCTGGGATCTGATGAAGTATGCACACGGCAAGGGAATCGTTACAGGAGCGGGAAGAGGATCGGCAGCCGGTTCACTGGTATCCTATGTACTGAACATAACAGATGTGGATCCTGTTGCGTACGATCTGCTTTTTGACCGTTTTCTTAACGAAGAAAGATATACAATGCCCGATATCGATTTAGATTTTCCTGATGATAAGCGGGATAGTATATTAAACTATGTCTTAAATAAATATGGGAAAGAACATGTTGCCCAAATCGCCACGTTCGGAACGTTTGCTGCCAAAATGGCTGTCCGGGATACTGCCCGAGTGTTTGGTTTTTCAGCTGTCGAACTCAAAAAGTGGTCTGATGCTATACCGAGTTCTCTGGGAATAACTTTAAGAAAAGCCTATAAAGAGTCGGGAGAACTTCGAAAACTAGTCAATGAGAATGATAAAAACAAAGCACTATTTAAAACAGCATTAAGTTTAGAGGGCTTACCTAGACATGTATCGACGCATGCAGCAGGCGTCGTCATTTCCAGAGATCCTCTTGTTAAAACGTCCCCTCTGCTGGAAGGGAATGGAGCGATGCCGCTCACTCAATTTACAATGAATGATGTCGAAGCGGTCGGGTTACTTAAAATGGACTTCTTAGGTCTTAAAAATCTGTCTATCTTAGCCGATTGTCTCAATAATGTGAGGGAGTTAAGAGGTGGTGTCAGAGAGAAACTGGCAGCCATTCCACTCGATGACCAGAAGACCATGGATTTATTCAGAAATGGCGATACAAATGGTATTTTTCAATTTGAATCGAGAGGCATACGGAATGTCCTGAGAAAACTTCAGCCGACAACTTTTGAGGATATAGTGGCGGTCAATGCACTGTATAGACCAGGTCCCATGGAACAAATCGATGTGTATATCCGAAGAAAAAATGAAGAGGAAGATATCGCGTATATTCATGAGGATCTTAAAGAAATCCTGGAAGTGACGAATGGGGTTATGGTCTATCAGGAACAGGTCATGAAAGTAGCCTCTAAAATAGCGGGCTATAGTTTGTCGGAAGCCGATATTTTGAGACGAGCGATATCTAAAAAAATAAAATTGGAGATAGATGCAGGGCGCAAACAGTTTGTTGCAGGGGCCAAACGTAAAGGGTACAGCCCAGATGTTGCTGCTCGTATATATGAACACATCGAGCGTTTTGCTGACTATGGCTTTAACCGATCGCATGCCGTGTCTTATTCTAAACTTGCTTTTCAGCTTGCTTATTTTAAAGCAAATCATCCGGCCGCTTTTTTCGTTTCGCTTATGCGTGCCTCGACAAACAATAAAGATAAATTAAGTGCTTATCTATTGGAGGCAAAACAGAGACATATCGAACTTGTCCATCCTGATATCAATAAAAGTGATGAGAATTTCAAAGTTGAGAATGGCAAGATCTGCTTCGGCTTCAACTCGATCAAAGGTATGCGAAAAGATTTTGTGCATCACATTCTGTTCGTGAGAAGAAAAAAGGGAAAGTTCAAGGACTTGCTATCTTTCATAAATAGTATCGATGAAAGATGGAGAAAAGAACAACTCATTCTGCCTCTCATATATGCAGGAAGTTTTGACAAGTTGGCGTACAACCGGCGTACATTGGTCGACTCATTGGAATCGATGCTGAATAGTGTGAATATGAGTAGCGGGAATATCGAGCTGTTCGAATCGCTCGCGCCAAAAATACATGAAAAACAGGAATACAGTTTGGAAGAACGTCTGAAACAGGAATTTGAAGTCACAGGTTTTTATCTCTCGGGGCATCCAGCGGATAAATTTATGGATATGAGAGATAACAGACAAATCATCTATATAACTGATTCTATTCAGAATAAAGTGCAGACATATATTGTCTCTGTTCAGGGAATCAAGAAAATACAAACAAAAAGAGGCGAACCCATGGCCTTTTTAGAAGTGACTGATGCCTCTGGAGAAGCGACATGCGTTTTGTTTCCAGATGTATATAGAAGATACTCAAAAGTGCTTGAAAAAAACAGTATATTCTTAGTGAAAGGCAAAGCTGAATTTAAAAAAAATAAGTGGAACGTGCTCGTGTCACAGATGCAGGATCCTGGATCCATTACTAAAGCCGTTCAAAAGTATTTATATTTAAGATTTGAAGACCTGAAAGAACAAAGAGAAGTATTTAATGAAATTTTAGAAATATTGGAAAAAGATCAAGGGGATACAGAAGTTATTATTTATGATCAGTCGCTGGACAAAAAAGAAAAACTGAAAGCAAAATATAAGGTGGATAGCCATACGACAAGTGTTAACTCGATTGCAGAAATTTTGGGTAAAAAGAATGTAATTTTAAAATAATTATAAAATTTTCGCTGTATATCTGTATTTTATAAGACAATTAGACAAAAAAGTGATAAGATAAGAGATGGATGAAATAAAAATGATGATTTTGAAGTTTCTTGAGTGGAGAGAGAGTTTTCTTTACTCAAGGTGTTTTACATATCTTTACCGGATTGTCCGGTGAGTGTGGAAAGAAAAATTGCATTGAAGGTGGATATAAAGATGAAAAGAATTGGAGTTCTTACAAGTGGAGGAGACGCTCCGGGAATGAATGCTGCTATTCGGGCAGTTGTCCGAAAAGCACTTCATGAAGGTATGGAAGTTTACGGTGTTAATTATGGTTTTGCCGGACTTGTAGCTGGAGACATTAGAAAACTGACCAGAAGAGATGTAGGTGATATGATCCAGCGTGGAGGAACATTCCTTTATTCCGCGCGTTATCCTCAATTTGCTACAGAAGAAGGACAATTAAAAGGTATCGAACAACTTAAACGCTTTGGGATAGAAGGATTAGTTGTCATCGGTGGAGACGGATCATATAGAGGTGCTTACGCACTGACTAAACACGGTTACCCTTGTGTCGGCGTCCCGGGCACGATCGATAACGACATTCCGGGTACGGATTACACTATCGGTTTCGATACGACCATTAATACCGTCCTTGAGGCATTGGACAGAATCAGAGATACAGCAACTTCTCACATTCGTACGTTCGTCATCGAAGTAATGGGAAGAGATGCCGGTGATATTGCCTTATGGTCAGGTGTGGCCAGTGGTGCTGAACAGATCATCATTCCTGAGAAGGAATTTGATATCACTGAAGTTGCAGATACGATTCGCGTAGGCCGTGAAAAAGGTAAAAAGCATTCCATTATCGTTCTAGCCGAAGGTGTTATGGACGGGCAGGAATTTGCTGAAAAACTGGACGCGATCGATAATTTCCATGTCAGAGTAACGGTTTTAGGGCATGTACAACGAGGCGGTTCACCAACTGCTAGAGATAGAGTCCTTGCTTCGCAATTCGGTGCCAAAGCTGTCGAGGCCCTGAAAGATGGACATGGCGGAGTATGCATAGGGTTAGATAGAGAAGAATATGTTGTCAGAGATATCGTCGATACATTAGACAATATGAAACACAAACCTAACCTGGACTTGTATAAGCTGAATGAAGAGATTTCAAATTAATCAGCGATATATTTTTTCACGACTTTAAATCATCATTAATATATAAAAAATAAATATATAGGAGAGTTAACGTATGAAAAAAACAAAAATTGTTTGTACCATAGGTCCAGCTAGTGAATCGTTAGATACACTGGTAAAGTTAATCGAATCAGGAATGAACGTTGCACGCTTGAACTTCTCTCACGGAGATCACGCAGAGCATTTAGCTCGTATTGAAAATATCCGTAAAGCTTCTGAAAAAACCGGGAAAATGGTCGGGATCATGCTCGATACTAAAGGTCCTGAAATCAGAACGAACAATATGAAAGACGGAGCCATTACCTTAACTAAAGGTGATACCGTTCGTATTTCCATGTCAGAAGTTGAAGGAACCAAAGAAAAATTCTCAGTCACTTATTCTGACCTGATCAATGATGTGACACCTGGTTCCAGCATCCTTCTTGACGACGGTCTGATCAACCTGCAAGTCACTGACATTGAACATGACAATGGCGAAATCGTAACGACAGCTCAAAATACAGGCATCCTTAAAAACAAAAAAGGTGTCAACGTGCCTGGCGTTTCTGTCAACTTGCCAGGTCTTACAGAAAAAGACCGTTCAGATATCCAGTTCGGTCTAGACAACAATATCGACTATATCGCAGCATCATTCGTCAGACGTCCTTCAGATGTATTGGAAATCACTGAAATTCTGGAAAAACAAGACAAAATGCATGTTCAGATTATTCCTAAGATCGAAAACCAGGAAGGTGTCGACAACCTTGAAGAAATCCTGGCTATTGCAGACGGATTGATGGTTGCCCGTGGTGACTTAGGCGTGGAGATCCCGACTGAGGACGTGCCGATCGTTCAGAAACGCATGATTTCTCTATGTAATAATGCCGGCAAACCGGTCATTACTGCTACTCAAATGCTGGACTCCATGCAGGTCAACCCTCGCCCGACAAGAGCTGAAGCTTCAGACGTCGCTAACGCTATATTTGACGGAACAGATGCGATCATGCTTTCTGGTGAAACGGCTGCCGGGGATTACCCTGTAGAATCAGTACAAACCATGTACAACATCGCTATACGTACGGAATCGTCACTGGTCAACCAGGATGCCTTTGCTCTTAAAGCATATGACAGAAATGATATGACAGAAGCGATCGGTCAAGCTGTCGGACACACAGCAAAAAATCTGAACATTCACACGATCGTTGCAGCGACTGAATCCGGACACACTGCACGTATGATTTCTAAGTTTAGACCAAAAGCTGATATTTTAGCCGTAACATTCAGCGAAGAAACAGCAAGAGGTTTGGCTCTGCAGTGGGGCGTTCAACCGACTGTTTCAGAAAAACCTACATCAACTGATGATATGTTCAACTTGGCCACTCAAACAACAGTTGAAAAAGGCTTTGCTAAAGAAGGCGACCTGATCATTATTACAGCCGGCGTACCTGTTGGAGAACGCGGAACTACGAATGTGATGAAGATCCAATTGATCGGATCAAAACTGACAAGCGGCCAAGGTGTCGGATCTGAATCCGTTATCGGTAAAGCGATCGTGGCTGAAACAGCTGACGAAGCGATCGAACGTGCGATCGAAGGCGGCATTTTAGTCGTGAAGAGCACAGATAAGGATTACCTGCCAGCAATCGAGAAATCTGCTGCTATCGAAGTAGAACAAGGCGGACTGACTTCACATGCAGCCGTGATCGGTATTGCTATGGGAATTCCGGTAATCGTTTCTGCTGAAAATGCAACAGAATTGATCGAACAGGATGAATTGATCACTGTCGATGCTCGTCGTGGTATTATCTACCGTGGCGCAACTACAGCAATTTAATCCATCGATTAAACTAGAAAAATAAGTTATAAATGAGACAATGGTTGATAGAATTCGTAGGATTGATGTTCTTGAGCATCTTCGAAATGACATTCAATCATTGTCTCATTTTTTATTTTTACTTTATAGTTACAAAAAGGAGACAGACATGAATAAAGATTTGGCAACAATCATTACAGCTATCGTCACAGACAAGAATGATAAAGAAGCATTTGTGCAGAAGAATGGGATCACATACAGAGTCGTTTCAGAAGATGAGGTTTCTGTTGGTGATACATTAAAAGGATTTGTATATATCGATAAACAGGATCAGGCAGTATTTACGACAGATCTCCCTGAAATCAATAAAGAAACGTTCGGCTGGGGGACAGTCGTTAAGGTGAACAGAAAATTAGGCGTTTTTGTAGATGTAAACTGGCAGGATAAGGATGTTGTCGTTTCCATGGATGATCTGCCTGCAGAAGGGCGTCTCTGGCCAAAAGAAGGGGATAAGCTCTTCGTTTCCATTAAAGTAGATGACAAGGATCGCATATGGGGTGATCTGGCAGACGAAGAAAAATTCTTTGAAGACTACGTCGAAGGCACGAAACAAATGCATAATCAGGATGTTACGGGTATCGTCTTCCATCTTAAGAAAAGCGGGACCTACATTATTACAGAAGACAAATACATTCTATTTGTTCATCCGAGTGAACAGGATCAGGAGCCAAGACTAGGTCAGGAAGTTTCAGGTCGGATCATCGGGGTAAGAGAAGACGGCGTCCTTTATGCTTCCAGACAACCGCGGGCTCATGAAGTCATTGAAGATGATGCACTTATGCTGCTTGAGATGCTGAAACGTTCTGAAGATGGTCGTATCCCATTCCATAATAAAACGGAGCCGGAGCTTATCAAAAAGCAATTCGGGATCAGTAAGGGACAATTTAAGCGTGCTGTCGGCAGACTGATGAAAAAAGGGTTAGTCACTCAGGACGAAGAAGGTACAAAATTGATCAAAGATCCCGCAGATGAACAATAAACAGGTTGAGACTTTGGAGATATTCTTTTATACTTATTCTAATGAGGAATAGGTATAGTAGGGTATAGATAAGAATCAATATAATCTAAGGGAGTTCGGCATGAATAAATTAGACTCTTCGTTTAAAGTAATAAAAAAGAAGTTGCAAGAGGCAGGGTTCAAACTGACCCCTCAAAGAGAGCTGACCGTTGAGGTTTTGCTTGAAAAGGAAAAAGACCACTTGAGTGCCGAAGAAGTGTACCTTTTGGTGAAATCAAAAAACACCGGTATCGGACTGGCGACAGTTTATCGTACGCTTGAGATCCTGACCGAGCTTCAGATCATCAATAAGCTGACTTTTCAGGATGGAATCGCTCGATATGACCTCAATATGAATGGTGGTAAACATCAACACCACCACTTATTGTGTCTGAAATGCGGGAAGATCGAAGAAGTGAAAAATGATATGCTCCTGGAAATCGAAATGGAGATCGAGAAGGAATATCACTTTATAGTGAAAGATCATCGCCTGACTTTCCACGGTATTTGCAGCAATTGTACCAGTAACCAATTGAGTAAATGAGGTTGAGTGTATGTTGAATAGAGAACCATTTGATGACTATATCGTCTTTCTTAAAATCGAAAAAGGCTTATCTGTTAATACAGTCAACAGTTACAGGAGAGATATCGAACAATACATCAGTTACCTGGATGAACATGAAATAATGTCGTGGGAGGGGATAGACCGCTATCTCCTTCTCGCTTATTTCAGTGATCAGAAGAACATGAATAAGGCAGACAATACGATCATCCGTATGTTTTCAAGTATCAGAAAATTTCATCAGTACTTAAAGCAGGAAGGATATACGCAGGAAGACCCCATGCTGTACGTGAAAACGCCTAAGAAGGCAGATAGCTTGCCTAAAATCGTATCCATGCAGCAGATCGATCAGCTCCTGCAGACACCAGACATTACCAGACCATTAGGTATTAGGGATCGCGCGATACTGGAAGTGATGTATGCCACGGGCCTGCGCATTACCGAATTGATCGAGTTGACGACCAATGACATTCATATGTCCATGAAGCTCATTCAAATAGTCGGCAAGGGAAACAAAGAACGGCTGATACCCATCGGTGATATGGGCTGCAAGTGGCTGGACTACTACATGACCACGACCAGACCGAAACTGCTGGAAAAAGCGAAGCAGGAGACTGCTGTTATTTTTTTGAATTCTCGTGGAAGCCCTTTAAGCCGGCAGGGCGTCTGGAAAAACATAAAAAAAATCGCTCAAAAAGCCGGGCTGAAAAAATCGATTACGCCACATACGCTGAGACACTCTTTCGCCACTCATCTACTTGAGAACGGTGCGGATCTGAGAGTGGTACAGGAGCTTTTGGGCCATGCGAATGTTTCCACGACCCAGATCTATACACACATAACCAAGCACAGACTGAAAGATGTCTATACGACCTACCACCCGAGGGCTTGACAGTAATAATGAGTGTAATCTAAAAATGTTATCATAAAAGCGCTGAACACCGCGTCATTCTTGCATTCTTAAGAAGAAACATATATTCTAAAAGTATGAGAAAATAAAAGGAGGAAGTTTTTTTATGAATTTTGATCGTGTCCATTTAGTCGTTTTAGATTCAGTCGGTATCGGTGAAGCACCCGATGCTAAAGATTTCAATGATGAAGGCGCACACACGTTAGGCCACATTGCAGAAGAGGCAGGCTTAAGTGTCCCGAACATGCAGTCTTTAGGTTTAGGAAATATTGCACCTTTAAAAGGGATCGATCCCGTCGATTCAGCAAAAGGCTACTATACAAAACTGGAAGAAAAATCTGTAGGTAAAGATACGATGACGGGCCACTGGGAATTAATGGGTCTGCATATCAAAACACCGTTCAGAGTCTTCCCTGATGGCTTTCCTGATGACTTGATCAAGCAGATCGAAGAGCACACAGGAAGAAAAATCGTCGGCAACAAACCGGCGTCTGGAACGGAGATCATTGATGAGCTCGGTGAACACCAGATGGAAACAGGTGACCTGATCGTTTACACATCTGCTGACCCTGTTCTCCAGATCGCAGCACATGAAGAGGTGATCCCTCTGGAAGAGCTATACGAGATCTGTGAATATGTCAGAGAAATCACAAAAGATGATCCTTATATGATCGGTCGTATCATTGCCCGTCCATATGTGGGCGAACCTGGTGATTTCAATCGTACAAGCAACCGTCACGACTATGCATTAAGTCCTTTCGGTGATACGGTACTGGATTCTCTTAAAGAAGACGGTAAAGATGTCATTGCAGTCGGCAAGATCAATGATATCTTCAACGGCAAAGGCATTACAGAATCTGTACGTACGAAATCCAACATGGATGGTGTGGACCAGCTGTTAAAAGTCATGAAAAAAGATTTCAACGGTATGAGCTTTACTAACCTTGTTGATTTTGATGCTCTTTACGGCCACAGAAGGAATGTTGAAGGATATAGAGACGCTCTTGAAGCTTTCGATGCCCGCATGCCGGAAATCTATGATGCTCTAGAAGATAACGATCTTCTGATCATTACGGCTGACCATGGTAACGATCCGACAGCTTCTGGAACAGATCATACGAGAGAGTACGTTCCTGTTCTGATTTATTCTCCAAAATTTAATACTGGAGAAGAATTACCTCAGGGACTGTTTGCAGATATCAGTGCAACGATCGCAGACAACTTCAACGTCAAAGCCACTGGTTTCGGCGACAGCTTCCTCGGCAAACTAAAATAAACATTTAAAAGGAGAAAAATGAATGACTGAAAAATATACTGAAGCAATTGAGAAAGCATCTTCATTCCTTAAATCTAAAGGGATGGAAAAACCCGAAATAGGACTGATCCTGGGATCCGGTTTAGGAGAGCTGGCAAACGAAGCAGAAAATGCTGTTGTTGTTCCTTATGAAGATATCCCTGAATTCCCTGTTTCCACAGTTCAAGGACATGCCGGCCAGCTGGTTTACGGTGACCTCGGCGGGAAAAAAGTCCTGGCTATGCAGGGACGTTTCCACTACTATGAAGGCTATTCCATGCAGGAAGTTACGTTCCCAGTCAGAGTAATGAAAGCTCTTGGCGTAGAATCACTGGTTGTTACGAATGCCGCAGGCGGAGTAAATGAAGACTTTACACCAGGCGATCTGATGATCATTACTGATCACATCAACATGATCGGTGTGAACCCGCTGCACGGGCCGAACGATAACGATCTAGGTCCAAGATTTACTGATATGAGCAGTGCCTACAACAAAGAATATCAGCGTCTGATTGAAGAGGCAGCTTCTGAACAGGACATCAATGTTCAAAAAGGTGTGTACATGGGCTTTTCAGGTCCGACGTACGAAACGCCAGCTGAAGTCCGAATGGCGCGTACTTTAGGCGGAGATGCTGTCGGTATGTCAACTGTGCCTGAAGTGATCGTTGCTAATCATGCCGGACTTAAAGTTGCAGGTATTTCATGTATCACGAACTATGCTGCAGGCATGCAGGAAAATCTGAATCACGACGAAGTGGTAGAAGTCACCACGCGTGTAAGAGAGACATTTAAGTCCCTAGTCAAATCAGTCATTTCAAAACTTTAAACCGTTTGGACTAAGTCATATCGGGAGAAAGAGCGAAAGTGTAGAAGCTTTCGCTCTTTCTCTGTCTGTATATCAGTATCTGTTTGATTTTTGAGTGATAAGTAGGTATGATTATCATGAATGATTTTCTTTCGTTGTAAACAACCAATTTAACAAGGAATGTGGGAAATGATGAATAAACAGACTTATAATAAACGAATGATGAGCAACATGGGAGTCAACAGTCAGAATCATTTAGTCATTGATGGTGTGGATACAGTAGATATCGTCAATAAATACGGCACGCCTGTCAATGTCTATGATATTTCTTTGATCAAACAGAAAATCAGTGCATTTAAAGAAGCCTTTAAAACGTATGAAAACAAAACGCAGGTTGCTTATGCCAGTAAAGCGTTCTCTTCGCTGGCTCTTTATGAAATACTGGCTAAAGAAGATGTATCCCTGGACGTTGTATCCGGCGGTGAACTTTTTTTAGCTCTAAAAGCTGGCTTTCCAAAAGAGCGTATTCATTTCCATGGAAACAATAAATCACATGAAGAACTGGAAGCTGCTATATCCGAACAGATCGGCTGCATAGTGATCGATAATTTCTATGAAATCGGCATGATCGAAGAGCTTACAAAAAAACTCGATACAACAGTGGATGTCCTGATACGAGTCACTCCAGGTGTAGAAGCACATACGCATGAATATATCACAACTGGACAGGCAGATTCTAAGTTCGGCTTTGATTTGGCATCCGGTCAGGTCGAAGCAGCCATCAAAGAGATCAAGTCCATTGACAGGATCAATATGATCGGTCTGCATGCTCATATCGGTTCTCAGATTTTTGAGGTCGACGGGTATCAAGCAGTGATAGAGAAACTTATAGGTAAAGCTAAAGAGTGGAAAGAGGCCTATGACTTTAAATTAGAGGTTCTGAATGTAGGTGGAGGATTCGGTATACGCTACACGGATGAAGATGCCCCTCTTCCGCTGGATGAGTATGCAAAAGCTATTATGAGTGCTGTGAGAAATCATGCAGACGTGAATGATTTGGTCTTACCCGAGATCTGGATCGAGCCGGGAAGAAGTATCGTCGGCGAAGCAGGGACGAGTTTGTATACCATTGGAACGCAAAAAACGATCCCCTCGATCAGAAAATATGTGTCTGTTGACGGTGGGATGGCAGATAATATCAGACCAGCCTTATATCAGGCAGAGTATACAGGCGTATTGGCAAACAGAGTCAACGAAGAGGAAGAAGAAAAAGTCTCCATTGCCGGAAAAGCCTGCGAAAGCGGAGATATGCTGATCTGGGATATCACCTTACCGCAGCCGGACCAGAATGATATCCTTGCTGTCTTCAGTACGGGTGCTTATGGCTATTCTATGGCTAGCAATTACAATCGTCTTCCAAGACCAGCTGTTGTATTTGTAGAAAACGGGAAAGACTTTTTAGCGATTCGACGAGAAACAGTTCAGGATTTCCTGAAGCTGGAAAATAGTATGGAAAACTGGAACTAAAATAGGAGGGCTTTTATGCTCATCAGATACAAAGCTGATTATCAGAAAATAACGATGGGATTACTGTCCTACGTTCCTGATTTAAAAGAGACAGCTCGTTTGACAAAGGAAATGGAATGGTACAATCAGGAAGATAACAGGCAGCTGTTTTTATGGAAAAGTGAGGAAACAGGAGATTTAGCCGGTGTTGTCGGTATAGAAGAGGATGAAGAAATCGTTCTCTTGAGACACATTGCGGTCAATCCTTCCTATCGTGAAGAAGGGATGGCATACCGTATGCTGACGGCGCTGTCAAAAATCTATGCATCGAAGCGTATTGTCGGTACACTTGAAACGGCCTCGATTGTTACGAAATGGCAAAAAGGAACAGATCATCAATAACACAACAAAGTAGGAATCCGAATGAGCGAAAAATGGAAAGTAAACTTGGATATATTTGAAGGTCCACTTGATTTGCTGCTTCATTTGATCAATAAACTGGAGATAGATATCTATGATATCCCCATCAAAGAAATAACTGAACAGTATTTAAATTATATCCATGCCATGCAGATGCTCCGGCTGGACGTGGCAGGGGAATATCTTGTCATGGCCGCTACTCTGATGTCGATCAAGAGTCAACTGCTTCTTCCAAGAAATGAATCATGGGAAGAAGAAGGGGAAGAGTATGCCGTTGAAGAAGATTCCATCGAGAATCTTCAGCAGAAACTCCTCGAGTATCGCAAGATAAAATATGCATCGACTAAACTGAATGAGCACCGGAAAACCAGGGAGCAGCATTACTCGAAACCACATGAAGACTTGACCCATTTTCAGCAGTTTGTTCCTATGGAAGCGGGAGAACTGGAACTGAGAGATCTTATTGGAGCTTTCGGTGAAATGTTTAGAAGAAAAGAATGGCTGGATCCCGCACCCAGCACGATCGATCTGGAAGAAATCACAGTGAATGAGAAAATCGAGTGGCTTGAAAGAAGGATGCTGAAAAGCACACAGGCCATTCCTTTTAGACTGCTCTTTTCCAGACCGACCAAAAGAGAATATGTCGTCACCTTTCTGGCTCTGCTGGAGATGATGAAGGACAACAGGGTCATCATCAAACAGAGTGAGAGCTTTGGTGAAATTTATTTATCACGTGTACAGCAGGAGGAGAAAGGACTGAGTCAGCCAGATGAATGAGTTTGCTACATATGAAGCTTTATTATTCATAGCCGGGGAAGAGGGGATGAGGCTGAATGATTTGGCTCAGTTGACCAAATCGACCCCCGAGCATGTTAAAGCGTGTCTTGAAGAACTATCTGAACGTTACTTGAACGAGGAAAACAGCGGTCTCAAGCTTATAGAAACTGCAGAAACCTATCGTCTGGTCACGAAGAAAGAATTTTCAGCGGTCATCGAACAGTATGCTCAGTCTCCTTTATCGAAAAAATTAAGCAAGGCTTCAGTTGAAACCTTAGCCGTCATTGCGTATAAGCAGCCGATCACGCGAATGGAAATCGAAGATATCAGAGGCGTTCAATTGTCTTCAAGTCTTCAGAAACTGAAACTAAGAAATCTGATTCAAGAAATAGGACGTGTGGAGGCGCCCGGACGTCCGGTACTTTATGGTACGACCGACTATTTCCTGGATTATTTTGGATTGAATGATCTGACAGAATTACCTGAACTTGAAGTCGAAGAAAAAATCGAAAATCAGCGTTTATTTGATGAAGAATTAGAATTTTAAAGGAGATTATTATGGAACGTCTACAAAAAGTTATGGCACATGCGGGAATCGCTTCCCGTAGAGGCTCAGAAAAATTGATCAAAGAAGGCCGAGTACAAGTTAATGGTAAAGTGGTTACCGAGATGGGGCTGAATGTAAGTCATGCGGATACGATCGCAGTAGACGGTGTTCCGATCACTAAAGAAGAAAAATTATACTTCATATTGAATAAACCTAGAGGAGTCATCTCAAGTGCTGATGATCCTAAAGGCAGAAAAACAGTGGTCGACTTTTTCTCTCACGTCGATCAGCGCGTTTATCCTGTTGGTCGTCTGGATTACGATACAACTGGTGTGCTTTTATTAACGAATGACGGTGAACTGACCAACCAGCTTACTCATCCCAAATACGGGATAGAGAAAACGTATATTGCTAAAGTAGAGGGACTTATTCATAAATCATCCATTTCAAAACTGGAAAAAGGGCTCGAAATCGATGGCTACAAAACGCGCCCTGCTAAGGCGAGGATTATAGATATCGATATCAAAAAGAATAAGAGTATGGTCGAGCTGACCATTCACGAAGGAAAAAATCATCAGGTCAAAAAAATGCTTAAGGCAGTGGGACATCCTGTTGAAAAACTGAACAGAGACCGGTATGGCTTCTTGACGACTGAAGGGCTGCAGTCTGGAGAATGGCGTGAACTGAAAACATTCGAAGTGAACAAGCTGAAACAGCTCGTTAAAGAAAACTCTTAAAAGCGAATATATTGGCGGAATCAAAGCGCATTCGTTATAATAGTTATAGATGATATTTGCTGAGCAGATGAGATACTAGCAATGACTAAAGTATGAATTAGAGGAGTGTCTAAACGTGACCGAAGAGACTAATCAAGACAACAAAAAGAAATTGCTAGTAGTTGATGATGAAGATAGAATCAGAAGACTACTAAAAATGTATTTGGAAAAAGCTGATTACAGCATTGAAGAAGCTGAAAATGGACAAAAAGCTTTGGATTTGGCTCTCGAAAATGATTATGATCTGATCCTTCTGGATGTCATGATGCCGGAAATGGACGGACTTGAGGTAGCAGAAGAAATCAGAAAAGAAAAAGAAACCCCGATCATGATGCTGACGGCGAAAGGGGAAGAATTGAACCGTATACAGGGCTTTGAAGCGGGTGTGGATGATTATATCGTCAAACCATTCAGTCCAAGGGAAATCGTCCTGCGTGTGGCCGCCATTATCAAACGGACAAAAAGTGAATCGCCTGCCGGAACGAACGGAGATGTTTCAGATACATTGACACTGCCTCATCTGGAAATCGACAATGATTCCAGAAGAGTAACAGCAGACGGGAAATCGGTCAATTTGACGCCTAAAGAGTACGACCTGCTGCATTATCTCATGTCGTCGCCGGATCAGATTTTTGGAAGGGAACAGCTGCTCCGAGAAGTGTGGAAGTATGAATTCTTCGGAGATCTGAGGACGGTGGATACACATATCAAGCGTCTGAGAGAAAAGCTCAAAAAGGAATCAGAAGTCGCATCTAAGATGATCGAAACCGTTTGGGGATTAGGGTACAAACTGAATTCTTATCCAGACGAAGAGGAGTAAGCGTATGAAGATAAATGTAGTGGCAATCAGGATCTGGCTCATTACGTTTGGGATCACGTTATTGTCATTCGTCTTCACAACTGTATTTTACGGTGTTTTCTATTCTCAGGAGATCAAAGAGAACTATATGGATGAATATGAACAGATCATAGAAAATGTGGAACGCCTGGCAACTGCGGATCCGCATTTTTTATTGGAAAATATCGAGCCGATCAATAATTTTCATTCACAAGTGAATTTCGCCTTGTTACTAGAGGATACTTACACCCCGAACGACGATGAGTGGGTCTTACCCTTTGATGAACAGGAACAGGAAATGATCGCTGAGGAACCAGGGATCATGGACGTTATTGATTCCAGTGAGTCCGTTAAGATGCGCTCAGACCAAAATGACGAATACGATGCTACGATCCCCTATGTCTTTCACATACAGCCAACGGTCATCGATGGGGAAGATGCGCTGCTGTATTCCTGGGCAGACTTGTCTTTTCTTGTAACGCTGGAAAGACGCATCAGTTATCTGCTTACCGGTCTTGTGCTGGCGCATATCTTTGCGGCTGTATATTATTATATCTACCTTAAACGAAATGTTTCAGAACCGATCAACGCCATGACTAATATCGCTTTCGACTTTGCGCGGGATGATTTCAGTCATCAGCTCCCGATCTCAGGACGGGATGACTTGTCTGAGCTGGCCATGGCGATGAATAAGATGGGACATTCTCTTGAGACGAACCGGATGGTCGTTAAACAGGAAAAAGAATTATTGTCTCATATACTGGATAATATCGAGACCGGGATCATCTATTACGATTCTGATAAAACGCTTCTGTTATCCAATCCTGTTGGTGATCTGTTTCTCACACATTATCAGATCGAAGAATCGAATTTTTCAGATCAGGATGAATTTGTTGATATAGAAGCAAAACTGGATGAAGTCATTCAAGAGAAAGCATCAGTCGAATTTACCATTGAGATGGAAGAAACGTATTATGTGGTAACTGTGCTGCCTCTACTGGAAAGTGAAAGCCAGGATCTCCGTGGTCTGGTCGTTTCCACAAAAGATCTGACTAAGGAACATCGTCTGGACAGGATGAGAGTCGACTTTATCAATAACATCTCTCATGAATTACGTACCCCTCTAGTGATGGTCCAGGGCTATAGTGAAGCCATACTCGATGACGTAGCGGAAAGCATAGAAGAAAAGAAAGAAATGGCTCAGATCATTCGAGATGAATCTCAGCGTATGAACCGGATGGTGAACGAAATGCTGGACTTGTCACGGATGGAAGCCGGCTATATTGAATTGCAGAAGACGGAAGTCAATATGAACAGTTATCTGCGTAATCTTCTGTTCCGTTTTGATAATATGGCGAGTGATGTTGAGGTGTCACTCCAGATGGAAGCGCCGAAAGAAACGATCCACCAGATGCTTGACAAAGATAAAATGGATCAGGTTTTTGTGAACTTGATCAATAATGCAATCAGACATACCAGCATGACAGAGAAAAGTGAAAAAATCGTCACCCTTCAGCTGCTTAAAGAAGAAGAATTGGATGAAGTGGTGATGATCGTTAAGGATACCGGGACAGGCATACCCGAAGACGATCTGCCATATATCTTTGACCGGTTTTTCAAAGCAGATAAGTCTCGGAATAATTATTCGTCCAATGCCAAAGGAACAGGTATCGGCTTGTCTCTGGTCAAGAATATCATTGAAGCTCATGGTGGATTCATTGAAGTGGAGTCGACATTTGGTGAAGGTTCTGCCTTTATCATCCACATCCCTATGTCTGACGAGGAAGACGATTCAGAAGAGTGACCGGAATGTCAATTCAAACACTTGACTAATTCTGTTATTCCATTATAATAAGTAGTGAAAATAAAATAATTATGATTCATCTTCAGGGGCAGGGTGCAAATCCCTACCGGTGGTATAGTCCACGAGCGAGTAAAATTGCTGAACTGGTGTAATTCCAGTACCGACAGTATAGTCTGGATAAAGAAGATGGAGCTTTTTGACTGAATATAAATCTGTCTATAGCTCTGTTTGCTTCCTGAAATATGGAGACAAGCAGAGTTTTTTTGTTTCTTCATCTTTCGGGGGCAGCAGCATGTCAGTGGTATTCAGTGGAGTTCACCCTAAGTAGGATGGATCCTTTCAGGAGGATTTATTATGTCAAACAGCAAGACGAAGAAATTAGTAGGTGTCGCCATGTTAGCATCATTAGCCTGGGTGATATCCATGTTAGCTTTTCCGGTACTGCCTGGTTCACCATTTTTGAAGGTGGATTTCAGTGATTTAGCCGTGTTATTCGGCATGTATGTATATGGGCCAGCAGCAGGAATCACGATCGCGTTTATTCGCTCACTCTTATCCTATGCCCAAAAAGGTGGAGAAATGGGATTCCCGATCGGTGATACTGCGGCATTTATAGCTTCAGTTTCGTTTACACTGCCGATCTACCTTGTACTCATCAAACATGGTTCATCGTTAAAAAATAAAATAGCGGGTATCTTTTCATCAACGTTGTCCTTGACAGTCATGATGTCGGTACTGAACTGGCTGTTTATTGCTCCAGCCTATATGGCTGTTATGGGATTCGATGTCGGTCCTATGCGTACGTATCTACTATTAGCCGTGGTTCCTTTTAACTTGATCAAAGGTGTACTGGTTGGACTTGTTTTCTACGTTGCCTTTAGCAAACTTAAACCTTGGCTGGATAAAACGAAGAAAAAATATGAAAAAAAGCGGGCGCACAGAATGGTCGCTAATGAAACGCACTAATTAAAAAAACTTTTTCTAAAAGAGAATAAATCATACCCGATTGATTCAAGGTATGGTTTGTTCTCTTTTTTTGTTTTGACAAAAGTCATATTTCTCATTAAGACATTCTTGAAATAATGTTATAATAGGAATCAAATATGCAAGGATATCCGCGGAGGTGTCATAAGAGTGAGAGAAGATTTTATTTTCAAATTCATACTGAGCTTGTTTAACGAGCAAACGCGTGTGACAGCTAAACAGCTCAGTCTAATCGCGGGAGGAAAGCGTACCCCTTCAGTCCTGTTTAATGTTGAGAAAAATAAGCTCTACACTCTGTTTGGCCTATTTCCGGAGCTTTCTTTAAGAGAATGGGAGAGTCTGACAAATACTCTTCTTGAGAACGAGCTCGTTGATTTGAATGAAGGGAGTCTGTGCCAGACTGCGAAGGGGGCGAAAGTCAAAGAAACTTTTACGGATGCTTTTCCAGTGAACAACGAATTGGATCAGTTGCGCTATTCGGCGACTAAGCCGCTTTTTTGGCATCGTCTGATTTTTACAACACAGGTCTTCTCAGAGTACAGTAATAATAATAAGCATTACCTGCCTTATCTTTCGTCACTGGATGATCAGCAAAGCCTGAAAAAGTGGCTGGGAGAACAGGGGAGGTCAATGGATGAATTGACTGCAGACTGGTTCAAAGAGCTGAGAGCCTTCTTCCAGACGTTGCTGCCCAAAGAGGCTGACTTTATTGCCGGCCATCTCACTGGTTACAATGTCAGCGGGAGTACCAGCCGTCAGATGCAGGAAACATTTGGATTATCCCAAAAACACTATGCCGTCTTCATTGATCAGCTCAGTTACAAATCAGCTCGATTAGATGGAGACCGATATCCTCTGCTTAAGTCACTATGGGAAACGACACATATGGATTGTGATGAGGGATTAAGTCACAGTGCAAGAATATCAAAGCATCTGCTTGAAGAAGGTAAGGGCATAGAAGAAATTGCCAGAAGAAGAAAACTGAAAGCTAATACCATTAAAGAGCACATACTGGAATGCGTTCTGATAACCGACTGGCCGTACTTTAAACGGTATATCCGAGCTCAACACTTTACTGCCTGCCATGAATTACTTGAAACAAATCCCTCGGTGAAATATGCTGAAGCGAAAACTCTGATCGATGATCTGGATTTTTTCACTTTTCGTTTAGTCGAGATCGAAAGGATGCGACGTTATGGATGACTTACTTGAAAAACAGATGTATGAGAGGCTCGAATCAAGGTTCGGTTTTACTTCATTCAGGCCGGGACAAAAAGAGGCGATCGAAACGGCTTTGACTGGATATCATTCTCTGGTCATGTTGCCTACAGGAACAGGGAAGTCACTTTGTTATCAGCTGCCGTCCTATTTCCTGCCCGGAGCTACGCTTATTGTTTCGCCACTGCTTTCTCTTATGGAAGACCAAGTCGAAACGATGAAAAAGAACGGGGAGAAGTCAGTCGTTGCTTTGAACAGTTTTATGTCTCAAAAGGAAAAAAAGATGGTCGTCAGCTCTCTACATACGTATAAGTTTATTTTCATGTCTCCGGAGATGCTGCAGCAGGAGTGGATTCTTGACCACTTGAAGAACTTGACCGTTTCTTTGCTTGTTGTAGATGAAGCGCATTGTATTTCTCAGTGGGGTATGGACTTTCGCCCCGATTATCTGAAACTGGGAGAGTTAAGAAACCATTTAAACGATCCTTTGACTATGGCGCTGACGGCGACTGCTGTGAAAACGGTCAGAGATGAAATCATCGAAAATCTGAATCTCCATGGAAAGGTCAAGGAAGTGATTTATTCTGTTGATCGGCCATCAATACAATTAAGAGTGGAACAGTGTACGGGAGATAAAGATACCAGGCTCTTTAATGCGATCGAAGCATTCGGACGTTCAGGCATCATATATTTTTCCAGTAAAAAAGGTGCAGATGCGATCGCCAGAATGATCAGAGAAACCACCGAATATACTGCTGAAAGTTACCACAGTGATATTGAAGCAAAAGACAAGAAAAAAATACAGGCACAGTTTCTGACGAACGAGCTGGATATCATCTGTGCAACGAGTGCCTTTGGGATGGGGATCGACAAACCCGATATCAGGTACGTGATCCACTATCATATGCCAGCAAATCCAGAAATGTATCTTCAGGAAATCGGCCGGGCAAGCAGAGACAGGAAAGGCGGCATTGCGCTGCTCCTTTATGAGAACGGGGATGAATATCTTCAGAATAGGCTGCAGGAAGAGTCACTGCCTGAAGAGAACGAATTGAGATATGCCTATAGACATCCAAAGGCACTGGAAGCTCTGAATGATGACAGCAAAACCAGACTCGCAAAATACTTTATAAATCAAAATATAGATATCAATGAAGCATTAAATCGTATATCAGAACGAAAACGGTATAAAAAACAACAGTTGAGTGTCATGGTTCAGTATGCTTCTGTAGACAGATGTAAACGAAAAATGCTATTGAATTATTTTAACGAAGAACTCAACGAATATCCCGGTGACTGTTGTTCTAGCTGTGACTCTCAATTAAGCTTACCTTATCAGCGGCAGCCTGGTCATATAGAACAAAAGAGAGAACTGGCCTGGGAAGTGATTTTGAACAAATTATTTAAATTTAACGAGCTGCCTAAAAAGTAATCGTATCTATGCTATAATAAATATCGAATCGTATGAGAGGAGTCACACTATGGGGAAAAAAGATCGTCAATCCATGGAAGAGCTTTGGTCAAAACGCTTTGACGAAGAAGTTGAATCCAATGAAGAAGAGCCACTGTCAAGAAAAGCTAAACGCGAAAGAGAAAAAAGCATTTCTCCGATCCTAACTGCCTTTTTAGTCTTTTTGCTGCTGCTTGCCATCCTGCCGATATCCGCTTATCTCTGGTGGTCAAGTAGAGACAGCTTGTCTGAAGAACCAACAAGTCCTGCGGTCGAACAAGTCGCAGAAAATGAGCAAAATGAAGAGCCAGAGGAATCAGATGATATAGTACTTGAAGACACCGAGGAATCAGATACAAGAGATTCAGAGGAAGAGGAATCACAGAACGAAAGCGAAGTGGCTGCAGAAGCTGACGACGGATCCGATGAAGAATCAGGTGAAGCCGTAACCGGCACTGAAGAAGGGTCTGAACCAGCAGCCAGCTCAGATGAGACTGGTTCCGATGAAGAAACAACGGACAGTTCGCAGGAAGAGATCGGCAATACCGGATTTTCCGATACAGTGCCCGCTGCTGAAGAAGAACCGGCAGAAACAGGGGATGCTACTTATTATACTGTTGAAGCGGGAGATAATATGTACCGCATTGCACTCAATCATGGGATGAGTACGGAAGAACTCATGCAGCTGAATGGCATCCAGGATGAAACCGTGTATGTAGGGCAGGAATTGAGAGTAAACTAATCAGATAACGAAAGTGTGGAGAGAATGGACAATAAATCATTAACCATTGCTATAGACGGACCGGCTTCTTCAGGTAAAAGCACAGTAGCTAAGAGGATCGCGGCCGACCTGGGCCTTATCTATGTGGATACGGGTGCGATGTATCGGACATTGACGTTTGAAGCGTTAAAAAACAATGTGAATATAAAAGACCAGAAGGCTTTGGTCGATTTGCTGGAGAAAACTGAGATCACATTTGAACCGGATGAAAAAGGCCAGTCTGTTTTTTCAAATGGCGTGGATGTCACATATGGCATCAGAGATAATAATGTGACAAACACCGTTTCTGTTGTTGCCGCACATCCCAAAGTCCGTCAGTTGATGGTCAAGCGACAGCAGGACATGGCCCAGGATAACGGCGTCGTCATGGATGGCCGTGATATCGGTACGGTCGTATTGCCGGATGCCGACCTTAAAATCTTTTTAGTGGCCAGTGTCAAGGAAAGAGCTGAACGCCGGCACAAGGAAAATAAGGAAAAAGGCATTTTTTCTGATCTGGATCAGCTGAAGAAAGATATTGCAGAAAGAGATTATAAAGACTCCACGCGTGATTCATCTCCTTTGAAGCAGGCAGAGGATGCGGTCAGGATCGATACGACAAAAATGACGATCGATGAAGTCGTCGATACTATAAAAAATTTGATCAAAAAAGCCTGATTTCAAGGATTTACACAAGATAGTATGTTTTAGTGGAAATTATTTTATATATTCGGTACAATTAAAGATGTAGGAATTATTGGTTTTGGGAGGCAAATATTATGACAGAAGAAAATAGAAACGAAGTAGAGAACACAGAGGTGACTGAAGAAGAAGCAGTCGAAACTGCAAACGAGCAGGTACAGGTCAATACACCTGGCGACACTTCTCCTGAAGATGTCATGGCTGAGAATGAAGAAGCAGATGTACAGCCTGCAGTGGAAACAGATAATGCAGCATCTGAATCAATGTCAGATGTCATGAACGCCGTCGACGATATCACTCCTGGTGATCTTGTCAAAGGTGAAGTATTGACTATTGATAAAGATAAACAGGTCATTGTCGGTTTAGAAGGTGGACAGGAAGGCGTTATTCCACCAAGAGAACTGGCAACTGAACGTTTCGACCATCCGTCTGATGTTGTGTCCATTGGTGACACTATCGATGTGGTCGTTTTAAGAGACGTCAAGGATAAAGAGCAAGGCAGCTTTATTTTATCTAAAAAACGCGTCGACCAGCGTAAAGTATGGGAAGAACTTCAGCAGAAATACGATAACGATGAAGTCATCGAAGCAACTGTTTCACGCGTCGTTAAAGGCGGTCTGACTGTTGATTTAGGCGTAAGAGGTTTCGTTCCCGCTTCACAGATCGACACACACTTTGTCAGTGACTTGAATCAGTTTGAAGGCAACACCTATGACTTTAAAATCATTGAAATCGACCCTAAAGAACGTCAGCTGATCCTTTCCCGTAAAGTCCTTCTTGAAAAAGAACAGGCTGCAGAGAGAGAAAAAGCGCTTGAGAACCTTGAAGAAGGATCAGTTGTTGAAGGTGAAGTCGTTCGTCTGACTAACTTTGGTGCTTTCGTAAATGTCGGTGGCGTAGACGGACTGGTTCACATTTCTGAAATCGCTCATGAGCGTATCGATTCTCCTAAAGATAAACTATCTAAAGGGGACAAAGTCGACGTGAAAGTCCTTAAAGTAGACAAAGAGCAGGAACGTGTTTCTCTATCTATTAAAGAAACTCTAGCTGGACCTTGGGATAATCTTGAAGAAGAACTCCCGGCCGGTACAGTAACTAAAGGCACGGTCAAACGTGTGACTGACTTTGGTGCGTTTGTTGAAGTCAAACCGGGTGTTGAAGGACTTGTTCATATTTCTGAAATGGCACACAAACATGTGGAAACACCGCATGAAGTGGTAGCTAAAGATGAAGAAATCGAAGTCAAAGTCTTGAGTGTCAATCCTGAAGAAGAACGTATTTCTCTAAGCATCAAAGCTTTAGAAGAAAATACGAATGAATCAGCGGACACTGAAAAACCAAAAGAAAAGTCAAACAAACAGTCTAAAAACAAACCTGAAATCAAACAGCCGTCACTGCGTGATGATGAAGACGATGAAGGTGCATTCACATTAGGCGATCAGATCGGTGATCAGCTTTCAGGCTTCATGACTGATGAAGACGAAGAGTAATAAATAAAAGGGTATATTTTACCGCACCCAACTGTATCTAGGTATAATGCCTATTTCAGTTGGGTGTGCTGTTTTTACTGAGTAAATTAGAAATGAGAAAGAAGGTGTTTTAGTAGTGAAACCAACTGTAGCAATTGTAGGTAGACCGAACGTAGGGAAATCAACGATTTTTAACCGTGTTGTAGGTGAACGAATATCCATCGTCGAAGATACATCCGGCGTGACGAGAGACAGGATTTATGCCGATGCTGAATGGCTCGGTCGCGAATTTGCTTTAATAGACACGGGCGGCATCACTTTGGAAGATGAGCCGCTGAATGTTCAAATCAGACAGCAGGCACAGATCGCCATAGAAGAAGCCGACGTCATCATCATGATGACAAGTGTGAAAGAAGGCGTCACATATGAAGATCAGCAGGTTGCTCCGATTTTATTCAAGTCCGGAAAACCTGTTATTCTGGCAGTCAATAAAGCCGACAACCCTGAGTTGAGAAATGATGTGTATGAGTTTTATTCTTTAGGCCTGGGAGATCCCTATCCTATATCAGGCTCTCATGGTTTGGGTCTTGGAGATGTTCTGGATGAAGTCATCAAGCACTTCCCGGCTGACAATGAAAGTGACTATGATGAATCAACGATCAAATTCAGTGTCATCGGACGTCCGAATGTAGGAAAATCCAGTCTGGTCAATGCCATTATCGGCGAGGAACGCGTGATCGTTTCCAACATCGCCGGTACGACACGTGAAGCTGTCGATACACGTTTTCAGACCAATGAAGGACGAGACTTTGTCGTCATAGACACGGCCGGGATGCGTAAAAAAGGCAAGATCTATGAAACGACTGAAAAGTACAGCGTTTTAAGAGCGCTTAGAGCCATTGAGCGTTCCGATGTCGTCTTATGTGTCATCAATGCTGAAGAAGGTATCAGAGAACAGGATAAGCGAGTCTTTGGCTATGCACATGAAGCAGGCAAAGGAATCATCCTTGTTGTGAATAAATGGGATACCGTTGAAAAAGAAACAAATACCATGAAAGAGTTTGAACTGGATGTCAGAGATGAGTTCCAGTATCTAAGTTACGCACCTATCGTGTTTGTTTCCGCATTAACGAAGAAACGTCTGCATTTATTGCCTGAACGTATCGAAGAGGTCTTTATGAACCGCAACCTGCGCATACAGTCATCTATCCTTAACGACGTAGTCATGGATGCTGTCGCGACCAATCCGACACCAACGGACAAAGGCCGACGTCTTAAAATTTATTATACGACGCAGGTGTCTGTTTCACCTCCGACGTTCATTATTTTCGTCAACGACCCAGATCTGCTCCACTTTTCATATGCACGTTTCCTGGAGAACAGATTCAGAGATACGTTTAATTTTGAAGGAACACCTATTCGGATCATTCCCCGCAGACGAAAATAGAAAGAATAGAAAATCCTTAAAAGTCAACTATATTTTCTTCTCTAAATTAGCTATAATTTCAAGAGAATAGTATAAAAGCATTGCAGTATCAAGGATTCTATGGTATCTTTTTAATTGAAATGTCATAACAGACTATTTCACCCAAGTGCATTTTTATAAAAGAGAGTGCAGTAAGATCGCACGTTAATTCCTTAAATTGGCATGCATCGATCTTCTTTTGAGGAGGTGAAAGATAACGATGGCAAATAAAGCAGAATTAATCGAAAAAGTAGCAACTTCAGCTGACCTTACTAAAAAGGACGCAACAGCTGCAGTAGAAGCAGTTTTCGAATCAATCAAAGATACATTAGCTGACGGCGAAAAAGTACAAATCATTGGTTTTGGTAACTTTGAAGTACGCGACCGCGCAGCACGTAAAGGACGTAATCCTCAAACTGGGGAAGAAATCCAAATTCCTGCAACTAAAGTTCCAGCATTCAAAGCTGGTAAAGCTTTAAAAGACGCAGTTAAATCATAAAAGTTTAATACTTTTTAATTGTCGAGATCAACCGATCTCGACTTTTTTTTGTATACACTCATCATCGCAGAGTAAAGGTCTTTAATGCCATGTTAACTGAGAATCAGGAAATGATGGCCGAGACGGAGGAGAGCGAGAGGTGTAGTCGGTGTTTTTCGCTGAAATCTAAGGGATTTTTGAAAAAAAGAGAAATTAATTGACAAATAAATAAGATGTACGTACTCTTAATAATGAAGAAGATCAAACAATCTGAAAGGATGATGAATGGACAATGTCCTCCAATCGAAAAGAGGAAATCAAGAACGAGGCAAAAGAGAGAAACGTCAGGTTTTTGAGGTTGATGTTTACGGATATAGATGGGGTCATCAAGAATGTGGAGGTTCCTATCAGTCAGCTTGATAAAGTTATGGACAACGAAATGGCTTTTGACGGTTCTTCTATAGATGGTTTTGTGGAAATCGATCAAAGTGATATGAAATTGCACCCGGATCTGGATACATGGCTGATTTTTCCTTGGGAACTTGATTCAAGTGACGGCCGTATCGCACGTTTTATCTGCGATGTTTATATGCCTGCTGGAGAACCGTTTGAAGGGGATCCGCGAAGCAACCTTAAACGTGTCTTGAATGAAATGGAACATATGGGATTCACTGAATTCAATTTAGGACCTGAACCCGAGTTCTTCCTGTTTAAACTAGACGAAAACGGGAATCCAAGCAAGAATCTGAATGACCACGGAGGGTATTTCGATCTGGCTCCCACTGATTTGGCTGAAAACTGCCGAAGGGACATCGTTTTGGAACTGGAAGCACTGGGCTTTGAAATCGAGGCCAGTCATCACGAAGCCGCACCCGGACAGCACGAAATCGACTGGAAATATGCGGATGCCGTAGAAGCCTGTGATAATATCCAGACGTTCAAGCTGATCGTCAAAACGGTTGCCAGAAAACACGGACTCCATGCCACGTTCA
This sequence comes from Alkalibacterium putridalgicola, assembly GCF_900109825.1. Lineage (GTDB taxonomy): Bacteria > Bacillota > Bacilli > Lactobacillales > Carnobacteriaceae_A > Alkalibacterium > Alkalibacterium putridalgicola. The sequence goes on along the minus strand of NZ_FOBL01000001.1, from coordinate 73,158 downwards.
TGCCTAAACCGATTGAAGAAATCAGCGGCTCGGGCATGCATTTCAATATGTCTTTATTCAAAGACGGAAAGAATGCCTTTTTCGATGAAAGCAATGAAGATGGGCTGAGCAGGACTGCCTATCAGTTTATTGCGGGACTATTGGATCATGCACAGGCCTATACAGCTGTATGCAATCCGATCATCAACTCCTATAAACGTCTCACGCCTGGATTTGAGGCGCCTGTGTACGTTGCCTGGTCTGGAACGAACAGAACCCCTCTGATCCGTGTACCGGCGTCTAGAGGACAATCTACGCGTGTTGAGCTGAGAAGTGTCGATCCGACAGCCAATCCTTATCTCGCTCTGGCTGTTCTCTTAAAAGCAGGGATGAAAGGTATAGCTGAAGCTAAGAGTGCACCCAGCCCAGTAAATAAGAACATCTATAACATGAGTCAGTTTGAACGGGATGAAAACCAGATCCAGTCACTGCCAAAAACCCTTGCTGAAGCTCTTGAAGCATTGAAAAAGGACGAGACAATTAAAGATGCCATTGGTCAGCACATCTTTGAACGGTTTGTGGCTGCCAAAGAAGCAGACTGGAGAAAATATTCCACCGCTGTATCTCAATATGAAATGGACCGTTATTTTAAACTTTACTAAAAAATTCAAAATGAGAAAATGCCCTCTGAAAGAAGTTTTCTATGCTTCTTTCAGAGTTTTTTTTATGATCAGGTGATCGATAAAAAATCAGACATTTTTTCTTGCACTCTAAAAGTAAAAGTGGTATCATTCAAAAGTACTTATTAACAAAGGCATTAAAAGCGATAAAAATACATTGGTATACACGAGGAGAGATTGAGATGAATGAAATAACTAGAGAAAAGATCGTCGATGACGTCAAGAAAGAGAATGTCCGTTTTTTAAGGCTGATGTTTACAGATATACTGGGGATCATTAAGAATGTAGAAGTACCTGTGAGTCAGCTCGAGAAAGTATTGGATGGAAAAATGATGTTTGATGGTTCTTCGATCGAAGGCTTTGTCCGAATCCATGAATCAGATATGTATTTAAAACCGGATCTGGATACCTGGCTCGTTTTTCCATGGGAAATCGAAACGTCAAGAAGTGGTCGGGTGGCACGCCTGATCTGTGATATTGCCAATCCAGACGGCTCGCCTTTCTCTGGTGACCCGCGTACCAATCTGAAAAGAATGATGAACGAAGCAAAAGAAATGGGCTTTACTTCATTCAATCTTGGGCCGGAACCTGAATTTTTCTTGTTTAAACTGAATGAAGAGCATGAGATCACAGAAAACTTGAATGACAAAGGCGGGTATTTTGATTTGGCCCCGACCGACTTAGCTGAAAACTGTCGTCGTGATATCGTGCTGGAACTGGAAGATTTAGGTTTTGAGATCGAAGCAAGTCATCATGAAGTTGCGCCTGGTCAGCACGAGATCGACTGGAAGTATGCAGATGCAGTAGAGGCCTGTGATAATATCCAGACGTTCAAGCTGATCGTCAAGACAGTCGCCCGTAAATATGGGCTGCACGCTACTTTCATGGCGAAGCCCTTATTCGGTATCAATGGTTCAGGAATGCACTGTAATATGTCTCTGTTTAAAGAGGAAAAGAACGCGTTTTATGATGAATCGGATGAAAGAGAGCTGAGCCAAACGGCCTATCAGTTTTTGGCGGGCCTGCTGCACCATGCGCCAGCTTACACAGCGATAACTAATCCAACTGTCAACTCATACAAGCGACTTGTTCCCGGTTATGAAGCACCTGTATATATCGCCTGGTCTGGTAGTAACCGTACACCAATGATCAGGATCCCTGCTTCAAGAGGCTTGTCTACACGACTGGAAGTACGTTCTGTCGATCCGACAGCTAATCCTTATCTGGCATTGGCAGTGATGCTGAAAGCAGGCCTTGACGGCGTGAAAAACGAGTGGATGCCGCCAGAAGAAACGTGTGACAATATTTATGAAATGAATGAGCATGAGCTGGAAGAACATGGCATCAAGTCTCTACCTACGAGTCTGCATAGTGCCTTGAAAGTGCTGAAAAGCGATGAAACAATACAGTCAGCTTTAGGCAATCATATATACAAAAACTTTTATCAGTCTAAAATGGTGGAATGGGATGCTTATAAAGCTTCTATCAGTCAATGGGAGAAAGACAACTACCTGCATTTATATTAAAAAGTTGAAAAAACATGATCCTTCTCTGAGGGGTCATGTTTTTTGTTTGCTAAGACTAGGGTAAAAGCATTACAATAAAAGGTATTATGATGAATGTATGGGGTGCTAGAATGAAAATATATACTGGTAGAGGAGATCATGGCAATACGAATCTGATCGGCGGCCAGACGGTCAGGAAAACGGATGTAAGGGTGGATGCCTATGGGAGTATTGATGAATTGAATGCCCAAGTGGGATTGCTTGCCAGTCTGGTCGATGAGGAAAAGACTGTATCGAGGAATATTATCAAAGAATCACTGAGTCGGATCCAGCACAACTTATTTGATATCGGCAGCATTCTGGCTGATAAGGGGAATAAACTGGGGATGCAGTTTGACCTTTCTGAGATCCAAACGATCGAACAGGAAATCGATGAACTGACAGAAAAAGTAAGTGAAATCAACTATTTCATCTTGCCGGGAGGAGCAAAACAGGCGTCGCAGGCTCATATAGCGAGAACAGTGACACGCCGGGTCGAACGAACAGTCCTGAAGTTGAATGAAAAAGAACCTGTGGCGGAACCTCCCTTGATTTACCTTAACCGCTTGTCTGATTACTTTTTTGTATTAGCCAGATACTTGAATAAACTGGCTGAAAAAGAAGAAGTGTATTATACAAAAACAGGAAAAGTTTTTCATAATGACGAACGTCCTAAAAGGAAAGACGAGAAGTAAGTGAAAACAGGTTCGGGCAAATAGCTCAAACCTGTTTTTAATCAGATAGAATGGGTAGAACCAAGATAGCAGTGCTGTTTTCCCATTAAATACATATAGAATAGAAAAAAGAGGAGGAGACTTTCGTCTCCTCCTCTTTTTTCTATTTTGATCATTGACGTTCTGGGAGGGATTCGAACCCCCGACCGTTCGCTTAGAAGGCGAATGCTCTATCCAGCTGAGCTACCAGAACAATTTTACCAACAGAATTTATTATATAGTGATTTTATGGAAAAGTCAATAACTATTTTTAGATCATAAAACGACCGGGACGGGCAAAGAATGGTTCTGTTCGAACAACAATCTAATATCGTTTCAATCACACCGGTTTTTCGCTATAATATATAGGAACTGATAATCAAAGGAGAATGAAAAATGGATTGGTTTATTACTTTGCATCCTGTACTACAGGCCCTGCTGGCCACATTATTTACCTGGGGCGTTACAGCACTTGGTGCATCTTTAGTCTTTTTAGTGAAAGAAATGAACAAAAATCTTTTAACGGCAATGCTTGGTTTTGCAGCCGGCGTAATGATTGCAGCCAGTTTCTGGTCTTTGCTCGCTCCGGCCATTGAGCTGGCAGAAGCGACAGGTGTTCCTGGATGGATCCCTGCTGTCGTGGGCTTTTTATCCGGCGGACTGTTTCTGTTCATCACGGATAAGCTATTGCCCCATCTGCATCCGAGTTTAAATGATAGCAATGGGAAAGAAGAAGGGATAAAAACAGACTTGAGACGCAGTGTCCTGCTCGTGTTGGCTATCACACTGCATAACATTCCAGAAGGACTTGCCGTAGGGGTGGCTTTTGGCGCTGCTGCTGCCGGCTTTCCCGCCTCTACGGTAGCGAGTGCTATTGCCCTTGCAGTGGGGATCGGACTGCAAAACTTCCCGGAAGGTGCTTCGGTATCCCTTCCTTTACGAAAAGAGGGGTTCAGCCGGTTTAAAGCCTTCGCTTATGGGCAAGCTTCAGGGATCGTCGAACCATTTGCCGGTGTCATTGGGGCGGCCTTAGTCTTATCCATGCGCACGCTCCTGCCTTACGCCTTATCTTTTGCTGCCGGGGCCATGATTTATGTTGTGGTTGAAGAGCTGATTCCTGAAGCAAAAGTTGAACGGCATAACGATATCGGGACGATAGGAGCTATGATCGGCTTCACAGTCATGATGTTTTTAGACGTCGCTTTAGGTTAGTGATCATCTGCTCCAGTTGTTATAGTTGGTGAGAGCTCATCAACTCTGTTAAAATTATAGTGAAGAACAGCAATTCATAGGAGGAATCAGAATGAAATTTTTAAAGGCTCAGCAGCAATTAGGCCATATGGTGTCGGATATCGAAAGATTCATTCAAGAGGGACATTACTCAAAAGATGAGCTGGTACTTATTTGTACAGAGGAAGAAAGAGCGAACTGTGAAGCGATGGTCGATATCGTTGTGGAAACCGTCAGCAGAGAAAAATTGGATAAAGAGAGTGATCATCCGCTGGAAAAGTACCATCTTGAAGAGAAGGACATGGCTGTACACGAAGATACGATCGGCAGAGGCGGATTCATCCTTCTAGCCAAAGATGCTTCAACCTCTCCACACAGGAACGACAAGGACGCTAGGCTGGACAGCGACCAGTCAGGCGGGGCAGACGACTCTCATACAAAAGAGATAAAGAAGACCTCAGACGAATCAGATATGTCTTCGGCGGAAGATCTCACACCTCCGGGCTTCGGCGTTGATTTCAACGTGCCACAGTCTTATGCAGAGACCCATGAAGATGTATTTAACCCGGAAGATCCCGATCCTGATCACTATAGAGAATGATTAGACAGGAGACTGCATACCGAACCCATTCAGTGTGCAGTCCCTTTTCTTTTTTTCATTGAAATAAGTCGGGAAATTAGATATACTAGAGCTTGTAAGTGCGAGAGTTACCCAAGTCCGGCTGAAGGGGACGGACTCGAAATCCGTTAGGCGGCTTTGTGCTGTGCGAGGGTTCGAATCCCTCACTCTCGGTATACAATTGAAAGGAATGATGATATGGCTAAGAGAGACTGGTTTACAATACCGAATCTTCTATCTTACTTTAGGCTTATCCTCATTCCTTTTTTCGTGTATTATTATGTCATTGCAGATACACAGGCGGATTATATGCTGGCGACAGGGATCCTGCTTATTTCAGGCATTACAGATGCGGCAGACGGATTTATTGCCAGAAAATTCAATCAGGGGACGAAGATCGGACAGCTGCTCGATCCAATTGCAGATAAACTGACACAGATCGCCGTCGTTGCGGTATTGATGATGAAGTGGCGGGCATTTATTTTTCTGTTCAGCTTATTCCTGATCAAAGAAACCTATATGACGGTCCAGAATATCCGCTTATACCGGAAAGACAAAAGGCTCGACGGGGCTGAATGGTATGGAAAAATTGCCACGATCGTTTTCTATCTGACGATGTTCATCGCCGTCTTTTTCCCTAATCTATCGGATGTGACCGTGACTTCATTAGTTGTACTGGCCAGTGCCTATCAGCTGCTTGCGTTTTTCTATTACGCCAGACTCTTCAAACAAATGCACAAAGGATGAAAGAATGAGACAGTTATTTTTATCACCTCTCATTTATGGTAAAATATGATTTGCTGATCTTCTGACTAAGTAAAGTCAGCGGCAGAAACAGTTAAAAATTCGTCAACATACAAAGGTGATTAAAAGATGACTATAAATCAGGATGAACTGAAAGCACTAACGATACTATTAAAAGCGTCTTCGAGCGTTGAAAAGGTAGTCAAGAAAGACATGTCTTCATACGGACTCAACGCCACAGAATTTACGGTACTTGAACTCCTGTACAGCAAAGGGAGACAGCCGATACAGAGAATCGGTCAGCAGGTTTTGCTTGCGTCGAGCAGCATCACTTATGTGGTCGATCGTCTGGAAGAAAAGAAATTCGTCAACCGTGTGGCTGATGAAAGCGATAGACGGGTCACCTTATGTGAACTCTCTGATGAAGGGGAAACGTTGATGCAGGAGATCTTCCCGCGACACGCAGAGAAGATTGCTGAGATATTCGAATCCTGTACCGAAGAAGAAGTGCTGGCTTTACAGTCGACACTGAAAAAAATCGGATACAAAGCGGCTGATTTACTGAAGTAAACATCAGTCGTTTTTTCTTTTGATCCTTACTATCAATGGCCCGGAAGTGTTTAGTCGATAAACACTTTTTTTTATGGTATAATGGTTAAAGGTATATAAAAACTTTATGAAAGAATTGAGGGATGAAAGTGGCAAAAGTCGAAATAACCGCTGAAGTTCAAGAACTAGTGGAAACAGAACTTCGAAAAGGCGCCAGCAATTCCCGTATTGCTAATCTACTGGATTTGCCTTACAAAGAAGCAGTTGAAATCATAGATACGATCAAAGAAAATCTCCGACCAGATGTAGGGGATGAGATCATTTTTACTTTTCGTGAAGAACCGATGGAAGGTAAGATCGAAAAACTGCTGACGAACAGTGCGATAGTAAAAATCAACTGGACACATTCAGCTGAACGTATGCATGATTTAGTTGAAGAAAAAACAGTTGTCAATTTCAAAGATATCGAAGGATTCAAGAGTCAGATCAACGATGATGACGAACAAGAAGAATAACTTTTCGATAAGCCATTATAGTGATGGCTTATTTTTTTTGGAATCTTTTCTTGACAGCAGATGAAATCTGAGTTAGTATTTTGATTGTCAAATAGTTTGATGTTCAAACAATATTTGAAAGTTGAGATTTGGAGGGGTTGATGTGGATCAACGAATAAACGAAGTCAATGGATACTTGGTATCCATCTTCAATGATGTCCTTATGATCGAAGAACGTACTTTACAAATGAGTCAATTCAAAGATGTCTCAATCAAAGAAATGCACACGATAGATGCGATCGGCATGTATCAGGAACACACCACAAGTGAAGTCGCCAAAAAACTGGGGATCACAGTGGGGACCTTGACTGTTTCTGTCAACAACCTGGTAAGAAAAGGGTATGTTGATCGGGTGAGAAGCGAAACAGACCGCCGCGTCGTTCAACTGGCTTTGACTAAACGAGGTCGGCTGCTTTATCGTCTGCATGATAAATTCCATCGTGATATGGTAAAAGAAACGATCAATGAGATGGGTGAAAAAGAATCTGAAGTACTCATGCAAGGGTTGAAAAATCTACATGGGTACTTGGAGCGTACAAAGGAGCAGTTACCAGACTAATGAAAACCTTTGGAGTGACGATCCACTCAACAGGCAGATATGTTCCTGATAATGAGGTCTATAACGAGACGCTGACTCATTGGATGGAGACATCTGATGAATGGATCAGAAAAAGAACTGGGATCAAAAAAAGACACCTTTCAACAGGTGAGGATACAAGTGATTTATGTATCCGCGCCAGTCAGGCTGCTCTTTCGAAACAAAAAATAGATGTCAGTCAGATCGGTCTCGTCATTGTCGCAACCATGACGCCTGACAGTCAGTCGCCATCTGTTGCAAGTAAAGTTCAGGCAGCTATCAAAGCTGAGAATGCGGTCGCTTTTGACTTGAGTGCCGCCTGTTCAGGCTTTATCTACGGTTTGTCTGCAGCAGAAAAAATGCTGCGCCACATGTCCCATCCTTATGCACTTGTGATCGGCGGGGAAGTCATGTCAAAAACACTGGACTGGAGCGACCGAAAAACATCGGTCCTGTTCGGCGACGGAGCCGGAGCTGTTCTGTTAAAAAGAGATGGGGATACAGAGGCTTTCATTGCTGAAGATCTACACACAGACGGTGGGAAAGGGAGTGCCCTGGTCTCAGGAGAACAGGAAGTGACCAATCCCGTCTGTGCAAGAGATGCTAAAAATGGTTTTCTGACGATGGACGGCCGGGCTATTTTCAACTTTGTAACTAAATCGATCCCAAACAGTATCACGCAAGTAGTGAAAAAAGGATCGATTGACCTTGAGGAAGTGGATTTTTTCCTGCTTCATCAAGCCAATGCAAGAATTATAGAAATCGTTTCAAAGAAAATAGACAGACCATTATCTAAATTTCCGATGAATATCGAAAATTACGGTAACACCTCTGCTGCCAGTTTACCTATCCTGCTGGACGAATCCATCGAAAACGGGACGATCAGACTGGGCAGTGGGCAAACAATCGTTTTAAGCGCGTTCGGCGGGGGATTGACCTGGGGAACGCTGTTAATAAAAATATAAAAATTCAAACAACATAAATGGAGGAAATTAAAATGACAACATTCGAACAAATACAGGAAATCATCGTGGATCAGTTAGACAAAGAAGAAAGCGAAGTACAATTGGATACAAACTTCAGAGATGAACTTGAAGCTGACAGCCTTGATCTGTTCCAGATCATCAACGATATCGAAGATGAATTTGACATCAAAATCGAATCTGAAGAAGGCTTGAACACTGTAAAAGATCTCGTTGATTACGTAGAAAAACAAAAAGAAGCAAAATAATTCTGGAAGGAGCTCCTAGATGAATCAATCATTAATAGAACAGATAGGGATCGATTATCCTATCATACAAGGAGCCATGTCTTGGGTAGCTACACCGAGTCTCGCAGCAGCCGTCTCTAATGCCGGTGGTTTAGGTATGCTGGGGTCAGGTCATGAGCCGAGCGAAGTGATAAGAAAAGCGATCAAAGAAACGAAAGAAATGACAGACAAGCCTTTTGGCGTCAACGTCTTACTCTTATCTCCATACGTGGATGATGTGGTGGATGTCGTGTGTGAGGAAAACATTAAAGTCGTCACCACAGGCGCAGGCACACCGGGTAAGTACATGAAACGATTTAAAGAAGCCGGAGTCACTGTTATTCCGGTCGTTGCCTCTGTAGCCTTGGCCCGCCGCATGGAAAAAGAAGGTGCGGATGCTATCATCTGCGAAGGAATGGAAGCCGGTGGTCATATCGGTAAACTGACAACGATGACCCTTGTTCCTCAAGTGGTCGATGCTGTAGATATTCCGGTCATTGCAGCTGGTGGCATAGCAGACGGACGTGGAATGGCAGCAGCAATGTTTCTTGGAGCTGCAGCTGTTCAGTTAGGCACCCGTTTTGTCGTTGCTCATGAAAGTATCGCACATGATACTTTCAAACAGCGTATCATCAAAGCCCGTGACATCGATACGGTCGTTACTGGACAGATCACCGGACATCCAGTAAGGGTCTTGAGAAATAAACTGACTAGAGAATATTTAAAAGTAGAAAAAGAAATGTCGAGTGATGAGAATCCTGACTTTTCCCGTCTTGAAGTACTGGCTAAAGGTGCTTTGAGAAAAGCGGTCGTTGAGGGAGATAAAGACGGCGGCTCATTCATGTCCGGTCAGATCGCTGGACTGGTCAAAAAAGAGCAGAGCTGTCATGACATCATTCAGGAACTAATGAGTGAATATGATGAACTGGTTAGACATCCGAGACTTTTTTAGACTATTACTTTGATTATCAAACTAATAACGAGTAAGCTTATCAGAATGAAGTTGACTAAAAGAACAGGAGCGATAGCTTGAAAACAGCGTTTTTATTCAGTGGACAAGGTGCACAGTATAATGAGATGGGGAAAGACTTCTATGATGAATTCAGTGAAGTCAGAGAAATCTTTGATTCAGCAAGCAGACAGCTGGATACGGACCTAGCTGAGATATGTTTCAATAGTGATGTCCGACTCAACGAAACACCTTTTACACAGCCTGCTATATTGACTGTCAGCTATGCGATCGAACACATCCTGAAAAAGTCTATGGACATTACGCCGGATGCTGTCGCTGGGTTGAGTTTAGGTGAGTATACAGCTCTGGTATCTTCTGGAGCTTTAAGTTTTGAAGAAGCGGTGCCGCTGGTGCACAAGCGCGGATCCTTGATGGAGAAAGCTGTCCCGGCTGGTGAAGGGGCAATGGCTGCCATTCTTGGTCTGAAAGCTGAAACACTGATTCAGATATGTGACGAAGTATCCAAAGAGTCCTATGTGGCCATCGCCAACTTCAATACACCCGCCCAGCTGGTTATTTCCGGTAAGGCCGCAGGTGTTAAAAAAGCCATGGAAAAAGCAGTGGAACAGGGAGCGAAAAGAGCCATCCCACTTAATGTGAGCGGACCTTTTCATACTGAACTACTGGAGCCGGCAGGACAGGCCTTTTCAAAAAGCCTTGAAAAAGTCGATTTCAGAGCATTCACTGTCCCTGTTTATTCTAATGTAACGGCAGACGTTTATCCGGATACAGAAGCGATACAACCACTTCTGACCCGACAGATCTCTTCGCCGGTGAAGTTCGAACAGATGGTCAGCCAGATGATTTCTGATGGAGTGACGACCTTTATCGAAATAGGACCAGGAAAAACACTGCGTTCATTTGTTAAAAGCATCGATAAAAGTGTCGCAGTCAAGAACATAGAAAAAGTCAAACAAATAGATACGATCAGGAAAGTAATACAGTCTTAAAGGAGTCGAGTATGGACAATAAAAAAGTTGTTATTGTGACGGGGAGTTCAAGAGGTATAGGTAAAGCGATCGCGACCTTGTACTTAAAACAGGGACATACGGTCGTCGTCAATGGTCGAAGCGAGTTCACGCCTGAACTGATGGACTATTTTAACAGTCTCGGAGGAGAAGTCCACCCGATCGTTGGAGATATCAGTGATGAGTCGTTTGTCAAGGAGATGATAAAAGAAACGAAAAAAACATATAAGAGAATCGATGTCCTTGTGAATAACGCCGGACGTACCAAAGATAATCTGCTTATCCGCATGTCGGAAGAAGATTTTGATTCTACACTGACCGTCAACCTGAAAGGGACCTTCTTTACCGCAAGAGAAGCAGCAAAAGTGATGCTGAAACAGCGTTCCGGACATATCATCAATATTTCAAGCGTTGTCGGTACAGTCGGAAATGTCGGCCAGGCGAATTATGCAGCCAGTAAAGCTGGAGTCATCGGCTTCACTAAATCCATTGCAAAAGAACTCGCACCACGTGGAGTCGTTGCCAATGCGATCGCACCTGGATTTATAGAATCGGACATGACTGAGAGCTTAACGGATGATATCAAGGAACAGGCTTTACAGTCCATACCACTTAAACGGCTGGGTACAGCAGAAGAAGTTGCGGAATTAGTGAACTTTTTGAGCGACCAGAAATATATCACCGGTCAAGTCCTGCACGTTGACGGTGGAATGGTCATGAATGGTTAAATCTAGGAGGATATAAATGGAAAGAGTTGTCGTTACTGGGCTAGGGGCTATTACTCCTTTAGGAAACTCAGTTGAAGAATTTTGGACAGGATTAAAGACTGGCAGGAACGGTATCGTTCCTTTAACTAAATTTGATGGAGAAGCCATTAATGTAAGTGTTGCCGGCGAAGTGAAAGATTTCGTGGCCAAGGAATTAATGGACAGAAAACTGGCTAAGCGAATGGATCCCTTCTCGCAGTATGGTGTCGCAGCGGCACTTGAAGCGATGAGAGACAGCGGTTTGGATGATTATGCATTCGATGCCGACCGTTTAGGCGTGATCGTAGGATCAGGTATAGGCGGATTGTCAGCAATGCAGAGTCAGATCATTAAAATGCATGAAAAGGGTCTCGACAGAGTCGAACCGCTTTTTGTGCCGAAAGCCATCGGTAATATGGTCGCCGGAAACATTTCTATAGCAACAGGCGCCAAAGGACCAAATTTATCCATCGTGACGGCATGTGCCTCAGGGAATAATTCCATTGGCGAAGCCTTCAGACAAATCAAACATGGCTATGCAGACTATATGCTGGCCGGCGGCTCGGAAGCCAGTGTGAATGAAATCGGCATGTCGGGTTTTGCCGCACTGAATGCCTTGTCAACAAGTGAAGATGTCAATGCTGCTTCAATACCTTTCGATAAAAACCGTCATGGTTTCGTCATGGGCGAAGGGGCGGGCGTGATCATTCTTGAGAGCCTGACCTCTGCTAAAGAACGGGGCGCACATATCTATGCCGAGATCGTCGGATACGGTGCAACGGGAGACAGCTTCCATATGACAGCTCCTACACCAGACGGCGAAGGAGCTGCTAAAGCGATGAAACTGGCAATGAAAGAGGCCGGAATCGAACCTGGTGAAGTTGGGTACATCAATGCGCATGGCACATCGACACCGGCAAACGACTCCGCTGAAACAAGTGCGATAAAAATGGCTCTTGGTGAAGCAGCGTCCAAAACGGTGGCTGTCTCAAGTACGAAGAGTATGACAGGTCACTTGTTAGGTGGAGCAGGTGCGATAGAGGCTATTGCAACTGTGATGTCTCTGCAGGAAAGCATCTTGCCTCCAACTATCAACACGAAAGAACTGGATGAAAACTGCGATCTGGATTATATCCTTGGAGAAGCCCGCGAAAAAGATTATCTGTTTGCCTTAAACAACTCTCTAGGTTTTGGCGGACATAATGCTGTGACCTGCTTTAAAAAATGGAGTGACTCTGAATGAACAACAAAGAAATAAAAGAACTGATCCATCTGATCGACCAGTCGAGCCTGATGCATTTTGAATTTGAGAATGCATCGGCTTCATTGACGCTCAGTAAGCGTGAATCAGGCGAAGACAGTCAGAAAATCGAATCATCCAGATCCGATGATCAGACTGCATTAACTAGACCGGAAAGCTCTATGCAGCAATCAGATAGAGTGGAAGTAGAAGCTGATTCAGTTGACGCAGTCAATGCAGAAGACGAACACTTTCATCTAATCAACTCACCGATCGTCGGTACGAGTTACCGGTCCAGTTCACCGGACTCTCCAGCTTTTATCAAAGTAGGAGATACCGTTGAAGAAGGACAGACGATTCTGATCATCGAAGCCATGAAAGTGATGAACGAGATCAAAAGTGATGTCCAGGGGACGGTAGAGGAAATACTTGTCGAAGACGGACAGGCCATCGAATTTGATCAGACCCTTGTAAAAATCAAAGCCAATTAAAAGGAGAATACAATGACAACAATGAATATTGCGGAGATTCAGAAACTGATCCCGAATCGTTATCCCATCTATTATATTGACAAAGTGACTGAACTGATTCCTGGAGAACATGTGACAGCGATCAAGAATGTCACGATCAACGAAGAATTTTTCCAAGGTCATTTCCCGGGAGACCCTGTCATGCCTGGTGTATTGATCGTGGAAAGTCTGGCTCAAGCCGGATCGATCCCGCTTTTGAAACTGGATCGCTTCAAATCTCAGACTGCTTATCTGGGCGGCCTGAACAAAGTCAAGTTCAGAAAAAAAGTCCAGCCGGGTGATGTCCTGGAACTTAAAGTGGACATCGTTAAGCTGAAAGACTATGCTGGTATCGGTAAAGGTGTTGCATATGTGGACGGCAAAAAAGTATGTGAAGCAGAACTGACATTCATTATCGGAAGATGATCTGTTTGACGCTTAAAAATGTATAAGGAAGGTATGTGCATGTTTCAAAAAATACTTATAGCCAATCGAGGAGAAATCGCTGTCCGGATCATTCGGGCATGTCAGGAAATGAATATAAAAACAGTGGCTGTATACTCAACGGCGGATAAGGATGCTCTTCATATGCAGCTGGCAGATGAAGCGGTGTGCATAGGCCCTTCTAAAGCAAACGAATCCTACTTGAATATACATAATATTCTAAGTGCAGCGGTTCTGACCGGCGCAGAAGCGATCCATCCTGGCTTTGGTTTTCTTTCGGAAAACAGTACGTTCGCGGCCATGTGTGAGGAAGTCAATGTCGCGTTCATCGGTCCGAAAAAAGAAGTCATCGATCAGATGGGCAACAAATCCAATGCACGGGATATGATGAAAAAAGCCGATGTCCCGGTCGTTCCGGGAAGTGATCATGCCATCACAGAATTCAAAGATGTCAAAGAAATGGTCGATGAGATCGGCATGCCCGTCATTATTAAAGCTGTAGCCGGAGGTGGCGGAAAAGGTATGCGGATGGTCTTTGAGGAAAAAGACCTTGAAGCGAAGTTCCTCCAGGCTCAGTCTGAATCGAAAGCGGCTTTTGATGATGACCGGATGTATGTCGAACGGATCATCACACCGGCGAAACATATCGAAGTACAGATATTAGCCGATCATTTTGGGAATGTCATCCATCTTGGTGAACGTGACTGTTCGCTGCAGCGGAATCATCAGAAAATACTGGAAGAAGCACCAAGTCCGACATTATCGGAAGAAACAAGGCAGCGTATTTGTCAGAGTGCTGTGGATGCAGCTGAAACAGTGGGGTATGAGAATGCCGGCACGATCGAATTCCTGGTGGATACGGATGAGAACTTCTATTTTATGGAAATGAACACCCGGATCCAAGTGGAACATCCGATCACTGAAATGATCACTGCTTTCGATATCGTTAAAGAGCAGATCAGGATCGCTTCCGGCGAACGTCTGTCCATCACCCAGGACGATGTGACATTAACGGGACATGCGATAGAATGCCGGATCAATGCTGAAAATCCGTTGTTCAATTTCGCGCCGTCTCCAGGGAATATAGACTTTCTGAACATACCTTCGGGTGGCTTAGGGTTGCGTGTGGATACAGCGATGTTTGCCGGATCTGTGATCCCGCCGTACTATGATGCGATGGTAGCTAAAGTCATCACCCATGGCAACACGAGGGATGAAGCAATCAGTAAGATGAAACGTGCCTTGAATGAAATGGTGATCGAAGGGATCCAGACAAATCTGGACTTTCATATCGATCTGCTTCATGATGAGCACTTTAGAAACGGCCGATACACCACTGACACGCTTTCACAAGTCATTATTCCCGACTGGCTGAAAAGCAAGGAGGCTAATGGATGAGGTTATTCAAGAAACGGCCTTATATATCCCTGCAGAAGACCGAGGCACAGAATGGTCCTCAGGTACCGGACGGCATGTTTGAAAAATGCCCGAACTGTCAGAAACCGATCTATGTCAAATCATTAGGTAAAGCAAGACGGTGCCCGAACTGTCACTATACTTTTCGGATCAGTGCACAGGAAAGACTGGCCATCACGGTGGATGCTTCTTCATTCAATGAATGGGATACGGAAGTCACGACAGGTAATCCGCTTGATTTTCCTGACTATGAAAATAAAATAGCCAAAATACAGATCAGAACGGGTCTGCGTGAAGCAGTGATGACAGGAGAAGCGCGTATAGGTGGACATGAAACGGCTATCGGCATCATGGATTCTCATTTCATTATGGGGAGCATGGGGCAGGCTGTCGGGGAGAAAATCACCCGCTTATTCGAACGAGCAGCTGAAAAAAATCTGCCGGTCGTGCTTTTTACCGCTTCAGGCGGAGCACGGATGCAGGAAGGGATCTTTTCTCTAATGCAGATGGCCAAGACGAGTGCAGCGATCAAACGCTTTTCCGATAAAGGGCTGTTTTATCTGACTGTACTTACCGACCCGACAACGGGCGGTGTAACGGCGAGTTTTGCCATGGAGGGCGATATCATTTTAGCTGAACCAGGTGCTCTCGTGGGATTTGCCGGCAAGCGTGTCATCGAACAGACGATCAAAGCTTCTTTGCCGGATGACTTTCAGCTAGCAGAAACAGTCATGAAAAACGGGTTTATCGATCAGATCGTCGAGAGAGAGAAACTCAAGCAAGTCATCACAGATCTCATCGATATGCATACGTATCCAACTGGAAAAGAAGGTGATCACGATGAGTAACGCAATGGACATCGTCAATCAGGCCCGCAGAACGGACCGGCTCAGCATGAAGGATATAACGACTGGATTAGTTGAAGGATTCATTGAGCTGCATGGTGACCGGCTCTATAAAGACGATGAAGCCATCATCGGTGGCATAGGTAAAATCAGCGGCATGCCGGTAACGGTCATCGGAAATGAGAAAGGGACGGACGTCAATGAAAGTGTCAGACGCAATTTCGGTTCCCCTCATCCCGAAGGCTACCGCAAGTCTTTAAGACTGATGAAGCAGGCTGAAAAATTCAATCGTCCCATCGTTAATTTCATCAACACATCCGGTGCTTACTGTGGTGTGGAAGCGGAAGAACGGGGACAGGGCGAAGCCATTGCCACCAATCTTTTTGAGATGAGCAATCTTAAGGTACCAGTTCTCTCCATCATCATGGGAGAAGGCGGGAGTGGTGGAGCGCTGGCTTTAGCCCTGGCAGATGAAGTGTGGATGATGGAATTTTCCATTTACTCTATCCTGTCTCCAGAAGGGTTTGCCTCTATCCTGTGGAAAGACGCCAAACGGTCATCTGAAGCAGCCGATCTGATGAAGCTGACGAGTTACGATTTAAAAGAACTAGGGATCGTAGAAAAAGTCATCAATGAGAAAAATAATGATCAGTGGATCGACAAACAGCTGCTGATGAAACAGATGAAAAGTGACATCACAAAAAAACTGAATGAACTTGCAGCACTGCCAGTAGAGTACTTACTCGAAAACAGATATCAGAGATTCAGAAACTTTTAAGCAATGGGGCAGCACGATCCTGTTGCTTTTTTTCGTCTCTTCTAGAAAAAGATATGATACACTAGTTAAGAGGTGAAAGAAAACATGGGAGAACAGATAGAATTTCCAAAAAACTTCAACATGTATATGTCACAGGTCATGGAACACTTAAGAAAAGGGAATGTTGTAGAGGCCATTGACTATATGAAAAAAGCTTACACCATCAGAGATGAAGACAGCTTGAATGTCCTGCTCGTCTCTTCACTTCTGCAGGCGGGCGAGTATGAAGAGGCACTGCGGCTGGCCGATGAGAAGAATGACTTTTATACATCCGATGAAAAAAGACTGCTCATCTACGTCGAGGTACTGCTGGAGAACAACCAGATACTCCAGTCAGAAAAACACATAAAAGAGCAGCTGGAGAGTACGGCAGTCAAGTATGCCGACTCCTGGAATCGCCTGGACAGTCAGCTTGCTGAAATAAAAAGAGTGCAGGAAGAGAACAAACGAAAAGAAGAAGACAGGATCGTTAAGCAGCTCTTCTCCTTAGCATCGCTGAATACGCTTGAACAATTTTCTGCGATGAAAAACGTCTACACTTTGCCGAATGCCAAACTGAAACAGCTCGCACCGCAGCTACTGATCAATCCTTATGTTCATCCGCTGGTCCGTGCGACCTTATTTTCTCTACTGGCAGAAAGGGGCGTGGATGACTCTTATCCGTATCTCTGGTTTGGTGAGGTCAAAGAAGCGACCCCTAGCGAAACCTATCCCCTGGAGCAGCATCCGACTGCCAAAGCGATCGCTGCCGATCTGAACGAATGCCTGTCTCAAAATCCGTCGCTGTATCAGCTGGCTGAAAATGAGGTCGATACGGTCTTGTTGATGCTGTATCCGTTCGAGGCTGAAATCATTGCTCCGGGGGAAGAAAAAGCATGGGTCACGTCTGTTATCCGGACGATCGATCCGACTTTCGAATCCGCTGAGATGAATGAAAGTAGGGATTCTGATCATATTTTAAGCTGGATCGAAAAAATCCATAGCGAATTGCTTAGATTTGAGTAACCACAGTTTACATCTGTGCTTAAATATTGTATGATATGTAAGTATGTTTAATTAATATGTGTAATAAATCGATCGTAACTGGAAAGAATTTTGTCCGGATACATCCTTTTATAACGTTTAAAATAAAAACAATGTCGGAGGTTAATAGTAATGGAAACAAATTTTGAAAAAACTGGGCCAACTACTGGTCGCTTAGAATTTACAATTGATCAGGAAACAGTTAAACAAGGGTTGGACAAAACCTTTAAAAAAGTTCAGAAAAACCTGAATGTCCCTGGTTTCCGTAAAGGACGTGTCCCACGCCGTATCTTCAATCAAATGTATGGTGAAGCAGCGTTATATGAAGATACATTAAATGATCTTTTACCTGATGCTTATTCTAAAGCACTCGATGAAGTGGATGTTGAACCAGTGGCTCAGCCCAATATCGATATCAAATCAGTAGGTAAAAACCAGGACTGGGAATTAGTCGCTGAATTGACATTGAAACCTGATGTTGAATTAGGTCAGTACAAAGACCTGGATGTTGTCAAACAAGACAGAGAAGTAACAGAAGAAGAAGTTGAAGAAAGCATCGAAAGACGTCGTCAAGGCATGGCAGAACTTGTCATCAAAGAAGACGCTGCAGAAGAAGGCGACACAGTCGTCATCGACTACGAAGGCTTTAAAGGTGAAGAAGCATTTGAAGGCGGCAAAGGTGAAAACCATTCACTAGAGCTGGGATCAAATTCTTTCATTCCCGGATTTGAAGAGCAGTTAGTTGGCGTTAAAGCCGGTGACGAAAAAGAAGTCAACTTGACTTTCCCTGAAGAGTATCATTCAGATGAATTAGCTGGACAGGAAGCAACATTTAAAGTCAAAGTACATGAAGTCAAATCTAAAGAATTACCTGAATTAGATGATGAATTCGTTAAAGACTTGGACGAAGACGTTGAAACTGTGGATGAATTAAAAGAAAAAGCTCGCAAAGAGCTTGAAGAGCGTAAAGAAACAGCTGCAAATGATGCCCGCGACGATGAAGCAATCAGAAAAGCTGTAGAGAACGCAAAAATCGAAGAAATCCCACATGAAATGGCACACGAAGAAGTGCATCGTCAAATGGAAATGTTCCTGAACAACTTGAAACAGCAAGGTATCTCAGCGGACATGTACTATCAGATGACAGGTTCTACGGAAGCTGACCTGCACAAGCAGTTCGAAGGCGAAGCTGAATTCAACGTTCGTACAAACTTAGTTCTGGAAGCAATCGTTGAAGAAGAAAACCTTGAAGCGACTGAAGAAGACATGGAAAAAGAAATTTCCGAATTAGCTGAACAATATAATATGGACGTTGAACAGGTACGTAATGTTCTTTCTCCACAACTTTTAAATAGAGATATCTCATTGAAAAAAGCCATCGATCTGATAACATCAACGGCTAATGAAACTTTAGAATCTAAAGAAGATTCTGACTCTGAATAATTTTTTAAATAAAATGGGGGATGCTGATAAAGCATTCCCGTTTTTCTTAATAGGAACAAAAAATCAAGGAACAAACTTGAAACGAGGTGACCAAAAAAATGTTTGATGATGAAGGACAAAACGGCAATATTTCATGTTCTTTTTGCGGAAAATCACAAGACCAAGTGAAGAAAATCGTCGCTGGTCCCGGAGTGTACATCTGTAATGAGTGTGTGGATCTCTGCCAGGAAATTATGGAAGAAGAGTTCAGTAAGCAATCGTTTGAAGGCGACATGACTGTACCCAAGCCATTTGAAATCAGAGAGATTTTAAATGAATACATTATTGGTCAGGAGTCTGCCAAGAAAACGTTATCTGTAGCCGTATATAATCATTACAAGCGTATCAACAGCATGGTTGATGCGGAGGACGATGATATCGAACTGCAGAAAAGCAATATCTGTCTGATCGGTCCGACTGGGTCTGGTAAGACCTATCTGGCTCAGACACTTGCCCGTTTATTGAATGTACCGTTTGCTATCGCAGATGCGACGAACTTGACGGAAGCTGGATATGTCGGTGAAGATGTCGAAAATATCCTGCTCAAACTCCTGCAGTCTGCTGATTATGATGTAGAAAGAGCTCAGCACGGCATCATTTACGTGGATGAAATCGATAAAATCGCGCGTAAATCAGAAAACGTCTCGATCACACGTGACGTGAGTGGTGAAGGGGTCCAGCAGGCGCTCTTGAAGATTTTAGAAGGCACGACAGCCAGCGTTCCTCCTCAAGGCGGACGTAAGCACCCGCATCAGGAACTGATCCAGATCGATACGACGAATATCCTATTTATCGTCGGTGGAGCTTTTGACGGTATCGAAACGATCGTTAAAAACCGTTTAGGTGATAAAGTCATCGGTTTTGGGGCGTCAACGCAACGTAAAGATGCTGAAGATAAAGGCAGCATCATGCAGCAGATCATTCCGGAGGATCTCCTGAAATATGGACTGATCCCAGAGTTTATTGGCCGTCTGCCGATCACTGCTGTTCTTGATAAGCTGGATGAAGATGATTTAGTCGAGATTCTGACTAAACCGAAGAATTCGCTCGTCAAGCAGTACAAAAAACTCCTTAAAATCGACGATGTCGACCTGGAATTTGAAGAAGATGCTTTGCGCAGCATAGGCAGAAAAGCAATCGAACGAGACACAGGCGCACGAGGTCTACGCTCGATCATTGAAAGCATCATGATGGATATCATGTTCGAAGTACCGAGCCGATCAGAAATCAAGAAAGTCCGTATCACTGAAGAAACGGTCGAAACAAAGAAACATCCTGTTTTCTATAACGAAGACGGAGAAATGGTCAGTTAAGTGACTAGACTTTAACGAAAAAAGCCCTGCTTATCCGATTGACGGAGAAGCAGGGCTTTTTCAAGTCTCAGCTGTAAAAATAGGATAAATCACTGGCAATGGTCGGGTAAGCAAACACAATGTCTGACAGCTCTTCAGTTTTCACTTTTTTATTTATAAGTATACTGAAGTAGTTGATCAGTTCATCTGCTTCGCTGTTCAGGCAAGTCGCTCCGACCAGCTGTCCGGATCCTTTCTCAGTGATGACCTTTGCTTTGGATACCGGTTCATTTTTTCTTGCGTAACTGAACCAGCTCGTTGCATCGATCTCTGAACATTCATACGTGTCGTCCGCTTCTGCTTCTTCTACCGTCACACCGACTTGAGCCAGTTTAGGGCTCGTAAAGACGATGCTTGGGATAGTTGGGTAAACGAGGGGGTCCTCTTTCTTACCTGTAAACTGAGAGAGGATAAAGCTGGCTTCCAGACTTGAGACAGGGGTCAGTTTAGGCTGTTTTTTAGACAAGACATCACCTATCGCATACACGGCAGGATTGCTCGTCTGGAGATGATCGTTGACTTTGATACCCGTTTTATCATAGCCGACTCCGGCTTTTTCCAGATTCAGTTTTTCGACACTGGGCACGCGGCCAGTCGTGCCGAAAACCAGGTCTGTGTGGAGTGAAAAATTGTTGTTGCCACTCAGCAGATACCCGTCCGCCTTGGTACTGATCTCAGTAACGTTGGTATCTAAATGAAAGGTGACACCTTTGGATTCCAACTGATCCATGATTTCTTTTACAAATACCTGATCATATTCTTTAAGCGGTGTGGAGTTATGCTGGATCACATGCACCTTTGCTCCGGCAGCAGAAGCGATCGCCGCAAATTCAAAGGCGATATAACCAGCACCAATAAATGTGATGGTTTCCGGCATGTCAGCCAGAGACAGAAAGTCATCACTCGTGAGGAAATGTTCGTTTCCCCTGATATCTAAAATAAACGGGTGTGCACCTGTAGCAATAATAAAGCGTTCAGCTTCCAGTACATCGTCATTGATTTGAAGAGAAGTTTCGTTTAGGAATTCGGCCGTACCGGTATAGACATCTGCCCCGGCAGACTTCAGACTCTCTTTACTCCGTTCAGGTACAGGATCTGTGAAGGTCTTTTTGAACGCCATCAGATCCGGCCAATTGACTGGAGGTGTATCGGTGACTCCTTTTCCTTTCATCTGTGCCGCCATGGTTTGAGCCTCTACTGCAGAAACGAGGACCTTTTTGGGGTCACAGCCGCGATTCGGACACGTTCCTCCCCAAAGGTCATTTTCAATGACAGCTACCTTTCTTTGAGTAGAAGCGAGCCCCGATGCGGCTGCCTTTCCGGCAACACCACTGCCGATCACAACGATATCATATGTCTTTTTCACCGTATCATCTCCTTGATTGTAGTTGAATGAAGGGTCTCCATGAAAAGCTAGGTTAGTCTTAAAAGCGTCCGATGTCTGATCGGATAGTAAGTTGTGTCTAGTATCTTAAACGTGTGATATTTGCGCAGAGACCTGATATGAAAAAGACACGAACTGTTAGTATTATATAGGGGAGATTGATCTTTCTCTCGACTAACTCTTTTAATTGAAACCCTTATTTTTTGTTGACAGACGCATCATAAATGGATTCGATTGCTTTTCTCAATGACTCATTGAATTCCTCATCGGACTGGTCGACACGCAGATCCTGTGTGAGTGCTCTTGAAAAGCTGGCGATCACGCCTTCATTATGTCTGAGTTTTTCATTTGCTTCTTTCCGTGTATATCCGCCTGAGAGGGCAACGACTCGAACCACACGAGGGTGTTCGGTGGCTTCCTTATAGAGATTTGGTGTCTCTGGAAGTGTCAGTTTCAACATGACTTTTTCATCTTCAGCCAACTTATCAAGATGTTTCATGATCTCATCTTTTAAGATATTTTCGGCTTCTTCTTTTTCTTTACTGTGGATATTCACTTCCGGTTCAACGATAGGGACCAGGCCGGCATCGGTGATCTCTTTGGCAAATTTGAACTGCTGATCCACGATTTCTTTGATTCCTTCGGCATTTGCTTCATGTATCACTGAACGCATTTTTGTACCGAAGATATGACGTTCGTTGGCACGAACAAGCATGTCTTTCAAGTTCGGGATAGGTTTCATCATCTGAACGCCTTTAGATTTTTCGGCCAGTCCATTGTCGACTTTAAGGAAAGGGGCGATCCCTTTTTCCTCCGCCAGATAATCCGCCGTATATTTTCCTTCTATTTTGCTGTCCATCGTCTGCTTGAACAGGATGGCACCCAAAATATGTTCCGAATCAAAGGCGGGGGCCGTGATGATCCGCGTTCTCATTTCATGGATAAGATCGAACATTTCGTCTTCAGTAGAATAGGCCTCTTCCATGACGCCGTATGCTGCAAGTGCTTTTGGTGTGCTGCCGCCACTCTGATCCAAAGCTGCTATAAAACCTTTACCATTTGAAACGTTATCAAAATGATTCTCTCTCATTATATCCGCTCCTTTAGAGTTTGTGTGTTCCTGTAAGTGATGAAAGAAAAATCTCCTAATCTCAGTTTATCACTAGTCATAAAAAACGTGTAGTAAAGCACATTACAGGTCGCATTTAGTCTATAGAGCTGACTGCTGTGGAGATGGCTTCCGGGTTTTAAGAAGAAACAGATCGGGTATAGAATAGCTCTGGATCGTCAAATGGTTTTTGACACTGTTTTGTAACAGAAAACATATTTGTCATTAATATTTAATATTTATCTTTATGTTTTTCGAAAATGTGGTATACTAACAAGTGATTTATTAAACGATTCAAGGAGAGATGACAATGAATAGCAATAAAATAGATTATGCTGAAATAACAATAAGTGCAGTTTCTCCTACTCAATATCCGGAAGATGGCTTACCAGAAATCGTATTAGCAGGACGTTCCAACGTCGGGAAATCTTCATTTATAAATACAATGGTCAATCGAAAAAAGCTTGCGCGAACTTCCGGAAAACCCGGGAAAACAAGAACTCTGAATTTTTTCAATATTGAAAACGAACTCTTCTTTGTAGATGTTCCCGGTTATGGCTATGCCAAAGCTTCTAATGCGGAGCAGGAAAAGTGGGGACGCATGATGGAAGATTACTTTTCCACTCGTGAAGAACTGGTGCTGGGGATACTGCTCGTCGATTTCAGACATGAACCTTCAGAACACGATATCTTGATGTATGATTTTTACAAACATTATGATGTGCCGGTGTTTGTTGTGGCTACAAAATCAGATAAAATTAAAAAATCTAAATACAACAAACATGAGAGTTTGATCAGAAAAACGCTTAAGATCAGTTCTGAGGACAAATTCTTCACGTTCTCTTCGTTTACAAGAGAAGGAAGACAAGAGGTCTGGGATGCTATTCTGGCACATATATCAAAGGATGAGAATGCATGAAGCTGATTATGTATGGTGTGAACCGGGATACTGTTTCTTCCGTTGACATTCATAAGTATGGACTGGATGAATCGCTGCGCATGCGTCATTTAAATGACATCAGTCGATTTGACGGGGTTTCTGAAATCGTTCTGGTCACTACAGATAATAGAAACGAATATTATTTATACATCGATGAACAGAGTTTCAGGCATGGTGACTTGCTGAGATATCTGTCTTCTCACACAGGGAAGTGTTTGGAAGAAATCATCCTGGAGACTTACAGTAAATTCAATCACGATGTGGTGAAGCATTTATTCACTTTGACTAGTGCTGCAAATGAACAGTCAGAGTCGGTGAATGTACTGGAGCAGGCCTTATATGAGAGTAGTATCCAGGGAACAGCCGGAGACACACTGACCGGTCTGTTCAAGAAGGCCATAGAGTTCTCGCTTTCACTGTTTGATAATGAAACCTTATATCCGATCGTGAGCGGATATGAAACCAGGACTATTCAGTCACTAAAACAGTATTATCCCATAAAAGAGGATATGAATTTCCTTATAATAGGAAACAATGACAGTATAAATCAGATAACCAAGTACATTATTGGAAAAACGAGTGCCTACTTGACCTTTCTGGAAAAGAATGAAAAGTCGAAAGCAATGGTAGCAAATATAAAAAAATGGATGAGCCTTACCAGTGACAGCCGATGGGAAAGCGAGATCCAGTCCGTTGAATTGAGTCAGCTGGTCTATCGTTTATCAAAAGCCGATATAGTGATCATAGGACCGTCTATTCAAAATGCCTGGCTTTCTGAAGAACTGCTGGATGATATGTTCGAAATGAGGCCGACAGCAAAGAAACAGCTGATCATAGATTTGTGCGGGTCTCAGGATGAAACACTCTTTTCTGATTATCCTGCCTTAAAGTATACTCAAATCGGTGACACTCCTGAGCAGGACTATTCCCTGGAGAAGATCGAAGAAGCCAGAACGTATTATGAGGAGTATTTAAGCAGTAAGACGAATGAATTCATGGAAATCTTCAATCGGAAAAATGAAGATAAAACCAGATTATTGCCTTTGCGAGAGCCGGCCAGTCATAATGTCAGCTTTATCAAAAGAATAAGTTATAAAGTATAAGAAGAGTCAGCCGATGACTCTTCTTTTTTCGTAATAAATCCAATTAGATATCACCTGTCATTTAGTGTAAAATGAATAGATGGTAGAGAAGTGTTTTATAGAAAGAAGGGATATAAGTGTCTATGTTTTTGGATCAAGTTAAAGTTAATGTAAAAGCTGGTAATGGCGGAGACGGCATGGTAGCTTTCAGACGTGAAAAATATGTACCTGACGGTGGACCCGCAGGTGGAGACGGTGGCGAAGGCGGAGATGTCATTTTCATCGTTGATGAAGGATTAAGAACGCTAATGGATTTTCGGTACAATCGTCATTTTAAAGCAGAACATGGTGAAAACGGTATGTCTAAAGGCATGCACGGTAGAGGAGCAAAAGATCTGTTCGTTAAAGTTCCTCCCGGTACGATCGTTAAAGATGCGGTCACAGGAACGATGTATGCTGATTTGACGGAACATGATCAGAAAGCAGTGATTGCTAAAGGTGGACGCGGAGGCAGAGGCAACATCCGATTTGCTTCTCCAAGAAACCCTGCTCCGGAAATTGCTGAAAACGGCGAACCCGGGGAAGAAAAAGAAATCGAGCTGGAATTGAAAGTGTTGGCAGATGTCGGTCTGATAGGTTTCCCTTCCGTTGGGAAATCAACTCTATTATCAGTCGTGTCTGCAGCCCGTCCTAAAATAGGGGCTTACCACTTTACAACACTCGTTCCCAATCTTGGAATGGTCAAAACAGAAGACGGACGAAGCTTTGTCCTGGCAGATATGCCTGGATTGATCGAAGGAGCTTCTCAAGGTGTCGGCTTGGGTATTGAATTCCTGCGCCACATCGAGCGAACCCGTGTCCTTCTGCATGTGATCGATATGAGTGGAGTGGAAGGCAGAGACCCTGTCGAAGACTACTACACGATCAATCAGGAACTAGAAGAATATGATCTGAAACTGCGTGAAAGACCTCAGTTAGTGATCGCTAATAAAATGGATATGCCTGACTCGCAAGAGAATCTGGCGAACTTCAGAAAAGCTCTTGAGAAAGATGATCAGGATGTTGAGATATTCGAAGTTTCCGCCCTGACTCAAACAGGTCTTAACACTGTGATGTCAAGGACGGCTGAGCTGCTGGAAACCACACCTGAATTTCCTATGTATGAAGAAGAGACGGAGAAAGAAGAACGAGTCCTTTATAAATTCATACCTGAAAATAAAGAATATGCTATTACAAGAGAACCTGATGGTACATGGGTGATATCTGGTGATAAAGTCGAGAAACTTTATCAGATGACCAATTTCCAGTTCGATGAGTCTGTTATGCGATTTGCCCGTCAGCTAAGAGGGATGGGGATCGATCAGGCACTTAGAGATCGAGGTGCCCGTAATGGCGACACAGTCAGAATCGATAACTTTGAATTTGATTTTGTAGAATAAAGAAAGTAAAGGAATGTTTTATGGAATTATTATTTTTAGGTACCGGGTCAGGCGTTCCAGCGAAACACAGAAATTTGTCAAGCATTGTACTGAAACTGCTTGATGAAAGAAACAGTATGTGGCTGTTTGACTGCGGAGAATCTTCGCAGCATCAGATCCTGAACACAACGGTCAAACCACGGAAAATCGATAAGATATTTATCACGCATATGCATGGTGATCATATCTTTGGTTTGCCGGGACTTTTAAGCAGCCGTGCGTTCCAGGGGGGAGACACCCCGTTAACGATATATGGACCTAAGGGGATAAAACAGTACGTAACCATGACGTTAAAGTTGTCCCAGTCTGGTTTGAGATACGGTATACGCTTTGTTGAGATCGAAAAGGATGGCGTATTGTTTGAGGATGAACAGTTTGTTGTTACAACTAAGCGATTGCATCATGGTATACCATCCTATGGATACCGGATCGTCGAAAAGGACCGCGAAGGTGAACTCATGGCAGATAAACTGCATGAGATAGGTGTGCCTTTTGGTCCCTTGTTCGGCCGGCTGAAAAAAGGTGAAACGATCACTTTGGATAATGGGCAGGAAATCAGTGGCAAAGACTTTATCGGGGCCAAGCAAAAAGGGCGCATCGTCACTATTCTTGGAGATACTAAGTACAGTGAAAGCAGTATCGAACTGGCTCAAAATGCTGATGTTCTTGTACATGAAAGTACGTTCATGCATAAAGATAAAGATCTGGCACACAGTTACAATCATTCGACTAATCTCGAAGCAGTCACGGTTGCTCAAAAGGCCGGAGCAGCTAAACTTCTGTTGACGCATATCAGTGCACGCTATCTTTATGCTGAAAGTAAACTGATGGAGAAAGCTGCACAGGAGAAGTTTCCAAATGCCTTTGTCATGAACGATTTAACAGAAGTTTCTATTCCACTAAAAAGAGAAGAGGGATGAGATGCGTTCATTAAAAGATAAAACAGTATGGATAACAGGAGCATCTTCAGGTATAGGAGAGGCGCTTGCTTATGGGCTGGCTGAAGAAGGTGCCATCCTCATACTTAGTGCCAGAAGAAAAGAAGAGCTGGAACGTGTGAAACAGGAATGTGTCAGGAGATACGACGCTCAGGTGATCGTCTGTCCGCTGGATGTTTCAGACAGAAGCGAGATCGATCGTGTGATGGACATCCTTTATTCAAAACTGGATAAGATCGATGTGCTGATCAACAATGCAGGGTATGGACATACTGAGAACTTTATCGATTATGATTTTTCCAAGGTCGAAAATATGTTCAAAGTCAATGTACTGGGACTGATGTATATGTCACAGCAGGTTGCCGGTAAAATGGCGGACCGCCGTTCCGGTCATATCATCAACATTGCTTCGATCGCCGGAAAAATTGCTACACCCAAGTCTGCAGTCTATTCATCTTCCAAGTTTGCAGTGATCGGATTCAGTGATGCATTGAGACTGGAACTCCGTAAACACAACATTAAAGTGACGACCATCAATCCGGGACCAGTGGATACAGCTTTCTTTGATACATTCGATCCTGAAGGAAGTTATCTGGAACGAGTGGAACCGTTCGTGCTGACTCCTGAAAAAGTAGCAGAAAAGACGATTGCTGTTATTGGAACGAACAAGAGAGAAGTCAATATACCGAAACTGCTGGAAGTATCTTCCAAATTTTATTCTCTCTTTCCTGTTCTGGGCGATTTTTTTGTCGAGCACGTATTCGATAAAAAGTAATATATATCAATGTAATATCTAAAAAATATGTGTTATTCTTATGTATATAAAGTGGTGTATTGGAGGAGAACGAAATGAAAAAACAATGGAGTATGGTTGGTGCTATCATATTGTTTTTAGGGGTCGCTATTCTATCTGTATTAAATGTTGATCCTGTACCTGTTAATTTCGGATTTGCTGTCGTGGAATGGCCATTGATCGTCATAATATTCGTATCCGTTTTACTTGGAGCACTGATCGCAACCTTGCTGTCTACTTACAAAGCATTCAAGGATCAGCGTAAAAACAAACACAAAAACTCAACTGATAAGACAGATGCCAGTGAGGGGCCAGGACTAAGAACGACACGTTCAGATAAGAGTGCCAAGGATAAACTGAATAGCGATGAGCCTGATTCAAAGTCCAAGTCACAGGATGATGACTTAGTGTAAAGCTGAAAATTATGGTAGGGGGAATAAGCATGAATGAAAATAAAATTGCTATCTTAACTGATTCAGGGTCAGATGTACCTCAAGAAATCAAAGAAAAGTATGATGTGAAAGTCATTCCGCTGAAAATCATTTTCAGTGATGGGGAATATATCGACAAAAAAACCATCACAGCTCAGGAAGTTTATGATCGTATGGAAGAGGAAATTCCAAAAACGTCGTTGCCTGATGGTGAAATGATCAAAGAAATGTTTGATGAAATCAAAGCTGAAGGCTATGAAAAAGTGGTTGCCGTGACTATTTCAAGTGGCTTAAGTGGAACGAATAACATGGTAAGAGTCGTTGCCGAACAATATGAAGGTCTTGATGTCTTCGTGCTGGATACGAAAAATATTGGTATTGGCTCTGGGTTTTCTGTAGCAGAAGCTGCCATACAGGCCAACAGCGGAGTCGAATGGGAAACACTCAAAACGAACCTTAAAGAAGGTGTAGACAAGGCGAAAATCTTTTTCCATGTCCCTACACTTGAATATCTCCAAAAAGGTGGAAGAATCGGACTTGTTCAGTCTATTGTCGGAAGTATGATGAATCTGAAACCTATTATTACGTGTAATGACGAAGGCATTTATCATACTGTCGCTAAAGTCAGAGGAAAGTCTAAATCAGTGAAGAAAACACTTGAGCTCGTACAGGAATTTGCTGAAGGGTCTCAAAAATATAATTTAGCTATCGCTTACGGTGGGGAATCCGCACGTGAAGAGTCTGAAGCGATCAGGGAAGAAATGAAAGAGTTATTACCGCACTACGAACATTTTTACTATGATCAGGTCAGCCCTGCTTTAGGTGTCCATACTGGTCCTGGACTGATCGGTATCGGGGTACAGATTCTCGATTGATCAGTCTGAAAATAGAAATGTTTCAAGACACAATGAAGTCTATTCTTTATTGTGTCTTTTTTTTGTTATAATATAAGTCTGTGAGTAATACGAGGAGTGACAGAATGCAAAATAAAAAAACTGTATGGAAATTGAATAAACAGATAGACGAAGCAAAACGTGATCAGCTGGCATCAGAACTTGGTCGATCAAAAACATTCGCAGAGCTGTGCTTGAAAAGAGGCTTGGAGACGAAAGAGGCGGTCGAACAGTTTATTACCCCCAGTATGGATCTGATCGGAGACCCTTTTTTATTTTATGATATGGAAAAAGCAGTAGAGCGGATAATGGCTGCTGTGGGAAGTCATGAGCAGATAACTGTTTATGGTGATTATGATGCCGATGGCGTAACGAGTACGGCCATTCTTTATGAAGCCATCGAACTGCTCGGGGGACAAGTCGATTATTTTATTCCCAACCGATTCAAAGAAGGCTATGGTCCGAATGTCGAAGCATTTGATCAGTTAATTGATAATGGAACACACTTGATCGTGACCGTGGATAACGGTGTATCTGGTCATGAGGCTATTTCACATGCTCGGTCCAGAGGCGTGGATGTCATTGTGACGGATCACCACGAATGTCCGGATGTTCTCCCGGAGGCCTATGCGGTCATACATCCTAGACATCCGGAACAACATTATACAACACCGGACCTCTCCGGAGCGGGAGTCAGTATGAAAATGGCACAGGCTCTGCTTGGTGAAAATTCAATGGAGTTTCTTGAACTGGCAGCTATCGGTACGATCGCAGATCTGGTTTCTTTGACCGGAGAAAATAGAGCGATCGCTTACTATGGTTTAAAAGTCCTGCAGCAGACGCAGCGTCTGGGACTGATCGCTTTGATGCAGGCCAGTAATATCAAACCTGAATCAGTGGATGAAGAAACAGTAGGCTTTCAACTGGCTCCCCCCATCAATGCAGTGGGACGGTTAGGGGATGCCTCGTTGGTCGTAGATTTGCTGACCACCTTCGATGAAGAAAAAGCACTTAAATTGAGCAATGAGATCCTGGCGAAAAATAATGAGCGGAAAGCTATTGTCGAGGCGATTACTGAAGAAGCGATGATCATGGCTGAACATAAAAAAAATCAGTCCCTGATGGTTCTGGCAAAGAAAAACTGGCACGAAGGTGTTTTGGGGATCGTTGCAAGTAAGATCACTGAGAAATTTCATAAACCTGTACTCGTTCTAACAGTCAATGAAGCTGAAAACAAAATAAAAGGTTCCGGCAGGAGTATTGAAGGGTTCAATCTTTATGAGTGCGTTAATGACTTCAGGGATAAACTTCAAAGTTTTGGCGGGCACGAAATGGCCTGCGGTCTCAGCCTGGATCGAAGTTACTTGTCAGAATTCACAGAAGAAGTCAACAAAAAAGCGGAACAGCTGTCAGGTTCACTTAAAAGTGAAAAAACGTTTCATATCGCAACTGAAATCGACTGGAGAGATATCGATACGCAAACTATCGAAGACATCGAGCAGCTGAAACCGTTCGGACAGGATAACACGAAACCACTGGTGAAAATCGGGTCAGTTTTTCCTGAAAATACAAAAAAAATCGGCGCGAATCAGACGCATTTCAAAGCCACTTTACAAAAAGACGATAGCCAGCTGGACATGATCGCCTTTAACAGCGCAGACTGGTCTGACATCCTGAAGTCCTCGCCGGAAATCGATATCATCGGTTACTTGTCGATAAATGAATGGAACGGATTCAGAAAAGTACAGCTTCAGGCTCTCGACTACAAGTCAAAAGAACCCTTGATCATTGATCAGCGGAAAAGTGCCATTCAGGACAAGATGTTTAAAGCATCAAATGTTCATTTCATCTTTTTCCAGAAAGCAATTGCCGCACAATGGACGCCACGTATCGATAGTGGGTCCACTCATCAAATCGCAGACAGTGAATCAGAATTAAAAGAAATTCCTTCCGGGACGCCGATCATCATCGTGGATACCCCAGAAGATGTTGAACATTTCAAATCGATTTATCAGACGTATCAGTCACATCCGATCTACCTCTATTTTCATTCGCCTAATGACTATTATCTGAAGGGGATGCCCAAAAAACAGCATTTTCAGAAATTATACAAGTGGTTGATGAAAAAGCAGGAAGTCGTTCTGTCTAAAGACACGAAACACATGGTGAAAAGTATGAATTTAGATAAAGATACATTAAAATTCATGTTAATGGTGTTTTTAGAGAACGAATTTGTTACAATGGAAGATGGGAAGTTGAGTTTAGTGTCGAATCCGAGTAAAAAACAGCTGGAAGATACGCTGACTTATAAAAAAAGGCTGAAGCAGATAGAAGCAGAAGAAGTACTTGTCTACAGTTCTTTTAAAGAGTTGCTTGCTTACCTGAAAAAATAATGATGAACGATTCAAATGATGGAGGAAGACAAATGGATTTTAAGAAATATATTGCGGATGTTCCTGATTTTCCGGAAAAAGGTATCATATTTAGAGATATTTCACCATTGATGGCAGATGGGGAAGCCTATAAGGCCGCAACGGATAAAATCGTTGAATATGCTAAAGACAAAGGCGTTGAAATGATCGTAGGTCCTGAAGCAAGAGGCTTTATCGTAGGATGCCCAGTAGCTTATGAGCTGGAAATTGGTTTCTCACCCTGCCGTAAAAAAGGGAAGCTGCCAAGAGAAACGATCGAAGTAAACTACGGTCTTGAATACGGTACCGATGTTTTGCAATTACACAAAGACTCTATTAAACCTGGTCAGAAAGTGCTGATCACAGATGATCTTCTCGCAACTGGTGGGACCATCGCTGCTACGATCGAACTCGTAGAGAAACTTGGAGGCGTCGTCGTTGGTGCAGCATTCTTTATTGAATTGGAAGAGCTTAGAGGCCGAGACAAAATCAAAGGTTACGATATCTTCACATTGATGAAGTATTAATAGATATTCTGAAATCTGCAGGTAAAGACCACGAGGGTGGTTTTTACCTGTTTTTTTTATTTAAGCATAGTAAGGGGAAAGAGGTCTTAAAGAAGGCTTAGAGTTAGAGTCTGAACCTAAAAAGCTTCAGCTTTTCAGCTGATTCGGTAAGTACGATTTGGGTTACGAAAAGAACTTGCCGAAGTTCTCAATATTCAGTAAGTAGGGAATAAAGAGCAGCACCTAATTACCGAAGTGGACCTGTACTCGACACATTGAAACTCATCCTGTCAACCTAATTACCGAAGTGAGCCTTCTTCGGTAATTAGGTTACTGCCAGCTAACCCTATCGACCGAATAACAGTAGAATTCGACAGTTAGAAAAAAATATAACCAGCCTATCTGTCGAAGTTTGCTTTATTCGTCACTTAGGAAAACGATACCTGATCCTAATCGTCTAAGGCGGCTGGAGCGATCAAGAGTAACCTTAACGGAAATAGCTTTTATAGCCCTGCAGGAGATCTAGCTATCTCATGTAATACGGCAAAGCATCGACTTACGATAAAGCGGAAGACGGACTGGTTTTTATCACGCGTTTGCGGGAGGAATCGATAAGGAAACACGAAAGAGGCTGGGACATTTCTGCCCCAGCCTCTTTCCTACGTTTAGTCAAGGAAAAACATTCCTCCTGCAGTTTTGTAACCAGTTCACACCGTAAATTTACAGGAAGTAGTCACAATAACGTTTTAGTGACCAGTTTATGCTGTGATTTTACAGGAAGTAGTCACAATAACGTTTTAGTGACCAGTTTATGCTGTGTTTTTACAGAAAGTAGTCTCAATCCCCTTATAGTGACCAGTTGATACCGTGATTCACTAGGAAGTGGTTGTCATGCAGCGAAATCACTCATCTGAATGTCCTCACTCTCCAACAGTTTCAAAAAAGCAAAAAGGCCGGGAGTTTTTATCCCAGCCTTTTTCATTTCGTATGATATTTCTTAAAAAATGTGACTTCTGTATAATGAAACAACTTTCCCAAGGATTTTTACATCATTAAGTATGATAGGAGCCATCGTTTCATTCTCCGGCTGTAATCGGATATGATTGGCTTCTTTGTAGAATCGTTTACAGGTCGCTTCATCTTCATCAGTCATAGCGATAACGATATCACCATTATTGGCAGCTTCCTGTTTTCTGACAATGACCTGGTCGCCGTCTAAAATGCCGACATCCATCATACTGTCTCCGCGAATGGTCAGCATGAACAGATTGCCTTTTTCTATCTCAAGGTCATTGGGGATAGGGAAGTAGTCCGTTGCTTCTTCGATCGCAAGGATCGGTTCCCCGGCTGTGACGATACCCAGAAGGGGGATCTTATCCTCGTCCGGGTCGATGCCCAGCTTATCCAGTCCTAAAGGAGTAAATTCAATGGCTCGCGGTTTAGAAGGGTCACGCAGGATAAAGCCGTTTTTTTCAAGTCTGGCCAGGTGTCCGTGCACTGTAGAGGTAGATGATAGTGCCGTGGCTTCACCGATTTCTCTAACAGTAGGTGGATAACCTTTCTTTTTTACTTGTTTATAGATGAAATTCAGGATCTCCAGCTGTTTCTCACCTTTACGCCCTCTTGTCGTCATACTAAAACCCTCTCTGTTATTTGTTCAGTATATGGAACAACCGTTCTATATTTTATTAAAGTATAGCATAGTATATACCCTGAATCAAACGAATGTTCGAATAAAAGGAGGGGAGTGGAATTCTTAGAAGCTATACCTGGAAAAATGTCATTATTTTGATAAATAAATGAGAATGCTATCTATAACTACCACTTTATTGTCACAAATGGTATGATAGGTAATGTGAGAAATAAATGACTTAAATGGTGTAAGGAGGATAACATGCTTGAGAAACAAAAGCTCGACCGCATCAATGAATTAGTAAGAAAAGAGCGCAATGACGGCTTAACTGATGAGGAAAAGCAGGAACAAAAAGGTTTAAGAGACGAGTACATCAAAGCGTTCCGTTCTGGTATGAGAAACCATATAGAAGGCATGAAAATAGTAGATCCTGACGGAAACGATGTGACTCCTGATAAAGTGAAGGAAATCCAGAAAGATAAAGGCCTTCACGATCGTGGGTGAACGCCACTTACGTTTTCTTCTATTGATAGAGTTTACATTGAAATGAAAGCGTAATGATAGTACACTAATATAGTGAGTTTAAATTTTAAACAAACGGAAGGAATGAAGTTCATTGTTCGATAAAACCGATCAAATGGCAGTCGATACGATTCGTACATTAAGTATCGATGGCGTACAGAAAGCAAATTCAGGTCACCCGGGGTTACCTATGGGGGCAGCACCAATGGCGTATACATTATGGACACGTCACTTGAATGTCAATCCTAAAAACCCGAGATGGTTCGACCGTGACCGTTTCGTATTAAGTGCAGGACACGGTTCTATGATGCTTTACAGCTTGCTTCACTTGTCTGGCTACAAGGTCAGTGTTGACGATCTTAAAAATTTCCGTCAACTTGAAGGCAATACACCAGGGCACCCAGAAGTACATGTCACAGACGGCGTGGAAGCAACAACTGGACCGCTTGGACAAGGTATCGCGAATGCGGTAGGTATGGCAATGGCTGAAGCACACTTATCAGCTACTTACAATAAAGAGGGCCATTCTATCGTCGACCATTACACCTATGCATTATGTGGAGACGGCGATCTTCAGGAAGGTGTA
Organism: Alkalibacterium putridalgicola; assembly: GCF_900109825.1. GTDB lineage: Bacteria > Bacillota > Bacilli > Lactobacillales > Carnobacteriaceae_A > Alkalibacterium > Alkalibacterium putridalgicola. The sequence goes on along the minus strand of NZ_FOBL01000001.1, from coordinate 38,161 downwards.
TCTCAAGAAGCTGCATCTCTTGCCGGACACCTTAAGTTGGGTAAACTGGTTATGTTATACGATTCCAACGACATTCAGCTGGACGGACCAACATCTAAGGCTTTCACGGAAGATGTCGGCCAACGCTTTGAAGCTTATGGCTGGGAACATATCTTAGTCGAAGATGGCAACGATCTGGACGCTATCGACAAAGCGATCACAAAAGCAAAAGAATCAACAGACAAACCAACCTTGATCGAAATCAAAACAGTTATCGGCTTCGGAGCGCCCAACGCTGGAACACATAATGTCCACGGTGCACCATTAGGACCTGAAGGCGTTGAAGCAGCTAAAAAAGCTTACGGATGGGAAGGCGAAGATTTCTTCGTCCCTGAAGAAGTAGCTAAACGCTTTAAAGAGCACATGATCGATAAAGGCGATAAACTTGAATCAGAATGGAACAAAAAGCTTGAAGACTATCGCAATACCCATTCAGATCTAGCTGCCCAGTTTGAAGATTCATTGTCTGGTAAATTACCAGAGAACTGGGATAAAGAACTGCCAGTCTTTTCAGAAGGCGACGGGGCTGCTGCTACACGTTCAACAAGTGGTGAAGTGTTGAATGCCATCGCTAAAGCTGTTCCTAACCTATGGGGCGGATCTGCCGACTTGTCTGGATCTAACAAAACAACCATCGACGGTGTTGAAGATTTCCAGGCTGGACAATATGAAGGACGCAACATCTGGTACGGTGTACGTGAATTTGCCATGGCTGCTGCCTTAAATGGTATCATGCTGCATGGAGGGACTAAATCTTACGTCTCAACATTCTTCGTATTCACTGACTACTTGAGACCAGCTGTCCGTTTAGCTGCCTTATCAGAAATCCCAGCTATTTATGTCATGACACATGACTCTATTGCTGTAGGTGAAGACGGTCCGACACACGAGCCTGTCGAACAGCTTTCAAGTTTCCGCGGCATGCACAACTTATCTGTTGTGAGACCTGCTGACGGCAACGAAGTAGCAGCTGCATGGGAAGTTGCACTGACTTCACAAAGCAGACCAACCATGCTTGTGTTGACTCGTCAAAATCTTCCAGTCCTTGCCGGTTCAAAAGAATTGGCTAGAGAGAACCTTAAAAAAGGTGCCTACGTCCTGTCACCAGCTGACAAAGAAACACCGGACGGCATCCTGATCGCGACTGGGTCAGAAGTTTCATTGGCAATGGATGCTCAAAAAGAGCTTAAAGCACAAGGCAAAGACGTATCAGTCGTCTCAATGCCAAGTTTCGACTTGTTTGAAGATCAGTCTGACGAGTATAAAGAGTCAGTTCTTCCAAGTGCTGTTAAAAATCGTGTAGCGATCGAAATGGGCTCATCATTCGGCTGGCATAAATATGTCAAAGATGCCGGTAAAGTGATGGCTATAGATAAATTCGGTGCCAGTGGTAACGGCGAAGCAGTTGTTGAAGCTTACGGCTTTACACCTGAGAACGTTGTGAACACTTTTCTATCTTTAAACAGCTAAATCGTTCAAATACTGAATAAAGATCTGGAAAACTTCCTTTCAATTTCTTAATTGAAAGGAAGTTTTTTAAAAATCAAATCTTGAATCAAACGTATAATATACACTAAATTACGTTTATAGGTTTATTTTTCCATGTTAATTGTGTAAAATAGTTCAGTGAGCAGTTTTATTGGAATGTATAAAACGGGCGACAGGTTTATTAGTAACAAGTAATAGCTGAGAGGAGTGAATATGTATGGATATGTGGTTAGCGATAGTATTAATTTTATTGGCACTGATCGGTGGACTTGCTGGTGGATTCTTCATTGCCAGAAAATATATGATGGACTACTTTGAGAAAAATCCTCCTATCGATGAAAACATGCTGCGCATGATGATGATGCAGATGGGTCAGAAACCTTCTGAAAGAAAAATCAATCAGATGATGAGCCAGATGAAGACGCAACAGAAAAGTAAAAGTACAAAAAACAAAAAGAAATAGGTTGAATTGACGGACAGATAGCCTGTCCGTTCAACTTTAACCCAATATGACATATTGTCACATTGAAGAATGTAACCGGTAGAAAAATGTAAAATGTGGGAGATTAGAATTATGGATATATTTAAACGGTTAGGATGGTTTTTCAAACAAGAGAAAAAATCCTATTTATTAGGGGTCGCAGGTTTAATGATCGTGGCTGTTCTGCAGCTGATACCGCCTCGGATTATCGGGATCGTGGTAGATGAGATCGAGACAGATGTCTTGACTGAACAATCATTATTGCAGTGGATGCTCATTTTGACTTCTACAGCTGTGCTTCAGTATATTTTGCGGTACATGTGGCGTGTGAATATATGGGGGAATGCCGCCAAGCTGGAACAAATAGTCAGAAAACAGTTATACGACCATTTTACAAACATGGATAATACATTTTTCCAGAAATACAGAGCCGGCGATTTAATGGCGCATGCAACCAACGACTTGCGTGGACTGCGCATGGTCGCCGGTGGGGGAGTCCTGACGATGGCAGATGCCATAAGCGTAGGGCTGACAACGCTTTTGGCTATGCTGTTCGTCGTTGACTGGCGTCTGACACTGATCGCCGTCATTCCTTTGCCATTTCTGGCACTGACGTCACGTATTCTAGGCCAGCGTCTGCACTTGCGGTTTAGGGATGCTCAAGCTGCCTTTTCTCAGTTGAATGATAAAGTCCAGGAAAGCATTCAAGGGATCAAAGTCATGAAGACGTTTGGTCAGGAAAAGGAAGATGTCGAGAAATTCGAGAATCAGACGGATAATGTCGTTTTGAAAAACAAAGCAGTTTATAAAATCGATTCGCTTTTTGACCCGGCTATCACGCTGATCATGGGGCTCTCTTATGTCCTGACGATCATTGTCGGTGGATACCTTATTATGGGAGATGAAATTTCTATCGGTGATTTTGTCACCTTCATCAATTATATCGGTATGCTGGTCTGGCCGATGTTCGCTATCGGACGTTTGTTCAACATCATCGAACGCGGATCGGCAAGCTATGACCGTATTGAAAATCTTTTAAGAGAAGACAGTGCGATCAATGAAAGACAAGGGGCGATCGATGAACCTATTTCAGGCACACTTTCATTCGATATCGAAGCTTTCAGTTATCCGGACGACGAAATGGTTGCTCTGCATCATGTGTCATTCAATATCGAACAGGGGCAGACTTTAGGGATCGTCGGTAAAACCGGTGCCGGCAAAACGTCGATCATGAAACTGCTCCTGCGCGAATATGATAACTATAAAGGAACGATCCGTTATGGCGGGTACGATATCAAGGATTACACACTTGATGCTCTTTTAAAACAGATCGGTTATGTCCCACAGGATAACTATCTCTTTTCGACAACGATCAGAGAAAACATCCGCTTTGCTGATCCGACATTGTCCCAGGAAGCTGTCGAAGCAGCTGCTAAACTGGCTGATATTCATGACGATATCATGGAATTGCCAGAAGGCTATGATACCGAAGTAGGAGAACGAGGCGTCTCTCTTTCTGGCGGTCAAAAACAGCGTATTTCCATTGCGCGCGCCATTCTGATCAACCCTGAGCTCATGATCCTGGATGATTCATTATCTGCAGTGGATGCCAAAACCGAGGAGTCGATTTTATCGGGCTTGAAAGAGATCCGGGAAGGTCAGACAACGATCATTGCGGCGCACCGGATCAGTTCCGTCATGCATGCCGAAGAAATCATCGTTATAGAGAAGGGCACGATCATCGAGCGAGGCACGCACAGCGAACTGCTTGCTCATGGCGGCTGGTATGAAGATATGTATAATCAGCAGCAGCTGGAACGTAAACTGGAAGGAGAGGATTACTAATGATGGAACAGAAAGAGTTGTCAGTTAGACGATCCATACCTTTCAAAGAGCAGATGCATATCCTGAAACGCATCATGACCTTCGGCAAGCCATATAAGAAGCAGTTTGCTGTTGCTATCTTTTTCAGTGTCGCTCTTGCTATATCGACAGCTGCACTACCGCGTATCATTCAGCTGTTTATCGACAATCATTTGACGACAGGCGATTTGTCACTTTCGATCATTCTAACCTTTGCAGGGCTGCACTTTGGTGTGACGCTGATCCGGTTGACTGTCTGGTATCTGGAATTGTATCTTTTCAATATGGCTTCAGAGAAAACGGTCCAGAACATCCGTAATCAGCTTTTTGAAAAGCTTCATACACTGGGGATGCGCTTCTTTGACCAGACCTCGACAGGCTGGCTCATCACGCGTGTCACTAATGATACGGAAGCGATGAAAGATTTCTGGAATGTCTTTTTGAACATCATGCAGGGAGTCTTTGGTGTCGTCATTTCATTAGGAGCGATGTTCCTCTTGGATGTGACCGTGACACTTTGGATCCTGATTTTTGCACCGGTATTACTCATCGTGATACGTATCTATCAGGTTTACAGTTCAAAGACATACAGTGAAATGAAGTCGAAACTGAGTCTGCTGAATACGAAGCTGGCTGAGACGATCAATGGGATCTCGATCATCCAGCAGTTCCGTCAGGAGAAACGTCTTCAGAAGGAATTCGAGGAGACGAACCAGTCTTACTTTGATTCGCGTTTTTCAATGACGAAAATCAATGCCCTGCTTTTGAGCCCGGTCATCAATCTGCTTTATACCTTGTCAGTCGTCGTTATTTTGACGATTTTTGGGCTAGAAGCACTGACGGGTCCGGTCGAAGTCGGGATCATTTATGCATTCACGACTTACGCCAACAACTTTTTCCGGCCGCTGACACGCCTTATGGACAGCATGAGCTTGTTCCAGGACGGTATCGTTTCAAGCAGCCGGATCTTGACGGTCATGGACAATGAGCAGTATGCACCGGCGCAACTGGATAAGGAAGACGCGCATATCGAAGAAGGAAAAATTGAATTCAAGAATGTATCATTTTCTTATGATGGCAAGAACAACGTACTGAAAAATATTTCCTTCACCGTCAATCCAGGCGAGACCATCGCTCTGGTCGGCCATACGGGAAGCGGGAAGTCTTCCATCATCAATGTACTGATGCGTTTCTACGATTTTGATGAAGGGGAAGTCCTGATCGACGGCAGATCGATCAAAGAGTTTCCCATGCGTGAACTGCGTCAGCGTACCGGACTCGTCCTTCAGGATTCCTTCCTTTTCTACGGAACAATCAAAGATAATATCCGTTTGCTGAATGAATCGATCACCGACAGAGAAATCATTGAGGCGGCACGTTTCGTTCAGGCAGATAAATTTATCGAAGAACTTCCGGGACAGTATGATGCCAAAGTGGTCGAACGTGGAGCCAGCTTCTCAAGTGGACAGAAGCAGCTGATCTCGTTTGCCAGTACGATCGTCAGAGATCCGAAGATCCTTATACTGGATGAAGCGACGGCCAATATCGATACGGAAACCGAAGCACTCATTCAAGAAGGTCTACAGCGAATGAGAAAAGGGCGTACCACAGTTGCGATCGCTCACAGATTGTCGACGATCAGAGATGCTGATCAGATCCTCGTACTGGATAACGGACATATCATTGAACGCGGCACACATGATGAGCTCATCGATAGCGGTGGACAATATAAAGACATGTACGAACTTCAGAATCTTGGGTTACAGACACAATAAAAGAATAAGAACGCATGACTGCAGCGGAACGTCATCTTAGGATGAACGTTCCGCTGCTTTTTTGCTGGTTCTGAAGTTCAGACGGCAAAGTGAGCAGGATTTATTGGATGACTTTGTCTTTTTATGCTCGGAATGACAGTGTCAGGCGTCGAATGTTGCCGAGCTTGTCATTCTAAGCTTGAAATGACCAGGTGGAGAAGGAAAATATTTTGAGCCGGTCATTTTGAATCAGAAATGGCAGAGTCATGGTTAAAATATTTTTGAGCTTGTCATTTTGGAATAAATATGACAGAGTCGAGGATGGGAGTCATGATGAGCTTGTCATCGTACCCCTGAAATGACAAGCCCAGAGTGAAACTATTCCTGACTGTGCTATTTTGCGTCAAGAATGGCACAGTCAGGAATAAAGCTTAGATGAGCTTGTCATTTTATGCTGCAAATGACAAAGTCATCGCCGGAAATCTGACGAGCTGGTCATATAAAGAGGGGGGAGTGATGAAAAGTGTCAAATCAAAGAGATACTGTGAGCGGGTGCAACATCATGAAGCAGAATATGTTCACTCATGGTTCAGACGCTTACCGAGCACGACATTCTGAAGAGGAAACTGCTCACTGATGAGAGTAGTGGTCCGTGAGTACGACAATCGGAAGCAAAAACTGTTTACTGGATAGAGGTGTGGTCTGTGAGCACGACATTCTGAAGAGGAAACTGTTCACTGGGGGGAGTCGTGGTTCGTGGGTGCGACATCATGAAGCAGAAAGTGTTCACTCATGGTTCAGATGCTTACCTAGCACGACATTTGAGAGCGGAATCTGTTCACTGATGAGTGTAGTGGTCCGTGAGCGAACAATACCGTCATAAATAGAAGGAAATACTGATATATAGCGCAACGATCGTTTCATTATTTCAGCATAAATGAACCTTTATAATGAAACAGGCTGACGCAGCAGCGCCAGCCTGTTCTGATCAAGTATAAGATTCTAGTTTCGGTCGAGTTCTTCAAACGCCTGCTGGATCTTTTCAGAATAGTATGCGTTCGTGTCTTTAATGCCTTCGACTTTACGTTCCACATAGAAAGGCTCGCCGATACGGACAACAGCTTTTTTACGTTTCACCAAGTCACTGAAGGTTAAAGGACCGCTGTATACAGCAGGGACGATCGGTTTCTTGCTCAACTTGGCTATAGTCACGGCGCCACCTTTCAGTTCATTTGAATGCCGAGTGCCGCTTGGGAAGATAAGCAATCCCAGATCGGTTTCTTTTAAGGATTTGACAGGGGTTTTGATGGCGCTTGGGCCGGGATTGTCTCTATCGACCGGGAAAGCATTCATGTGCGTAATGATCCATCTGAAAACTGGATTCTTGAACAGTTCTTTTTTGGCCATGACACTGAACTGCTTGGGCGTGGTCGCCAGAACAAGATAGACCGGATCGATCCATGAACGATGTGGGGCGATTAAAATGTAATTGTCATCCTGTGGGAGGTTCTCTTTGCCGATCACCTTAAACTTGCCATTCAGTATCCAGACAAGTACCAGAATGATACTGCGTACAAATGAGAAAAACATAGTCGTCACTTCCTTTTCATATTTCTTCTAATAGTATGCGATAGGTTAGTCGAATTAGCAAGATTTTTTTAACACTTTATTGCATTATGCTGATGAATGTTGTATACTTAATGGCGGTGCATAACGCACTGATTTCACACCTTGACCGATGCCTTGAATGGTGCTCTGTATGCCATGGAGTGTTCAGGCAGATGACGTCAGGGGAGGAAAATACAAAAACCAAATGGAGGAATGACAAATGGCAGTAGTATCAATGAAACAATTATTAGAATCAGGGGTACATTTCGGACACCAGACTAGACGCTGGAACCCTAAAATGAAACCTTTCATCTTTACAGAAAGAAACGGTATTTACATCATCGACTTGCAGAAAACTGTTAAGCTGATCGACAAAGCTTACAACTATGTACGCGAAGTTGCAGAAGATGGCGGAACTGTTCTTTTTGTAGGAACTAAAAAACAAGCTCAAGATGCGATCAAAGAAGAAGCACAAAGAGCCGGCGCTTTCTACATCAACCACCGTTGGTTGGGTGGAACGTTAACTAACTGGGACACGATCCAAAGACGTATCAAACGTTTGAAAGATTTAGAAAAAATGGAAGAAGACGGAACATTCGAAGTCTTACCTAAAAAAGAAGTTGGTCTATTGATCAAAGAACGTGACCGCTTAGACAAATTCTTAGGCGGAATCAAAGACATGCCTGGCAAACCAGATGTCTTGTTCGTTGTAGATCCTCGTAAAGAACACATTGCAGTTAAAGAAGCTCAAAAATTGAACATTCCTATCGTTGCAATGGTAGATACAAACTGTGATCCAGATGATATCGATGTCATCATCCCTTCAAACGACGACGCTATCCGTGCAGTTAAATTATTAACTAAAACAATGGCTGACGCTGTTATCGAAGGTAACCAGGGAGAAGAAGGCTTTGAAGAAGAAGCTAAATCTGATTCTTTAGATGAAATCGTTGAAGTTGTAGAAGGCGACAACGAATAATTTAAACTTACAGGTTAGAATCATAATCTACTGAGGAGGAAGAAAAATAGTGGCAAATATTAAAGCGGCTCAAGTTAAAGAATTACGTGATAAAACAGGCGTAGGTATGATGGATGCGAAAAAAGCATTAGTGGAAACTGATGGCGATATGGACGCAGCTGTTGACTACCTAAGAGAAAAAGGCGTTTCTAAAGCAGCTAAAAAAGCAGACCGTATTGCGGCTGAAGGATTAGCAAACATTCACGTTGAAGGTAATGTTGCAGCGATCGCTGAAATCAACTCTGAAACGGACTTCGTTTCTAAAAACGATAAATTCCAGAACCTAGTTAAAGGTATCACTAAAACAGTGGCACAGGAAAACCCTGCTTCTGTTGAAGATGCTTTGAAACTGGAAATGAATGGTGAAACGATCCAGGACACGATCACTGAAGCAACAACAACGATCGGTGAAAAAATCACTTTCCGTCGTTTTGCAGTCGTTGAAAAAACAGACAACGATGTGTTTGGTGACTACGAGCACATGGGTGGACGTATCACTGTGTTGACTGTATTAGAAGGCGCTGACGAAGAAGTAGCACGTAACGTTGCCATGCACGTTGCAGCTATCAATCCTAAATACATTACACGTGAAGATGTAGCTCAAGAAGACAGAGATCACGAATTAAGTGTATTGACTGAACAAGCTAAAAATGAAGGCAAACCAGCAAACATCGTTGAAAAAATGGTTCAGGGACGTTTGAACAAATGGTTGGCTGAGGTAAGCTTGGTCGATCAGCCTTACGTTAAAAATCCTGACTTGACAGTTGGAGAATACTTGAAAGAGAACAACTCTTCAATCAAATCATTCATCCGCTATGAAGTCGGAGAAGGAATTGAAAAACGTTCTGAAGACTTCGCTGCTGAAGTACAAAGTCAATTAGGTAAAAAATAAGAAGAGTAAAGCAGGGATAGTTAACTATCCCTGCTTTTTTTTAGAGTGATAACGCTATGATTGTAAGATTTATTAATGACGCTACCTGTTAAATATGGTAAAATTATTGTGTATGAATGATGGAGGGAAAGATTTTATGGATGAGCCGAAATACAAACGCGTTATATTGAAACTAAGTGGTGAAGCACTTGCTGGTGATACCGGATTTGGTATACAACCACCAACCATTCACGAAATTTGTCAGGAAATTAAAGAAGTACATGAACTGGGCATTGAGATAGCTATCGTAGTGGGTGGCGGAAATATCTGGCGCGGTCATGTTGGGGCAGAGATGGGAATGGAACGTTCTCAGGCAGATTATATGGGAATGATCGCTACGATCATGAACGGACTGGCACTGCAGGATTCTCTTGAAAACATTGGTGTACCTACACGTGTACAGACATCGATCGAAATGCGTCAGGTCGCAGAACCTTATATCAGAAGAAAAGCATTGAGACATCTGGAAAAAGGCAGAGTCGTGATTTTTGCCGGAGGAACGGGAAGCCCGTACTTCTCTACAGATACAACGGCGGCACTCAGAGCTGCTGAAATGCAGGCGGATGTCATCATGATGGCTAAGAACAATGTGGATGGGGTCTATTCTTCGGATCCGAACATCGATGTCGATGCCGTTAAATATGAGGAACTGACTTATCTCGATATTATAAATAAATCACTTCAGGTCATGGATACAACGGCTTCATCATTAAGCATGGACAATGATATCCCTCTAGTCGTATTCAAGTTGAATGAAAAAGGAAATATCAAGCGTGTTGTTCTGGGAGAAACGATCGGAACAACTGTCAGGAGGAAAAAATAATGACACAGGAAATTTTGAAAGAAACACAGGCACGTATGAAACAATCAGAACAGGCTTATATTAGAGAATTAGGTTCGATCAGAGCCGGGCGCGCTAATCCAAGTTTGTTGAACCGTGTAAATGTCGAGTATTATGGGGCACCGACACCACTTAACCAGCTGGCACAGATTTCTGTTCCTGAGCCTCGTGTGCTTCTGATCACGCCTTACGATAAAAGTGCTTTAGGTAACATTGAAAAAGCGATCAACCAGTCGGATGTCGGTATTCCACCTTCCAATGACGGGAACGTTATCAGATTAGTTGTTCCTGCGCTGACTGCAGAACGCCGTAGAGAAATTGCCAAGCAAGTGGGCAAAGAAGCTGAAAATGCAAAAATCGCGGTACGTAACATTCGTCGTGACGCCATGGATTCACTTAAAAAAGCAGAAAAATCGGGCGATCTGACTGAAGATGATCTTCGCCAGTATGAAGAGGAAGTTCAGAAACTGACAGATGCAAGTGTCAAAGCTATCGACAAATTATCTTCCGAAAAAGAAAAAGAAATTATTGAAGGTTAAGATCGAAGGTTAAAAAAGTAAGGAGAGTAGCACAGGGAAACTTAACAGAATGCCCGTTCAAGGTGTCATTCTCTAAGTTTATGAGCTTACTCTCCTTTTTCTTCTTTTTGATTACAGTTTATCGATGATGTATTTATTGACGAGTTTAGTGACAACAGCCGTCACAACTAAACCCATCAGGTATTTACTTATACGTTTCATGTGGGCGTTCCTCCCTTTATAAACTTTTTAAAACGACAATATTTCTACATATAGTATAGCAAACCAGCCTTTTCTGATAAACTATTAGGATCAGGACGGTTTATTCTTATATAATATTTAATGGTAATTCATGCTTTTTTTTACTACAATAGAAGAGATGTCACAGACTTTAGGAGGTATGGTGCAGTTAGTCTAAGCACCGATTATTATGAGTGAACAAGAAAAAAACATTCCAGATCACGTTGCAGTCATTATGGATGGCAATGGCAGATGGGCTCAAAAGCAAGGGAAGCCTAGAAAGTTTGGACATGAAGAAGGTATGGAAGCGATACGCAGAGTAACGATGCGTGCGAGTGAACGAGGAGTAAAAGTGCTCACGCTATATGCTTTTTCAACTGAAAACTGGAAAAGGCCTCCTCAGGAAGTTCATTTTCTCATGCAGCTGCCTATCCGCTTCTTTGACCGTTTCGTACCTGAACTGCAGGAAAAAAATGTTAAAGTGAATATGATCGGGTTTGAAGAAAAAGTTCCTCATTCTACTAAGAAAGCGATCAGCAGAGCAATGGATCAGACCAAAGACAATACAGGAATGGTACTGAACTTTGCCTTCAACTATGGTGGACGAGCTGAAATCGTCGAGGCGACACAGGCTCTGTGCCAGAAGGTTTTGAATAAAGAAATCTCCTGCAGTGATATTTCTGAAGAACGCATTGAAGAACATTTATTTACACGATCGATCGCTCCATACCAGAATGTTGATTTGCTCATCAGAAGCAGCGGCGAACAGAGGTTAAGTAATTTTCTACTGTGGCAGAATGCCTACAGTGAATTTTATTTTACAAACTTACTGTGGCCTGACTTCGATGGTGAAGTTTTTGATCAGGCTATCCTGGAATACCAGAAAAGACAAAGACGATACGGAGCAATTTAACATACAGAAAGCTGAGGATTGCATATGTTTACTAGAGTCATTACAGCGCTCATAGCTGTAGCACTGTTTATACCATTGATATGGATTGGGTCATGGCCGCTTGTTATCGGAATGGCCATACTAGCTGTCATTGGTCTTTCAGAATTTCTTCACATGAAAAAAATGAAAATGTCTTCACCCCCTGCGGTACTTTCTTTGATCGGCGTAGCCCTTATGGTTCTCTCTATTTACTTTCCGATCCTCTTTGCAGTGGAAGTATTCTCGCGGATCATTATTTTAACCATGGTGCTGCTCTTTTTATATTCACTCGCTTTTCAGGAAACGACCACAAAGGATGTCGCAGAGATGATCCTGATGATGATCTATATTGGGATAGGCTTTTATGCCTTTGTCTCATTGAGACTCACTAATGTATCCCTGCTCGTTCTGATCCTGCTGGTCATCTGGGCAACCGACTCCGGAGCCTACCTGATCGGCAGAAAAATAGGCAGAACAAAACTGGCTCCAGCAATCTCCCCCAATAAAACGGTGGAAGGTGCGCTGGGAGGTACGGTATTGGCGTCAGTGCTGGTCTTCATTTTTCTTCAGTACTTCCCTCAGTCAGAACATGTCTTTGCTACATTTTTACTGATGGTCGTAATATCCATTACTGGACAAGTTGGAGATCTACTTGAATCCAAGATAAAAAGAGAGTACCATACTAAGGATTCCGGCACGATATTGCCGGGACATGGAGGCATACTCGATCGTTTTGACAGTCTGCTCCTTGTTTTGAATGTGTTGTTTATTCTTGGTGTCGTATGATCTATAAAGGAGTTTTGATATGATTCAAAATATTTTAGCATTTATTTTAGTTTTTGGGATCATCGTAGTGGTGCATGAGTTCGGGCATTTTTATTTTGCCAAGCGAGCCGGCATACTTGTACGTGAATTTGCGATCGGTTTCGGACCGAAACTTTTTTATCACAGAAAAGGGGAGACGACCTATACTGTGCGCATGCTGCCGGTCGGCGGGTATGTCAGAATGGCCGGTTATGAAGAAGAGGCCGATCTGAGACCCGGGATGGCTGTCCAGCTGTCACTTGATGCAGAGGACAATGTTGAAAAAATAGACATTCAGGGCTCTGACGAATCGGTCGATTCAGTGCCTGTTGAAGTTTCCTCTTTTGACTTTGATGAAAAAATGTATCTGACGGGACGAGTCGGCATGGATACAGAAGAAACCACCTTCAATGTCAATCGCGATGCCCTGCTGGTGGAAAAAGACGGAACGATCCTACAGATCGCGCCTAAAGACAGACAGTTCCAGAGTGCCTCGTTGCCTAACCGCATGCTGACGAACTTTGCAGGTCCATTGAATAACTTTATATTAGCTATTGTTGCTTTTACACTCTTGGCTTTTGTTCAGGGCGGTGTACGCTCGGACGAAGCTAGGTTCGGGAATGTGGAAGAAAATACCCCTGCGGCCGAAGCTGGCGTCGAAACAGGAGATAGAGTCTTGTCTATAGATGGTCAGGACGTCGATTCCTGGAATGAAATGGTCATGATCATTCAGGAGAATCCGAACGAAGAACTTTCCTTTACCCTGGAAACTGAAGAAGGTGACGTCTATGAAGAGACGATCGTGCCTTCAGGGGTGGAGGTAGAAGGAGACACCGTTGGAAGGATCGGAGTAGAAGCCTACATGGAAGACGATTTCGGAGCCAAACTGACTTATGGTTTCACTGAGACCTTCTTTATCATCAGTCAGATCTTTACGCTGCTTGCGTCCTTCTTTACCGGAGGGTTCAGTGTCGATCAGCTTGGTGGTCCTGTTGCGATCTATGCTACGACAGAACAGGTCGTGCAGGCTGGAACCGTTGGACTGATCAGCTGGCTGGGCTTTTTAAGTGTCAATCTAGGCATTATGAATCTTCTGCCGATACCGGCTTTAGATGGCGGCAAGTTGTTACTCAATATTATCGAAGGCGTCCGTAAAAAGCCTTTGAGTCAGGAAAAAGAGGGTTATATCACATTGGTGGGCGTTTTATTCCTGCTTATCCTCATGCTGCTTGTCACATGGAATGATATACAGACATTCTTTTTAAATTAATCATTGAAGGAGATATCAGTTTATAATGAAGCAGTCAAAATTATTCGCACCTACATTAAGAGATGTTCCAAATGATGCTGAGGTCATCAGTCATCAGTTACTATTACGCGCGGGGTATATCCGTCAGCTGTCATCAGGTATCTACAGTTATCTGCCGCTGGCCAACCGCGTACTGGAAAAAATCAAAACGATCATTCGGGAAGAACTCGATGCGATCGACGGGGCTGAAATGCTGCTGCCGGCTTTACTGCCTGCAGACTTATGGAAAGAATCAGGCCGTTATGAGACCTATGGCGAAGATCTGATCAAGTTAAAGGACCGCCACGAACGGGATTTCATCCTCGGTCCGACACACGAAGAAACCTTTGCCAAGCTGATCAGTGAAGAAATCAAATCTTACAAAAAACTGCCGCTGCTCTTGTACCAGTTTCAGACGAAATACCGTGATGAAAAGCGTCCGCGTTTTGGTCTGATGCGAGGAAGAGAATTTATCATGAAGGATGCTTATACCTTCCATGACAGTTATGAGAGTCTAGCTGACTCTTATGATGCGATCGCTCAGGCATATACGAACTCATTTACGAGACTTGGACTGGATTTCCGAGCCATCATCGGTGATGCAGGGGCGATGGGCGGGAGAGACTCCATTGAATTCATGGCACTGGCTGACGCCGGGGAAGATACCGTCGTCTATTCCGATTCAACGGATTATGCTGCGAACCTGGAAATGGCTGCCAGTTATTATAAAAAATCACCCAAAACAGATGTCCAGCTGGAACTTAAAGAAGTGGACACACCTGACACAAAAACGATCGAAGAAGTTTCTGACTACCTGAAAGTGGCTAAGGAAAAAATCTTCAAAAGTGTGTTATATATGGCTGACAAGGAGACCCCTGTTCTGGCCATCGTACCTGGAGATCAGGAAGTCAATGATGTGAAGCTGCGCATTGCTCTTGATGCTGAAGAAGTCGAACCGGCTACTGAAGAAGAGATCGAAAGTAAATTTAAATCGTACCCTGGCTACGTCGGACCTGTAGGCTTGGATAAAGAAGTCAAGATCGTTGCTGATCTTCATGTTCAGGACATGGTCAATGGTGTCACTGGAGCCAACAAGGAAGACATGCACTACACGAATGTCAATACGGATAGAGATTTTACCGTCGACACTTATGCGGACATCCGCGTCGTTAAAGAAGGCGATCCGGCTCCTGACAACAAAGGGACTCTTCGTTTCACTAAAGGAATCGAGATCGGACACATCTTCAAGCTGGGCACACGCTACAGCGATGCCATGAATGCGACTGTACTGGATAACAACGGCAGACAGACCTCTGTCATCATGGGAAGTTATGGTATCGGCGTGAGCCGTCTGTTGTCGGCCATCGCAGAGCAGTATGCTGATGACAAAGGTCTCGTATGGCCATCTGCTGTCGCACCGTTTGACGTGCATATCATCCCTGTCCAGGTCAAGAAAGCAGAACAGATGGATCTGGCTCAAAAGCTGACTAAACAGTTCGAGGAACGCGGCTACTCTGTACTGATCGATGACCGCAAAGAGCGCCCCGGCGTCAAGTTCACGGATGCTGAACTGATCGGGATCCCCGTACAGATCACTGTCGGTAAAAAAGCTTCAGAAGGTATTGTTGAAGTAACGATTAGAGAATCTGGAGAGATGGTCGAAACGAAAGTGGATGATCTATTCCATACCGTCGAGATCCTGACTTCCAGTACAAACC
This sequence comes from Alkalibacterium putridalgicola, assembly GCF_900109825.1. Lineage (GTDB taxonomy): Bacteria > Bacillota > Bacilli > Lactobacillales > Carnobacteriaceae_A > Alkalibacterium > Alkalibacterium putridalgicola. The sequence continues at coordinate 22,639 of NZ_FOBL01000001.1, read as the reverse complement.
AGAAATAAGCAAAGAGAGAACTGAGGCATTTTATGTCTCAGTTTTCTATGCTATTATCTTAAGACGAGCGAAGACTTTAGAAAGAAGGATCGAATGTGAGCTTAAGTAAACAGGAATTATTTCAAACCCTCTTGAAACAAATCGGATTTTCTCCTTCTCCAGAGGAAGCGGAATGGCTGAGAGAAGGAAAAGTAGAATCCGTGACCGTATATAAAAAACAGAGAAAATGGCACATCACCTTAAAACTGATGAACATTTTGCCTTTTTCTCTCTTCTTGTCTCTGAAAAATGCATTAAAAGCCTCTTTTGATGTTTTATCCGAGATCGAATTGTCCATACAGACGGAAGAGCCGGTAGTCACTGAAGAAAAAGTCCAGCATTACTGGAAATATGCCTGTCACCTGAGTGGGGTGGATTCGCCGATCTGTAACCGGGCATTTGCGGAAAACTATCCGACGAAAGACGGCAATCACTGGGTCTTTCTGATCGATCAGGAACTGGCTAAAGATAAATACGAGAATGACTTTCTTCCTAAAATCTCTCAGAGTTATCATCAGCTGGGCTTCCCCAAGCAGTTCAAACTCACACCTGTCGTCGATTCCCATGCTCACCAGAAAAAAGTCGAGCAGTTCAAGCTTCAAAAAGAAGAAGACGACCAGATCATGGCGCAGGAATACACGCGTCTGGTAGAAAAAGCTGAAAAGAAAAAAGAAGAGAACAAAGAAATCAAAGCGGATGGTCCGATAAAGCTGGGACGACCGATCCCCGCGAATGAAGAAATCAAACAAATGATAGCCATTGAAGAAGAAGAGCGTCGCGTCACCCTGGAAGGGTATGTCTTCGATTCGGAAATCAGAGAACTGCGCTCAGGCCGCAAGTTGCTTATTTTTAAGATCACAGATTACTCCTCGTCCTTCTCATGCAAACGATTTTCCAATAATGAACAGGACGAAGCCATGTTCGAACGGATCAAACCGGGGACTTGGGTCAAGGTCAGAGGAAGCATTCAGGAAGACACCTTTATGCGCGATCTGGTCATGAACGTCCAGGATATCACTCAGACTTTTCATGCGAGCCGAAAAGATACATATCCGGAAGATAGAAAACGGGTCGAGCTGCATGCGCACACGAACATGAGTCAGATGGATGCCACACCAAGTGCAACAGATCTTGTCAAGCAGGCGGCTGAGTGGGGACACAAGGCTATAGCCATAACGGATCATGGTGTTGCTCAGTCGTATCCGGAAGCTCATTCTGCCGGCAGCAAGAACAATGTCAAAATCATTTACGGCGTGGAAGCCAATCTGGTGGATGACGGTGTGCCCATTGCCTATAATGAATCAGAAGACGATCTGCATGAAGCCACCTATGTCGTGTTTGACGTGGAGACCACAGGCTTGTCAGCTATTTATGACAACATCATCGAGCTGGCCGCTGTCAAGATGCATAAAGGGAACGTGGTGGCAGAGTTTCAGGAATTCATCGATCCTGGACATCGTTTATCGAATACGACTATCAATCTGACAGGGATCACGGATGAAATGGTCCGCGGGTCGAAATCGGAAAAAGACGTGCTGGAACAGTTCAAGGCCTTTTCAGAAGGCAGCATTCTAGTTGCCCATAACGCAACCTTTGATATGGGCTTTTTGAACACCGCCTATAAAAAGCATGATATGCCGATGTCTGAACTGCCGGTCATCGATACCCTTGAATTTTCACGCTTCATCAATCCGACCTTTAAAAGTCACCGCCTGAACACCCTTGCGAAAAAATTCAAAGTGAATCTGGAACAGCATCACCGGGCCATTTACGATTCACAGACGACGGGACAGCTGCTCTGGATCTTTGTGAAAATGGCAAAGAAAGAATATAATATCGAACGCCACAGTGAACTGAACCAATATATGGGCGGGGGAGATGCTTATAAAAAATCTCGTCCCAGTCACGTCACGATCTGGGCAAAAGATCAGGCCGGGCTCAAAAACCTGTTCAAGCTAATTTCCGGTTCGCTGGTCGATTATTTCTACCGGGTGCCTCGGGTACCGCGGTCATTTTTGGACAAGTACAGAGAAGGTCTGATCATAGGATCCGGTTGTGCACAGGGCGAAGTCTTTGAAGCCATGATGCAGCGCGGGTATGAAGAAGCCAAAAAGAAAGCTGCTTATTACGATTACCTTGAAATCATGCCTAAAGAAGCCTATTTGAATCTCATCAACCGCGAACTGGTCAGAAATAAAGATGACCTGGAAGACATCATCACAAATATCGTGAAGCTGGGTAAAGAACTGGACAAAAAGGTCATCGCGACCGGAAACGTGCATTTCGTGAACCCGGAAGACGGTGTCTACCGCGATATCCTGCTTGAAACACAAAATAAATCGCATGTCAGCCAGCATAAGAATCCGCCGGTGTATTTCCGGACCACGGATGAAATGATGGAAAGCCTGGCCTTTTTAGGCGAGGAAACAGCAGAAGAAGTGGTGATCACCAATCCGAATGAATTTGTCGACAGTGTCACGGATGATATCACACCTGTGAAACAGGACCTGTACACGCCGAAAATGGAAGGGTCCGAAGAAGAGATCCGTAAAATGAGCTACGATAAGGCGCATGAACTGTATGGTGAAAATCTACCGGAAATCATCGAAGCCAGGATCGAGAAGGAACTCGACAGTATCATCGGGAATGGCTTCTCGGTTATTTACCTGATTTCTCAGAAACTGGTGCATAAAAGTGTGGAAGACGGCTATCTGGTTGGTTCCAGGGGGTCGGTCGGCTCCAGTCTGGTCGCTACCCTGACAGGGATCACCGAAGTCAATCCCATGCCGCCGCATTACCGCTGTATTGGATGTAAGCACTCTGAATTCTTTACGAACGGTGAATACGGCTCCGGTTTCGATCTCCCTGAAAAAGCCTGTCCCAAGTGTGGAGAGTCTTTATACAGAGATGGTCAGGACATTCCCTTTGAGACATTCCTGGGCTTTAATGGAGACAAAGTTCCCGATATCGATCTGAACTTCTCCGGTGAATACCAGGCGAGAGCCCACTTGTATACGAAGGAACTGTTTGGAGAAGAGTATGTTTATCGTGCCGGCACGATCGGTACCATTGCCGACCGGACAGCATTCGGCTTCGTCAAAGGCTACGAACGCGACCATCAGCTGAATTACCGTTCGGCTGAAGTGGACCGGTTGTCCAAAGGTCTGACTGGTGTCAAACGGACGACAGGCCAGCATCCGGGCGGGATCATCGTTATCCCGGACTATATGGATGTCTATGATTTCTCTCCGATCCAGTTCCCCGCGGACGATCAGGAGTCCGAATGGAAAACGACCCACTTTGACTTCCACTCGATCCATGACAATGTCCTGAAACTGGATATCCTGGGTCACGATGATCCGAGTATGATCCGTATGCTCCAGGACTTATCGGGGATCGATCCATTAGACATCCCGGTCAATGATCCGGATGTCATGAAACTGTTCAGCGGGACAGAAGTTTTGGGCGTTACAGAAGAGCAGATCTTCTCAAAAACCGGAACGTTAGGCGTCCCCGAGTTCGGTACGCGTTTCGTTCGTCAGATGCTGGAACAGACGAAACCGACGACCTTTGCGGAACTGCTCCAGATCTCAGGTTTGTCTCACGGGACCGATGTATGGCTTGGGAATGCTGAAGAACTGATCAGACAGCACAATATCCCCTTGTCGGAAGTTATCGGGTGTCGAGATGACATCATGATCTATCTGCAGCATAAGGGATTGGAAGACGGTCTGGCCTTTCAGATCATGGAATATGTCAGAAAAGGTCGCGGGATCCCTGATGACTGGCAGAAAGAAATGCGAAACAATGACGTCCCGGAATGGTATATCGCTTCCTGTCTGAAAATCAAGTACATGTTCCCTAAAGCCCATGCCGCTGCCTATATCCTTATGGCTCTGCGTGTGGCCTACTTTAAAGTGCACCATCCTTTATATTATTACGCGGCTTACTTTTCGATTCGGGCCAGTGACTTCGACCTGGAAGCCATGTCCAAAGGGAAAGAAGGCATCAAAGCTTGTATGAAGGAAATCACCGCTAAAGGCATGGATGCATCGACGAAAGAGAAGAACCTTTTAACTGTGCTTGAAATAGCGAATGAAATGGTCGAACGCGGTTTTTCATTCAAGATGGTCAACATCGATGAATCGGACGCGAAAGATTTTCTGATCCAGGACGATGCCCTGCTGGCACCGTTCAGAGCTGTCCCTTCGCTTGGTGGAAGTGTGGCCAATGCTATCGTGGAAGCCAGAAAAGACGGACCTTTCTTGTCTAAAGAGGACTTATCCAGAAGAGGGAAAGTCTCTAAAACAGTCATGGAATACCTGGAAACCAATCAGGCGCTGGTAGGCCTGCCTGATGAGAATCAATTATCGTTATTTGATTTGTAATGTAAAAGTGTCAAAGTTGCGACAGCGTCGTATCTATGGTACACTGATAACGAATCGAGCGAGATAGACTGAGGAAAGAGTGAGCGAATCCGCTCACTCTTTTTCACAGCCTTTATTTAAAAAGAAATTAACCGGACAGTATGTCTGAGAGGAGTGAAGATGTCGTTGAATACAGTGGAAAAAGTGAAAGAATTATCTCGACCTGTGGCAGCAGACCTTGGGTATGAGCTAGTCGATGTCGAGTATGTAAAAGAAGGTAAAAACTGGTTTTTACGTTTATATATCGATAAAGCAAACGGCGTAGATCTGGATGATTGTGCTCTGTTCAGTGAAAAAGTTGGAGAAATGTTGGATGCGATCGAACCAGACCCGATCCCTCATGCTTATTATCTGGAAGTCTCTTCTCCAGGTGCTGAAAGACCGCTTCGTTCAGACGAAGATATGAAAAACGCAGTGGGTCAGTATATCCATGTCAAGTTACATGGTGAAATAAATGGCCAGAATGCCTATGAAGGCACACTGAAAGAGTGGCACGACAGTCATATCATATTGACCATCAAAGATAAGACCAGACGTAAAGATTTGGAGATCGAAAAGAAACACATAGCTAAGGCTCGATTAGCTATCGAATTTTAAATCCACACTGCGTCAGGAAATGATTAAAAGGAGTAAAAATATGAGTAAAGAATTAATATCTGCTCTTGAGACTTTAGAAAAAGAAAAGGGTATTTCTAAAGAGGTTGTTATCGATGCACTTGAAGCTGCCCTTGTATCAGCGTATAAGCGCAATTATGGGACGTCTCAGAACGTTGAAGTCGATTTCAATGAGAAGAAAGGCTCGATCACTGTTTATCAGGTCAAGGAAGTCGTTGAAGATGTCTATGACTCACAGCTTGAGATCAGCTTGGAAGAAGCGCGTGAACGCAAAAAAGCGTATGAAATCGGAGACAAGATCAAATTCGAAGTCACGCCGAACAACTTCGGACGTATTGCTGCTCAGACGGCCAAGCAGGTCATCATGCAACGTATGAGAGAAGCTGAACGCTCGATCATATACAATGAATACATTCAGTATGAAGACGACCTGATGACTGGGACAGTAGAACGACAGGACAACAAGTTCATCTACATCAACCTAGGTAAAGTTGAAGCCGTTCTGTCCAAGCGTGACCAGATCGAGAATGAAACCTATGAAACGCATGACCGCATCAAAGTCTACGTCAGCAAGGTCGAAAACTCGACGAAAGGCCCGCAGGTTTTTGTCAGCCGTACACATCCTAACCTGATCAAACGTCTGTTTGAACAGGAAGTGCCGGAGATATATGATGGCATCGTTGAAATCGTGTCGATCGCCCGTGAAGCCGGCGACCGTTCCAAGATCGCTGTCTTCTCCCGTGATGAGAACGTTGATCCGGTCGGTACCTGTGTCGGGCCAAGAGGCTCACGTGTACAAGCTATTGTAAACGAGCTGAACGGTGAGAACATGGATATCGTTGAATGGGACAAAGATCCTTCAGTCTACATCAAGAATGCTCTGAATCCAGCGCAAGTCGTTGATGTTCAGTTTGACGAAGACCAGCACTCCTGCGTCATCGTCGTTCCGGATTATCAGCTGTCGCTGGCGATCGGCAAGCGCGGTCAAAATGTGCGTCTGGCAGCGAAACTGACAGGATTCAAGATCGATATCAAATCTGAATCCGACATGGAAGCTCTGGCGGAAGAGTCTGATGAATTGAAAGATGATTCATTCTTTGAAGCGTTGAGTGAAAACGATGCGGATGCAGCGAATGACCTTGAATCGATCTCTGAGGCACCTTCACTATTTGAAGATGACGAATCTACAGATGTAAAAGCCTACAATGATGACAATGTATCGGATGATGCAGATTCAACTGTATTAGCCGAAGACAGTAATCAGATGGACAGACAGCCTGGAGAACCAGTCATGGAAACAGACTTTCAGACCGGCGAACTTGATCCCAATGATACCGAAGACTTGATCGAATTCGCAGAAGAAAGAGACGGCATGGGCGAAGAAGAAGGTTATGAAGCGTCAATGGAAGAAGTTGAAGAAGCGACTTTTTCAGAAGACGATGAGCCGACACCTACAAGCGGTGGACAAGGCGAACCGCCGTTTACTGATAACGAGGAAAGAAGATTCCCGGAGAATCAGGAGACGACCTTCTCAGATGATGAAACGATTGGAAAATAATATAAAGCTGAATAAGGTGGGGAATTATGCAGAAGCGTAAGATACCTATGAGAAAATGTGTTGTCTCTGGCGAAATGAAACCAAAGAAAGAAATGGTCCGCATCGTCAGAAACAAAGAGGGAGAAGTTTCCATCGATCCGACAGGCAAGAAAAACGGACGCGGGGCTTATGTTTCCCTTGACACTGAACTCGTGAAAAAAGCAAAGAAAAAGAAAAGCCTTGACCAGGCACTCAATGCACAGGTCGATGATTCTTTCTATGACGAACTCGTCGACTACATTGAATACAAGCAGGCAAGAATGGAAATCGAAAATGAACAATAAAGAACGAGGTTTGAATCTTTTAGGATTAGCGCAGCGTGCTGGCAAACTGATTTCAGGTGAAGCATTAGTTCTTCAATCCGTAAGATCGAACAAGGCGAAGATCGTCTGTCTTGCGTCTGACGCAAGCGACAATACGTCAAAACAATTTTTGAATAAGTGTGAGTATTATGATGTGCCCCTCGTAACAGCATTTACGCGGGAACAGATCTCTCATGCTTTGGGGAAGGACCGGACAGTATGTGCCCTCATGGATGATGGTTTCAAGCATTCCCTTCAAAAATTGCTCTAATTAAGAACGGGAAGGTGATTATATGGGCAAAAAGAGAGTCTATGAATTCGCAAAAGAAAACAACATGGCTAGCAAAGACGTGTTGGATAAAGCAAAAGACATGGGATTCAACTACAGCAGTCATATGACGTCGATGGAAGACAACGAGGTCAGAGAACTGAAGAAAGCTTTCAGCCAGAAAGAGACTAAAAAGGACACGAAAAAAGAGACACCGGCTAAGCAAGAGAGCCAGTCTAAAAAACAGGGTCAGCCGAAACAGAACAAGCCGGCAAAGCAGTCGAGTGACTCAAAAAAACCGGCCGGCAAACGCGACGCGCGTCAAAATACGAATCAGCGTCAAAATAGTCAGTCCAAACCGGCTAACAAAGCAAAACAAACATCCCAGTCTAACCAGTCAAACAAAAATAATGAGAAAAATTCTCAACACAGTAAAGGAAAAAAGAATATAAATAATAAAAAAACGTCATCTCAACCAAAAAACACTACAAAAAAAGCAGCGCCTAAGGCCAGCAAGAGCCAGACGCCGGAATTGCCGAAGCGTACGACTGATGAGAAGCAGAAACAGTCATTTGAAAACAAACGCAGACGTAACTCCAGACAGCACAGAGGGATCCATGGCGGACCTGCCGGTGCTAGAAGACGCAAAGGCAGAAAGAATCAGAAGCCGCAGACGCCTGCGACACCGCGTAAGCATAAAGAGCTGCCGGACGTGCTGGAATATACTGACGGCATGACCATTGCTGAATTAGCGAAAAAGCTTCACCGTGAACCGGCTGAAATCGTGAAGAAACTCTTCATGATGGGTGTCATGGCTACACAGAACCAGTCGCTGGATAAAGACACGATCGAACTTCTGGCTACTGAATACGGCATTGAAACAGAAGAAAAAGTACAGGTCGATCTGACTGACTTCGATACGTTCTTTGATCAGGAACCGAATGAAGAAAACATGGTCACACGTCCACCGACTGTTACGATCATGGGGCACGTCGACCACGGTAAAACGACCTTGCTTGACAGCCTGCGTGAAACCAAAGTCACCGAAGGCGAAGCCGGCGGGATCACACAGCATATCGGTGCCTACCAGGTCAAAGAGAACGGCAAGACGATCACATTCCTTGATACTCCTGGACACGCGGCGTTCACAACAATGCGTGCACGCGGTGCAGATGTCACGGATATTGCGATCATCGTCGTTGCTGCCGATGACGGCGTCATGCCGCAAACCGTTGAAGCCATCAACCACGCTAAAGCTGCCGAAGTACCAATCATCGTTGCAGTCAATAAAGTGGACAAGCCGGGAGCAAATCCGGACCGTGTGATGCAGGAATTGACTGAATATGGTCTCATTCCAGAAGCGTGGGGCGGAGAAACGATTTTCGTTCAGATTTCAGCTTTATTCAACCAGAACCTGGATGAACTGCTTGAAATGATCCTGCTTGTTGCTGAAGTTGAAGAACTTAAAGCAGATTCTAAGCGTCTAGCTATCGGTACAGTGATCGAAGCCCGTTTAGACAAAGCGCAAGGTTCTATTGCCACGCTGCTTGTACAAGAAGGTACACTCCGCCAAGGTGAACCGATCGTTGTCGGAAATACGTTCGGTCGCGTGAGAACGATGACCAACGACAAGGGACGCCGAGTAAAAGAAGCAGGACCATCCACACCAGTTGAAATCACTGGTTTGAACGACACACCTCAAGCTGGAGACCGCTTCGTCGTCTTTGAAGATGAAAAGACAGCGAGACAAGTCGGTGAAGCCAGAGCAGCTGCTGCAACAGAAGCGCAGCGTGCAACGACGAATAAAGTCACACTTGAGAACCTGTTTGAAAGTCTTGAAGAAGGCGAACTGAAGTCAGTTAATGTTATTATCAAGGCTGACGTACAAGGTTCAGCTGAGGCTTTAGCAGCCAGTCTTGAGAAAATCGAAGTCGAAGGTGTCAAGATCGATATTATCCACACAGGAGTCGGAGCGATCAACGAAAGTGACGTGACACTTGCCTCTGCAAGTTCAGCGATCATTATCGGATTCAATGTTCGTCCAACCGTTCAGGCCAAAGAAAGCGCGAGCCGTGAAGAAGTAGATATCAGAACGCATAATGTTATCTATAATGCCATCGATGAAATCGAAGCGGCAATGACGGGTATGCTCGATCCGGAATACGAAGAACAAGTGACTGGTCAAGTTACTGTTCGTGAAACGTATGACGTAACTAAAGTCGGAACGATCGCCGGTTGCTTCGTTACAGACGGTGTCATCAAGCGCAGCAGTTCTATCCGTCTGATCAGAAACGGCGTAGTGAAGCATGAAGGCGAACTTTCAAGTCTGAAGCGTTTCAAAGATGACGCGAAAGAAGTCAGAAACGGCTACGAATGTGGTCTGACGATTGAAGGATACAATGATATCGAAGTCGATGATGTTATCGAAGCCTTTGAAATGGTCGAAATCAAAAAATAAGACGAAGAAATTAAGGACAGGTGAATAATATGCCTAACTATAGAGTGGGTAGAGTATCACAGGAAATACAGAAGGAAGTCACTGACATCCTGCGCAAGCGTGTCCGTGATCCGCGTGTCGAAGGTGTGACCGTAACGGGCGTTGATGTTACAGGTGATCTGCAGCAGGCAACGATCTATTACAGCACACTTTCTGACGACAAAGACAGCGTCAATCAGACACAGACGGGTCTTGAAAAAGCGACAGGTCTGATCAGGAAAGAATTGGGTAATCGACTGTCTCTTTATAAGACGCCTGAATTAACGTTTGCCCGCGACGAATCTGTTGCATACGGCAGCAAGATCGATCAGTTATTGAACAAAATAAAAGAAGAGCAAGACGAATAAGTCTATAAGTAAGATTTGAAGTCGTTTTTCTTAGCAAAAGAAAAGAGGAGAATCTTTGTTTAGTGAACATTGATTCTCTTTTCTTTTGTAAATTTTTAATATGGAATAGATCAAGGAGGATACGATGGAAGGATTATTACCTATATGGAAAGAAAGAGGCATGACAAGTCACGATTGTGTTTTTAAATTAAGAAAAATACTTAAAATGAAAAAAATCGGCCATTCCGGCACGCTGGATCCGGATGTTGACGGAGTCTTGCCAGTAGCGATCGGTAAAGCAACAAAAGTCATCGAATACATGATGGATTCTGAAAAGATCTATACCGGAGAGATCACGCTTGGATTCTCAACGACGACAGAAGACCGTTCGGGCGAGATCGTTGAAAAGGAACCTGTGAGCAGTGAAATCGATGAAGCGTCTATCGACAGGGTATTATCCGAATTCGATGGGGTCATCACGCAGACACCTCCGATGTATTCCGCAGTGAAGATAAACGGCAAACGCTTATATGAATATGCCAGAGAAGGAAAAGTCATTGACAGACCTTCCAGAGAAGTGATGATCCATTCCTTCGACCGGACATCCGACGTAAAGAGGGATGAGGAGAACGCCACATTGTCTTTTTCTTTCAAGGTCGTATGCGGCAAAGGAACCTATGTGAGGACCCTTGCAGTCGATGTCGGCAGAAAACTGGGTGTTCCATCACATATGTCAGATCTGACCAGAGAAGCAAGCAGTGGCTTTGACCGAGAAGAAGCATTGACGCTCACTCAGATCCAGTCACTGGTCGATGCTGGCAGCATTGATGATCACATTCTTCCGCTTGAACGTGCACTCGTTCATATGCCGAGATATGATCTGACTAAAGAAGAATACCTTCTGGTCAAAAACGGAAGCCGTCTTGAACGGGAGAAGTATATGAAAAATAAAGAAGACGAAATCGTCTTCTATTATATGGACAAGGCCGCAGCCATTTATAAGGTCCACCCGACCAAGAAAGACCTTATAAAACCGGCAAAGGTTTTGAGAAATGAAATGGTGGTGTAAAGATGGATATCAGAAGAATTCATCATCCCTATAAAAAAGAAGAGATAGGCAGCGAAGAAATCGTTCTGGTCTTAGGTTTTTTTGATGGCGTACACCGAGGGCATCAGGCGGTTATCAGCCAAGGTGTAGAAATAGCAAAGGAAAAAGGACTGAAATGTGCTGTCATGACGTTCAACCGGCACCCTGCTTTTGTCTACCGCAGTTTCGATCCGGATAAACATACGTATCTGACGCCTCTTGATCGTAAAGAAGAGATCATCAGAAATTTAGATGTCGATATTCTTTATGAAGTGGCGTTCACTGCACGCTTTGGCCGCTTGTCTCCTCAGGACTTTGTCGATCAGTATATCGTTGGATGGAATGCCAAAGTCGTTGTCGCCGGCTTTGATTATACCTACGGAAAAGCAGCAGAAGCGAATATGAACACCATGCCGGTATATGCAAAAGGGCGATTTGAAATCGTCAAAGTGGATAAAAAAGTCGATGCAGAAGATAAAATCAGTTCAACGCGTATCCGCCGGTATATCAGTGAAGGAAAACTGAAACAGGCGAATGAACTCCTCGGTTATATCTATGAAACGAGCGGATTCGTCATTCACGGAGATGCCAGAGGAAGAGACCTTGGATACCCGACTGCAAACATCTATCCTCACCCCTATGTTATGGTACCTAAACGCGGAGTTTATGCCGTTAAATTATGGGTAGACGGAAAATGGCTGGATGGGATGGCATCGATCGGTTACAACCCAACATTCGGACATCGACCAAGTTATTCCATAGAAGTACATATCTTTGAGTTCAATGAAGATATATACGGCGAGGACGTCAAAGTGAAATGGGTCGATTATCTGAGAGATGAAGTAAAATTCAATTCTGCCGAAGAGCTGATCGAAAGACTGGACCAGGATGAACTGGATGCTAAAGAAAGTTTGTCAAAGGTCAAAATAAATCAGATTTAATTGTTGACAGTAATCAATAGATTTGTTAAATTATAGATGTGTTAGCACTCGATAACTTCGAGTGCTAATTTAATGAAAGCTCACAGAAACAAAGCGCAGAGGACCTTTACTGTGCTTTGCCTAGTCTCTAATGATGCAGGATGCATCAAGGAGTGATTACACATGTTAACAAAGAGACAATTAATTATTCTAGATGCTCTCATTCGACTGTATACATCAACGGGTCAGCCGATCGGTTCGAAAACCATTCTGATCGACACGGCTATCGAAGCCAGTTCAGCTACGATAAGAAATGAACTGAGTCAGCTTGAAAAGCTGGGATTCATTCAGAAGACACATTCGTCGTCTGGAAGAATACCTTCTCTCAAGGGATACCGTTTCTATATCGACCATCTTATGCGGCCGCAGGAAGTGGCTAAGGATAAGATGAAGATCATCAGTGACGTATTAGGGAACCATGTAAAGCAAATGGACGATATCATGCATCAGTCGGCTCAGCTATTGTCTGATCTGACAAATTACACGGCTATTGTCTTGGGACCAAGGGCTGAAACAAGTCGCCTGACTGGGTTTAGACTTCTGGCATTGAATGACAACCATGTCATGGCTATCATTCAGACAGACAAAGGGACGATAGAAAATAAAGTATTCCGCATGCCTAAGACGATCAATGAGGCTGATCTGGTAAAAGTCACTAACATATTCAACCACCATTTAGTTGGTCATACGTTAACTGAAGTGGCCAGAAGACTCCAGCGTGACATTCCTCTCTTGATCAGGAAATACGCGTCAAATGCCGCAGAAATGTTTTTATCCATCGAATCAGTCTTTAAAGAATCAACTGAGTCGAGACATCACATTTCCGGCAAACTGAATATTCTGGATTTTTCTGAGAATATTGACACCCAAAAACTGAAATCGTTGTATACGATGCTGGACAGCAGTGGCGATCTATACGCGCTGGTCGATCAGATCAATGATGACTTCGTTGTAAAAATCGGGGAAGAAATAAATCATGACTTACTGAAAGACTTCAGTCTGGTCACGACGACCTACAACGTGAGAAGCTATGGAAAAGGTGTCATCGCAGTACTTGGACCAACGAGTATGGCTTATGACGAAACGTTCGGTGTACTTGATGTGTTTAGAAAACAGTTGACACACACACTACTGGAGTATTATTTAGAATAATCAGGAAATGAGGAAGAGTTGTGAAAGATAATAAAGAGAAGCGCAAGCAGGAAGAGACAGACGAAACGTCACAGGAAGATGCTGCTGAGAAAGAATCAGTGATCATCGAAGAAGAAACAGCAGGCACAGATCCAGCTGGAAAATCAGAACAGAGTGAACTGGATAAAGTTTACAAAGAACTGGATGACGTGACTGACCGTTACCTTAGACTTCAGGCAGAACTGGCTAACATACGCAAGCGCCAGGAGCGTGAACGTCAGGATCTGCGTCGTTTCAGCTCTCAGTCACTGGCCAAGGAACTTATTCCTGTTCTGGATAATCTGGAAAGAGCCTTGACGATAGAAGCTGATACTGAAGCTGGAGAGAACCTGAAAAAAGGAATCGAAATGGTTCACAGCAGTTTCCTTCAGGCTTTTGAAAAAGAAGGGATCGAAGTGATCGATCCGTTGGGCGAACCGTTCGACCCTAACTATCATGAAGCCTATACGCAAGTACCGGCTAATGAAGGTCAGGAAAGCAATGAAGTCGCTCAAGTATTTGAAAAAGGATATAAACTGCACGAACGTGTCTTACGTGCTGCAAAAGTATCTGTTACATTATAAAAATCAAAGTAAAGGTGAGATAAATCATGGGAAAAATCATTGGTATCGACTTAGGAACAACAAACTCAGCAGTTGCCGTTTTAGAAGGCGGAGAAGCTAAAATCATCCCTAATAAAGAAGGGAACCGTACAACACCATCTGTCGTTTCATTTAAAAACGGCGAAGTACAAGTGGGCGAGGTTGCTAAACGTCAGGCGATCACTAACCCGAACACGGTCAGCTCGATCAAACGTCACATGGGTGAAGACTACAAAGTTGAAGCAGAAGGCAAGAGCTATTCACCACAGCAGATCTCAGCATTCATTTTACAGCACATCAAAGATTATGCTGAAGACTATCTAGGTGAAACAGTAACAAATGCTGTTATTACTGTCCCTGCTTACTTCAACGATTCACAGCGTCAGGCAACTAAAGATGCCGGTAAGATCGCTGGACTTGAAGTAGACCGTATCGTTAACGAACCAACAGCTGCATCACTGGCTTATGGTCTGGATAAAGTAGAAAAAGATGAAAAAATCCTGGTCTTTGACTTAGGCGGCGGAACATTCGACGTTTCTATTCTTGAACTGGGCGACGGTGTCTTTGAAGTTATGGCTACTGCCGGTGACAACCACCTGGGTGGAGATGACTTTGACGAGAAGATCATCGATTATCTTGTTGCTGAATTCAAAAAAGAAAACGGCGTAGATCTGTCTAAAGACAAAATGGCTGTTCAGCGTTTGAAAGATGCTGCTGAAAAAGCTAAAAAAGACTTGTCAGGTGTTTCTCAAACACAAATCAGCCTGCCGTTCATTTCTGCCGGCGAATCAGGTCCATTGCACCTGGAAATCACTCTGACACGTGCTAAATTTGATGAAATCACAGACAGCCTGGTTGAACGTACGAAACAACCTGTCCGTCAAGCATTGAAAGATGCCGGTTTATCAAAATCAGACATTGACGAAGTTATCCTTGTTGGTGGATCCACCCGTATCCCAGCAGTCGTTGATACAGTGAAAAAAGAAACAGGAAAAGAGCCTAACCGTTCAGTCAACCCTGACGAAGTTGTAGCGATGGGTGCTGCGATCCAGGGCGGCGTCATCTCAGGTGATGTGAAAGATATCGTCCTGCTTGACGTTACACCGTTATCATTAGGTATCGAAACTATGGGCGGCGTATTTACTAAACTGATCGACAGAAACACAACGATCCCTACAAGCAAGTCACAAGTCTTCTCAACAGCTGCTGACAATCAGCCAGCCGTAGATGTACACGTGCTTCAAGGTGAACGTCCAATGGCTAAAGACAACAAAACACTTGGACGCTTCCAGTTAACGGATATTCCACCAGCACCACGTGGCGTTCCTCAAATCGAAGTATCTTTCGATATCGACAAAAACGGTATCGTCAACGTATCTGCGAAAGACTTAGGTACAGGTAAAGAGCAGAAGATCACGATCAAATCTTCTTCTGGTCTATCTGATGAAGATATCGAACGCATGGTCAAAGAAGCGGAAGAAAATGCTGAAGCAGACAAGAAACGCAAAGAAGAAGTAGAACTGCGCAACGAAGCTGATCAGCTAGTCTTCCAGATCGACAAGACCTTGAAAGAACTGGAAGGTAAAGTCGACGAAGCAGACGTCAAAAAGGCTGAAGAAGCCCGCGACGAACTGAAAGCAGCCTTGGAAAATGATGACACTGAAGAAATCAAGACGAAACGCGATGCCTTGAACGAAATCGTTCAAGAAATGTCAGTGAAATTATACGAACAGGCAGCTGCTCAGCAAGAAGCTGAAGGCGCTCAAGCTGGAGACTCAGCTGAAGCTGGTTCTTCTGACGATGTCGTAGATGCAGACTTCGAAGAAGTAGACGACGAAGAATAAGAAAGTCGATAACAAAAAGGAGAAAGCACTTAGTTTAAGTTTTCAAAAGTGCTTTCTTTCTTTTTGGTATCCATCTGATCGTTCTTTATCGACGTGAGAGATGGTTTACCGGATCGATCATAACGATGGAGGAATACTATGGCTGAGAAAGAAGATTTTTATGACCTGCTTGGTGTCTCGAAAGATGCCTCCCAGGATGAAATAAAAAAAGCTTACCGCAAGCTTTCAAAGAAATATCACCCGGATATCAACAAAGCAGACGATGCGGAAGATAAGTTCAAGAAGATATCTGAGGCATATGAAGTATTAAGCGATGAACAGAAACGAGCAGCATATGACCAGTATGGACATGCATCTACCGATCCGAACTTTGGAGCCGGCGGCGGTTTCGGTGGTGGTTTCGGAGGCGCTGGCGGCGGATTTGGCGGCGGCGGTTTCGAAGACATCTTTGAACAATTCTTTGGCGGTGGCGGAAGACGAAGAAATCCGAACGCTCCGCGTCAAGGTGAAGATCTGCAATATGTAATGGATCTGGAATTTAAAGAAGCGATCTTCGGAAAAGAAACAACAATCCGCTATAACCGAGAAGAAGAATGCGATAACTGTAACGGCAGTGGAGCAAAACCTGGAACAAGTCCACAGACCTGTTCAACCTGTCATGGTGCCGGGCAAGTGAATGCTGAAAGAAACACACCATTCGGCCGTGTCATGACACAGCAAGTCTGTCCGACATGTAATGGAACAGGAAAAGAAATAAAAGAAAAATGCCCGGTCTGTCACGGTGACGGACACACGAAACAGCAGCATTCTGTAAAAGTGACGGTACCTGCCGGTGTGGAAGACGGTAATCAGATGCGTCTTCAGAATCAGGGAGATGCGGGTGAAAACGGCGGACCTTACGGCGATCTGTATGTCATTTTCAGAGTGAAAGCATCGAAAACATTCGAACGCAGAGGGTCAGAGATCTACTATGAACTGCCGATAAACATGGTGCAGGCGACTCTGGGTGACGAACTGGAAGTGCCGACCGTACATGGCAAAGTCAAGTTTAAGATACCGGCTGGAACCCAGCCCGGCACGACTTTCCGTTTAAGAGGAAAAGGCGCACCACGCCTTAGAGGAACGGGCAACGGGGATCAGCACATCAAAGTGAAGGTCGTCGTACCGGACAAGCTGACTCAAGACCAGGCTGAACACTTGCGAAAATTTGCTGAAGCCAGTGATTACGATAACGTCGTTGAACAAGGAGACAGCTCATTTTTTTCGAAAGTAAAAGACGCCTTTAAAGACAAACGCTGAATTTCAGGAAAAGCGTAACAAGCCGTTTTGACCTCGACAAAAATTGCTTTTCAACTAGCATGTTCCTACTTAGTTGAAAAGTACCAGGGGAGCATAGCGACCGTGGTTACCTTTTAATCGATCACAAAGCTTGATATTGTTTCACTAGTGTAGTCGGTCAACATGCATAAACTGGTAGCATATTTCTCTTTTTTGTGAGAGGTCAGGCTAGTTTTCGCTGGACAGGAAAAGCGAAACAAGGTAAATAACATGTTATTTGAAAAGAAGAGGCCACTCTTAGCGATTTTGAGAGTGTTCCCCTTCTTTTTGTCTTAGTGAAAGTAATTGTACTCTGCCTTAATCGTTGGTATAATAGGATGGAATGTTTTAGAGGAATGAGGAAACAGAGAAATGGATAAAAAACAAGCGCGAGCACGACAGAAACAAATCAGAAACTTTTCTATCATCGCACATATCGACCATGGGAAATCGACCCTTGCTGACCGTATTCTTCAGCTGACACACACCGTTGCTGACCGTGAAATGCAGGACCAGTTACTTGATTCGATGGACTTGGAACGTGAACGTGGTATCACGATCAAATTGAATACAGTTGAAGTGATCTATAAAGCCAAAAATGGCGAGACCTATATCCTGCACCTTATCGATACACCGGGGCATGTGGACTTTACGTATGAAGTGTCCAGAAGTCTGGCTGCCTGTGAAGGGGCCGTTTTAGTCGTCGATGCAGCTCAGGGCGTGGAAGCACAGACTTTAGCCAACGTTTATTTAGCCTTGGATAATGATCTGGAGATCCTGCCAGTCATCAATAAAATCGACTTGCCCGCTGCCGATCCGGAACGTGTCCGTAAAGAAGTCGAAGACGTTGTCGGACTCGATGCCAGTGAAGCCGTATTAACGAGTGCCAAGACCGGGATCGGTATCGAAGAGATCCTGGAACAGATCGTCGAGAAAGTTCCCGCACCTGAAGGGGATATCGACAACCCACTGAAAGCTCTTATTTTTGACTCAGCTTACGATCCTTATAGAGGCGTCGTTTTAAGTATCCGTCTGATGGATGGCACACTGAAAAAAGGCGACACGATCAAACTGATGAGTAACGGCAAGACCTTTGAAGTCACAGAAGTCGGGGTATTCTCGCCTAAGCCGATCGAACGGGATTACTTGATGGTCGGTGACGTAGGATATGTCACAGCGAATATCAAGACCGTTCGTGAAACACGTGTCGGTGATACGGTGACTTTAGCCAACAACCCAACAGAAAAAGCACTTCCAGGTTACCGTCACATGAATCCGATGGTATTCTGCGGAATGTATCCGACTGATTCTTCAAAATATGAAGATTTAAGAGAAGCGCTTGAACGCCTGCAGCTGAATGATGCAGCTCTGCAGTATGAAGCAGAAACATCTCAGGCATTAGGCTTCGGTTTCCGCTGTGGTTTCTTAGGTATGCTGCATATGGATGTTGTCCAGGAACGACTGGAACGTGAATTCAACTTGGACTTGATCACGACCGCGCCTTCCGTTATCTACAAGATCAATAAGACGGACGGTGAAACGATCATGGTTTCCAATCCGTCAGAAATGCCGGAACCTCAGGAAGTCGAGACGATCGAAGAACCGTATGTCAAGGCCACCATCACAGTTCCCAATGATTACGTTGGAGCAGTCATGGAGATCTCTCAGCGTAAGCGTGGAGAATTCTTGACAATGGAATATCTTGATGACGTCCGAGTGAATGTCATGTATAACATTCCGCTTTCTGAAATAGTTTATGACTTCTTTGACCGCCTGAAATCAAGTACCAAAGGCTATGCCTCGCTTGATTACAGTGAAGCGGGGTACCGTCAGAGTAATCTTGTGAAGATGGACATCCTGATCCATGGAGAAAGAGTGGATGCATTGAGCTTTATCGTGCATAAAGACTTCTCCTATGACCGCGGACGTTCAGTCGTTGAACAGTTGAAGAAAACCATTCCACGACAGCAGTTCGAGATCCCGATCCAGGCGACTATCGGACAGAGCATCGTCGCCCGTTCGACTGTTAAAGCTTACCGTAAAGATGTTACAGCCAAGCTGTACGGCGGGGACGTCACACGTCGCCAGAAACTTCTGAAGAAACAGAAAGCCGGTAAGAAACGCATGAAGAATGTCGGGAATGTAGAGATCCCGCAGGAAGCTTTCATGGCCGTTCTTGACCTGGATGAAGACTAAACGTTGATATATCAATAGATTTGACAATTGATTAACCTTATAAATTGGAAACTTCCATCATTTTGCCATCATTAGACGGCGATTGGTGGAAGTTTTTTGGTTGTACAATAAAGGACGTTGGTGAGAGAGAATCTCACTAACGTCCTTTTATCTATATTAGAAAACAAGTGAGTTCTCCTGTAGAATAATAGTCGACGAAAACATCACCTAAGGAGGAACTCACTTGCCTACTACAAATGATATGCGAAACATTCTAGATATTCAAGATAAACATCTCACTTTTTTTGGTAATTGTGTCACCAAAGGTGACTTTAAGGGGAGGAAATGTAATTTCATTGACTGCACATTGTCTTATGTTCCTGAAGAATGTTCACGTAGGCTGCAGTATCTATAAAAACGGCACTCAGACCTCTCGGGTAATCTTTCCCATGGCGGGGATCTTGCCTACATACTTGCGTATCAGAAAACAGCGCTTTATGTGCAAGGGCTGTGGTAAAAGTTTTACCGCTCGGACACCCATCGTTGAACGTAATTGCTTCATCTCGAATTACATAAAAGTACAAATTCTGACTCAATCCGGTGAAACCCGATCGATCAAAGATATAGCCAAGGAAACGAATGTATCAGAAGCGAGTGTTCAGCGTGTCCTTACAGCAGAAGATGAACGTTACCGGCCACATTACTATTCACTTCCCGAAAACTTGTCTTTTGACGAATTTAAATACGCCAGTGGGCGCATGGCCTTCGAATATATTGATGCGGAGACGGGCGATATTATGGATATTTTGCCCTCTAAAGACAGTCGTTTTGTCACTCAACATTTCTTGTCTCGGTACAGCCTCAAGCAAAGAAGCGAAGTGAAGACGATAACGATAGACATGAATGCCAGTTATATGAGCTTCATACCCACTCTATTTCTTAACGCTCATGTGATCATCGATCGTTGCCACATTATCCAACATATTAATCGCTCCATGAATAATACACGGGTGACAATAATGAACCAACTGAATAACTCAAATGGCGAAGATCAGAAAAAGTATCGACGGTTAAAACGCTACTGGAAGAAGCTACTTAAGAAAGAAAACAATATCACTTATACTACCTATACCTTCTACCGCCTGTTCGGTCAACGAACTGAAGCAGCTATTCTATCGGAAATACTTGATTACGATTCAACGCTCAAGGCCACCTAATTGTTGAGTAAATTAAAATACATTGGCTTGAAGGTAGTCATATGTGACCAGCTTTTTTATTTTGTCAAGACAGGAGTATGCTATGGGGGAAAATCTGACAATCTATATAGAAAAAAAGTTAAATAAATACAAAGTGTTTGTTAAAGTTGGAGGTGTCATGGAGGATGTAGAAATTCATAACGAAAAAACATTAATTATATTGGCGAAATCTTCAGATGAGGCCATCAATAAATGGTTAGAAAAATATGACCTTAATAATAGCGAATATCTAAGTAAAGGAAAGGACGGCGTTGGTTGGAGTTACTATTATCCTATCATATGTGAAAGTATTTAAAAGTGAATCAGCGTATAGTATACTTCTATTATGGAGGGAACTATATGAGTATAGAAAAATATGGTGTTCAATTGAGCGAGTATCTTTTTAATGTAGAAATACACGAACTTTTAGATAAAATTGATTCTTTTAAAAAACTAAATACAAGAAAAATGAAGCGTCAGGATATCACTAATGAAATTAATAAAGTACTTTCATTTGATAATAAAAGTGTTCTTTTATCTTTTATTAGTAGTATTCCAGAGGGAACTGCTCTTTACAGAATTAGAAAGCTAGAAAACGCAGAGTTTCCAAATAAAGATTTTAAAATATTACAAGATGCATGGAATCCACCTGGAAAATTTGTCAAGAGACAGAGACTCAATAAAACTTTTGAATCCCTGTTATATACTTGTTTTGATTTAGAAACTGCTATCGAAGAAACCGAAGTTCATGAGGAAGATGCTTTTGCTCTCATCTGTTATGAATCTATAGATGAAATAAAAGCAATCAATATAGGCATTGAAAATGACTATTCGTCATTTGATAATGGTGAGAGATTAAAATTAAGAATATTGAGTGGTTTTTTAAAAGAAGAGTTTACTAGAGATGTAGGTAAAGGTAAAGAACACTTATATGAGGTTTCTGAGATAATTGCTAAGTTTTATTTTGATCTCCCACCAAGGGATGTTCAAGATGCATGGCTGTATCCATCTGTAGCTAACAAGCCAACACACAATCTATGTTTAAGACCCGACATCGCAAAAGAAAAATTAAAATTACAAAATGTATTGATAATTGATGGATACAAAAACGTGGACAGCGATATCTTAATTAATGTGAGAAACAACTTAATAGGTCAAGGTAAAGGTTTTGTATCTATAATGAAAAATTAAAAATGTATGATCACATAACAAGAGGAAGTTTCAACTCAAACTGTGAGGCAAATGAATAAACCGCCTTTTTCAAGGCGGTAAGGTATATTCATATATTAAAGTGTAACTAAACTAATTGGGTAGATGTTTTCTTCAACATAATAAAAATACATTTCATCATCACTATCTATGTTAGACATTTTGTGAATGCAATTAGTTATATGATAATTATGATCAAGATAATCATCGGGTGTTAATGTGTAAACAAACTCAACTAATTTTGATAATAAAATTGATGGATTATCAACAAGAGTTTTGAGCTTCTTTTTATCTTCATCTACATGTGCCATTCTTAAGAACCTATCTCTAATAAGTTCATCCATATCATTTTCTTTAAATAGCAAAATATGATCTTTGAGTTCGTAACCTTTAATGGGATGAGACTTGAAAGCTAAGCGCTTAGTAGATCCTCCGTTTTTTACTTTTTGTAAGAAATTTCCAGTGTAGAGAATGTTATCAATTTTGAAGACCAACGCTAAATCAAATCCATCTTGTTCATAGTTTATTATGTCTAAAACATGCTCTAAAAGAATCATCTGTTTAAAATTCATTATTTCACCTCCTTTTTATAGTAAGTACTTACCAATTTTCTTGTTTTTTCGTGCTGTTTTAATGCAACTATCGTTGCTCTATCAATTAAAATGCAAAAAGGCACCTCTTCCCCCCTTAATCTGATAAAATGAAGTTCACCAAAACAAACATTCATCACTTAAGGAGTGAAAAGAGATGCCTAATCTACTTCAGATTATCATGTATTTAGTTAATAAAATCAAGTGGCAAAACAGTTTAATTCAACTTTTAAATGATTATATTACCTGGCTGGAAGATGCGGGTGATCGTCAACCTAAAGGGACAGATATCACAAAGCTTGATTACAACAAATTGACCCTTGATGATCCACCGAAAGTTGTCACAATTGAACGGGCAG
>NZ_FOBL01000013.1 GCF_900109825.1 Alkalibacterium putridalgicola | reverse complement strand
ATCTTTAATGATCTAAGCATGCGCTATGATCACCTATGCGGTATTAGCACCCGTTTCCGGATGTTATCCCCCTCTTATGGGCAGGTTCCCCACGTGTTACTCACCCGTTCGCCACTCTTCCGCACTCTGCAAGCAGAGTGCTTCATCGTTCGACTTGCATGTATTAGGCATGCCGCCAGCGTTCGTCCTGAGCCAGGATCAAACTCTCATTTTGGTTGTTTGATATAGCTCAATTTAAATATTGTGAGTTAAACATGTTAACTCGTTTGTGTTGTCCTGATCCGATAAATCGGATCGAAGACCCCTGCACATTTGGTTGTTTTACTTTGTTCAGTTTTCAAAGATCTCACTCGTTCAGACGTTGACGACGTTTCGTGTCAACTCATATAATTTTACAGGCTTTCGTTTTCGTTGTCAAGAACTTTTTGAAATTATTTTAGAAAACATTTCAAAGTTGTAAGCGTTCCCTTTGCCTCTGCGACAACTACTTAAGTATATCTGGTCGTGAGTAAAATGTCAACAACAAATTTATAAAACCTCGCTGCTGGAATTCAATAGTTGTTTTGCAGCAACGAGATTAATAATAACAGGTAATTCAACTATAGTCAATACTATTTTATATTTTATTTTCCCAGAAGTATAAATGATAATCCTGCAGGTCTTCACCATTGTCATATTGCTCGACCGATCCAACGAATATGAACCCATTTCTTTTATAAAACGAGTTCAAATAGTCATTAGACGCTACACAGTCTAAACGGAGTCCGGATTTTTCATCTCTTACCGCAACCTCTTTTGCTTTATCCAGCAATAGACTTCCGGAATTCCGGCCGTGTTCATCTGCTGACAAAGCCAATCGGTGCAAATAATAGACATCACTCGTTTCATCTATTCCCCAAAAGTCTTTATCCCAGGCTGTCTGCTTACTCCACAAGGCAAACGTTCCTACTATATTTTCAGACCGGTATACGAGGAATACCTCCTGACGTTCGATAGCTCCTTCAATATTGTGAACGTCTTCTCCTTTTAACAAACCTGCCCACTGAGTGGATCCTTTTTTATTCAGCCACTCCGCCGTTTCGAATAATAACCGTTTTACAAGACTCAAATCCTTTAACTGTGCTGGCACTACATTAATATTCATCATAAAGAACCCCTCTCTCAAAGCTATTTAATTAATAGAATACACGATATTAAAAAAAGAGAAAAGAGCAAATGCTCTTTTCTCTTTTAAAGCAGATTATAATCTGTGATTCAGTTCTTTTGCCAGATCTTCAAATCCAGGTTTTCCTAATAGTGCAAACATATTTTTCTTATAAGCTTCTACACCCGGCTGGTCAAACGGATTGACACTGTTTAAATAGCCTGAGATTGCTACAGCAGCTTCGAAGAAATAAAAGAGATAACCTAATGTATAAGCTGATGTATCTGGGATGGTCAATACAAAGTTTGGCACTTCGCCATCTGTATGAGCCAAAACAGTTCCTTCAAAAGCTTTCGTATTCACGAAGTCGATTTCTTTTCCTTCAAGATAACCTAAACCGTCCAGATCTTCTTTTTCTTTAGGGATGGTCAATGACTTCTTAGGCTTATCCACTTTAATAACTGTTTCAAATAAGTTTCTTCTACCGTCTTGGATATACTGCCCTAAAGAGTGCAGATCAGTAGAGAAGTTTGCACTTGATGGGTAGATGCCTTTTTGATCTTTGCCTTCTGATTCACCGAATAATTGTTTCCACCATTCTGAAAGGTACTGCAAGTTTGGTTCATAATTGATCAGCAGTTCTGTCACTTTTCCTTTTCTATACAGGATGTTTCTTAAAGCAGCATATTGGTACGCACTGTTTTCAGTTATATTCTCATTAGCGAAATCCACACGAGCCTGATTTGCACCTTCCATCAGCTTGTCTACATCTCCCCCGCCTACAGCAATCGGCAGCAGACCTACAGCAGTCAATACAGAAAAGCGTCCGCCGACATCATCAGGGATAACAAAAGATTCATAGCCTTCAGCGTCAGCTAATGATTTCAGTGCACCCTTCTCTTTGTCTGTTGTAGCAAAAATACGTGATTTTGCTTCTTCTTCACCATATTTTTCGATCAGAAGGTTTTTGAACACTCTAAACGCCAAAGCAGGTTCAGTTGTCGTTCCAGATTTAGAAATAATGTTGACAGAGAAATCTTTCTCTCCAATCACTTCGATCAGATCTGATAAGTAGGTAGAACTGATACTATTACCTGCAAAGAAAATCTGAGGTGTATCACGTTTATCTGCACTCAGTTCATTATAGAAAGAGTGATTTAAAAAGTCGAGGGCGGCTTTTGCACCCAAATAAGAGCCACCGATACCGATAACAACAAGAACTTCTGAATCAGATTTGATTTTATCAGCAGCCTTTTTAATGCGGCTGAACTCTTCCTTGTCATAATCTTCCGGTAAATCTACCCATCCCAGAAAGTCACTACCGGGACCAGTCTTTTCGCGCAGCAACTTGTGTGCAGCAGTGACTTGCGGCTGCATATAATCCAATTCCTCTTTATTGATAAACTGACCCATTACCTTAGAGTCATCAAATGTAATGTGTGACATAAATTTTTTCCTCCATTTTTTTATATTTTATATAAGTAAAAATTGTGGAACACCGGAAATTTTCCACTCTTCCAGTGTAGAGACGATATTTTCTGAATGGACCCATGATAAATCATTATTTTCTATCAAGAGATCTTGGGGGGATGAAAGGTCATCGTCTTCATAAATAAACACGAATAAGGGAATACGATTGTCGTGAACGATCGCATTGGTCAACTCGTTCAACTCTAAATTCTCGATATTAATATCGACGATTTCTTTCAGTCTGTTTATCACACAGGCTAGCCCTGTCTTTTTAGGTTCAACGACAGCGGCTGGAAACGAATATCCATCTTTCTCTTCTTTAACCAAAAATACATAACGACCTTCTTCATCTTTAACTAAGATAGTACTGGCTACATAATGGTTTCCCTTAATCACTATTATTTACACCCTTCTATTACTAAATTTTAAGGACTGGCTATTTTCTGCTGTTTTCGATTTCCTTCAGAGCTCGTTCTGTCCATCCAGGCATCTTATCATCGATCGATTTAAATCCGACACCTGTTTTCCTTCCATATCTGGAGATGTTTTTCCGGTTTGCAAAAGGATGGTATTTAGGTTTCTGAAGACTCCTTAGAGATAAACTGATTTTGTTAGAATATTCATCGATATCCATGATCATGACATCGATTTCGTCTCCTTTAGAAACGATTTCAGCTATATCTTTTATATATCCATGTTTCAGTTCTGATATATGAATAAGCCCCTGTGTGTCCTCATCTATGGAAACGAAGGCTCCGTACGGTTGAATTCCAGTAACGGTTCCTCTTACTTTCTGACCAATTTTGTAGACCATGAACTCACCTCTTTACTATCATGGCATGATTCGAATTATCATAAAATAGTATAGCATGAAAAAGGCAGTTTTGGAAACCATCTTATGGATTTACCCCCTTGATATCATAAGTCAGATGAAAGATACTTAGACTATACTATTATGTTAAAGGAGCGATCACATGGATTTTGAGAAGATAGTTGACCGGAAACAGACGAGCAGTGTCAAATGGGACAGAGCTGAGAAGATTTTCGGCAGTCCAGACGTTTTACCTATGTGGGTAGCTGACATGGATTTCGATAATGCCCGCCCCATTAAAGATGCCCTCCGAAAAATGATCGATGAAGAAGTCCTCGGATATACTTTTCCCCCGGATTCACTCTTCACCTCTATCAGTAACTGGCAGAAAACCAAGCATAACATGCCCACGGAAAGAGAGAACATCCTGCTGTCGCCTGGTGTGCTGTCATCCATTGCTGTAGCTGTCCAGGCTTTCACTGAACCCGGAGAGAGTGTACTGATACATGAACCAGTTTACCCCCCGTTCTTTTCAATGGTCAACAAAAACGAACGGCGTGTTTTCCGCACTTCTCTGGATATTGAAGATGGACAGTACACGATGGATTTTGATGATATAGAACGTCAGTTTAAAGATGAAAATATCAGGTTATTTGTTTTAAGTAATCCGCATAATCCCGGCGGAAGAGTATGGTCAGAAGATGAGCTGGTCCAGCTGGTAGAATTGTGTAAAAAATATAAGGTGATCCTGATCAGCGATGAGATCCACAGTGATCTTGTATACAGTGAGAAGACCTGTGTGTCACCTGTTACTTTAGATGATTCATATAAGGACTGGGTGGTCACCCTTCATTCAGCTACTAAGACTTTTAACATTGCAGGGGTTAAGACTTCTTTCATCCTAGTCTTTAATGAAGTTTTAAAGGCTAAGCTGGTAAAGGTCCAGGAAGAAACCGAACTGGATATCGTTAACACATTTGGGATGAGAGCGACTGAAGCTGCCTTGTCAGAGTCAAATGAATGGCATGAAGCCTTACTTGAAAAACTGGAAGCCAACCGTTCGATCGTCACCGATTTTTTTGACAAAGAACTTCCCGAGGTCTCCTATATGGTCCCTGAAGCCACTTACCTTTTCTGGTTCGATGCTTCTCGTTTAGGCGTTGACGATGATAAGTTGAGAGAAACGTTTGCTCAAACAGGAAAAATCGGACTGAACGATGGTATCAGCTACGGTCCAAGCGGAAAATCATATATGCGACTGAATTTTGCTGTCCCCAAGTCTCTTCTTATGGATGGCCTGAAGCGGATCAAGACTGTTTTTGATCATTATAGTAACTAAAATAGTAACTAATTATATGTAAAAAAGCATTTCTCGACTTAGAGAAATGCTTTTTTACTTGCTATAATTCTTTTTGTGCCAGGAGTAGGCACCCAGTTATGCCCGCATTGTCATCCAGTCCTGGCGAGACAATATACTCGTCTAGGTCTGGTGTCGCCACATAACCATTTACCAGCTTGGAAAATTCTTTCCTGATAAGCGGGTACAGCTGTGACTGTTTCATGACCCCACCGCCTAAAATGATTTTTTCAGGACTAAGTGTCAACGTGTACGTCATCAGCGCCTGCGCAAGATAGTAGGCTTCAATGTCCCATACGTCTTTCCTGTCGGTCAGATACTGAGCTTTTTTATTGTATCGCTGTTCTATCGCTGGACCGGCAGCAAGTCCTTCCAGACAGTTGCTGTGATAAGGACATGTGCCTTTAAAGGAATCTTCTTCGTGCATTCTGACCGGAATGTGCCCCATTTCAGGATGTCCGTAGCCTTCAAGAGGCTCTCCGTTTATAACGGCTCCTCCTCCGATACCTGTCCCGACCGTGAGATAAAGGCAAGAGTTTTTACCAACGGCAGCACCTTTTTTCAGTTCACCGTATGCCGCTGCGTTGACATCTGTTGTCCATGCGACGGGGACAGCGTATCTTTCTTTCAGTTTTCCTAAAAAATCGACATTCTGCCATGCCAGTTTAGGTGTAGATGTGACATAGCCGTAGGTGGAAGAGTTCTTATTTACATCGATCGGACCAAATGATCCAACACCGATGGCTTCCAGAGTGTAATTATCAAAAAATTCAAAAACCTTATCAAACGTTTCTTCAGGTGTCGTGGTTGGAATAGAGAGCTTTTCCACATGTTCAAGAGTGTTGTCGCTCACTGCAAGAACAAATTTTGTTCCACCTGCTTCGATCGCACCTAACATGAAATACCTCTTTTCTCATATCAACTGGTTTTTATTTGTCATCCAATATCGTCACTGTTTCGATTACAACATCTTCATTCGGTTTGTCCATAGCGTTTCTGTCTACATTCTGGATGGTATCAGCTACATCATAACCTTCTACAAGTTGTCCGAAAACCGTATGTTTCTGATCCAGCCAGGGTGTTCCCCCTTGTTCCTTATAGGCTTCGATGATTTCATCAGGGAAACCGGCAGCTTCCAATTGGGAGACCATTTGTTCAGGAAGCTCTGACATGGTGACAACAAAAAACTGACTTGAGTTGGTATTTGGACCCGCATTTGCCATTGAAAGGGCTCCGTTTAAATTGAACAGTTCCGGACTGAATTCATCTTCAAAATTTCCGCCGAAGAAGCTTTCTCCTCCCATACCGCTTCCGGTAGGATCGCCGCCCTGGATCATGAAGTTAGGGATGACGCGGTGGAAGATGACCCCATCATAATATCCTTTTTTTGCAAGACCAACAAAGTTTTCGACCGTTTTTGGAGCATGTTCCGGGAATAAGCGGACCGTCATGTCCCCTTTGTTCGTTTTGATCACTGCTCTTAATCCTGTATCTTTATCACTATTTAACTGTGGAAATTCATTCATGTTCTAATTCCTCCTAAATTTGATGTGTCTTTAGTTTACCGTAGTTCATTTCGTTTTCCAATAAGTTTTACTTTTGTGAAACTTTTTTATAATTTTTTTCTTTTGTTCATGTTATTATTAAAAGGTGCCTATCAATCTTAAAAAGGACGTTGTTAAATGACATTACTGGAAAATTATCCCTTAGTTGCTGCTTTGTCAGCCATTATTTTATCTCAACTCATTAAAATCCCGGTCGCCTACTTTTTGAAGCGTCCTTCAACAGTAGCCTTGGCTATGTCGACAGGCGGCATGCCCAGTTCACACTCTGCCGGAGTCACAGCTTTGGTTACGAGTTTACTGATCGAATATGGAGTGGCTTCTCCTTATGTCGCCATCGCCTTCACTTTCGGGGTCATTGTTATGTTTGACTCTATGGGTGTGAGACGCCAAAGCGGAGAGCATGGGATCATCATCAATGAACTGATCAGAGACTTTGATGATCTGCAAAAATCATTCTCTAAATATCATCACGAAGAAGTACTGAAGGAAGATGATGAAGAACTGAGATCGAGAGGGTTCCTTGGCCACAAACCGATCGAAGTCTTTTTTGGGATCATTTCAGGCATCATTATCGCACTTGTTATTAGTCTCTTTTATTAAAACTATCACTAGGAACTGTACACGGAGGGTTAAGTTTGACTGATTCAGAAGAAATATTCGATATAACCATTATCGGGGGTGGCCCGATCGGCATGTTTGCCGCATTTTACGCCGGTATGCGGAATGCAAAAACAAAAATGATTGAATCCCTGCCGGTTTTGGGCGGTCAGGTCGCCCTCTTGTATCCCGAAAAAACACTGTATGACGTGGGGGGTTACGCGGGCGTCACTGGAAAAGAACTGGTTCACCAGTTGACCGCTCAAATGCAGCATTTCGATCAGACCATCTGTCTGGAGGAAGAAGTCACCCACATACAGAAGCTGGATGACCATCTGTTTGAATTGACAACTTCTAAAGGCATCCATTATTCCAAAACCATCGTGATAGCTACCGGACAAGGCTCTTTCAATCCCAGAAAACTGACTGTCCCTGATGCCGATAACTATGAAGACAATAACCTGCACTATATCGTCAAGCAAATCGAGCAATATAGAGACAAGACGGTTGTTATCTGCGGCGGCGGTGACACTGCTGTCGACTGGGCTCTTACTTTAGAATCTGTTGCCAAAAAGGTATACTTGGTCCATCGGCGCGACCGGTTCAGGGCTCATGAAGGATCCGTCGAGATGCTTAAGTCTTCGAGTATAGAACTGCTCACTCCTTTTGTTCCTCATGAATTGATGGGAGAGGGAAACTCATTGTCTTCTGTTATTTTTAAAGAAACAAGAGGAAATAAACTAAAAAAAATCGATTTGGATTATTTTATCGTCAACTATGGCTTTGTTTCTAAGCTTGGACCTGTTAAACAATGGGGATTAGATCTTGACCGGACAGACATTATCGTAAACAGTAAAATGGAAACATCGATCGACGGTATCTATGCCGCAGGAGACAGTATCACTTTTGATGGAAAAATCAAGCTGATCGCTACCGGTTTCGGGGAAGCCCCCACCGCTGTCAATCACGCTGTACATTCCATTCATCCAAAAGAACATGCCCAACCTATACAGAGTACTAAGTTGTCATTTGAAGAATAAAAAGGAGGAATCATTATGGTACAATCAGGATCTAAATTACATGAAGTCGCATTGAAAAGATTGAACGATCGTGGTGTTGAGTTAGAAGAGATCGCTGAGCTCGTTTATGATCTGCAGTCTCCTTACCTGACTGAAATATCGGTGGATCTCTGCCTGGAAAATGTTAAGGCTGTTATCAGAAAAAGAGAAGTGCAGAACGCTATACTCACAGGCATTGAATTGGATGTATTGACAGAAGAAGGCAAACTTTCCAGTCCCCTTCAGGAAATCATTGAAGAAGATGAAAGTTTGTATGGTATCGATGAGATACTGGCTCTATCCATCGTGAATGTTTACGGTTCTATTGGGTTTACCAATTACGGATTTCTGGATAAAACCAAGCCGAAACTGATCAAGCGTCTGGATGATCATACTCACTCCAATCAAACACACACTTTTTTAGATGATATTGTAGGCGCCATTGCTGCAGCGGCTGCCAGCCGCCTTGCTCATGATAATCCGGGTATTTCTAAAATAATGAAATAGAATATAAAATACAGAAATAGCCGGGACTCTTAGTCTCGGCTATTTCTGTATTTTCGTGTAACAATTAAACATCTATTCAAAGTAATGTTCCGTCACCAAATTCTGCAGTTGCATACACCTTACCTGTGTAGTTTATTTGAAAGCATTTCTCTTGCTGTACTGATAAGCAACAATAAAGAATACTTCTATAAGCAGGAAAAACAGCAAAAAGGTGTACATAAAAAATTCCTGCGGTAGCGCCATGATGATTGGATCTGTGGCTGGATTGAACAGCCAGTCATCATTATTGAAGAATATTTCATGAAACAGCACAAACATTCTGTCAAAACTTACAGCTAAAAAGGTGAGGAGCAGCGGCGGAACAAGTGCTGCTATGAAAAAAGTTTTCTGAAGTGTCCAGAAGCGTTTATTCTTCTTCAGTGATTTCAAATAAAAGAAGCTGCCAATTGACGAAACGATCAGGACAAAATAATTGAGATAAAACAGAAGCTTCACTTCATAGAAATGAAACAACCCACTGTCAGAACTTATGAAGTCCGGAAAGTTCAGTTCGGTTATCCACGGGAAATGAAGATACCTTAGTAAAACATGATAGTTCTCCATTAATGTTTCCATTGACATACCCAGCTGTTCCGGCAGGCCAAGAGACCAGGCTGAATAGTAGTACAAAGGTGTAAATAATATGACAAACGCTATGCTGACAGTAATAATAAATAGAATCAGACTGATTACACCTGCAATTTTTTTAATGTCAGGCACGATCATCGCCCCACTCATCCAGTGTATTGATTACGTACGTTGGTTGGATCTCCAGATACTCAAGGTCTTCTTTCTTCGTAAATCCTGTGAGTACAAGCAGTGTATCGATCTGACTGTTTATTCCCGCCATAATATCCGTTTCGTAATTGTCCCCGACCATGAGTACCTCTTTTTTAGAAAGGTTCAGTTTATCCAATGCTGAAGCCATCATGATTTTTTCGGGTTTTCCAACAAATATCGGCTTAGTATGAGAGGCTCTTTCGATCATGGCTATCACAGATCCTGCTCCGGGGCTCATCCCTCTTTCTGTAGGGATATTGGTATCTTTATTCGTTGCTACAAACGTCGCCCCTTTTTGGATAGCCAGACTGGCAACTTCACATTTATCATATGTCAGATGCCTGTCAAGTCCTACAACGACATGATCGATGTCCTCATCTACCAGTTCACATCCGACGTCAGTCAGAGCCTGTCTTAATCCATCTTCTCCGACCACGTAGACACGGTTCCCTTTCAACGCTTTAACGTAATCGGCTGTGGCAAGAGCACTTGTGTAAATATTCTCGGCTTTTGCCGGTATATTGAATGTTTTATTTAATCTATCCGCAACTTCTTCGGGGGTACTGGTCGAATTGTTAGTGAGGAATAGATAGGGAATTTTACTATTTTTCAGTTTTTTTACAAAATATGGGGCTTCCTTGATTGGTTCTGTTCCTTTATACATTGTGCCGTCGAGATCGATAAAATAACCGCGATATTTGATATCCTGCATGATTTGACTCCTAATCTTTCTTTTTTCTGATCTGGAAGCGGGTCTTGCCGCTATTACTTTTTACTTCTTTGACTTCTTCTTTTTTCTGATTAGAATCCTCAGTTTTGTTCCGGTTCTTTTTTGTAAATGATCGTTTACCGCTTGAATTGGTGCTGGAAGTCGTTTTTTCCTTTTTATCTGATTTTTTTGAAGGATGAGACGCCTTCTTTTTTTTATAAGGTTTTTTCCCGCCACGGTTCTTTTTGCCTTTACTTTGTGACTGAGGTTTGCGGCTGGACTCATACTGACGAGTCGACTGCTTTTTATTCGGTTCCAAGTTCTCCAGTACGAAATAAGCACAACCGAAGCTGCAGTACTCCAGCAAATAATCTTCCAGATATGAGATGCGCATATCGATTGGGATCTTCTTTACCTCATCCTGATAAAATCCACGTAATCTTAATTTCCCGTAAGACATATCTCCTACGATGTAATCATACTTTTCCAGAAAATCACTGTATCTCTCTTCCAATAATTCAAGGTCCAGAGCTTCTCTATAATTTTTCACGATCTTATACTTGTCGTCTTTAATAGAGATGTGATCTGAATCGATTTTTTTAACTGTTTTATCTTCCGGATTGATGACCTTATCCAGTGCATCAGTAGACAGTTCAGGCTGTTTATCTTTTTTGTCTTGATTGCTCACGTGTATTCTTTCCTTTCAAAAATGCCAGAGCCCCTCGACTCCTGCACCTGTTATTATCTTAAAAAACTCTTCTATTATCTCCACTTATTCTAACATACAATCACTGTACGTATATAATCCTTTTTACATTACCTGCTTTTTCTATTATTACTGAATTGACAAGACGCCCCTCTTCTTCTAAAGTAGTAGAATAAATAGTTTTGACTGAAGGAGAAGTTATGCCGAAAAAATATTACGCAGTAAAAAAAGGACGCAAGCCGGGTATATATTCTACTTGGCCGGACGCTCAAAAACAAGTGTCAGGATATCCCAGCGCTCAGTTTAAATCGTTTCAGACTGAACGCGAAGCACAGGAATATGTAAATGGTGACTTGGAAACACCCAGTCTGGTCACGCCAGATTCACTTGTTGCCTACGTTGATGGTTCTTTTGACAAGCGAACACAGACTTACAGCTATGGAGTGGTGTTACTTAAAAACAACAAGGTTCTGGCAGAACTGAATAATTCAGCACGCGATCCTGAATATGCAGAAAGTTTCCAGATAGCCGGAGAATGTTTTGGTGCATTAAACGCTATCAAGTGGGCAATCGACAACAGTTACAAAGATATCATCATCTATTATGACTATCTGGGCATCGAAATGTGGGCAACGGGGCAGTGGAAGGCAAATAAAACAGTATCCAAGGATTATGTTAAGTTCTTTAAAGCTTTTAAAAACAAGATAAACATCTCTTTTGTGAAAGTAAAAGCTCACACTGGCGTCATTTATAACGAAAGAGCAGATGAACTGGCTAAGCAGGCACTCACTACCTCTTCCTGAACAAGTTAATAACAGGGTATTTTCCTCTTTAAGAGGAGAATACCCTGTTTTACATTTTACAGCTGAGTTATTTTTTTCATATCATCATCAGAGAGCAGAAAGTCCAGACTTTCCAGATTAGCTTTCTGATTTTTGGGATCATGAGATTTCGGGATGACGATGATGCCTCTCTGGGTCTGATAGCGAAGCAGGACCTGTGCCCACGTTTTGCCATAACGTTCACCAATTTCAGCTAAAACGTCACGGTGTTGTTCTGTCGTTTTCATCGGTCCCCAAGCCTGCGGTCTGATGTCACGATCAAGCATAAATTTGATCCATTCATTATTCCATTCTACAGGATTAGACTTGATCTGATTAACAGCCGGTTTGATCGTGGCAAACTGGCCCAGTTTTTCCAAATCCTCATTCGTAAAATTTGACACGCCGATCGTTCTGATTTTTCCTTTTCCTACAAATTCTTCCAGTACTTCCCATGTCAATTTCAATTTATCTTCATCTTCGATCGGTTTATGAATGAGATATAAATCGATATAGTCACTCTGCAAGTTTTTAAGGCTCTGATTCAGCGTCTTTCTTACCGTCTGTTTGTCTTTTACATAGTCATCCTGAGGAGGAATCTTGGTAGTGAGGTAGAATTCACTGCGGTCGATACCACTTTCTTTGACTGTTTTTCCTACTCCCGCTTCATTCCTGTAGGATATAGCCGTATCGATCAATCGGTAACCCATTTTTATCGCCGACTCCAAAGCAGAAAAATCGCCATTCAGGTCACCGTTATAGTCATTATTCTCCTTCCCATACGTATTTGTCCCTGTTCCTAAGTAAGGCATTGTTGTACCATTGTTCAAGCGTACATGTTCCATTTTATCGCTCCCTTGATAAAAGTATATATTATATTCGATTATAACAAATCTGTCATCCCTTTTTCCAATTCATTTAGAGATCGATTTCAGATAGTACCTTTTTCAGCTGAGCTAATTCATCATTGTTGAACGTCAGTCCCTTGCTCATTTTCGTGTGATCCGGACTCCACTCTCTGATGTCAAACTTCGGCGGGCGGTTATTCCAGCTCACTAAATTCAGCTCTTTCTTCCATCCTTTGGGTGTTTCAGAAAGAACGGCAAGATGTTCGACTACCTCGTATGAAATTTTATCCATTATTCATTCCCCTTTCAAAATATCTTCCAATATCTTTTGACTGATGTGCATCCGAGCCATAAACTAGCCAGATGCCTTTTTTTACGGCTCGTTCAACAAGTGCTGCGTCAGGATAGGTCTTTTTATAGTAAGGTTTGTCTATTCCAGCAAAGTTATAATCCAGATCATACCCGTTATTTTTCACCTGTTCCAGTATAACTTCCCAGTTGACCGTATCTTGATGGTCATGAGCTTCACTAAACTTATTTATCAAGGTGATATGACCGATCCTTTTAGGGGTCCATTTGCCATAAGGAACCGCCAGAGCCTTCATGAGTGTTTCCTCATACAATGTGGTTAATTTTTCATAACCGGTTTCTTTCATTTTTTTCAGGAATTCCTCTTTACTGTAATCGATACAGAAGTAACCGGAATCCGGTATCTTTAAAAAATGGACACTCAATATAGAATGCGGTACTGTTTCAGGATAGCGTTGCAGGAATGTTTTCGTTTCTTCCTCCATCCCTTCTAAATAATCGATCTCGAATCCAGTATTTATAGTGATCTTTTCTTTGTATTTTTCTTTCAGGTCTTCGCCCCGTTTCAAGTAGGCTTCAACATCTTCAGCTCTCATGGCACTGTCTTTTTGAGGTGTGGTGTCTTCTATTGGAAGCGGCGCATGCTCAGTAAACGTGAGCTGCTTCAATCCTTTACTCAATGCTGTCTTGATATAGGCTTCCATCTCGTCCTCGCTGCCATGAGGACAGAAATGAGTATGAACATGATTGTCTCCTGTCATCTGATCTTCTCCAAACCTTCAAATTTGAAATCTTTCATAAAAACATCTTTTATATTAAAATTTTCTAATCTATATGATTTTATATTATAATATAAAATCATTGTATCAAAATAATAAATAAATGGAAATGAGGAGCTGCTGGATGAGTCTTGAGAAAAATAGTCAGTATTTATTAGAGAAAAAGCGCAAAGAAATGGATTTTCTTCATCGTTTCCATTTCTTAGGATATGATTTGCTGGATTTGTCTCTACTGGAACGATTCGAATGGGACCGGCTTTCAGAAGATGATCTGAAAATGATGAAATCAAGACACATTTGGCAGGCAGGTGATTCACTCTTATCGCTGCGAAGCGACTGGACTGATGCCATCGTGCGTTATAGAAAAAAATACAAACTGCAAACGGATAAAATCGCCTACTCCGGTCCGGTTTTTCCTATGGATCAAGAAAAAATGCAGTTTGGAATGGAAATTTTTACAGATGACATTTCCCGACAGCTCTCTACAATGCAGGACCTTCTCCAATATATCAAGGAAAATCTTGCTCTCTCTCTGGATGTTGCTGTGATCAGTCACTATTCCCTGCTGAAAAAACTTTTGTCTAAAAGTGAACGTCAGAACTCCGAGATCATGCAGTATCTTGGTGAACGCAACCTGGATGGACTGACCAAAAGACTGGGTGACTCACATCCAGTCGTCAGACTCATGAGTCAGCCGGTACCAGATCAGCTGGATTATGCAAAAGAATATTTCCCCGATTTAAGAAAACCTGTGGAAGAGATTCAGCGCTGGCAGGATCAGCTTATTGAAAACAATATCCGGGTCGTTTACTGCGACCTGTTTTCCATCCCTCCCCAATCTTATTATAAAGGTATCTTTTTGCAATTCTATGCCGACTACTCCGTTGAACCTGTTTTGACCGGCGGACAGTACTCCAGCCCTACCCGGGCATTCGGTATGGCTATTAATTTATCCAGCTTATTTTTAAAGACTAATGTTCAGAGAGGAAAATCATCGTGATAACCATTGCACTATCTAAAGGGAGACAACTAGAAGATTTTATAGCTTTTTTGAAGCAACAGAAATTAAGACAGTGGTACACTGCGCTTGAATCCATCTCGAGAGAACTGTTGATCGAGAAAAAAGACACCCGTTTCCTGTTAGTGAAGGGTGAAGATGTACCGGTTTATGTCGAAGAAGGCGTTGCCGATCTGGGTATCACTGGAAGTGATGTTCTCTATGAGCAGAACCGTCAGATAAATAACCTGATGGATCTGCCTTTCGGTTACTGTCACTTTGCGCTGGCGGCAAAATCAGAAAAAGATACGTATCCGATCGTCGCAACGAAATATGTCAAATATACACAGGACTACTTTGACTCCATCAGACAGCCCGTTAAAATCATTCCCTTGAAAGGGTCTGTGGAACTGGCCGCTAAGATCGATATGGCTGATGCCATTATGGATATCGTTCAGACGGGAACCACTCTCCGGGAAAATGGTCTGGAGGAACAAGTCTGTCTGGATCATATCAATGCGCGGCTGATAGCCAACAAACACGCATTCTTTTCAAAAAATACAGAAATACAATCAATCATAAATCAATTAAAAAAGCGAGGTTAGATGATATGTATACATTCAATTCATTCAAAGAAGTGATCGCTTCAACGAATAAAACAGATTGGGATAAATTGAAACAAGTCATGACGATCATCCAATCAGTGCAGGAGAACAAAGATCAGGCTCTCTATGATTATTCTGAAACATTCGTCAACGTCAAACTGGATACACTTGAAGTCATGCAGACTGAGCTTGAATCAGCCTATCATGCCATTGAGGATGAATTAAGAACATCTTTAGAACTGGCCTATCAAAATATATGGGATTATCAGCAGTCTATAAAAATCTCAGACGGTAAAACATCGGAGCTTTATCAGAAAGTACATCCACTGAATCGTGTCGGCATCTATGTCCCTGGAGGAACCGCCCCCCTGGTTTCGACCGTCTTGATGACAGCAGTTTTAGCAAAGGTCGCAGGTGTTAATGAAATCATTGTGACGACACCACCCCAAAAAGGTGGAGTGAATCAGGCGATCCTTGCGGCATGCCATATCGCTAAAGTCGATCGTGTCTTTCAAGTCGGTGGCGCACAGGCCATTGCCGCTTTAGCTTATGGAACAGAAAGCATTCCGGCCGTTGATAAAATCGCAGGGCCAGGTAATCAGTATGTTGCCTTAGCCAAGAAAATGGTCTACGGTGATGTCGGTATCGACTCGATTGCAGGGCCAAGTGAGATCGTTGTGGTTGCTGATGAGGACACACGTGCAGATTATGTCGCTTACGACCTGCTTGCTCAAGCTGAACATGATGTACTCGCCCGTACATTCCTTATCAGTGAAAGCAAGGAAAAACTTGAAGAGATCCAGCAAAAAGTCGATGATCTGGTCGATGACCAGCCCCGTACCGCTATTATAAAAACCAGTCTCAGAGATCATCACTACTCTATTCTGACAGCTGATAAAGAAGAAACCATCGACTGCGTCAATACCATCGCAGGTGAACATGTATCCATTCAAACGAAAGATGCCAGTTCCTATATCGATCGCATCAATACAGCCGGCGCTTTATTCATCGGTGACTATTCTCCAGAAGCCATCGGTGACTATGTGGCAGGACCCAGTCACGTTTTACCAACAGGAGGTACCGCACGTTTCAGCAGCGGTCTGACGGTCAATGATTTTTTGCGGACCAATTCGATCATTGCATTGAAAGAAGAGTCGTTCAAGCACATGGCTCCAAGCGGTATGCGTCTAGCTCTGGAGGAATCACTGCAGGCCCACCATGATTCATTAGCCTGTCGAATGGAGGAAAACAAATGATACGTATAGATAAAAATGAAAGTCCTTATAGAGCACTGGCTGAAGATGAAATCAGCGCTCTCGCAATAGACACACACTTCAATAAGTATGCGGATAATGAGTACGAGAAGCTGCAGGAAAGCTATGCTGCCTATAATGGACTGGATCCCCATTTAGTCTCTTTTGCGAACGGCTCTGATGAATGGATCCAAAAAGCCATGATCATATTAGGTGAAGGCCCTGCCTTGATTTTAGATCCGGATTTTGTCATGTATGAAGAATACGCCATCCAGTTCAAGCGTCCCCTGATCAAAGTGGATGCCAAGGCAGACATGACTTTTGACTATGAAGAAGTCTTTGAGAAAATAAAAGAGTACCGCCCTTCCGTCTTCATTTTCTCACAGCCGAACAATCCGTTTGGCATGATGCATCCGGTCGAATTCATTGAAAAAGCTGCAGAATTGATGGAAGAAGTAAAAGGCTACCTGATCATTGATGAAGCCTACGCCGAATTTCTGGAAGAGCTTCCCTCTTATCCGGAAGGCGATCATGTCATTCGCTTTCGTACGCTTTCCAAAGTTTACGGGCTGGCGGGGTTGAGGATCGGTGTTGCCATGTCGACTGAAAAAACAATGAATGTTCTGAATTCCATAGCGCATCCTTACCCGCTCAATACGTTTTCTTTAAATATTGCTCATTATTTACTGAATCAGCCGGAGAGACTCAGTGACTTTATTGCATTGAACCGCAAGCTGGCAAAAGAACTTCAGCTAATCTTTCATGAAGAAGCGGGAGAACATATCAGCATACTGAAAAGCCATACGAACTTTTTATTCACACATGGAAAAAAAGCACTGGAGCTGGGAGCTTATGTTAAGCAGCACGGCTTTCAGCCTAAATTGTATCCCGAATCGGATCATCCGACGCTCAAAGAAGCCGTGAGATATTCGATCGCAACCACTGAAGAAATGAAAGAGCTCAGACAAATCGTCAGAAAATGGAGTGACTCTCAATGACTGTAACCAAAGAACGCAATACAAAAGAAACAAAAATCAGACTAAGTGTAGACAAAGGATTGAAAGAATCATCGATCGATACAGGTGTGGGCTTTTTGAATCACATGCTGGACCTGTTTGCCTTTCACGGACATTACATTTTGGATGTCACAGTTGACGGTGATACAGAGGTCGACGATCATCACACGACCGAAGATATCGGTATCCTGCTCGGGCAGGCCATTGCCGAATTGAATCAGGACAAGTCATCGATCGAACGTTACGGAACTGCCTATGTGCCGATGGATGAGACGTTGGCCCGGACGGTTGTTGATATCAGCGGTCGTCCCTATCTGCATTTTGATGCGGATTTTTCCAGCCAGAAAGTGGGAAGATTTGATGTTCAGCTGGTCAAAGA
Source organism: Alkalibacterium putridalgicola (assembly GCF_900109825.1). Lineage (GTDB taxonomy): Bacteria > Bacillota > Bacilli > Lactobacillales > Carnobacteriaceae_A > Alkalibacterium > Alkalibacterium putridalgicola. The sequence continues at coordinate 46,952 of NZ_FOBL01000013.1, read as the reverse complement.
ATTTTTCTATGCTCTGACTATGCATGCCCGACTGACCGTGCACATGGATCTTTTACGTGGCGGAAATACCCATCATGAAATCAAAGCCCTGTTCAAGTCTTTTGCTCAGGCTTTGAGAAAAGCATCGCAGTCTTCGGATGTTTCCAGACTCCCCTCTTCGAAAGGAGTCATTGAAGAATGATTGCCATTGTAGATTACGGTCTAGGTAATATCGCCAACTTGTCTAACGCGCTTCACTATTTGGGATATGAGTCAGTTGTAACACATGATGTCACTAAACTAAAAAGCGGCTGATACGATCATACTCCCTGGTGTCGGACATTTTAAAGATGCCATGAACCGTTTAAACGAACTCGATCTGGTCCCCGTATTGACTGAATAAAAAAAGCAGAAACCCTTTATCGGAAACTGTCTAGGGATGCAGCTTCTTTTTGAGCACAGTGAAGAAGGAGATGCGGACGGGTTGGGATATCTTCCGGGGACAGTCAAAAAAATCACAGGGTCGCTTCCCGTTCCTCATCTGGGATGGAATAAACTGAATTCATCCTTCCTTCTTTACAAGGGGATGTGTACTTTATCCATTCATACAAAGTACACACAGATGAAAATATTGTTGCCACAGCAAATTATGGAGATCCTGTTGTCGCTATCGTACAGAAAGACAATCTGATCGGTATCCAGTTTCACCCGGAAAAAAGTGGTGACCAGGGTCTTCACATCCTTGATCAGGCTTTGAAAGGCGGTTTTAAATTATGATAGAAATCTGGCCGACGATCGATTTGATCGATCAGCAGAGTGTACGCCTGACTGAGGGCGTTTATGATTCAAAAGAAGTCATGAAACGGTCCCCGAAAGAAGCCATCTCTTTTTACAATCGATTCAAACAGGTCACACGCATCCATATCGTTGATCTCATGGGTGCCTTACACAAAAAACCCAGCGACAAAACGTTCATCAAGGAATTGATCGAATCCAGTACTTCCCCTGTCGAAATCGGGGGTGGTATCCGTTCACTACCTATTCAGTGGTGCCTCTTACGTCATCGTCGGCACGCGGGGACTGCAGGACAGTCAGTGGCTGGAAGAAATGACTACGCTCTATCCAGGCAAGATCTATCTGGGACTTGATGCAAAAAAAGATCAGGTCGCAGTGAATGGCTGGACAGAATCCGTGGATAAAACGATTTATGATGTTGCTGAAGAAACGGCTTCGCTTGCTTTGGGAGGCATTATTTATACGGACATTTCTAAAGACGGGAAAATGCAGGGCCCTAACTTCGAACTGACAGAAAAATTGGCCGATCTGACCCCTCACCCAGTTACCGCATCCGGCGGCATACGCAGTTTAAACGATTTGAAACGTCTGGAAACAGCCGGTATTAAAGCGGCCATTGTCGGAAAAGCCGCTAATACAGAAGCTTTCTGGGAGGAAATTTCATGATCAAAAAACGTATCATCCCTTGTCTGGACGTCAGAGATGGTGTCGTCGTCAAAGGAATCCAGTTTAAAGGTCTTCGAGAGATCGGCGATCCAGTCGAATTAGCGAAACGTTATAATACATTAGGTGCCGATGAGCTGGTGTTTCTTGATATCTCAGCAACACATACAGGGAATGCCCTGATGCTCGATGTTATACGGGAAACCGCTAAAGAACTCTTCATCCCCATGACTATCGGGGGTGGCCTGAAATCTTCGGAAGATATCTCAGCTGTATTGAATGCCGGTGCAGATAAAGTGAGCTTGAATTCAGCTGCTTTGAATGATCCGTCGCTGATAAATGAAACCAGCGAAAAATTCGGTTCACAGTGTATCTGCATCGCCATCGACGCCAAATGGGAGGAAGCAGATCAGGACTGGTACTGCTACACCCACGGCGGCAAGAAAAAAACCGAGGTCAAAGCTCTGGATTGGGTCAAGGAAGTGGAAGCGCGAGGAGCAGGAGAATTGCTGATCACCAGCATGGATTATGACGGCATGCAGCAGGGCTTTGACCACGAACTGCTTAAAAAAATCAAAGAAACCGTGACTATCCCGGTCATCGCTTCCGGCGGTGCAGGAAATGCCCAGCATTTTGCAGACCTTTTCCAGAATACTGATGTGTCAGCTGGGCTTGCCGCCTCCATTTTCCACGATGAAGATGTCTCCATACACGAAGTCAAAGATCTATGCCAATTAAAAGGAGTGCCGATGCGCCATGACTAACTACGATTCACTGCAGCCTGATTTTTCAAAAGGATTACTTCCCGTTATCCTTCAGCACTACACCACAAAAGATGTTCGCATGATGGGCTATATGAACGAAGAAGCCTTTGAAAAGACAAAACAGGATGACGTTGTCTGGTTCTTTTCCCGGTCTAAAAACAGATTATGGAAAAAAGGCGAATCCAGCGGTAATGTCCAGTACGTCAAAGACATGTACCTGGATTGTGACCAGGATGCCCTCCTCGTTATGATCGATCCGGCCGGTCCGACCTGTCACACGGGGTCAAAAAGCTGTTTCGATCTCGGTCCCTCTTTCACCCTGAAAGATATCGAAGCAACGATAGAAAACCCGGCAGAGACTGGTGAAGAGAAATCATATACAAACTATCTGCTGAATGAAGGTATCGATAAGATAGCTAAAAAGTTCGGTGAAGAAGCCTTTGAAGTCGTGATCGGAGCAAAAAACAAAGATAAAACAGAAATAGCCAGTGAGGCCGCCGATGTCTTGTATCATCTGGGAGTACTTTTGTATCAGACCGGTGCTTCAATTGAAGATGTCGAAGCCGTTTTAGCTTCCCGTCACGAAAAAAAGAATAATTTCAAAGGGGCTCGGTCTGACGTACAAAACTGGTAAACAAACATCCTGATATGCTTAACCCTCTCATCCTAGGATTATTTTAGCGATCACTCCTTATCTAAAAAAGTTCTTTGTTGTTTTTTCATCGTCATTCTTATAGAATAAATAAGTATATGGAAAAGTATCGAATGAACTAATGAAAAAGTAGGGATAGTTTGAAAAGCCAAATAAAACGTGTCAAAATTGCCGAACAAGGTGCCAGAGTTTCTATCGCTGTCTATGTACTTCTTGCTGTTGTAAAGCTGGCAGTGGGTTACTTTATGCGTTCGACCTCTTTATCAGCAGACGGGTTCAATAATCTGACTGATGTCCTCTCATCCGTTACTGTTTTGGTGGGACTGAAAACCGCACGAAAACCTGCTGATGAAAATCACCCTTATGGCCACTGGAAGGCCGAACCCATAGCCAGCCTGATCACATCCTTTATTATGCTTTTTGTGGGATTTCAGGTACTCCAAAGCAGTATCATACGCCTCTATAGAGGTGAACTGATCCCGCCTAACCGGCTGGCTGCTGTCGTTGCGCTGATCAGTTCTTTAATACTGTTTATACTCTATCGCTACAATCTGAATTTAGCAAAAAAGGCAAAAAGTACTGGTTTAAAGGCTGTTTCTCAGGATAATCTGGCGGACAGTCTGACGAGTCTGGCGACGGCTGCTGCTATTTTGGGTGCCTCTATCGGCTGGGTGTGGCTGGACAGTATCATGGCCTCCATCGTCGCTATTATCATTGTCAAAACGGGTGTGGAAGTATTTAAGGAAAGTACCTTCTCATTATCCGATGGATTCAAAGATAAACATCTTTACCTTTATAAAACCAAAATACTCATGATCCCTAGAGTAAAAAGCGTGCCGTCGATAAAAGCGCGGATGTACGGAGCGAATACTTATGTGGATGTAACTATTCTAGTGGATGGCGAGATGACCGTGCAGGAAGGTCATGACATCACCGAAATCATCGAAAAATTGCTTTACGAAGAATTTGATGTGATGCACACAGATGTGCATGTGGAACCTTTTGATTTAACAGAACAGTTCAATCGGGAACAAATGTGATAACATACTAAAAACAGCAGGCATAACCTTTAATAGAGGTTGTACCTGCTGTTTTTCATTAAAACGTGTAATGATTTTCCCGAACGTGTTCAGATAGTCAGAGTATATAGAATCGATTTCTACTGATAATTGTTAACGACTCGCATATATCGAACTGCATTATGGATTATCTTATCAGCAAATAGTAACGATTTCTCGTAAACGAAGCTGGGACATGTCTCCCAGCTTCTTCCTATGTTTATCTAACAATATTGTAACGAGTTTACGCTAAAAATTTTCAAGAAGTGGTCGTAATAGCCTTATTGTGACCAGTTAATCCTGTAATCCTTTAGGAAGTGGTCACAATAGCTGTTTAGCGACCAGTTAATGCTGTGTTTCTCCAGGAAGTGGTCACAATAGCTGTTTAGCGACCAGTTTATGCTGTGTTTCTCAAGGAAGTGGTCGCAATAACTGTTTTGCGACTAGTTAATGCTGTGTTTCTCCAGGAAGTGGTCACAAAACAACAAAATCAATCATGAGATTATTTTTCTTTCTATAAAAAGACTTCACAAAACAAAAAGGCTGGGAGTTATTCTTCCCATCCTCTTTATTTTGAAGATATGACTTTGAAATTATTATTCACTCCAGCTTTTACTGGAGAAAAAGCTGCAAAATAATCGCCAATCAATTCATTCATGGGGATCGTCACTTCCCGTATTATTTTACCCGTATCGAACATAGTGTAGTTGCCTCCACCGACGGCACGGTACTGATTAATGACGATATCAAGACTGTCTTCAGGCAGAATCTCTCTACCCTGATACATAAACGAAACAATACGTTCTCCCTCCGGTTGAGCCACATCTATGACATAATCGATGCCTTCGTACATGTCATAATTGTACATCTGCGGTTTCGGATCCATGAACTCCGGATTTACAACTATTTCGTTTTCATTATTCAGTGTAAAGTAGGACGCAGACCGTTCAAGCGCTGCTTTCAGATCCTGTCCTGAAACACTCAACACAGCCAGCGTGTTAGGGTAAATATAATTTAAAACGACATCCCTCATCGTGACCGAATTAGAGAATCCTTTGACCCTATTATTAAATAAAGCTGTACCTGAAATATCACAGTCTGAATAATACATTTGAACACGCTGGATGAATTCGATATAAGGATGTTCTTCTTTTCTCGCTGTTTCAACATCGTCGATCGTCATGTCACCTTCAACACGGCCGATCGGCTGATCCAGCCAGTCTTCCACCTCATCATTCACCCAAAGATATTCCGCAGCAAGCTGTTCATCCAATTGTTCATTTTTAACAGACAGCAGCTCAGCTTCCATCGACTTGATCGTTACTTTCCCTTTAGTTTTCTCCAGGTCGAGTACGACTTTCCCAAGATATTCACCTTTACTGCCTGGCATGACGATAGCTGTACCATTGACCACTTCTGCAATGAGCCGATGCTGGTGTCCGGCAAGAAGAACATCGATGCCGGGAACTTCACTTAATATAGCATATCCTTCATTTTCTCCTGTGAGTGTTTCAGTCGGCTGACCCGTATGGAGGTCTTTTTCAAATCCGCCATGGTAACTGACCACGACGATATCTGCTTTTTCTTTCAACAGAGGGACATAGGTTTTTGCTGTTTTTAAAGCTGACTCAAAAGTCAGTCCCGAATAGTTTTCGGGATGTTCCCAGTGCGGTATGTATTGCGTAGTCAACCCCAGAACCGCCACGCTTATGCCTTCTAACTCAAAAATTTTATACGGTTCACCGAAAGCTGTGTTTCCTTCACCCGTCAGGATATTGGCACATAAAACAGGGTGATCTGCTGATGATACTGCAGATTCCAGGTATTCCAGACCATAATTAAACTCATGGTTGCCAATGATTCCGGCATCGAACTTAAGATCATTGACGATTTCCATTAAAAGTCCGGCAGAATGTTTGTGCTTGACGAGATAATGCGTGAAGGGAGATCCCTGAATGATGTCTCCATTTTCAATCGCCAGGCTTGCTCCTGTCGTTGCCTTTCTTTCCTTTTTCAATAAAGAAGCAAGTTTCAGTAAGCCATATTCCGCATCCTGGATACGAGACTGATAGTCTGTGGGATAGACATAACCATGAATATCACTTGTTTCAAATAAAGTCAGCTTCATCCAATGTCCCTCTCTGTCTGTAATTTTTTCAACTAATTCTCTTACTCTGACAACACATTCAATAGTAGACGCGGATCATCTGTCATAATACCGTGGGCACCCAGTTCTATGAGCTCTTTCATTGTCTCTTCCTCATTGATCGTCCAGTAATAAACATGCATGCCCCGATTATTTGCCCCACGAATCAGTTTCCAGTCTGCCAGATCATATCCTTCTCTTTCAGTGGGCAACTGGAAGGCAGAAGCCTTGGGCTGGTAAAGAGCGTTGAGAAACGCTTTGTGCATCATGACGAACTGACGTGTTTCTTCCTCGCCTGCCCCTATAGCCACTTCACCGTTTGAGATATCTTTGAATTTGAGATTGATATCGTGATCGAAACTGGCGATCAAAACATTCTCTTTCATGTCATAGTCTTGAATATGATTCCACATCTCATCGATCAGGGCATCATACATAACAGGCATATTGGTATCTTTGAGTTCGATCAGATGTTTCTTGTCGCCGAATTCCGAAAAGACCTCTTCCACTGTAGGGATCTGTACACCGGTCCCTCTATAGGGATAGTCACCGGTTTCATCTTCGAAATGGTAACCGGCATCTAAGGCTTTCACTTCTTCCAAAGTCATTTTGTTGATGTTTCCAGAACCGTTTGACGTGCGGTCCACCGTGTCATCATGGATGACGACCAGGTGACCATCTGCTGTGATATGCACATCATACTCCAGTACATCAGCACCGATTTCGGATGCATTTCTAAATGCTTCCAGTGTGTTTTCAGGTGCCAGGGCCTTTCCTCCCCGATGGGCAATAACAAGTGGTTCTTCTTCGACTTCAAAATAAGCATGATCAGTCTTTGAAGACAGCGGAAATAAAAAGAGCAGGAACCAGAGCATGCATACACTTATCAATATGATTCCGAAAACTTTCAACATTTTTTTCATGTTTATAATTCATTCCTTTCGCTTCGCTCAAGGCACAACACGAGATGAAAAACGTGTGACGCCGTTGGCGTTTGGTGTATACTCTACTCAGAAACAACCTGCTCATACTACAAATCACGGGGAGGTGAGTAAGTGCATGAGTTTCATGCATGACCTCGCATGTTTATATGTGTCGTTTCGCTCTTCAAGCACAACTAAGTAGGACATTGAGCCTGAAAACTTATCTTTGATCAAACAACTCGTTTGTAGAGAGCGAAACAGTCCCTGAGCAGGATTGTTTCTATTTTTTTATTTAAGGAGCTGATTGAAGTGCTATCGATCGTCTATCCAAACTGCTGTGGGATCGACGTTCATAAAACGTTTGTTGTAGCCACGATTGCTATAACCGATGATCACGGCATCACACATTACTATCAGAAACGATTTTCTACGTTCACTAAAGGGTTGAGAGCGTTAAATGAATGGTTGGATTACTACTCCTGTTTTGACGTCTGTATGGAATCTACGGGTAAATATTGGATTCCCGTCTTTAATTTACTTGAATCTTCTCGCCACGTTTGTCTTGCTCACCCCAAATATCTAAAAGCTATCAAAGGAAAGAAAACAGATAAAAAGGATTCAAAATGGATCGCTGATTTATTTAAACACGATTTGCTTATGAGTAGTTTTATTCCAGAGCTACCTATTCGAGAATTAAGAGATTTGACTCGGTATCACTTTAAACTGACGAATATAGCGTCCAGCGAAAAGAATCGTCTTCAAAATTCCCTTACGGTTTCCAACATTGCGCTTTCTAGTGTCCTATCCGACACCCTCGGTGTGAGTGGCCGTCGCATTATCGATGCCATCCTAGAAAAACCAATTGATGAAATCGATCTCCCTGCTCTGATTCATAGCCGTTTGAAAAATAAATTATCCGACCTCGAATTGGCTATCGATGGAAAAATCACGCCTGAACAAGCAGGAAAGATGCGCATCATTAAAGGTCATTATGACAGTTTAATGGCGAGTAAAGATCAGCTGACCCAACTCATCCTGACGACCGCAACTCCCTATGAACGTGAAAGAGAGCTGATTCAAACGGTCCCCGGCTGTGCCAATCCTCTAACTGCTGTGAAAATATTATCTGAAATCGGTGTCGATATGACACACTTTCCAACTGCCGGACACCTCTGTTCCTGGGCAGGTTTAACACCTACCAATAACGAAAGTGCCGGTAAAAAGAAATCTGTCCGTATCTCAAGAGCTGGACAGTATTTAAAACCTCTTCTCGTTCAACTGGCAAATGCCGTTGTTCGCAGCGAGAAACATGCCGAACACCGCCAGAAATATTTACAGTTAAAAAAACGACGTGGTCACAAAAAAGCGATTATTGCCATTGCACGTCGCCTTTTGACAGCTATATATTATATGCTGCTTCGTGGCGAACCCTATAATGCGTCTCTCTATAAGACCGAAGGGCTTCGTCCAGGGAGAGAAATGACTGTCGAACAAGCAATCAGTTTTGCAAAAAGTCATGGGTTTGCGATTACAGTTAGCTAAACTCATTTCTGAAACTTTCATGAAAATCACCTCTTTTTTAAGTGCGCCTCCTACTCCTTTACACCTCATTAGTCTTTAATTACATATTTTCAAACTTCTCACTCTCCAAAACAATAAAGATCAGCCAATGACGAAAAAAACGACGATATATGACACGACAACTACCAGAGACGACAAGATAAACCCGTGTATAAAGGGCTTGAACCCCGTTTTAATGAAGACAGAAATATTCGTTTTAAGTCCAATGGCTGCTAGAGCCACAACCATCAAAAAGCGGCTTACCGTTTTCATTCCACCAGATATTTCCGGACTGATCAACCCTACTGAATTGAAAAGGGCCATCAGGACAAATATAATGATAAACCATGGAACCAGACCAGATAATGAGACTCTTGCTTTTCTCAAGTGCGGCTGTTCGCGTTTTTTTCTGTAATAAATAGTCGAGAATATCAGAACTGTCGGGATGATCGCTAACGTACGTGTCAGCTTGACCATCGTTGCCACTTCTCCGGCAACTTCAGAAAAAGCAAAACTTGCTGCAACGACACTTGATGTATCATTGATCGATGTCCCGGCCCAATAACCGAAAAAGGTGTCACTTAATGAAAGCAGAGTCCCAATGATCGGATATAATACGATCATCAAGACGTCAAATAAAAACGTGGACGAAATAGCATAGGATACATCGCTGTCTTCCGCTTCAATGACCGGAGCCAGTGCAGCGATGGCTGAGCCTCCACAGATAGCTGTCCCGGCAGCTATCATGTTACTCAATTTCCAGTTGATATTGAATAATCTGCCTAAGAGATATCCTCCACCGAATGCTGTCAGAAGTGTAAAGACCAGCACAAGTAGAGTCTGGCTCCCTACTTCCAATATAATAGAAAAATTCAAAGAAGCCCCTAGTAAAATGATCGCTCCTTTTAGGATTTTTTTGGAAGCGTACTGGACACCTTCCTGGAGCCGGTCCTCGTCATAATAAACGGTACGGAAAAGAATACCCAGAAACATGGCAATTACCGTGGATCCTATATAGTGTCCCGGCAAAATACTTTCTATGTAAACAGCCAGTATGGCGATCATTAAGGATAAGATAATCCCTGGTAATACTTTTAACTTTTGCTGCACATCTGTCATCCTTCCATATAAGTCTTGAATTATTATACCATTTTTTTGACTATTCTTAAGGGAAACTTGTGTGCAAACAAAAAACCTTCCCCCAAGGAAATGTACAAATAACTGTACTTCCCATGGAGTGAAGGATGATTTACTGCCTATCTTCTTGCCCGTTTGATCCCCGTATACAAGGAGATACCCAGGTGGATCAGGATACTTACGCCACAGACGACTGTCAGCCAGAACATTTCATAATCATTTCTCACTATGATTCCAGCAAAAGCCCAGGCAAAAACTAATGGATAAAGCCAGTCATGATGTACCAGAGAAACAAAAACGGCGATGCCGGTTCCGATAATAAGGAGAGCCAGAGTCCACTGGTATTCGTTAAATCCGACTACCTCTTCTACGCCCATCTCTTTGACCCAGGTCACGATATTTACGATTGTTGCGACTGTTCCCCATCCAAAGTAGATGGAGAAGGGTACCCGATCAAACCAGTTTATCGAAACGTGTGATATTTTTTTATAGATAACGAACAATGTAACGAGCAATCCGATTATTATGATGACCGAAGTTAGATACCAAAGCTGTGTAAATGCAATGATCCATAATCCGTTCAGAATAAAATTGGCCACGAGCCAGTAATGAATGCTTTCATAAACACGATCACTATCATTATGTTTAAAGAACATCCGGACGATCCAGACAAACAGTAATAAGTATATCACTCCCCAGATCGAAAAGACGTAACCGGCGGGTTGAATGATCGCCGGATTTTCGTCAGCAACCATCCCCACATCTGTAGCTGTCAAGTAATTGACAGCCAGCATAAGGATGAACGTAACACTGTAAATAATGCCTAGTCTCTTTTTGATTGTCATTGTTATACCCTCCTCTAAAGTCCTATAATTCGAAATATAAGGATCCAAGCAGATAAGCCTCGTTATACTTTAATGCCAGTTTATATAAAAAGCGTTTGACTCTGTCGAGATTCATCGGTTCTTCCAAAATATCAGCTTTATATTTCCGATACCGCTCTTTCTCTTTCGCTGTGGCTTGTTTATTCAGATAGCCCCATACATGATCCAGACTGTTTATCGCTTTATTCATATCGATATCCTGACTGAGCGCTGCTTCGATCAGACGATAAAACTGAATCACGGGATAGGAAGACTTATCTTTTAATAGATTTCTTATACTTGCATAAATCTCAGGGGAGCGTTCCAGTACTGTGTACTTATAGCGTGACCATTCTTTTTCCAGATCCTTTATTTTAGGTTCAGTCGTTGTGGCTAAATGGCACTTAACTGCGGAAAGGTTCTTGTCTTTTACTTCCAGCATAATATCCACATCACACGGTTTGACCTCTTCATAGAAAGCCATAAATTCATCGATGCGTATAAATTGGGAATGGGCCCCTTCTCTTCCATTCAGCTGCTGCTGGGAATAATGTACTTTGGGACGGCCGTCTTTTTTGTGCCAGGTCTTTTTTGCTTTATTTATCCAATAAGCATCCGAGTAGAGCTCGCCATCGTTATTCAACCTGTGATGAAGATTATCATACACGACAGGGGCGCCAGTCCGCCGGCTTAGAGACAATACATCTTCGATCGTATAGGACCGGTCATCATTTTCAATGATGAGCCGCTCTTTTATGCGGTTATCCAATTGTTCATAGACAACCGCAAATCGGTCCATCGCACTTGATTTGTCACCATAGACACCGCCAACATGCAGAATGAGTTTACTCTCTGCATCCACGCCCAGAGCATTCAGAAAAAGTGTGTGGTATGTAAGGTCATCGATCGCACGGTCCACCACTTCTTTTCTGGGTGAGTTCAAAACGGTATACTGACCGGGATGCATCGATACCCGAATACCGTAGCGTTTTATCTTCTCACCAATCTGGGTAAATGAAACTTCAAATAATTTTGTCCAGTCCAAATCATTGACAAGGAAGTCCGAACCGAAGGGGATGATATCCGAACTGATACGAAATAGCCTGATACCCTCCTGGTGATTATAATCGATCATCCTTTCTAAAACATTGAGGTTATGTTCGATCAGAGATATCAGATTTTCGTTTGTCGCATTACTTTTTCGACAAGTTTTGTAATTGGCTTCCGGTACGCCCTTCGTCAAACATGCATAGCCTATACTCATGTGCCTCTCCTTCTCTCAATAGTTATCTACTATAAGTTTACCATTCACAATCACTTGAAACGAATAATAAGAACTGAATAGACGAGGCTTATTATTCATAAATATAAAAGTTATTTGGTATAATAAAATTATCAAAAAATGAGGAGGTCATACAATGTTGTGGACACTGATTGGGTTATTGATCCTGTTCTGGCTATTAGGACTGATTTTTGAAATTGGAGGCGGAATAATCCATATTCTTCTTGTCATTGCCTTACTGGTCTTTATCTGGAACATGATTTCTGGCAGAAGAAAACCGTGACAGAGTGATATATTACTAACTTAAAGCAGTCCAGGTGGGTAGATCTACCTGGACTCCCTTTTTGATTTCATCATACCTTTTTATCTCTATTGATGATAAAATAGTATAAAAAGGAGAATAATTATGCAATGCCCCAACTGTCAGTCAACTGAGAGCGGCTTATCATTTAAATTGCCGCGACACTTGCAAGATATAATCATCCGAGATTTCATTCACCACAACTCCTCCTACACCTGGAATAAAAATATCTTACATACTACTGAAACAGCCAGCAATGACTTAGTGGATTTTTTAAGAGAAATGAACCTCGATTCCAAGGTTTTCTTCAAAGCACCTTACAAAGACTGGTTGTCTCTGGACCGCTTCGACGAATACCGTCATTCTTCTTGGCTTGATGATCTTATAGAATCTAAAAATATTCAGATGTATTTCCAGCCGATCATTGCTCGTAATGGCAAAATATACGCTTATGAAATGCTGGCGAGATTTTTTGACGATGAGGGGACGATCATTTATCCGGATAAAGTCTTCCCTGCCGCAAAATTGCGGGGCCGGACTTTCGCACTCGACCGTCTGTGCCGGATGCAGGGAGTCAGACAGGTCAAGCGATTGTACGACCATCAAAAAGCCTTTATCAATTTCATCCCCACGGCCATTTATGAGCCAGAGTATTGTTTGAGAACAACGACTGCCCTAGCAGAAAGTTTGTCTATCGAGAGTAGTCGTTTCATTTTTGAAGTCGTTGAGACTGAGAAAGTCGATGATGTAGAACACTTGAAATCCATACTGACATACTATCGGAACAATGGATTTAACTATGCTCTTGATGATGTGGGATCAGGCTATAATACCCTTGGGTTACTTGACGAGTTAAAGCCTCCTTATATAAAACTCGATATGACTGTTACTCAAGGTGTGAGTCGCTCTACAAAAAAACAGGCTATAGCCAGTTCATTTTTAAGTACTGCCAAAAAGTACGGTGCCTTGTGTTTAGCTGAAGGCATTGAAGATATAAAGGACTTTAAGTGGCTGAAAGAAAAAGGTTATGATTTATTTCAGGGCTATTTATTCGGAAAGCCTCTTCCAGATCCGCTCGAAGAAAAGGTCATTGATTTAAATCAGTTCTAACAGCAAAAAGACTCAGTTCCGAAACGGAAAGACAGGCATCTGGTTAAACCTGAAAGAAATGATCCAATCCTCGATGAGACAATTTCAGACTGTCCAATAAATGATTACAAAAAAGACCCAACCTGAGAAATCCTTCCGCAGGTTGGGGGTTTTTTACTTGTTCAATACAAAGATGATTGTTAAAACCGTGATCAGTGCCGCTGCAGGGAGACTGATTCTAAATAACAGATGTCTGGTTTTATGTCTGAACAATAACATTCCAAGCCATGCCCCGAGCCCCCCGAAGGCAAATGAAAAAACTAGAAGTTTCTTCTCAGGAATACGATACTTTCTTTTTATCGCACGCTGCTTATCGACATAGAACAGAGCAAGGGTAAATAGATTCACTGCCCCTATCGCTGCAAGCAGGAGTGATTGGAATAAAGTAAGGTCTAAAATGAACGTTCACCTATCTTTCTTATACAGGTTTGTAAGTGTCGAGATAATCAATAGTCACTGGACTATGCTTTTCAAGATATGCTTTCATGCTCTCAATTGCATGCATGTTAAATCTTTCTTTATTGCTGCCGAAATCATCGCCAACGCCTTGTTTCGTAATGTAGGCGACCTTATATGTTTCGGTCTTTTTGACCGGCTCATCCCCTACATATAGAGCCTGGATACGATGCCCTTTTGGATTCTCGATCTTTATATAAACCTTCAATCCTAAAGAACGTTTGACGAAACCACCCATCTGCTCATAGGGATCAGAGGCAAATGAACGTTCCAGATTCTGTTCGATCATATCAAGGAGTTCTTGTCCGGTTAGATCAGCCGTCATGATAGGCGGATCCATAGGTGTGATATTATACAAATCGTTCATCGTTACTGGTCCCGGAACGATCGGGGCTCCATATCGCCAGCCATTAGAAAAGGCCATCTGAGCTCCTGTACTTTCTTTTATCGCGGATAAAAGAAAGTTATCCATCGTCGATTCAAGCATCGTTGCACGATTCAAAGCTGATTTTGTTTCTCCGACAACGGCAGCGAGCTCATCTTTGTATGGAGAGAGGGACTGTTCAATAATTTTCGAAATTTTCGGATCGGGCTCGATGTCTTCGGACACTTCGATCAGCTGATGACTGAAATCCGTGATCCGTCCGTCCGTTACCTCCAAGTCCAGCTGACCGAGGAATGAGCCATGACAGCCTGACTGGATCACTATCGTGTCGTTTTCAATAACTGGTTCAAAAAGGCGGTTATGCGTATGACCGCTCAGGCATACATCGATCCCCTCAATTTCATTGACTAGCTTGATATCCTGAGGAAAGCCCAGATGAGAGAGCAGCACGATCAGGTCAGCTTTTTTATTTTCTTTAAGGTCACGAATGATTTCAGTCAGTTCATCTTTACCTAGTGTGAACCTGAGCCCTTTGCTGAACGAATCAGGCATGGTCTTGTCAACGATGTTGGACGCAATACCAATGATACCAACGCTCAAGTCACCATATTCCTTTACAATGCTTGCCGGGAAGAGACGCTTATCGTCGTCCAGTTTGTACACATTGTCGGCGAGCATGGGAACCTTTAGTTTCTTTGATTTTTCGATAAGCGTTTCCGGGCCGTGACCAAATTCCCAATGCAGTGTCATCGCATCGATGCCCAGTTCATTTAAAACTGGGATGACAGCTTCACCTTCCGACCGTACTGCCGGCATCGTTCCATTCAGTGTGTCTCCGTTATCACAAAAAAGAACATCGTTGGAATTTTCTCGTATTTCTTTTAAAAGAGTAGCAATTCGGGCATAACCGCCCGCTTTACGGTAAACAAACTGATCATTTTCAAAAAACCATTCCGGATGCAAGTCAAAATAAGCATGAGTATCGTTCATTTGAACGATCGTTAGATTTTTAGTGTTGGTAGACATGAAATTCCCTCCATATAGGTTAGTGGTACATATCAGATGCTTTCGATTAAATCTATTATATAGGGAATATTCAGCCTAGACTATTAACTTGCTCGTTCTCTCTTTTTAGAATCCTTTTTAAAGGAAATCGATATAAAACTTATACCTCTTGAAGTTACTGATCTTCTTCATCTATATACTCAAGGATATCTCCAGGTTGACACTCAAGAACCTGACAGATTTTATTGAGTGTTGAGAACCGTATTGCTTTTGCCTTTCCCGTTTTTAAAATGGAAATATTTGAAAGTGTGATACCCACTTCTTCTGAGAGTTCTGTGACACTCATCTTTCGTTTTGCCAGCATAACATCTAAGTTTACTTGTATAGCCATAGGAACCCCCTCATATCGTTAACTCGTTGTCTCTTTTTATATCTAAAGCATTTTCCAGTAGTTTTTCCAGAACTGCTGCAAAAACAGCGATGACTGCCGGTGCTGAAACAAACATGAGCCCAATCAGAATGACTCCAGGTGCATCGTCCACTTCACCTACAATGAAATAGAGTGGAAAGCTCAATACATGAACAGCAGCAATGGAAAAGGCGTAACGCTTGATTTTTCTCAATGCATCGACTGATTTATCTGAAAAGGCTTCATTGTGGTCAATATAATTCAGCAGTTTAAATGATTGAAATAAAGCCGCTGCGAATGGGAAAATACTGAGTGATAATGCTGCAAGAATGCCATACAGTACGATCGCCATCTGCATACTGCTCTCTGCCGCATCACGGATGATTGCCGGAAAACCGAAAACTATAATAGCTAAGACCGGTAACATAATAAATATGACAGCAATCTTTAATACCCATGTTTCTTTCTTCATATACATACACTCCTGTTTAAGTCATTTCCTTCATTTTATCTCTATATTTATCGAATATCAATAAATAATTGTTGAACTTAAATAAAAGTTAATGAATGTTAAACGATAAATAAATCGTTCACAGGAGAAAGTCATACTACGTCCTCTAAATTTATCAAAGTCGGCGCATCGATAAGTCACAAAAAAGCGGATCCAGGTCTCCCCGGCATCCGCTTTTCAAGCTATCAAGATATATACTCAGATCATACTTATTCTGTATCCGGCTCATCCATGTTGATTCTATCCCTTGTTCTTTCATAAGACCCTCTCATACGTTCTTTGTAGCTTTCAGACAAGTTTGAGTCCTCCAAGGCAGATTCTATCGGAAGGATACGATACGTATACGGTGCGCTTCCTGTATCACTGTGACGGTAGACCCAGGTCGGTATAAAGTCTACACTTTCGATCGTTGTTTCCCCAGTCTGTTCATTTTTCTGAATATCAACATTTACAATAGTTCCGTCTTCTGTCGGCTCCATTCCTTCGCCCAGTGTTTCTCTACGCTGATTGGATACAAAGTTACCCAGCGAATAAGTGACAAATGCTTCGTTGCCATCGACTTCAATGAATTCTGCTTCGTGGACCACATGCGGGTGACTGCCAAAAATAATATCTACACCTTCACGAGCCAGAATTTCAGCATTGGTTGTCTGTATTGAATTGGGATCTCGGGAATATTCACTGCCCCAGTGCATATAAGCTACAATGATATCCGGATCATGTGTTTTGACATTCTCAATATCAGCAACCATTTGCGCTTCATCTATCGTATTGACCATTGCGTCGACTTCTTCAGCAGAATACTGAGAATCAAGTCCATTCAAATGTTCTGTATAGCCGATTATTGCTACCTTGATTCCTTCAACATCTTTGATCAAATAACGTTCATCCGGGTCAGGAGGGGAACTGAATGTACCTATGGCATCCATTCCTTTTTCTTCGATCACTTCAGCCGTTCGTCTCAAGCCTTCTGCCCGTGTATCCAGACTATGATTATTCGCTGTGACGATCGTGTCGAAACCGGCATATAAAAGAGCATCAGCCAGTGCATCCGGTGCATTGAATAGAGGATAGCCGCTGTACTCTCTAGAATCTCCTGCCAGCGTCGTTTCCAGATTTGCCAGTGCCAGATCCGCTTCTTCGATAAACGGCTTGATATCTTCAAAAACCGAGTTGAAGTTATAGACACCTTCCGGGTTATTTTTTGCCGCGATCAACTGGTTGCCGTGAGCCATGACATCACCTACGGCAGAAATCTGGATATCGATGAATGTTTCTTCAGGTTCTTCGGGCTCCTGGGCAGTTGCATCCCCTTCGTCTGTTTCATCATTTTCGCCATTTTCACTTGTCTGATCGTCACCGGAATTCTCCGGTGTTTCTTCGACTTCTTCTGTGGTCTCGGCTGTATTCTCGTTAGTTTCAAACGGATTGGCATAAATAAAAATACCAGCCCCAAGGACGACAATGATCAGAACAACGATGGCCAGTATGATGCCCGTTCGTTTACTGCTTCTTCTATTATTGGATCTCAATGTCTAATCCCCTCTCAACTAAGTATTCTTCATAGGTCAGGCCGCTTGCATAGACATCAGTGGCCAGTTCTTCCCCCAAATAGCGCAGATGCCAGGGTTCATAAACATAACCAGTGATATCAGATTTTCCTTTCGGGTATCTTATGATGAAGCCATATTCATGTGCATTCTCTTTTACCCATTGACCTTCTTCTGTTTCACCGAAATCTGATGTGATTTGAAGGTTCACACTTTCACTGGTGACATCCATGACCAGTCCCGTTTGGTGTTCACTCTCTCCAGCTCTGGCACTGTATTTGTTTGCAGCTTCCTCTCCATGATTGGATGCATAATTTCGAAACAGCTGGACCTGAGTATTATAAGAGCGATAACCTGATCGTGCATGAAGGATCACTCCTTCTTCTTCAGCCGCATCAAACATTTCCTTCAATGCATCTGCGGCAGCTTCTCTCATCTGCTTGATTTCTGGATTCGGCAGGACAGTAGGTACTTCAACTGTCACCAAGTTTTCTGGTACATAATCTTCAGGCAGGCTATATTTCTTATTCACCAGTACTGCTAAACTGTTAGGGTTCAGGATGTCCTCTTCTAGATCAAGTTTAGGTCCCTCGTTCTCTGAAGCGTCTGTCTGCTCTTCTTCATCATTGTTCGCTTTACCTGTATCCCCTGAATCAGTTTCGTTCGTTTCTTCGACATCTTCCTCTGTTTCGGGATTGCCGTTATCTTCATTTGATGGATTTTCTGTTTCGTCATCACTTTCTTCCGGCTGATTTTCCATCTCATCTGTATCGTTCTCCTCTGATGATGTATCCTCAGATTGGTCGACCTCTGCCTGACCCGGTTCATTAGCTGGATCCTCTTCAGTCTGAGCACATGCTCCAAGTATCATCAGGGTCATGAGCGTCCCTGTCGTTAATAACCATTTCTTCATAAGCATTTATTAATCTCCTTTGAATAATCTTCCCAAGTCAAATATCATCTATATTTTAACACATTTTTATCATTTCTGTTTAATTTGAACAAATTTATCATTGTTCTCTTAATTTCCAAGCTAGACTTTCAAGTATCCCCTAAAGCCTCTCGAGCTGTAGTAAGAGTCTGCCCCGTTATGATATACGAACACAGTATCGTATCGGCGATCACAGAACAGCGCACCGCCCAGTGCTCTTATTTTCTCAGGTGTCTTGATCCAGCTCGATGTTTTACTATCGCATTCTTCAAGCTGCTGAAGATATCTGTACTGAGTTTCATCCAGAAGTTCTATCCCCAATTTCTCTGCCATTTTTAATGCACTTGTTTCTGGCGGGAATTTTTTTCTGGCTTTCAATGCAGCATCATCATAACATACTTTGCTGCGACCCTTGGGCGATTCTTTGGAACAATCAAAAAAAAGCAGTTCTCCAGATGATTCATCCCTTCCTACAACATCAGGTTCCCCCTTTGTCTGTTCCATAGCCTGAAGTGTCACTAGTGCACTGTCGTTGTTTTCCAATCTGTTTATCACCTCATCCCACATTATATCCTCATGTCTGTACATATGATCTTTAAACCGTTTTTCCAATGTAGATAGAAGTGTCTGTTTAGCTTCAGTTTCCAGGTTATTCTTCCTGATTTTATTTTCAGTCATCATATTCCCCTCTAGTGATCATATTTTAACTCCATACATCAAGATGGTGGACTGGTAAACGAGCCCATTCATTTCATTGTTCCAGCTGTTGTTTTATTTATATAAAAATCCTGTGAGCAATGGATCGATCCTATTATTAACTAAATACAGTTTACCATTTTCTATGGATCATTGACTATAGAGATACGTTACTATGTATGGAAAGTTTGAATCTCTGCAAAGGTTATGCTTATAAAAAGTCTGTGATTTCAAAAAGAACGGACACTATTCAAAGTAATAGTGTCCGTTCTTTTTGAAATCTATTTATTATTTATAAACACGAAAACGATCTTCGTCAGCCATATATTCTTTTTCTCCAGGTTCTTCTTGAGGAGAACCAAATACCAGCTGAGCACGCAGTTTCCAGTTTTCAGGAATATTCCATTCTTGTGCTACTTTATCATCGATCACGGGATTATAATGCTGCAGACTTGCTCCAATCTCATATTGAGCCAAAGCTGTCCATACATTCGTCTGAGTCAAGCCACTTGACTGATCTGACCAGATCGGAAAATTATCTGCATATAGTTCAAACTGATCCTGCAAATGTTTGACAACGTCCTGATCTTCAAAAAACAAGATCGTCCCTTTACCAGCTGCAAAGCTCTGCAGTTTAGCTTGAGTGTTTGGAAAAGCGGCTTCCGGAGTAAGCGGCTTGAGTAATTCCTCTGTAAAGTCCCATAGTTTTTTATGTGCATCATCAAAAAGAATCACAACACGTTGAGTTTGAGAATTGAATGATGTTGGGCTTTCTCTAACCACTTCTTTGACTAATGATACAAGTTCATCTTCAGAAAGGGGGACTTCATTTCCTAAAGAATAAATCGAACGGCGCGCCTTTAGTGCATCTACAAAACTAGACAAATAACATTCTCCTTTATATTTCTGTAATTTTTATCACTTACTATCATAACACTTATTTAATGTTAGTAAAAGTATTTCTCTTTTTAGTTTAAAACTTTAAAACCCTTGAAGAAAAAAACAGGCCCATTGTGGTACGATACGTCGATGCACTAGTCTTTAATATTCTCTTTTACCACTTTAAGTCTAGTGAACTCTTCCCGTTCTTTTTCTTCCAAAGCATTCTCAATTGATTTTTTTGCAGATTTTAGTTTCGGGATAGAAATGTTTTCCAGTGCATTTGCTCGTTTTTGAGTTTTTTTAATATTATTCGCCAGTCGGTAGGCTGAATTTTCAATGACTGAAAGTTTAATAGTTAATTCTTTCACCTTTTCAAACGCAATCCGTGCCTCATCTAGAGAAGAACTGGTACTGTAAAAAGCATATGCCGGTTTTGTTTTCTGTCTGTCAAATTCGACTAATGGTATTTCTGTGCCCATAATACTTCGCACTTTCATGCGAATCGAACGTTCTACAGGGACAGTAGCGGCGATTTCCTGAACATAGTGAATCCCTGATTCTATATTTGCTCGTTCAAGAGCGGCATAGGCTTCACGGAAAGTTTCATCTATCTTTTTTTGCACCTCGTTTGCTTCATCCACAAGAGACATTATTTCGTTTACAAGGATCACTCGTTTGCGGTCCATCAAACTATACCCCTGGTTGGATAATTCAAGGGTTTTTGAAATCTGCATCAGGTTTCCTCGTGTAGGGGTCGTTTCCTCTGCCATTTCAATCACCTTCCCTTATTGAAATAGTTATCCAGCATTCCGGTATCAATACGATTCAATTCATTCCGTGGCAATATATGAAGTAGATCCCAGGCAAGATCCAAGGTTTCAATAATTGTACGATCCTCGTCGTCTTCTTGACCAATGAAGTGGTTCTCAAATCTTTCTCCAAACTTCAGGTACTTTTTATCCGTCTCTGAAAGTTCATCTTCTCCGATAACAGACGCCAAAGAACGGGCATCATTTACTTTTGAATACGAAGCAAACAGCTGATCGGCCACTGACTGATGGTCTTCACGCGTATAATTTTCTCCTATCCCGCCTTTCATTAATCGTGATAGGGAGGGCAGGATATTGATAGGCGGATAAATCGACTTCCCTTCCAGCGACCTATCCAGAACGATTTGACCTTCAGTGATGTACCCAGTTAAATCGGGGATAGGATGAGTGATGTCATCATTAGGCATGGTCAAAATCGGTATCTGTGTAACGGATCCCGGCTTGCCGGCTACAATCCCGGCACGTTCGTACAGAGAAGCCAAGTCACTATAGAGAT
Source organism: Alkalibacterium putridalgicola (assembly GCF_900109825.1). Lineage (GTDB taxonomy): Bacteria > Bacillota > Bacilli > Lactobacillales > Carnobacteriaceae_A > Alkalibacterium > Alkalibacterium putridalgicola. The sequence goes on along the minus strand of NZ_FOBL01000013.1, from coordinate 25,529 downwards.
ACCCAGGATAACCTTTTCTTGAAGGGATTTCCTGTTTGGAAGAAGAGACTTCCCGCAAAGCCTCACAGTAAGATGTCATATCTGTTAAAATAACCAGAATATGCATCCCCTGATCATATGCCAGGAATTCTGCAGCTGTAAGAGCAACTTTCGGTGTTATAAGACGCTCTACGACCGGATCATCAGCCAAATTCAGAAACATAGTCACATGGTCTATAACTCCGCTTTCTTCAAAAGTACGACGGAAAAAATCAGCCACATCATGTTTGACTCCCATTGCAGCAAAAACGATGCCGAACTCTTCATCATTAGCTTTACCTAAATTGGCCTGACGTACAATTTGTGCAGCCAGTTTATCATGGGGTAATCCATTTCCAGAAAAAATAGGTAATTTTTGGCCTCTTATCAGCGTAGTCAAAGCATCAATGGCTGAAAGACCGGTTTGGATGAAGTTTCGTGGATATTCACGTCTAACTGGGTTTAAAGGGTTTCCGTTCACATCCCTTTTACTCACATAATTCAACTCTCCCAATCCGTCTATTGGACGTCCTATCCCATCAAACGTCCGTCCGAGCATTTCCGGTGCCAGCGGCAGTTCCATTGACCGTCCTGTTAGTTTTGTATGTGTATTTTCCAGGGACATATTAGTAGTAGACTCAAACACCTGAATAATGGCTTTATCTTCGTACACTTCAATGATACGTCCCAATTTATGTTCTGTTCTTTGAACCGAAAACTCAACGATTTCATCATATGCAGCATCCTGCACACCTTCCAGCACAACAAGAGGGCCGTTAATTGAGTCGAGTCCTAAATATTCAATTGACATATGATCCCTCCTTAGGCATTTATATCCATGATTTTTGTATAAAAATCATCGATATCCTTCTTGTACTTATCGAACAAATCCAGCTTATCATTAGGTACATCGTATTTGATAGCAATGATTCGTGAAAAAATATCCTCTCTTAAGAGCAGAGACATCGGCATTCCCATTGAAATCAACATTTTACAGCGTTTCCGTAAGTACAGTATGATTTCCATCATTTTTTCCTGTTTCAGTAAGGGAACAGAGGTATCTTCCGGATGAAAAGCATTTTGCTGCAGGAATCCCAGACGGATCACTCGTCCAATTTCGATCGTCAGTTTCTGATCATCAGGTAATACATCACTCCCGATCAATTTAACGACATCCATCAACGTACTTTCCTGATGGAGGATTTCAACGATCTGACGACGATTATCCACAAAGTCGGAGGAAACATTGTCCCGATACCAGGCAGATAGATCGCCTACATATTCACTGTAACTATCGAGCCAGTTAACAGCAGGGTAATGGCGCTCATGTGCCAATGCCTTATCCAGTCCCCAGAAACAACGGACGAACCGCTTGGTGTTTTGTGTCACGGGCTCTGAGAAATCCCCTCCTTGAGGGGAAACAGCTCCGATAATGGAAACAGATCCTTCTGTCTCGTTCAGATTAAGCATTAATCCTGCCCGTTCATAAAAAGTCGCGATCCGGCTTGCCAGATAAGCAGGAAAGCCTTCCTCGGCCGGCATTTCTTCCAGGCGACCGGACAGTTCCCTTAAGGCTTCTGCCCATCTGGATGTTGAATCTGCCATGATGGCGACATCATATCCCATATCTCTGTAATACTCTGCCAGTGTCGTCCCTGTATAGATCGAAGCTTCTCGTGCCGCAACCGGCATGTTTGACGTATTTGCTATAAGAGAAGTTCTTTCCATTAGTGAATTCCCGGACTTTGGATCAATCAATTCTGAAAAATCCTCCAGTACTTCTGTCATTTCGTTTCCTCGCTCACCGCAGCCGATATAAATAATGATGTCGGCATCTGAGTATTTAGCGATCTGGTGCTGCATCATCGTTTTACCTGTCCCGAATCCACCCGGAATAGCTGCCGTTCCACCTTTAGCTATAGGAAAGAGAGAATCCACCACTCTTTGTCCAGTGACAAGAGGAATAGAACTTTCATACCTGCTCCTGGTTGGTCGTGGATTTCGGATCGGCCATTCCTGCGCCAATTTAACCTCCACGACTGAATCATCCAGCTGCTGGATTTTTACGATCGGGTCTGTAATAGTATAGTCTCCATCTGCAGCGACCTCAACGACTCTACCTTCTATATTCGGTGGGACCATAGACTTATGGAGAATCGTTTTTGTTTCTGGTACTTCTGCTATAATCGTGCCACCAATAACTTCCTGACCGACTTCAACAGTCACATGTACCGGCCACTTTCTTTCTGTATCAAGGAGCTGTACATTGGCCCCCCGGCGAATATATTCGTCGGATTGTTCTGCTATTTTCTTTAAAGGTCTTTCTATACCGTCAAAAATATTATTCAAAATACCTGGACCCAAAGTTACACTCACTGGTTTACCAGTAGAAAAAACCGGTTCTCCAGGTTTCATGCCGGAAGTTTCCTCGTAAACCTGAATAGTCGTGCGCTCATTCGTCAAGGCAATGACTTCACCGATCAGTTTTTCTGTCCCCACAAATACTTTCTCAGACATCTGAAAAAGCGTTCGTCCTTTGACATAAACTATAGGTCCGTTAATTCCATATATCGTACCTAACTGTTTCACTTAGCATTCTCCTCCTCTGCTTTATCAAAAGAGAAGTTCGCCTTTTCTTCTTCGAATCTCTTAAGGAATGAATTGTCGATCAATAATTTTCGAGACTGAATGACCCCTCTACTGCCACCGATAAATGGACGTTCAGAAAGAGTAATATCATGATCAAGATGTTTTTCCAGCATATTTTTCTTGTCTGAATCCACCGGATCGATATATAAGGTGATGTCTTCTCCTTTGGCGAGATTCAGAGCCTCCTGCAGCTGCTTTTTTAAAAGTTCAATATAGTCATTTGTCTGCATGAATTCACTCACGCGTTCCTCAGCCAATACAAACACTTCTTCTTTTAGCTGCTGCTGTTTTTTATGCAGGTCTCTTTGCTGTTGTAACTGCAGCTGGGCAAGATGTTTATTGCTCTCTTTTCTTAAATTATCTTTTTCTGCATCCAATTCGATTGCAGCCTTATTCCTCTGCTCGGCTTTATGATCTTCCAGAGCTTCCTTTAAAGTATCTTCAAAGGACTCCAGCTGATCCGTAACTTTCTCATCAGCAGTTTTTAGAGTCATTTCTCGAAAAAAGTCGATTTTTTCTTCTATATCCATCTTTTCACCTCTTTAAACTATAGTTTTACACCGATCGCTTCATTTATATAAGAAGTAATAAAATCTGACCGGCGTCCTGTACCATATCGGTCAGGAATTTCCACAAGTAAAGGCTGCTGATTTTTCAGTCGTATATCAGAAATAATTTCCGGAAAATCGTTCCCGAGCTTTTCAGTCAGTAAAATGATGGCATTATCTTTGTCCTGAACCGCCTTCTCTAACGCTTGCCGAACTTCTGCCTTTTCATGTACAACAACACCTTCGACGCCAGCCAGCCTCATACCTGTAGTAGTGTTGATGTTGTCACTGATCAAAAACATCTTCATTTTATAACTGTCCCAGTATCATAAATGAAATGATTAATCCGTATAGCGCGATGCCTTCGGCCAACCCGACAAAGATGAGAGAACGACCGAAGATCGAACTGTCTTCACTGATTGCACCTAAGGCAGCGGAAGCAGCGCTGGCCACTGCAACCCCTCCACCGATGCAGGAGAGACCTGTAACCAAGGCGGCAGCAATGTATCCTAAACCAGTTGCCAGACCATAATTTGCGGTATCGGCAACACCAGGTGTTTCTATTAGTTCAGACCCCAATACATATAAGTCCGGGTTGTATGCTAGAATTGTCGCAATAATGATACCGCTGAAAACGGAGAGTACATTGACTGTGAGAGATTTTTTAAAGCGGCCTCGCGTTTTCTTTCCTGCAAAATAGTAAGAGTAAGGCAATATAAACCCTAATACGAAAGTTGTAATTAATGTCAGTTTAATGAGCATGCTCATGTTTAATTTCCTCGCTTTCAATTCATAATAATTTTAGTATTAACTAAGTCAGATATTTATCTAAGAATGCTGATGAAGGGCTTGCCGTCACCTTTATAAAAATGACTGAATATTTCATAAAATTCTAATCTCAATACCTGTATACCGACCACAAGACCTTCCAGTCCGGCAACAAAAATATTTCCCATTATGATTACCAGCCAATTGATATCGCCTCCCTCAACTGCACCGGCAAGCATGAGTACGACCTGCATCATCGCTGCGTGGCTTACTGCAAAAGCCCCAACACGGACAAAAGAAATAGTGTTGGAAAAGTAACTCAATAGCACTTCGAATAGTTCAAAGAATGCCTGCACAATAAACATGACCATGCCACTATCCGACTCTGCTTTATGATGTTCCAGTTTATTAATTATAGGCTCCTCAAAAGCAATTAAGAGAAGCGGGAGTCCGAACATGACCAGCAGAATCAGTGTGGCTGGAATCGGATTGCCACTCAAGAAAACAAGGACAACTGTAATCAGCGAGAGATAAAAAACTAATCCTGCCAGACCATTACGGTCAAACAGTGCTCTAACATTCTGATGGTTCTTCCATTTAATGACCACACTCAGTACTAGCGTAGTCGTTATCATAAACATACCAAAAGCAATGGCCGCTACAAAAACTGTATTGATCATTCCGATAAATGGTAAATCTGTCATGGCGGTCAAGGGATGTAGCCAAAGCGGTTCTATGATGTCTTCAAAACCAAAAAGACTTCCATATAAGAAACCGAAGATCGTAGAGAATACACCAGCCAACGCTACTATGCCGCCTAAGTCTATATCCTTCAACTTATATAGTAAAAATCCACCGACAGCCAATATACTGCCCTGGCCTACATCACCGAACATCGCTCCAAAGAGCAGTGAATAAGTCAGAGCAACAAGTGATGTGGGATCAAACTCTCTGTAGTTCGGCACCCCATACATCTTTACGAATAATTCGTAGGGTCGGAAAAAGCTGAAATTATGGATTTTTGTTGGTGGTGTCACTTCCTGTGTGTCTTCTTCATCCTCCACGATCACAATGACATTTGGATCTCCTTCTGTCTCCTGTTCGAATTCGATGGCCGCTTTTTCGGTCATCCACCCTCTCAGTAAATAACGGGTTTCTTTCTGAACAAATTCATCATGAGTCAGCGCTGCGTATTTTCGTATATTAAAGTTATGAGCCAAGTTTTCCAGACGCTGCTTTGTCTTCAATAAAGCATTTTTGTATGGGGTCAGCAAAGTCTTGATGATCCGCTCATTATCTGAAATATGTTTATTCAGGACCTTCAATTCGCTTCTCAGCTGAAGGACTATTTCTTGCGGTGTACCTTCATATTCATCCGGTATAAAGATGCGTTCCCAGTTCATTGAGGCAAACATTGCATCAACGCGAGCCAAACTTTTCAGTGGAGTGAAATAGACTCCATAGGTATAATTCTCATCCTGGACACATTCAATAAAAATCGACGGTGTAATGTCATACACATACTTAGTAAATTTATTATAGTTAGACCGAGTGAATCGACCAAACCTGAAGCGTATATTCTCCATATGAACGATCTTTTCTATTGGATAATCCAAATTAACAAAGGGTGCAATCAAATTCAACGACTCTTGTTCTTTATCTCTCAGACTCGTATATTGTAGGACCTTTTGATGATAAGGGTCAGTATCCTGTTCTAGCTGTTCGATTAAATGCCGGATAGTTTCCAATGAAGTTTTATCTTTCGTTAATGGAGGTTCACTGTCTTTCGCTCCTAAATAATCCAGTAACGTATTGATCCGTTCAAGATAATCTTTGAAAGGACTGGAACTTGTGTATGGACGCAGTGTCTTGGCACCATAAAGTTCTGTCAATGCATTTTCCAAATGAATTTCATGATGCGAAAGATATTGGTCTACCATTCGATCAATGTCATCTTTCGGACCAGAGATTGTCAGAAATTTCATTTTAGTTATCAAAACTTATCCTCCTTCATTAAATATTTTAATTGACTACTCTTTCACTCCGATGATCCTTTGAATTTCTCGGGGACCCCGGTCATAATGGATGGCTTCTAAAAGGGTAGTCAGCATTTCCACCTCTTCTTCTTTATCATGCAGATAATTATAAATAGAAGCAATGGAATAGGGATCTTTTTTTGCATTATTATGGATTATATCTTCCATTAGAGTATCGTATAAATTTTCAAGCTGGACGCCATTTTCAATGTTTTCAACATATCTGCCATATTTCGTTGTTTCCAGTACACGCCAGAAACCGTCCATATTCTCAGCTGAAAGCAGTGCTGAAACTTCCGGCTGTCTTAACCGATAATTCACTGGTATCAGTAATGTGCTGATTTGTTCGGCCGGAAGGTCATAGTACTTTTTATAGCGATAAATAAAAATAATATTCAACAGGTCAAGCTTAGTTCCATATATCTCTTCAAATATAGCCTGTTCTTTTTTTCCTAAAATTTTATTTTTCTCCTGCCAGATCGTTGTGAACGCAAATGTATCAAGTGCAGTTTCATAGTCAAATAATGACGGTTCTTCTACTGTATCAAGCAGTTTGATGGGCTGATAATACATGCTCCCCTGAAGTGCTTCCTTAAAGCCCTCCAAAGTATTGACACTCTTCAACGCTTCAAAGTCGAGATGGGAATGACGACTGAGATACTGAAGATATTCATAACTAACTTCTTCATAAATTTCAGAAATATCAAAAGCCCGACGCAAAATTTTCTTCAAGACAGTGATTTCATACGTAATACCGTATATCTTTAAAAAATCACGTTGTTTAAAATTCGCAAAATGAAACAATTTGTTAAAATCTTCATAGATTGAAGAATTTAAAAGACCTTCAAGATAACTCCGGTAAATTTTAGTTTTATCTACATCTTTTAACACTTCGCTATAGCCAGGTTTCCTTTGTAAATATGCAAGAAAAGCTTCGATAGAATCGAGATGGGAAATTTCAATATAGTCTTCTGTCGAAAGAAGTTTTCCATGCATCCCACGGATTTTAGTGGTTATGGCTGTATATTGATTCAGCAAGCTGCTCACCTCAAGTTCTCAGTATATTCCCTACGATTTCCTGAACGATATCATCTTTTTTCTGCCTATATTCTTTCTCAAAACGTTTAATTTCATTTTCGTAAAGACTGTACAATTCCTTTTTGTTTGCTTCTTCTTTCTGGTTTATTTCAAACTGTATTTCTTTCAGCTGTTGTTGTGTCTGCTGATTTATTTCACTATCAAAATCTTGCTGCTTTCTTTCGTAAACTGTTCGTAAATCTTTCTTTTTCTCGTCTATACTGCTTTGCATATCCTGCGCAGTTTTTTCAATCTTAAAGAGCTGATCAACGATATCATTCATTACGAGTTCCTCCATTTCATCTTTATTTCTTCTAATCTAAGCAGTCTACATTTTTTTACGCAAAAATCAAGAACTGCATTAAACAACACTTTTCACACAGAGTCCTGCTGAAGAAAACTGCAATGCCAAGTCACTGATTCTAGTATACTCCACTAACCTGCTGATTGGAAAGCGAGAAAGCAGGTTAAATCATCTGATTTCTACGATTTCATTTTTACTCATCGTATACTATTTATGTAAGGAAAAACAGAAAAACACTAGTTAAAGAGTGTCAATACGCCTATACTAGTGTTTTTCTAATCGTTATTCTCTAAACGTGATTTCCAGGAAATAATCACTTTATTATCTACTGTGGTCAATAAATGTTTTTATATAGTGAACAACCAAATCTTGCTGTTCGGTACGGGAAAGAATACTCCGGCCATCACCATCCTGAAGTCCGTAATATCCGAAATTCGAGTGATTGCCTCCTTCTATTTCCTTATATGACGTTTTCTCAGGCAGCAGTGACTTTGACTTTTCATAATTTTCATCGTTGATTACTTTATCATTCGTGCTTGTTATGGAAAGGATAGGCAAGTTCAAATCAGACAAGTCACTATTCTCATTTGGATACCCTGCCAGTAAGATAATTCCTTCGATGTCATCAGGATTTTCTTTAGCATAGATTGTGGCGCTTGTACCTCCTAAAGAATGTCCCGCCAGCCACCAGTCTTTATCTGTTACGTATTCTTTTTTTATTTCTTCTATGGCATTTGTATTCAGGATAGCAAGCTCAAGCGGCATATCAGGAATAAAGACTTGGTACCCTTCTTCGCTAAGATCCATAGCCAATGGAAGGTATGCAGCTTCTTCAACCAGCCCTCCCTGATATATAACGATCTGTCCTTTAATATCATCAGATGAGACAGAGGGTGTTACTTTGATCCACCCTTCCTCCTGACTTACTGTTTCTTCTTGAAACAAATCTGTCGCTTCCGGCAAAGCCTCATACGTGTTGAGCTGCAGAAAAATATAGGCAGAAGATAGGATCAGCAATATGACGATACCTATACCTAAAAGCCATTTCTTCCACGATCTATGGTTTGATTTCATCTTTCCACACTCTCCTTGAAACAGTTTTTTCTCAAAATCATCATTGTTTTCACATTAATGGTCTTATAATCACTTTAGAGTAGCCACTATTTTTACCTCATCCCAGCTTAATTCTCTCGTTGGAACAATGATCGCAGACCGGTTACTATCATATATCAGAATCATATCGTCATACTGTTCGATCCTTTTTATATCTTTCAGTTTCAGTTCTTCCTGAGCATTTTCACCTGTTACCGTTATCGTATATTCACTGATGGTCAGGCTTTTTTCTCCAAACAGATAGTCTTTTTCTCCTTTTGACAACATCTTTCTGGTTTGTTTCAGGATCGTTTTTCTGTACTGTTCCGGGAAATAAAGAACCCATAACCCGAAAAAGCCTGTAGCAGTGATGACCCAATAAATAGCTGGCTGTCTGAACAGAACAGTGCCCATTAAAAAGATCAATCCAGAAAAAAACAGGGGAATCAACAGACGTAAAAACCAGTACGTTTTTCTTTGGGCAGGCGAGTCTTCTATATAATGAAGGTTGAATCGCACAAAATCTTCTTCATTTAATTCATAATTAATGATCATTCAATCCCCCGCTCTCTTATATGTTTTACCTTTCAACAAACAGTTACTGATTTCCATAAAACTGATTAAAAATTTTACAGACAGCTAAGTTCAGATAACATTGTATCTGTGCTTTGTCTCGACCTGAAGTGATTTTCAACTGCCAAGCCCCTGACTCCAGCTGTTCATCAACTAGCCACTGCAATCCCCTTTTAATGTCAGGATGAGATGGCGGGAAACCAAGAAGCGACAGAGAATCCAGAACGGATATCAAGTCGGCATAACAAAATGGGTAGACAAACTGTTTCCAGTACTTTTTGTCCTGTCTGTCAGGATAAATGTCTCGTTTGAATATATACCGACTGACCAGTTCCCCGGCTTCTATGATTTCCTGCCGTTTCTTATAGTGTGGATGTATACAAAAGGCGAGCAGCACTACCACCGTGATCATGTACGAAGAGGGCTAAGTGAAGTCTGGTTCGATTGTTTTGTGATAATCATAAGTCACATCAATGTTATAATTTTTTGTCCTGAACGCAAGTGCCCAGCCTCCATCGTTCTGTCGGTTATTTATTAACCAGTCCAGAGCCGCTAAAATTCTTTTATCATCTGGATAACCTGCTTTAATAAGAAGTTCTGTGATACCTGCTGTATAGTTCGGCGTATACTGTTTATCATAAATGCCACGAAAATCTCCCTGATCAGTCTGAACAGAAAAGAAATAATCTGCTGCGTTTTGAACTGATGAATGAGAGCGATCAAGATTATACATTTCAACTAGCTTTCCTAGATTTCTGAATGACTGATACTGATTCAAGTTAGACAAATCCATGGTGTTACGTGTTTTGGGATATTTCCAGAAGCCTTGGGGCTCCTGCATTCTTACTAAGCGCAAGACTTCTTCGGATGTCCCCCCTGATTCAAAAGGAACTTCCCGGTCACATAAATCTTTAAACACTTTAAGCTTGAAGGCATCATCACTCTTTTCGAGTAAGGGGGCAATGGGATCATAGTTCAACTGCTTCAACCAAGAATGATTATATTCAGACATGACAACCTCTCCTCGAAAAGTGCATTTAGTCTGTTAGTTAACCCATACATCTATCATTTGATAGTTCTATTCTACACTAAAACAGCAACTGTTATTAACAACAGCTGCTGCTTTTCTTTAATTAATTTTCTATTTCTTTCACTCGTCCGACAATACCGCTTTCCAGTCTCACTTTAATCCCATGATGATGCGATTTTGAGTTAGTTAAGATGTCTTTCACTACACCTTCTGTCAGCTTGCCCGAAGGCTGATCCTGTTTTTGTACGACTTTCACCTTTTTACCTGGTTCGATATCTGCGCGTTTTGTACCATCCATGTTTATGTGCTCCTTAATAAAATTGGTTTTTATTTCTTTCTCGATGTTCTTTTACATAGTAACACAAATCAGCGATAGTAATCAGCTGGTACAGTCACTCGTCTTAATGATTTAAAATGTACATCCTCATATTTGACTTTAAGTAAAAATTCAATAGACATGCGGATTATTATATTCAATGTCCATTACTTCAAAATTAAACCAGTTGTAATCCCCTTCATCCAGTTTCCAGGTGATCTCTCCTTTGGTCGGTACATTTATTCCTTCAAATGACTTATAGGTACTGACTGGTATCGACCACGTTTCCATTCTGAATTCACCATCGAAATCGCCATACCGCTCGGCTTCGAACCGTGTAACTTCTCCCTTGTCATTTATTGTAAATATTCCTGAAGCCGAGACTCCTTTATACGTCATGACAGCTTTTGCCTTGTGACTATCTATTTCTTTCCATTCTATATAGTCATTCAATAAAGCAGACGGGAACCACATCGTCTCTGCAAGGTATCTTAACAATGTCCCCTGGTCGATTTCTTGGCCTTGCGAGTCAGCCAAGGTAAAGAGAGACAAAGGTTTTATCAGCATGCTGCCTCTGCCGTTTTGATATTTGTCGCGTCCGGAGATATGAATGAATGGTGCAGCCTTAATTGTTGCATCCCAGATGAAACCGGGCTCTACTGAAGTGAAGTATTGTTCAGCCTCGACCGGCATCCATCTGCTGTCTGGTCCCAGTCTCATTTCTGCCTGCTGTCTTAAACGAACAGACACTACACTTTTTTTGCCTATCATCCCGCTATACTTAAACCATCTCTGTACATTTTCCGGCAATCCTTTCAAATCTTCTTCAGATATCCTTTCTCCCTCATTTTCTACCGTACTGAAAAGTTCCTCTACTTCAGCTTTAACATTTCTTTTAAAATGAGTTTGAGCTAGAAGTGATCCTGATAAACCTACTCCTGAAAGCACCAGTAAGCTAATGACTAGTCGTTTGGTCAGCGACATTATTTCTGTCCTCCGTTTCCGTTACTTTTTATCCTTTTTCACATGGGCAGGTCGCAGCTTTCTTCCACCAATAGTGCACAATACAGCGGGCGCTATGAATGTGGCCCCCCTGCCCAGGATATAGAAATAAAATGGGTGGTTTTTCAATCCTTCTACATACTGAAAGTAGTCAGCACCCAGGCGGATAGCAAAGCCTAGAACGAGCAGAAAAGCAACTGCGAATAAAAATATACTGATTTTCTTTGTATTTTCCATATCTGTCCTCCAGTCTTTAGGTGGAAATTCACCATGTATAAAGACAATCTGGTCTATTTGTGAAAAGATTAACATAAAAGTATAAATAATTCAATATTTACGCACAAAAGAGCTGACCAGGTTTCTGGTCAGCTCTTTTGTTATAAGGATATTACGTGGTCTGATTAGACGTCTCCTTTGAATCCTCATCCGTTTGTTTATTTATTGTGATCAGGACCGTTTCTATACGGTTTTCCTTCATATCTTCCACTTCAAACGTCAGGTGTTTGTATTCTACTCTTGCGTGGTCATTTTTGGATGGCACGTGTCCCAGTTCATTGATTAGAAAACCTCTGACAGTATCAAATTCATCCGTTGGGAAACTGACGTTAAGTGTATGTTCCAAATCACGCAGACGATACGTCCCGATCACACTGTACTGATTGGAAGAAAGCTTCCTGATCTCATCATCGTAAACACCCGGTTCCATACTTTCGCTGGTGATTTCTCCAACGATTTCTTCTATGACATCTTCAATAGTGATCATTCCCTGGGTGCCGCCGAATTCATCGAGCACGATAGCCATATGCGTTTTTTCCTGTCTCATTTTAGCAAACAGCTTATCAATAGTTTGAGAGTCCTGAACATAATGTGGTGCTCGCATTGCTTCTTTCAATATAAAGGTAGAGCCATTATCTTTTTTCATGTACATAAACAAATCCTTTACATGCAGGACGCCTATGATATTATCTATATTCTTTTCATATACAGGAAAACGGGTGTACTGATATTTATTTACTTTTTCCAGCACGGTGTCAAGATCCGAATCTGCAGATAAGGCGATCATATCCGTCCGGTGAGTCAATATGTTGGATGCGGTCGTATCGTTGAATTCGAATATGTTCTCGATCATCACTCTTTCAACCGGATGGATGGTCCCTCTTTCCCGCCCTAAATCAACAAGCATACGAATATCTTCTTCTGTCGCTTCTTCATTCTCAGCGTTAGGATCTGCACCGAATAATTTAAATATGACCCTGATAGAAAAACTCAAAAATTTCACGATTGGTGCACTGACTTTGGCCAGCAGGGACACAGGCCCTACAGCAATATTGGCAATGGCTTCAGCTTTCTGCATCGCCAGCTGTTTAGGGACCAGTTCACCAAATACTAAGGTGAAATACGACAATACGACAGTTATCACCACAACTGAAATCGAATTCAAGGCACTTAGAGAAATAGGGACACCTAAATCGTACAGTGCCTGTGCCATTGGGTCGGCAAAGAAATCTGCAGCGAAAGCACTGGAGAGAAAGCCTGCGAGAGTAATGCCGATCTGAATGGTACTCAAGAATAAACTCGGTTTCGATATAAGATCATATAGTTTCTGGGCTTTTTTGTCTCCGTTATCTGCCATGCGCTTGACTTTATTGTCATTCAGGTTCACAAAAGCCAGTTCAGATGCTGCAAAAAAACCATTTAAAAGGATCAGAATAATGAGTGTTACGATTGCTATCGCCATTGGATTTCCTCCATACAGTGTTACCTTTTAGTTAAAATAAGTCTATCACACTGGGGTTTATTGTCAATCAAAGTTGACCGCGTCGGACTCCCCCAACACAGTTATGTTCTCTCTTCAGACCACATACCCTTATCGTCTGGGCAGTAGTCCAGTCAAACCATAAGACTTTAATGTATGCCACAAGGGTCTCCACCCATTACGGGTGATCCTGGGCTCTTTTCCTTCAGAAAGGCGGGCGATCTGATGTTCATAGTAACTGATCCCCATCAATGAACCCACTTTCCCGTCCAGGTAGCTGCTACCGGTGGTGAGTCGGGGTGTATTTATCTGTGGTCTTTTCCCTTTGATGATCTGACTGGGTAAATCAGGATACAAAACTAAAGGTCGAGCCAGACCGATCATCGAAGTTTTGCCTTCTCGTAGAGCTTTCTCCATGCTGTCTACTGATCGGAAACCACCCGTCACTACTACCGGCACATCGACGGATGCTTTTAATCTTTCGGCATAATCGATGAAGAAGATATCTTCACTGTCTTTTTCAGTTTCTTTAAACATTCGTGGATTCTCATAGTTACCACCTGAGATCTCGATCAGATCGATACCCGAACCGGCCAGAGTCTGTGCCACACGAAGTGATTCCTTTTCGCTGAATCCACCTGAACTGAAATCAGAAGCATTGAGCTTAACGCTTATAGAAAAGTCTGGACCCAGTTCTTTTCTCATTCCTGTATAGATTTCCATTAAAAATCGCATCCGATTTTCAAGTGAGCCACCGTACTGGTCGCTGCGCTGATTATGCTGTGCCGAAAGAAACTGACTGACGAGGTAGCCATGGGCCCCATGAATCTGGCCCCCTTTGAATCCAGCCCTTTTTGCGACAGAGGCGGTTTTTATATACTTTTGAACAAGTCCTTTGACCTCTTCTGTCGTCAGCGCTCTGGGCTGGCTGAATAACTGACTGGAGTAATTCTGTAACGGAATGGCGCTGGGAGCAACTGGCTCTTTGGATAATGAACGGGGAGACTGTTTGCCCGGATGGTTGATCTGCATCCACAGCTGCGCCCCCTGCCTGCTCCCGGCTTCCGCCCATTTTTTTAGTAGGTCAAGATCTCTTTCATCTTCAACCACCACATTGCCCGGTTCCCCTAGAGCATTTCTGTCGATCATGACATTCCCAGTAACGACAATACCTGAGCCACCTTCTGCCCATCTTTCATACAATTTCATATGATTCTCAGTGGGTTGATGATCCCGGTTTGCCAAGGTTTCACTCATTGCAGACTTCAGGAAACGGTTTTTGATTTCTTTACCATTAGGCAGTATCAGTGGTTCTAATAATTTTAGCGAATTCATTCGTTTATTCTCCTCAATTTAAATTTTTTCCATTCCGATCAAGTGTAACATGTTGAGATCGTGATCGATCAAAGAGTGTCTTTCGAGCTTATACATAACGCGTGTGATATAATCTTATTATAATAAATCTATATAATCCCTAGTAAACAGGAAGTGATACTGCCAATAAAAAGCCAGCTCCACTTTTCAAAAATATGGAAAAGAAGGTGCTTATCATGTCAAAGGAAATCACTATGGATTCACTGAAAAAATTCAATACAGTGATGGGTTTTCTGCATCTCGTTCAAGGATTACTCATGCTGGGTTTTGCGCTTTTCATTGAACGGATCGCCGAATTCACTGTGCCTGTCATGTCCAATTTCCTCACATTCGATCAGACTCAAATGCGTCTTGTCACTGAAACCAATCAATTGTTTGACGTGCCGTTTGGTATCCTAGTCTCTTTGTTTTTATTTATATCGGCTGCAGCGCACTTTATCATTGTCAGTCCCTGGGGCAATCCCATTTACAATAGAAAACTGAAGAAAGGCATGAACCCTTTTCGATGGTATGAATATGCTCTCAGCTCATCACTTATGATCGTGCTGATCGCTCTCTTATTCGGTGTCTATGATATCGGTGCCCTTATCCTGATCATTGCCGCTAACGCTTCTATGAATCTTTTCGGTTTAGATATGGAAGAAATAAATCAATATACAGAGAAAACCAACTGGAAACCCTTTGTCTTCGGCAGCATTGCTGGTGCAGCGCCCTGAATCGTTATTCTTTTGTATGCATTCGGAAACTCAAATCCCGCAGAAGTCCCCTGGTTTGTTTATGCCATTGTCGGCAGTTATTTTGTCTTCTTCAATTTGTTTCCAATCAATATGATCCTGCAGTACAAGAAAATCGGAAAGTGGGACAACTACTTGTATGGTGAAAAAGGCTATATCGTCCTGAGTCTGGTGGCTAAGTCTATTTTGGCCTGGCTCGCTTTCGCCGGAGTCATGCAGCCTCAATAGAGAATAATCAAAACGAGATCCTGGTAATATAGGGATCTCGTTTTTATATGTCTATCTCACTATACAGACAGTATGCCTCAGTTAGTGAAAATCTCGTTTGTGGATCGCCGTGTAAACCAGATCACCCTCTACTCGTTTGCTTTCCATTAATGATAGACTTTTTACCGCAATTTTTTCCTCCGGCACCCTCAAGTCTGCTTTGATTTCATCAAATCCTTTTTCCAGTAAGGCTTGTCTGACCATAGTAATATGGGGAATGTAGTCCTGTTCTTCTTTCGAAAATCCTGAAACTTCGAGTTCAGTTTCCAGCTGTTCTTTCAACTTAAACAGCTTCTCCGCCTGCCCCTTTACGCCGACCCAGATGATTTCTTTGTTTTTCCTTGGGAAATGTCCTAAACCACCTAAGTATAAAGTAAACGGCTGTATCTGCTGAACAGTATCGTCTATAGCTTTTTTTAGTTTCTCTGCTTCGTCCTCATTCACTTCTCCTATGAAGCGTAAGGTGATATGGAAATTATCAGATGATGTGTAATTTCCTTTACTGATGCTGTCTTTCAAGTTCAGCTGAATGTCAGTCAAAACTCTTTTAACCTGACTATCCAGTTCAATCGCTATAAAAAGTCTCATATCTTCACTCCCTCAATGTCTAAAGTTGAATTCTTATCAATGAAGTCAGAAAAAATTAATGATAAGGTCCCTCCCGTGCAGTAAAGGAAACTGTATAGAACACATTTTTGTTAATCTTATAGAAAAGGTTTCTCCCAGTTATTTCAGCGCAGAGATACTCTAATCTATGAACGATAGGAAGAAGAACCGTGTCCAAAAGAATGCCTATGAGGTTTATCTAAAATACCTCTGTTTTAATCATTAGTAAGCTTCTCAGCTGATCTTCTATCCAGTTAAGAATAATATGATTGTTCCCCCTAAAGTATTGACCAAAAGGTGAGCAATAATGATTATCGTCGTGTTTTGAGATTTTTGTGCTACAAATGACGCAGCCAGTGCCCCCGGCAGTAGAAAAATAAGGTTCCACCACTAGAAAATATGAAAGAGTGTCCAGAGAAGTCCGTGAAGAATCCAAGTATATTGACCGTGCACTATTTCCTGCCTTGGAAGTATATATCCCCTCCACCAGAACTCTTCCCCAAGGATATTAAAAAACAAGAAGAATAACTGAAAGGTGATAAGCAGTGCAATTGGCGTTGTTTCAAATTCAGGTGGTATCCCAGATACTGTCATTCGCGGATCCAATGTTGTAGGTAAATATTCAGGCGGAGCGAAGCCAACAACATCGAGCAGCCACGATTGTGTAGGTAGTAAAAGAAAATTTCCTGATATCATAAATAAAGACAATCCTAAAGTCCAAAGCCACTCTTTTTTTTGATCGGTTTCAACCGGAATCTACGTTTGATCACTTTCCATCTCAATTCGTATCCGTCAAATTTCAAGGCAACAAACGATGCACCAAAAAGAAAGATGACAGGCCCCATCAAGGTCAACGTGTAATTCAACACTGGATCGACTCCGCCCTCACCTAACAACGGCATGATCACATAGATACTTATTATAAATATAGCTGCTGGTATGCCGAAATATAATAGTGACTGCCAGAATGGCATGGGTTGAACCATTTTATCTTTAATCATTGCCTCCCTCCTTCTTTATATCTTATTATATGGCAGCCAGCTCCTTATAACTAACAATAAGACAATAAAATAATAAAATGTAAAAAAGCTTCAACTTAACATTCAATTAAGTTGAAGCTTTTTCTCTATTCTATTTAATAATTCAGTTAGAATGAAAGAACATTCATAGCAACCAGAATATTTGTAATAATATACAATAGCGGTATGGAAAGAATCGTTCTGAAGAGGAACACTTTAATGACATCCCAGAAGTTCAGACCAATTTTTGTCTCTACCAGGATCATTCCGGTTTCTGACATAAATACCAGTTGTGTAAAGGCCAGAACACCAATAAAGAAACGGGCAGCTTCACTCTCAGCACCGCTTATAAACAGTGCCGGCAGATACATGTCAGCAAAACCGGCAAGTGACGCAGGCGCCATCTGAGCAGCGACATCCGTGCTGTATCCTATGAACTCATACAGAGGGACCAGTGGTGCACTGATGACATCGAAGAATGGCGTGTACTCGGCAATGATCAATGATATAGTTCCTACAGCCATAATGATAGGTAAAAATCCAATATATATATGAATGATGTTTTTGATTGCTTCAATAAACGCATCTAAAACTTTTGTATCCTTAGCTTGTTCCACGGCAGAATCATAGGCGTATTCAACGACTGTTTCATCTTCAGGAACTTCAACACTTTTAGGTTCTTTTCCTTCATAATATGTCGGCTCGAATTTTTTTAGCGGTAAACGTGCAGTGATAAAGGCGATGATCAGGGTGACCAATAAAATTGACCCGTAAAAGATCGGGAAGATGCTACCAAACCCTAATTCATCAGCGACTGCGGCAGCAAAAGCAATACCTACGACCGAGAAACTAGTGGCAATAATATAGGCTTCTCTTTTATTATAATACCCACGTTGATATTGTTTATCAGTTACTACGATTCCGATCGTTCCGTCTCCAACAAACGAAGCGATCGCGTCGATCATTGAATAGCCGGGAACTCGGAATAGTTTTTCAACAACCGGTCCTAGCAGGATACCAATAAACTCAACAATACCAAAGTGAGTGAGTAAAGGAAGAGCCAATATCCCCACAAAGAATGTTATGTAAAGTGTCGTGAGCAATCCACCTTCACCTACCATCAGACCACCCGTATTCGGATCCAGTATGACACTTGCAAAGTCATAACTTGCAAACCAGTTATTAAGCACCATCAGATACAGGAAAGATCCTGTGATCCTCAATACAACGTTTAACGGTGAGGCCTTAAACATGTTATTGAGAGTCTTACTTTTGGATGTATAGAACATAAAAATCACTGTTCCTATCAATACGATCCAGGCACTTGCAGCCGTAAAGGCAAGGAACTCATCCAGTATGTTGTTTTTCACAAAATCAATAATGTGTGAGAGCATTATCTTGCTCTCTCCACCAATTGTAAAAGGAACGAGAAAAAACACAAACCCGAAAAGCGATAGAAATATAAATTTCAACTTATTTATCATATATTAACCTCCATTGTAGTCGTTTTTTAGAATAGCACACACCAGATTACATTACAATTACTAATTTATAATTTAAACATACACTATATGGTCTATTTATGTATAAAAATACAAGAAACAGATTAAAAATCAACTCTTAGTGATCGTTCTTCTTAACTGATTTGGCATGCAATAAAACTCCCACCTTTCATGTCACATACTTTATTATACTTGAATATATACCAAAAAAATCATCTATTTAGCCTTTTCGTTCGTCCAGCATTTTTTAGCACTGATAGACATTCCTATATTTCTTCGTTTTTCAGCAAGGATCATAACTATAATCCTTGAACTCCCCCTCTTAACACTCTTACAAGCTGTTTGAAATGGAAATTTTCAAGAACACTACCTTTGGTTTCACAAAAAAAGCCTGCACATAACTCTACTTTGAGAGCTTCTATGCAGGCTTCTTACACACATTACTAATCTATTGTCATCATTTTATTTTACTGTATTTCTAGCCCACTCTCGCTTACATATGGATAGGCATGTCTAAAGCTAATTCAGCAGTATCCATAATTGCTTCGGCAACAGATGGATGGCTATGGATGGTTAAAGAAATATCTTCAGCATTCATACCAGTCTCAATGGCCAGACTCAGTTCACTTATAATATCCGGCGCTCCTGCTCCAACGATTTGTGCACCGACGATAGTATTATGATTATCAGAGTCAGTAATCATACGAACAAAGCCTTCTGTCTGATTCAGCGACAGAGCACGTCCATTACCTGCTAGAGAAAATTTGCTTATCTTATATTTTCCATCAGAAGCTTTTGCTTCAGTAAACGATACCCCCGTCGTTGCCAGTGCAGGTTCTGTGTAGACGGCAATAGGCATCTGTTTATATTTGGTATCAACTTCTTCCCCAGCTATCACACTCGCGACAAGTTTAGCTTCATGAGAGGCTTTGTTTGCCAATGTTACTCCAGGAACGATGTCGCCGACAGCATAGATCCCTTCGACATTTGTTTGTAATGTATCAGAGACTTGCAGATAGCCCTCGTCTGTAGCTTCTATCCCAGCTGCTTCCAGATTAAGGCTATCTGTATTGGGTTTTCTACCGACTGAGATTAACGCTACTTCAGCAGTGACCGTTTTTTCTTCTCCAGCTTTTTCATAGGTGATCGTGATATCTTCTTCAGTGGTCTTCGAACTTTTAACGTTGACTCCTGTGATAATATCCATACCTTTGTTTCGGTAATTCTTTTCAACGATTTTTGCCATATCTTCATCAAAAAATGGCATCATATGCGCTTCTTTCTCTAACACTGTTACATGCACACCGAAATTACTATATGCTGCAGCTAGTTGAGAACCCACATAGCCGCCTCCGATAATCACAATAGACTTCGGAGCCTTTTTGATATTGAGACCACCCGTCGTATCAAGTACCCGTTCGCCAAACGGTACTTCTTCTAGCTCGATACGATTTGTCCCCGTGGCAAGAATAACATTTTCAAACTCAATTTCCTGTGATCCTTTATCTGTTTCAACGATTAGGTGATTTTTGTCTTTAAAAGAGGCCGTCCCGGTCATCATTTCCACTTTATTTTTTTTCAATAATCCTTTGACACCGGTAGTAAGGGTCTTAACAACCTGATTTTCTTTCCAGTCCTGTGTTTTCTCTAGATCAACTTTGACATCCTCTGCAGTGATACCGAAGGTTTCTGAATGTGCTGTATCATGATATCGGTGGGCTGCTGTAATAAGTGCTTTTGAAGGAATACAGCCGATATTTAAACATGTTCCTCCAAAATATTGTTTTTCAATAATCGTCACTTTTTGTCCTAGCTGTGCCGCTCGTATAGCTGAAACATAGCCGCCAGGGCCCGCTCCTACCACTACTGTTTGTTTTTTATCTGTCATACATATTTCTCCTTAATAGGTTTATAGTACTTTTTTCACATAACAATCGAGAAAAGCACTATTAATTTTTTTATCTATCATTAACATTTTAATACTATTATAAAATTTTACAAGTATTTTGACTTAAGTTCTTAACAAAGAAACTTAGATTCATAAATCAGTTAGACAGGTTGACCCCTTATACAGAAAGCCTCGATCATTAATTCTTTCAAAAGCCTGCACAAAAAGCAAAGGAAAATATTAAACAGTTACCCGATATATCTTTTCAAAAAAAAAACAAGGACATGAATTCTCATGTCCTTGCCTTGAATTAAAGTTTAAGTTAATTAAGCTTTAGTTACGTTTGCTGCTTGAAGTCCACGGTTACCTTCTTCGATGTCGAAGTTAACTGTTTGTCCTTCGTCTAAAGATTTGAATCCGTCTTCTTGGATTGCTGAGAAATGTACGAATACGTCTTCTCCGCCTTCACGTTCGATAAATCCAAAACCTTTTTCTGCGTTAAACCATTTTACTGTACCTGTTTCCATTTTAAAAATTCCTCCTCGTGCCATTCAGCACAAATTATTTACATTATTGCTTAAAGGCCAATTCGGAATGCATTACACAGTTCGTTGTTTGTCTCTTACAATATGTTAAACCTAGTATAACACACGCACAGGGAAATGCAAACCTTTTTTGGTATTTCACACAATTCCAACTCGATCCTCGGTTCAGAACTAATCGGTTTTTCCTATCATTCCTTTACCAACAACGATTTTCTTGCCGTTGATCGTAGAAAATAAATTCAAAAGTTTCTAACATATGGGTTCTCATTATCAATTAAATGATTTAATTCCAGGTATTTATCTTTCCTGAAAGTCATCAGGTTTACTTAATTCGTCAAATTTCAGACTGTCCAAATATTCCATATCCCCTTGAGAAAGCTCAAAATCAAAGATATCGGCATTTTGTCTGATACGTTCTTCATGTACAGATTTTGTCAACGTCACGAAACCGTGCTGTAGACTCCATCTTAATAGAATTTGAGCGATCGATTTACCGTATTCAGAGCACATGGCCTGTACTTTTGTATTCTCTTCCATATATTTCATTGGAGATAGAGGTGACCAGGCTTCAATGACCATATTCTGCTTACGGCTCAACTCGACTGTATCTTCCTGAAGGACACCAGGGTGCAGACGGATCTGGTTGACCATAGGCTTGATCCGGCAGTTTTCCTCAATGTTTTCCAGATGCGGCACAGCAAAATTACTCAGACCTATTGCTTTCAGCTTACCTTCGTCATATAAATCTTCAAGCGCACGCCAAGTATCGATATTATCCTGTTTCCAGTCTCCACCATTGTCTTTCACGACTGGCCAGTGAATCAGAAACAAATCAAGATAATCCAAATCCAGTCTCTTCAGTGACTCTTCAATGGTCTTTTTAGCTCTGTCGTAGCCGTGATTATTATTGTTCAGTTTACTTGTCACAAACAATTCTTCACGA
This sequence comes from Alkalibacterium putridalgicola, assembly GCF_900109825.1. GTDB lineage: Bacteria > Bacillota > Bacilli > Lactobacillales > Carnobacteriaceae_A > Alkalibacterium > Alkalibacterium putridalgicola. The sequence goes on along the minus strand of NZ_FOBL01000013.1, from coordinate 3,482 downwards.
GGCACACCACACTCTTTGATGCCTTTTCCTACATACTCTTCATTTCCGTACATTTGAGCCGTATCGATATGACGGTAGCCTTCTTTGACTGCATTTACCACGCCATCAACGGCTTCCTGCGGGTCAGTGACCTGCCATGTTCCGTATCCCAGAATAGGGATTTTCACACCATTTGATAAGGTGTATGTATCTTGTAAACTTACCATGTTTATTTCCTCCTGTTTATATAGTTTTAAAGAAAACGTTTCCTCTATTAGTATAACGGAAACTAGATTTGAAGATAAATGATTTGATTTAAAATGATTAAAAACTTCTAAAAAAGACATTCTGATACTTTGCTTCCCATTTCCAATGCACATTTACAGAAACAACTTTAAATGGAAAAAACCAGAGTAATAGAGACTCTGGTTTTTTCCATTTAATTACACTCTTAGTGTTTCATTAGTTTTTCCTGTGATTTTTCTTCTGCATTTATTTTAGCCAGGACGACTTTGATTTCATCATAAGTTACGGCATCATCCACAGCTTCTTTGATAGGTTTTAAGAAGTCACGGCCGACTTCTGATATGGCGTTTCTTACTTCACGTTCTGCTTCTGGAGAAACTAAGCGTTCCAGATCGATGTCCTTGCCGTTTTCGATCCACTTACAGATATGATTCACTATGGTCATCGGAGATAGATTTCTCATGTCAGCTATCTCATCGATCGACTGGCCTTCGTTGAAGTAAGTGACCGTTTCCTCCACTGTATTGTTAAAATTTCTTGAGGAAGATGTTTTTACCGGTTCGACCACTTCTTCGGTTTTTACATTTTTCTGCTTCAATGCTTCAACATCTAGGGCATGACTCTCTACATACTCATTGATCTGCGCCAGAAACGCTTCTCCGTATGCCTGTAGCTTCACATCTCCAACGCCGTTAATATCTAGAAAGGCTGCTTCAGTTAAAGGATACTTCGCTGACATGTCGATCAGGCTTCGGTCCGTGAAGACGATAAACGGCGGCTTTCCGGCTTCCTGGGCGATTTCTTTACGAAGCGTTCTAAGTTCTTCGTACAGGTCTTCATCATAATGTTCGATATTCTCAACAGTTTTTTGTTTAGGCGCAGATTCCTGCTTCAACTGTTTTCGTATAGACAACGTCACTTTTGCCTGAAGCAGATCGTTCGTCTGCTGGGTAAACTTGATGATTGGGTAACTGTCTCCGCTTAACTGCAGATATCCTTCACTCAGCATGATGGATATCATATCCTTTATGTCACCATCGGTATACTCTGACATGAGTCCATGCGTGCTTAATTCATCGAACCCTAACTGCTGTATGCGTTTGGTATTCTTTCCTCGAAGGACATCTGTGATCAGTCCCGTTCCGTAAGCCTGTTTCATCCGGTAAATGCAGGACAGTATCTTCTGGCTCTCGACTGTGATATCTGTTATGACCGATTCTCCGTCACAATTCGAACAGTAATCACACGCCTGCCACTCCACTTCCTGATCAAAGTACTTCAGTATACTCTTCCTCAGACAATTGCCGGTTTTGCAGTAGGTGATCATGGCATTCAGATTCTGCCGTGCATGAGGGGAGTTTCCCTGTTCGATCAGCATGGTGTTGGTGATGATATCCTGAGCTGAATAGAACAGGATGGCTTCTGACGGAGCCCCGTCTCTTCCGGCACGCCCTGCTTCCTGATAATAGCTTTCCATATCAAGCGGCATGTTATAGTGTATAACGTTTCGGACGTTTGATTTGTCGATACCCATCCCAAAGGCATTCGTGGCGACCATGATCGGCTTCCGGTCATAGAGGAATTCTTCCTGGTGGCGGGTCCTCTCGTCTGAACTGATCCCGGCATGATAGTAGGTTACGGGATAATCTTTTTTCAATAACGTGCTGTAAACTTTATCCACGTTTTTCCGTGTGTTGCAGTAAATGATGCTCGATTCTTTTTTATCGATGATTTTTAGTAACTCGGCTGCTTTCTTTTTCGGTTTGACTACTGAAAAGTATAAATTCGGCCGGTCAAAGCTTGCTATATGCCTAAATGGATCATTCAGTCTCAACTGGTCGATCATATCTTCCTGAACGATTTTCGTCGCCGTAGCCGTGAAAGCCGCAAAGACCGGACGGGAAGGCAAAACAGCCATCAATTCCGGTATCCGCTGGTAACTCGGTCTGAAATCGTGTCCCCACTGCGACACACAGTGGGCTTCATCCACAGCGATCAAGTCGAGATTCCATCCGCTGGCGTAAGACATGAACTGATGATTCCCGAGACGCTCGGGAGAAACATAAAGCAGGTCCAGCTCTCCTCTTGAGGCCTCTTCCATGGTCATCTGCTGTTCCATATAAGATAGCTGGCTGTTTATATAGGCTGCTCTTACCCCCATTGTCTGCAGGCCATCCACCTGATCCTTCATCAATGAAATAAGCGGAGAAATGACCAGTGTCAGACCGTCCATAGCTATGGCAGGAATCTGGTAACACAGGGATTTACCCCCGCCTGTCGGCATGACCCCGAGAACATCTTCACCTTTCAATATGGCTTCGATAAGTTCCTGCTGACCGGGTCTGAAGGCGTCATAGCCGTAATAATGTTTCAGTGTCTCAAAAATATTTTTCATACTTCCTCCATCTATCGTTTATTGCAACGAACGGTTTATGTCTCTTTATACTTATCGGCCAAATCTTCCAGCGCTGTGCCTTGCATCCGATAAGTCGTCCAGTCTTCCATTGGGATAGCTCCCATTTTCTTGTAGAAACAGATCGACGGTTCATTCCAGTCCAGACAGACCCATTCAAGACGCCCGTAACCTCTTTCCCTTGTCAGATTTGCCAGGAAAGTAAAGATCTTCCGTCCGAAACCTTTGCCTCGCATCTCTGGTTTTATGTACAAGTCCTCTAAGTAAAGACCTGGTTTCCCGAGAAACGTAGAAAAGTTTGGAAAGAACAAAGCAAAGGCCACAGGTTCACCCTGATATTCGCCAATGATCACTTCGACCATTTTTTTCTCAAACACATACTCTCTTAAGCTCTCTTCTGTCGCAACCACTTCATCCAGCATCTTTTCATAGACGGCCAGCTCTTTGATCAAGTCTAAAATCAATGAAACATCTTCAGATGCTGCAAAACGAATGGAAAAATTATCATCGACCATATAGCGGTTCTCTCCTTTATTATCTTACATTATTAATATTCTTAATGGCTTTTATTTCGTATGAATATCTTGACGTACATTTTAATAGAAAAACACGTTTGATGCATGGACACACAGCTTCCTAAAGCTTAATGGGCACATGATACCAAAAGGAATGCGAGATAAATTATATTTTCAATTGCTGAATCAGTCTTCCATGAAATCTGAACTAGCTATGAGCATATTCTTAGATAAACGAAGGCCTAATTGTTATTAAGACTATTTCATCCACTACTTGTCTCAGAAACTTGTTCTTATATCCGTTTTAGGACAGGTTTTTCATCTACTTA
>NZ_FOBL01000004.1 GCF_900109825.1 Alkalibacterium putridalgicola | reverse complement strand
CACACAACGTCATGAGTAAACGGGGCTCTCCATATTTAAGAAAAGCCTTATTCTCCGCTGCACTAGTAGCCTCAAGACACGATCCTGTATTAAAAGCATTTTACGAAAAGAAAATATCCGAAGGTAAACACCACCTTACAGCTCTGGGCGCTGTGTCACGCAAACTCTGTTACATTATTTACGCTATTTTAAAAAAGAATGAACCATACGAAGTGCGTTTGAAATAATTTCAAAAATGACGCTTGCTTAAGTTTATTTGATGCGCCCTTAAATTCCAAAATAGACTGTAGAAATATTAGGTTTTATTGCTTGACTTTATATAGTTAGTCTTTCTAGTCTTTCAACCAGACTTTCATCAGATCGGCCACTAATTCAGGATTCTCTTTGGCTTCTTTTCTGACACGATCTTCTTTTTCACTCATGACTTTATTCTTCTGTTTGTTGACTTCATTTTCTTTTTCCATGATTTCAGACAGATCAGGTTCCGGTTTCACTTTGACCGGCGCTGCCTGAACAGGTTCTTCTTCAAAGAACTCTTCTTCCTGTTTCCCGCGTTTGACCAGGGAAAGAACAAAAATAGAGACCACTAATAGAAGAAGGCCTAAAGACATATAGATCCAGTTCGCTTTCAGGAAATCAGTAATACCCACAAGAATATCTGTCGGATCTCTATCAATGACTAACTCTTCACCGTCAGCAAAAGGTAATATCCCCACAGTTACATCCCCGCGTAAAGGCATGTCAGCCGCATTATCTAACCCTAAGGCGCGTGATACGATACGGTCGATCTCCGGCTCAGCTGGTGCGACACCTGAGTTTGCATTCACAACGATCGAGGCATTAACGCCTTCAACTACTCCTGGGGCCTGTACATAGCGCTGTGTTTCCTGATTCAGTTCATAATTTATCGTACGGTCAAGAGAGGCGTTGTTATCCGGATCGTCATCATCAGCTAATGGAGTCTCTTGTCCTTCGATCAGACTGGCAACCATATCTCGGGCACCGTCAAAACTCTCCGTCTGACTTCTGATCAGCCCTTCACGGTTCTCATCGCCTTCTTCAGTCATCGGTGCCGTGTACTCGATGGTCTCGCCTTCAACGACATCAAAGTTCATGTCTGCGTTCACGACGACACGCAGGTTGTTATAACCATATACTGGAGCCAGCAGTGACAAAATACGCTGTTCCAGATCTTTCTCGTATGACTGCTTCATGGACTGGTGATTCGTGGTCATTTCAGCAGCTGATATATTATTACCGCCTGATTGTAAAAAGCCGCTCAATAGATTGCCGCTGGTATCGACGATCTGTACATTCTCGACAGGTAAACGCTCGACAGCCCCTGTCACTAAAGAGGCGATGCCCTGAATATTCTGCTGAGACAGTGCGCCCCTTGATTCAATAACGATCGATGCAGAAGCTTCGGTACGGTACTCAGGGTTCTGAAAAATACTGTCATCAGGTAAGGACAGCATCACTTTAGCCGCTTCGACCTGATGGATCGATGAAATCGACCGTTCCAGTTCGCCTGTAAGCGCCCGCTGATACATGATCTGTCTGTCTTCATCGGTGGTCATCATGCTGGTTTCATCGAAGATCTCAAAGCCCGTCGATTTTTCCGGCATCAGCCCATTCACAGCCAAGTCGATACGGTAATTGTCGATTTCCTCTTCGTCCATCAGGATGGTTGTGCCGTTATCCTCTAAACGGTACTCCAGACCTTGTGACTCCAGGTCCTCAACGATCGCCCCGGCATCGGCTTCATCTAAATTTGAAAATAATACGGTATATGTACTGCGCTGCATGAAATAGCCGATCAAAAGTGTGGCAATAAGTGCTATGGATACAAAGGCTATGAGCCGCTTTCGTTTAGTTTTATCCAGCTGGAGCCAGCCGTTTTGGATCGACAGCCCCACTTGTTTGACTTTGTTCATCTGAAATCTCCCTTACTCTGTTCTCTTACTCGTTAAAATTGCATGTTTTTCATTTCGTTAAAAGCTTCTAACGATCTGTTGCGTAATTGAACAGCTACTTCTAAAGAGAGTTGTGCTTCCGTCGTTTTGATCATCACTGTATGTAAATCATCCGCCGTGCCGTCAACCAGTGACTGGATGGCTTGAGTCGATTCTGCTTGTTTGGAATCCAGGTTGTTTATCGACTGATTAAGTAGATCGGTGAAAGAGTCCGATTGTTTATCTGTCACCTTAGCGGTCGTCTGTGCGACCTGATCGATTTGCTGCAGTGCATTGGGGTAGAGCTGATTTAATGGGTTAATCATTTTTTTCATTCCTATTCAGTTGAATTTAATTACTTGCTTCCGATTTCCATGGCTCGCTTCAGCATATCTTTACTGCTGTTGATGGCCGTGACATTCGCATCATAGGTACGAATGGCTGTCATCATGTCGACCATCTCGTCCGCCATGTCCACATTCGGATACGCGACATACCCTTCTTCGTTGGCATCTGGATGACCCGGTTCAAAGACCAGTCGGATGTTATCTTCGTCTGCTTCAACACCAGAAATCCTTACACCCTGGCTTTTGGTTGAAATATCCCCTGTGAAACCTGATTTCATTTGTCGCAGATTCTCTTCAAAAAGGACTTGCTGTTTTATGTAAGGACCATCGCCGTTTTCTTTACGCGTCGTATTGACGTTGGCTATGTTAGTAGAAATCGTATCCAGTTTGAACCGTTCAAGATTCAATCCGCTGGCATTGATCTGCATGCTGTTAAAAATAGACATCGTTTAAGCCTCCTTTTTATGTGTTTATCTTAATACGGATCGAATCATGCCGTACTGATTCGTCAGTTGAGTAGATACTGCCTGAAAATAAAGGGCATTGGCAGAGAGTTCAGCCATCTCAGTATCGATCGCAACATTGTTTCCATTCTCAGTTACCCGGTTCCCTGTCTGTTCGATCGTCTGTGGTTTAACGTCGCCGAACCCGGAAACACCAAAATGTTTCGCATGACTTGCCTTTAAGCCGGTCCCATCCATGGCACTCTTCAGCGCGTTTTCAAAATCGACGCGTTTAGCTTTGTATCCGGCAGTGTTTACATTTGAAATATTTGAAGATATCGTCTCTTGTCTCATCGATGAAGCATCTAGAGCATTTTTTAATAAGTGTATATTCTGACCTGTCAACATAGTATGTATCCTTCCTCATTGATCTCATGTTTGTATATTTATTCTTGCTTTTTCACGACAAGATTCATTTTATAGGAGTAAAAGCAAAGGTGCAATACACGTTTTTCAGCAAATTTACTAAAAATAAGCCGTTTTTTCGTTTCTTTATCATTAAAATTATTACAAGTTGTAAAAAAAGATAGTTGATTTTTACTTTGACAGTCAATGTAAATCCCATTAGACCGGGTTTATCATTTGATAGAACGTGCACTGGTTACGGTTTCATCTAGTTAATTACGTACAAAAACAGAATTCACATATTTGTAATAATTTAGCAATATTAAATGTGACGTTTCTGTGAACGAGTAAACATATAATTAAATTTAAACATGAATATTTAGATAACGATTGTTTTATAATTATTCAGACACTTATGAATAGTAACTGATTAAAATACATCAATAATCTATATATATAATGTCCAAAATCCCTCCACATATAATATTACCCAACTATAAATAAACTGACGAATTTTCTCCATAAAAAAAGACCAGCATTAAATGCTGGTCCACGCTTCCAGAAGTTCCGACATCAATCGTCTCGACTGTACCATCTTCTCCTGGTCTTTTTGCAGGTTGGCTTGCAAAAGCTGATTTAAAATAAATGAATACATGGCTTCCAGATCGCTTGCAATAGCGTTCTGACCATCCTGATGGTTGAGAGATACCATCAGTTCCGTTACGATGTCCTGTGCCTTCTGCAAGTTTTTGTTCACTTTACTATAATCATTTTGCTCTAAAGCAAGTTCTCCCAGGCGAATGTACTTGATCGCTCCCTCATATAGTAAAATCACGAGTTGTTTCGGTGAAGCTGTTTCGATCTGATTCTTTTTGTATTGTTTTGCTGCGGATGCATATCCCATTTTTTTGTTCCTTTCTTACATGTCCCGGTCAATAAAGAGTGATTTATCGTTGTTCTTATACAATTTGACTGCTTTTGACTTATGGTTCATCTGTGACAGCTGTGTTGAAAGCTTACTTGACTCTCTTTTAATAAACTGTATGAGTTCCTTTTGCTTAACGATCATCGCTTCAAAAATATTTTTATTCTTTTCACCAAAAGACCTGAGTTCTTCAAAAGATAACTGAGCATCCCATTCACTGAGTGCCGCGAGTGACTCCTGGTTCATTTCAAGGACCGCATAAGCCGTGTCGATCGCCCCATCCGAATCCGACTGCCAGTCGTTTAACCGTTTTAACATAGTTAATAATTCATTTTCTTTAGATCTAAACGCTGTTGAATGTGTCATGCTGATTAGAATCCCCTCAACTGTGTTATTCCTGTCCCATACCCAACTGGCTGTACATCTGTTCAAGCTGTGATTCCGCCTGCATCATTGCCGTATCTAAAGCTGTAAACTCTCTGATATAGCGTGCTTTTTTTGCCTCCAGACGGTCTTCAAACTGAGATATACGATCATCAACATCTCGAATCATACGATCATACGTATCATTCCTTGTTTTGATGATACCTAACGAACTTGAGATGTATTCGTCGACGAATGAACGCATATCTTCTGAAAAGCCAACTTTTTTGGTAGTAGCCGGAACGATATCGCCATTGGCGTCGGCTGTCTCTGGAACCGTCTCAGTTCTAGAAAAGAAATCAGAGACCGCGTTTGGATCTGAATTGATCTGTTCTTCAAGTTTTTCCCGATCGAAACTCGCTGTCCCATCTCGACTGATTTCCACTCCTAGGTCTGCTAAACTAGAAACTGAGCTAGCGCTAGTCGACTGCTTGGTCATCATTTTACGTAAGTTGGACTGAAGACGCATAAGCGTGCCATCTCCAGAAAGTTTCCCTGTCTTGTTGTTTTCTGCAGAAGGATCGCCGACATCCAGTTGTGTCTTTATGTAGCCTTGTGTTGAATTGTATTGTTCAACGAATTTTTCCAGCGTTTCTGCAGCCTTATCCATATCCTCTGTTACAGAGATTTTTGTCTCTTCACTACCCTCGTGAATATTCGTCAGTTCAAAGCTCAATCCTTCGATAACATCATCGATTGTATTAGTTGTGCGCTCAATAGCCAATCCATCAACAGTAAACAGCGCGCTTTTCCCCTGGACAGCTGTTGCAGCATCGAGACCCAAATCAGAGGTCAACGTGCCGGTTCCTGAAACACTTAAGTCTTGTGGACCATATTCATTGTGTGAAAGGACCAGCCGGTTATCGACGATCGAAGCCTTGACACCCGTCTCTTCAGTCTGACCATTAATTTTATCACTGATCGATTTTAAACTATCTGCTGCTTCAACAGTCACATTAAAACTCCCTGCTCCTGTTGTAAGTGTCAAATCCCCTGAAAAAGATAATTCGCTATGTATCGAATCGGTTGGCACCCGGTCACCCGTCAAACGTGTCTGAGTGGCAAGTTGCTGTATTTGAACACGGTATTCACCTGTAGCAGCGCCTTCATCAGCGGTTACAGTCAGATTCTCTTCGCCGGTCAGTTCAACCGTTTTTGAGTTGAACGACTCTGTCTTTCTAACGTCATCCAGGCGTTTGTAAAGAGAATCCAGACGCGTATTTAAATCTTTCCAAGCGTTTTGGGACTGTGTGTACTGCTCTTTCTTTTGCGTGAATTTTACTTTTCGTGAAGATTCGGCTTGAATCAGCTGCTCAACCATACTCATATCCATACCCGAATACATACCCATTATATTCATGCTCTCACTCCATTCTATCTAAAGTAATACCTGACCACTTCCAGATGCCGGCAATCACATCCAGCATTTTCTCAGGTGGTATCTCACGGATCACTTCATTCGTTTCTTTTTCGATCAGCTGAACCAGCGTGCGTCCTGTACCTTCGTGTACTTTAAACGTTAGCTGAGCATTAACACGCTGCATCGCTGCCGTCGCTTCGACAGCACGTTTTTCTAGTTGTTCTTTACTCGTGTTATGCTCTAAACGATCCGATAGTGTTTCAATAGGTTCGATTACTTTGACCGGTTCTACTTCACCATCCTCTGAAAAGAATACCGCATTTTTATTTGAAAGTAAAACCCGGTCGATCGTGCGTAATGCATCAACAGAAGTCACACGCTGGTTCATAATTTTAACTCCTCTACTAATGAATTGTTATATTAAGTATGTAAAGCAGTAAATCATATGTAAGACAAAACCGAAGCAGCAAGGATACTGCTTCGATTTAAATATATTAAAAATTATGTTCAGATGATTATCCCAGTAACTGTAAAACACCTTGAGGCATTTGGTTAGCCTGCGCCAGCATAGCTGTCGAAGCTTGAGAAAGAATATTTGACTTAGTAAAGTCCATCATTTCTTCAGCCATATCAACGTCACGGATACGTGAGTTGGCTTCTGTTAGGTTTTCTTTCGTTGTGGTCAAGTTATTAATTGTATGGTCTAGACGATTCTGGTTAGCACCTAATGAAGAGCGCTGTGTAGATACAGATTGAATTGCGGTATCTATAGCTTCAATTGCCTGATGAGCACCAGTTATAGATTGATCGCCAACAGGATCAAGATTGGATACGTCTAATGCACTAATACCTAAAGCCGTCGATCCCATAGCACCAATCGTTACTGTAAGAGAATCCTCAGCTGCAGTATTGGCACCGATTTGGAGTACGAAATCAGCACTTGTTCCAACTGCACCTGTGCCATCTCCATTTAATAGTTCTTTTTCATTGAATTTTGTAGTCGTTGCTATTCTATCAATTTCTGTAGATAACTCATCCATCTCTGCTTTTATAGCAGTTAAGTCATCTCCGCTATTCGTTCCATTTGATGCTTGTACAGATAGATCACGCATACGATTTAAAATGCTATGTGTTTCGTTTAATGCCCCTTCAGCTGTTTGAATAAGAGAAATACCATCCTGAGCATTACGAGTTGCTTGATTCAAACCAGAGATCTGATTTTTCATCTTTTCAGAAATAGATAGCCCCGCTGCATCATCTCCGGCTTTATTAATTCTTAAACCAGATGATAACTTTGCTAAAGAGTTACTTTTTGATTTGTTTGCTTGCCCTAAACGAGAATATGTATTCATCGCTGCTGTGTTTGTGTTTATACGCATGTTGTTTTCCTCCAAATTAAGTTTTAAGAGTTATTTTTCTCTTATGATTATATTATCGTCAGAAAGACTCAAAAATTAAGGTTTTTTTACGATTTCAAAAAAAAGAGCCAGCTCGTGCTGACTCTTTTCAATTTTTTATTATCCCAATAATTGTAAAACGCCTTGAGGCATTTGATTAGCTTGAGCAAGCATAGCAGTTGATGCTTGAGATAAAATATTAGATTTAGTAAAGTCCATCATTTCTTCAGCCATATCAACGTCGCGGATACGTGAGTTAGCTTCTGTTAAGTTTTCTTTTGTTGTTGTTAAGTTATTAATTGTGTGTTCAAGACGGTTTTGATTAGCTCCCAAAGAAGAACGTTGAGTAGATACTTCAGTGATTGCTAAATCAAGTTTATCGATTGAGTCAGCAGGATCTACTGTGACATCAATAGCATCTATTCCTAAACCAGCTGAGTCCATAGCGTTAGTAGTAACAGTTAATGTATCTGCTGCATTCGTGTTAGCTCCAATCTGCAAATCAATAGTCGTCGCATCTGTTGCCAGAAGAGCCTGCCCATTAAATTCAGTGGTAGTTGCAATTCTATCGATTTCTGTTGAAAGTTCAGTCATTTCAGCTTTAATAGCTGCTGTATCATCGGTACTATTAGTACCATTTGCTGCTTGGACAGATAAGTCACGCATTCGATTAAGAATACTGTGAGTTTCATTCAAAGCGCCTTCTGCTGTTTGGATCAAAGAAATACCATCTTGTGCATTACGAGTAGCTTGATTTAACCCGGAAATTTGGTTTTTCATTTTTTCAGAAATGGATAACCCTGCAGCATCGTCCCCCGCCTTATTGATTCTTAAACCAGAAGATAATTTGGCTAAAGAATTACTTTTAGATTTGTTCGCTTGACCTAAACGAGAATATGTATTCATCGCTGCTGTGTTTGTATTTATACGCATGTTTTTTTTCCTCCAATAAGTTAGTTGTTAAAGACTGTATCGCCTTCTACTTATAATATCGGCAAGTGATAGATAAAGTTAAGGATTAATATTTAATTTTATAAAAAAACGATCAAAGATTTAAGTCTTTGATCGTTTTATCGTATTACCTTACATAGTCCATAATATTCGTCTGTAGTATTTTTGTTCCCATATTCATCGAGGCTTGGTACGCATTCATTTCCATCGTGTAATTCATATATGTCTCAGCTAAATCAATATCCTGATTCTTAGATAAGGAGGTTTCCAAATTTAAATATTCTGAATCATTTCGATCAAGTGCAGCTGACAAACGGTTCTGTATCGCACCGATCTCGGTTCTCGTATTCACAGTGGTGTCTATATGTGATTCGATACGTCCAAGTAAATTTCCTAATTCATCTGTATCATCGTTGTCTAACGCCATAAATACATCATCAAACAATTCACCGATATTGCCGCTGCCATCTTTCAACTCAAACAATTCTGAACCATCTGTTTTCAATTCCACGTTTACTCCTCGAGCGATTTCTTTGGATAGATTGTTGTTCGCTATACTCGACCCCTTGTATTCGATACCACTACCGTTATTCTCGAATGGCTTGGTCGTGCTGTTCTGACCAGCAAAAACATAGCGTCCACCAAAGTTAGTATTGAGTGAATCCATCATCGTCTCCACTTCATTCTGTATTTCCGTTTTGATTGCCTGTCTGTCCTGGGTATTGTACGTGCCATTAGCAGCCTGTTGAGTCAACGTATGGATACGCTGCAGGGAATTCGTCGCATTTGCTAAGGCGGAATCCTGAACATTCGTAAAATCGATAGCATCGTTGATGGTGGTTTTGTACTGTGCATTCTGTTTGATTTCATTTTTCAGATCAATGATTTTAGATACTTTTAATGGATCATCACTGGGACGACTCACTTGTTCGAGTGACGACAGTTGTTCCTGATATTTAAAGACCTTACTCGAATTCTTGTTCAGGTTAGCTAAAAAGCTTTGAGACATTAAGGAATTCGTTATTCTCATTTGTTACACCCCGGTTCTGTTGATTAGTGTGTCGAGCATTTCTGAAATTGTCTGCAAGACACGCGAGTTAGCCTGGAAAGCACTTTGATACTTGATCATATCAACGACTTCTTCATTGATATCGACGCCGGAAATGGACTCTCTACGTTGAGTCAGGAGTGCCATCAGTCCGTTCTGCGTTTCCAGCATGTTATCTTCTTGCTGTTTGACGATACCCATGTCTGTCACCATGCTATTATAACGACCGAATAATGTATCGCCTGTTGAACTATCTTCAAAACTCATTGTGTTTTCATTATAACTCCAAGTAGCTGAGTCAGTCGCCAGAGATTTATGTTGAAGGGAGGCAATCGCCTGTGCACGACTGCCATCTCCAGAAATTTCATTATTCAGGTCTTTTCCTGATACGACAAGATTCGGGTCGGTCCTGATTGCTTCAGTAACCCTTAAAGACGAAGCGGGATTTTCACCATCAACATTGTCGAAGAAATTACTGCCTGCTCCATCTGGGCCGCCTTTATGAATCGTATTAACAGCTTTACCGAAAGCACTGGCAAAATCATCCAGATCTTGCTGACTGCCTGCAATGACTTCTAGAGCATCTTGTGTGCCTTTCATTCTACCAGTTTTAGGAGTAATGAGCTCGTCACCGATAACCAACGAGCCGACTTCTGCAGTGACATCAGTTGTTTCGCCATTTGAAAATACGCCTTGTCCATTCTCTGCGCCTACGACAACGGCTAGTTCTTTCCTGGAATTGCTGTCTAAAACGGTTTGATTACCGATTTCAACGGATACACGGTTAAATTTATCACGTTCGACTGAGATATCGACTTTGCCAGCCAGATTTGTCAGTAACTGATCCTGCTTATCAAGTAGGTCATTCGGTGTGAAGCCTCGGACTGACGCTTGCCAGATCTGTTGGTTTAAATTTTCCAGTTGTTTTAAATCTGAATTGGCATCTAAAGCAGTTTTATCTAATTCGTTCAAAGTGTTTTTATGTAAATTCTCCATGGAATTTGCCATGTGATGGATCGTATCCGTAAATGTCTCCGTTGTCTGCACCAGCATCGTACGTGCCGATGCCTGTTCCGGGTTTGATGCTAGATACGTCCAGGCATTGAACACTTCTGAAATCTGATTCGATAAGCCAGTGTCTGACGGTTCATTAAACACTGCTTCAAGCTCACCGATGATATCCGATAACGCCTGATGACTATTTGTTGTGGAAGTCGCGTCTCGCAGTTGGGTGGTGATATATGTATCGTGCACACGATTGATTCCGTCTACTCTTACGCCGGTGCCGATCTGTCCGACACCTGCAATAGTCGTCGAAAGGTCTGCCTGCATGGTGACGCGCTGACGAGTATAGCCTAGCGTATTCGCATTGGCCACATTGTGCCCGATCGTCTGCAGAGCTGTCTGCTGGGCGTTCAAGCCTTTAGTTGCTGTATTTAGTGTTCCAAATAATCCAGTCATGTGTTTTCTCCCTTAAAGTGATTGATCCAATAACGCGCTCTTTTTGGAACGGTCGTATGTTCCTTTTTTAGAATACGTTTTGTTAGTGTTTGCCGCTTTTTTAATGTAATTTAGCATTGTTTCTGTAAACTGCATCGATTGTTCAGTCAATGTCAGGTTCGTCTCCTGCAGCTGTTTGATTTCACGAGAAAGAACGTCGAGCTTATTCATCTCAACGTTCTTCTGATCAAACGCAGCCAATTTTAACATGACATCTTCTTTCTGCTGAATCAGTTCGATTAACCGGGTCCCATCATTACTGATAAGCACCTGTTTCTCTTTTTCCAGCAAAGCTTTCAATTTTTCCATTTCTGCCAGCACTTGATCTGTTTTAGTCATTACTTTTTATAGCCCCTTTTGATCCTGTAAAATCTTCACTAATCCTTCAGAAATCTTATCCGGATCCACTTGGTATTCACCATTTTGGATCGCCTGTTTGATCGCATCGACGCGTTCTGAGAAAGCCGCTTTGTCTGCATCCAGTAAAGCCTGAGCTTCTTTTGAAATATTTACCTGGACAGCTTCTTTTGAACCAGATTTACTCACTTCTTGTTCCACGTCTTTTTTAGAATGTTTTGTATTATTGATCGATGATACGACATTAGTATATTTATTGATTTTCATCATTCGCACGCTCCTTAACGGATTTTCACTGTTTAGTTTAATAGATTGATTTTATCGTTTCACTGTTCCTTACCCTTACTATCGGAAGTCCCATTGAATTATTAAGTCTCATTTCTGCAAATGTCAAACTAGGAATAGTATAAACAAAAAGTCCTGACAAATAAACCCTTCAGAAATTAAAAGTGAACGCTTATCACTATGTCCACGCTGAATGAGCTGAAATTCAACTATATAATATGGATTAAACGATCGTTTAATAAGAAATGAACACGCTGAGAGCAACTTAACTTGCGACTTTGTCATATCAGTGACCATTTACACCTCTTAATGACAAGGTCATGATCTGAACTTTATTGAGTCGGTTATTTTAGATATAAAATGACAGACCCAAGAATATATTTCTATGGAGTTTGTCATTTCCATTCAAAAATGACAATCTTAATAAGAATTAGCTTGTGAGTCTGTCACTAGACGATCCAGAAACAGATAAAACCAGCCGACACACCTAGTATTCAGGCATGTCGGCTGGTTCTCTCTTAATAATTAAATTTAGCTATCGCGTCTTTCATTTCTCCGGCTAGTTTGGCCAGCATTTCACTCGCGTTGGCGATCTCGAGCATGGTAGATGTTTGTTCTTCCACCGAAGCGGATGCCTCTTCTGTACCTGCCGCGTTTTCTTCAGAAATCGCTGACAGATTTTCGATAACTTCAATGATCTTCTCTTTTTTCTCTGTCATTTTTTCTCCAGAGTCATTGAGCGAGGCGATGACAGTATTCATCTCTGTGATCGCTTCAGAGATCCCATTAAATTTAGTGTTCGTCTGTTCGACTTTATTGCTCTGATGTTCTGAGATAGCTGTCAGTTCTTTCATCGTTTCGACGGCTTGTGAGGTGTTGGTATTTAAATCGGTCACTATTTCACTGATCTCTTCAGTGAATCCGTTTGACTGATCGGCCAGTTTTCTGATTTCTTCAGCAACAACGGCGAAGCCTTTGCCTGCGTCTCCGGCTCGGGCGGCTTCAATGGCGGCATTCAGAGCCAGCAAGTTTGTCTGCTCTGCTATATTTTTAATCATGTTGCTGGCATTACCGATTTTTTGGGCACTTTCGTTCGTGCTCACAATGATACCTTGAATATCGGCAGTTGAACGACTGCTGGTTTCTGTCGCTTCCAGCAATTCTTTCAGACTTGTTGAGCCTTCATTTTTCAATGCATCGACTTTATGTGTCGATGTATTCAGATTTTTCAGATGATAGTCGTTGCTTTCTACTAATTCACCGAGCTCTTCTATTCGCTTGGAGCCATTTTCAGTATCCATCGCTTGCTCAGCGGCCCCTTTAGCAATTTCTTCGATCGCTCCGGCTACTTCGTTCGCTGCGAGGGACGACTGTTCGCTGGAAATATTCAATTCCTTGGATGATGATGCCAGTTGCGTAGAGGTGTCTGATATTTTTTCAACGAAATCTTTGAGGTTATCATTGATCTGCTGAAAAGAGAGTGCCAGTAAGCCGATTTCATCTTTTCGCTTCGTTAATTTCATCGGAATGTCTTCTGTGACATCAAGTTTGGATAGTCTGTCAGCTGACATGGTGACATTACCCAAAGCCTTGCCTAAGTTGTTCGAGAAGGTATACATGATGGCGATCGCTATAACTAAGAACAACAGGATACTGATGCTGGTATACTGAAGCACAGTGAAGGCCCCTTGGTTATAATCGCTCTCATAACTTCCGGCAGTCACTACCCAGCCCCAGTTCGGATCGAGCTCGTTGTAGACGATCTTCGTTCCAATAGTCTCACTGTTCGGTAAAAACCAGTCGTAATAAGTAAATCCGCCGCCGATGTTAGCTGTGGCAATACTGTCTTGAACGAGCAGGTTTCCATTCCCGGCTTTGTCCTCGACGTCCCAGACATTTTCGCCCTCGAGCGAGGGATGAGCGATTTCTTCTCCGTCCTGGCCATAGACAACGATATACCCATTTTCTCCCAGATCAAAAGGGGCACTGATGGGACGTGTACCATCTGCTTGTTTTTCTCCTAGCAAGTACTCTTTGACCATTTCCTGGGCTTCATCCAGCTCCATCGTTCCGTTTTCAACTTCCTGATTTGCCAGATCGATCATCTGAAGAGACATTTCGACGGCATTTTGAAGGATCGTTTCTCCCTTTTCATTCAGTTGGTCTTTGGCGATGGTGTATCCCATAAACCCAATAGCTACGTTAGATAAGACGAGCAAGAGTATAGTAATAAATAAAGTTTTCCCTTTTATCGACTGCGTGATTTTTGACATTGCTTTCCTCCAAATTGATCCTTTTATTTTGATAATGCGTAGATACATATTCAGTAGATCCTATGTATGATGGTTCTCCTCACCTGTTCTCCTCTCTTCTCCGACATGACGTTAATTCATTGTGCTTTGGTCACTCAACTTGTGTATTTACTTGACCACTCTATTACTATCGGAAGTGAAAGCCTCGATTTAATAGTAAAAGCCTTATATAGATGTTTTTTTATTTTTTCACGCTAAAAAGCACTCTCGATCCTCCGAACATTTCTGTCCTTAAGGTTTGAGAGTGCTTTATCATTTATATTTTTATTGATTCAAATGTCTGACGCGCTGTTCTTTGCTTAAAATATTCGTGATACGGATACCGAAGCTTTCATTGATGACAACGACTTCGCCTTCCGCGATCAGCTTGCCATTCACATAGATCTCCAGCGGTTCATCGGTCATTTTGTCCAGTTCCACAACAGAGCCGGTGCTCAGTGACAAGATATCTTTGATCGTCTTGCGGCTCTTGCCTAAAACGACGCTGAAATCAAGCGGGACATCCATAATCAGATCCAGATTGCGTGGGGACCCTTTTGTATCGTTTCTTGGAAGATCCTGGAATTTAGGTTTTTGAATGGAGACAGATTCTGTTTCTTTCGGCGCAGCTTTTTCAGGCTGCACGTCTTGTTTGGGTTCTTCGACTTTCTGAACCGAAACACTGTCACGGCCATTCAAGACTTCTGCTTCATCCCCGACCATGATCTCAGAGATCTCGATCACCGTATCGATAGGCAGGATCTGCATGATCTCACTTTCAAGCAGGCCTTCCACACTTAATTTGAAAGAAGTGGTACACACCACTTCGGACTGATCCGGCATGGCCAGGATAGCGTCGTCTGCGGATTCCCACATATTGACATCCGGTGGTGAAATATCCACACGACGGTCAAACATCGTGGCCATTGCTGTCGAAGCTGAACCGATCATCTGATTCATGGCTTCGGATACCGCACTGAGTTCCAGTTCAGTGAATTCTTTGTCTTCTAAATCTTTTCCGTCATTCCCCATCATTAAATCTGCAATGATGATCGCATCATTCACATCAATCATCAATACATTTTTGCCAACCAGACCTTCTTTGAATGCAATCGACGTGACTACTTTAGGGGTCTCGCTTCCATCAATAATATCTTTAATTGTCACACCTTTAACGACCGGTGTGGTGATACTCACTTTTCGATTCAATAATGTGGAAAGAGTCGTCGCCGCCTGCGACATGGAGATATTACCCACTTCGCCGATAATATCCTTAACGTCCTGACTCAACGGATCTTCGATCGGTTCTGGTTCAGGTTCTGCTTCCATTGTTGCGGTGCCGTTAAGCAACGCATCAATTTCTGCCTGGGTCATTTGATCACTCATCGTCACTCTCTCCTCCCGTAAATTTTAATATTTCTACTGCCAGTTTGTTCTCGAGCTGCCCCGGTTTCACTTTGAAATAAGGTTTGTTTTCAACATACATCGTCAATGGCCGAGATGTTTTATAATCCAGCTGAATGATGTCGCCCTCTTCCATACCTAGGAAATCAGAGACACTCATCTGTGATTCGCCTAAAAGGACTTCGATATCGACAGGTACCTTATCCAGTCCCGCAGCCAATTGTCCCCGTTCAGAGGCATCAAATTCTTTGCCGGAGTGGAACCAGTTTTTGAAACTCAACTTGTCTAATATATCTTCAAAGAATATGTAAGGAATACACAAGTTTATGTAGGTTCGCTGGTCTTCCATCGTGACAGAAAAAGTGACCAGGATAACTGGTTCATTCGGTGACATCGTCTGCAGAAGCTGCGGTTTGGTCTCTGTATCCTGCAGCGTGACTTCGATCTCTTTGATTTCCTTCCACGCCGTCTCAAAGGTGCGCAGGAGAGATTTCATTACGTCTTCTAAAATAGCCATTTCAATATCGGTAAAGTTGGCTTTTTCTGCTAAAAGTTCTTCTGTTGATACATCTGTATACCCGCAGAGCAGTTCGATCATCTGCAGACTGAACTGGGGATTGATTTCCAGTATCTGCAGGCCATTCAAAGGCTTGCTTTGAAACACACCCATCAAGGTGAAACTAGGCACCGAGTGAACAAATTCGTCAAAAGACACTTGTTCGATCGCAGCGATTTTCGTTTCGACAGGCCGTCTTAATTGGGTCGATAATAAGTTGGATACCAGTTTTGAGAAATCTTCAAACACCATCGTAATGGTGGAAAGATACTCTTTTGATAACCGGACAGGTCGTCTGAAATCATACGGTTTGACTTTAGGAGAATTGATCTCCTCTTTTTCTTCTTCCGCATCGATTTCCCCACTGTCCATGGCAACCAACAGGGCATCAATTTCTTGTTGTGATAAAACTTGTTGGCTCAAGACACTTCCTCTTTCTCTATTAGGATCGTTTCTAAATCTATGATACTTACCATCTCATTGTAGGCAAAGACATATCCGGAAACAAGGGTATCCGTGTCCTCGTTCATCATTTGGATCTGGTCAGTTTGGATATCAGTCACCCCGACAACCTTTCCGACCATAAATGCCACAGGATTATCTTGTGTGTTTACAATGATTGTATTATTGTACCATAATTCTTGAGAAGTGGTAGAGCCGTTAAGTAATCTTTCCAGGTCGACCAGGGTCATGATCTGACCACGAAGGTTGATTAATCCCTTCGTCCAAGCAGGGCCTTGGGGGATGGACGTTTCGTGTAAAGTGGTGGTGATTTCTTCGATATTCTCTGTTGTGAAGCCATAAAAGTGCTCTTTTAATTTAAATACGATCAGTTGCATAGTTGAATCCCCCTTGGTTTATCCTGGTGCGTTTTAGTATTGTGACGATTTTTCGAAACTTACTTTTTTCGATATAAACTGACTTAGCTGATAGCTTTGTCGAGTGCTTTGATGACACGTTCTGTATCGAACGGTTTAACGATAAAATCGATGGCGCCGGCACGGATCGCATCCATGACCATCGTCTGCTGACCCATGGCAGAACACATCAAAACGACTGCGCTGCTGTCCATCGCTTTAATTTCTTTCAGTGCTTCCACGCCGTCTTTTTCAGGCATCGTGATATCCATTGTGACGATGTCTGGTTCGACTTCTTTATATTTCTCGACAGCTTCGTTACCGTTCTGTGCTTCTCCGGCTACTTCATAACCGTTCTTTTCTAAAATATCTTTCAATTTGATACGCATAAATGCGGCGTCATCCACTATCAATACTCGTTTACTCATTTTTAATTTCCTCCTATGTTATATACCTAATTCTTTTAAAAGCTGTTCCAGTACTTTCGGCTTCGGTACAAAATACAAACTTCCTTCGATAATCCGTCCTGAACTGTAGAAGTTGTTTTTAATGATAAAGACTTCTTCGCTGAACTGACTCTGTGCCATATAGACACTAGACAGGATCGAGCCGAACATATCCATCGTCATCACTGGAACTGAAGCAAACAAAGGCTTGTCGATCAGCTGCATCACTGCCTGTAGAAATGACTGGACCAGGATATTACTCAATTCAGTCAAAGCAGAATCGATCAGTCCCTCACTCAGTTCATCATTATCCGGCAAAACGATATGCGCCAAAGCTTCAGCGTCTTCCGGGTCGATCACGAATAAAAATACACCATATTCTCGGCCGATAAGTTTGGAAAGCACAGCCTTCACTATTGTATCATCTGACTGTATCGTTTCATACACCTTTTCGTAAGGAAGCAGCTCAACGAACGTGACATCCATTTCGACTTTATTGCCGATCATTTTTGATAAGGCCGTTGCGGCATGCCCACCGCCGATATTAACGACTTCCTGCAAGGCATCGAAGCGAAGCAGCGACGGCTTATCAGACATGACTGAGGACCCGCTTCGCTGTACAAATCGACGTCACATCCAGGATCAGACTGATGCCGCCATCGCCCAGGATCGTTGCTCCGAGATAGAGAGACAGATCATTTAATTCTCTACCCAGTTTTTTAATGACGATCTCTTTCTGGTGAATGAGTTCATCAACGATCAGTCCATACTGCTTGTCGCCGATCAGCACGATGATGATATGCTGGCTGGTCGATTCCTTTTGTGGAAGCCCCAGGACTTCGTTGACACGGACAAGTGGGATCGTCTTTCCTTCATACTGGTAGACTTCGTTCTGGTGTACCCCGATAGCTTCCTTTTCTTCAAAGACGTTCACTTTATCGATCACCGCTTGTGGTATCGCAAAGGTCTCGTCTCCCACTTTAACAAGCAGGGATTGAATGATGGACAGTGTCAGCGGTAGTGTGATCCTGAAGGTCGTTCCTTTATCCACTTCGCTGATCGTTTCGATCTTGCCGTTCAAGCTGGCGATTTTTTCTCTGACCGCATCCATGCCCACACCACGGCCTGAAATGCCTGTGACCGTCTGTGCGGTAGAAAAGCCAGGATGGAAAATAAGATTCTGAAGCTGTTCGTCTGTCATGCCTTCCGTATCAATGCCTTTTTTCCGGGCACTGGCTTCCAAAGCTCTTGGGTCCAGTCCTTTCCCATCATCAGTCAGGGAAATGATGACACGGTTTCCTTCCGGATAGGCAGACAATTTGATCGTACCCATTCTCGGTTTGCCTTTTGCTTCCCGTTCATCCGGCATTTCGACCCCATGATCGGCTGCATTACGCAGTAAGTGGATCAGCGGTTCACCGATTTCTGAAATAACGGTACGGTCGAGTTCGGTGTCTTCGCCTTCAGTCACAAACTGTATTTCCTTGCCCAGCTCATTCGTCAAGTCACGCATCATCCGCGGGAATCGCTGGACGACGACATTAAATGGCTGCATACGGAGCTGCAAGACTAGTTCTTGAAGCTCCGTCGTGATACGACCGACTTGTGTCAAGGGTTCTGTCAACTCGGCCAGCTGATTCTTTTCAGAAACATCTTCCAGTCGTGTTCTGTGAATGACAAGCTCTGATACGAGGTTCATGAACTGATCCAAACGGGTCAGATCGACTCTGATGGTCTGTTTCGCAGCGACCGGTTTCTTTTTAGCTGTTTCTTTAGGAGTAGAGACAGCTGTTTTTTCATCTGCCATTTTATCGGTATTTTCTGTCATATCCACTTCTTCTTTGTCAGAAGTGACGGCTTCATAGGTTGTTTCTTCGATACTGACTTCTTCGATCTCACTGCAGTCTTCGACGTGTTTAAGTAACGTTTCTTTATCCTCTTTACTCAAGTAGTAGACCGCAAAGGAATCGTCCAGTTCACCTTGTTCCAGCGCTTCGGCGGTCGGCTTCATCTGAACGAAGTCGCCCAGCTGTTCCAGTTTACTGATCAACAGGAAGGCCCGGGCCGCTTTCATCATGCTGGTTTCTTCCACTCTCACACCGATGGCATAAAGAGTATAACCGGAGCTCTCAGCTGAGCGAATCGCTACACCGTCTGATTCCTCCAGGACTGGAAAATCATAATCTGTATTCTCATTTTTTTCTAGCTCTTCTGCTTGTTCCGAAGATTCTTTTCCTTCAGCTACCAGCTCTAATCGATGGACCAGCGACGAGATATCGACATCTTCTCTGTCTTCTAGTCTCAAATTTTCTACGATTTCAGCTAAAGTATCCAGACTTTCAAAAATCAGACTGATAAGGTCTGAAGACACGGTCAGTTCATCACTTTTGACCAGTTCAAACAGATTTTCCACTGTGTGAGTCAGTTTGGCCATGGTTTCATAACCCATCGTCGCCGCCATGCCTTTTAATGTATGCGCCGCACGAAAAATGACATCGATGATTTGCTTGTCTTCAGGGTCTTCTTCTAAATGTAATACTTCCTGGTTCAATATCGCTAAGTTGTCATCTGTCTCTTCAAAGAACAGATCACGATACGCACTATTATCTTCCATATTCTTCCACCTTTCACTTAGTCGATTTTTTCATAAATAAACGACGCAACTTTTCTCAAGCCGTATTTATCCGGCTGATAGATCGTCTCCGTTGCGCCTGTAAACAGCAAGCCACCTTTGACCAGCGACTCACTCATGCGTCTGTAAATGTCTTCTTTGATCTCATTCTTGAAATAGATCGTGACGTTGCGGCAGACGATGACATGAAAGTCTTTCCGGTACGTATCAACGATCAGATCATGTTTTTTAAAATCGACTTTAGATTTGATCCCCTCATCCAGGACGAATGTCTTGTCCTTCTCTTTAAAATATTTGGACTTATCAAGCAACGGCACATTCTTCAACTCATTATCTTTAAAGACACCCGTTTTCGCCTTAGCTAAAATCGTGTCATCGATATCTGTGGCTAAAATATTCTGTTTCAAAGGCAAGTCATGTCTGTCCACGATCATGGCCAGTGAATAAGGTTCTGCCCCTATCGAACACGCGGCACTCCAGATCGAAATGGAATCGAATTTCTTGGACAAGTCTGTGACCAGCAAATGCTCGAAATTATCGAACAAATCTTTATTTCTAAAGAACTCCGTCACATTGATGGTTATGTAATCCAGGAACTGCTTTTTTATCCCTGCATTGGAGTGGATCAAAGTCGAATACTCTTCCAACGTCTTTGCACCGGCCTGATTCATGATCGTCTGAATGCGTCGGCGCAGCTGTTTTTCTTTATAAGCATCGAGCTGAATGTTCAGATTTGCTTCGACCCATGTATAGAAGTACTCGAAATTTAATGTTGTCATATACTCACCTAGTCATTTCTTTTATGATATCAGCAATGTCATTTAAACTGCCGACTTGATCTGAAAGTCCTCTTTCAAAGACGACACGTGGCATCCCATAAACGATGGATGTCTGTTTATCCTGAGAGACGATATACCCGCCGGCCTGCTTTATTTTTTCACAGCCGTCTGCTCCGTCATTACCCATTCCTGTAAGAATAAGGCCTAAGATATCTTTCCCATAGGTTTCTGCAGCACTCTCAAATAAATAATCCACCGCCGGTCTGACGCCGTGAATCTTTGCTTCTTCGTTCAGTCTGATTTTATTTTTTCTGATCACCATGTGTTTGCCACCAGGCGCCAGATACACAGTTCCGGCTTTTATCCGCATATTATCCTGGGCTTCCAGCACCTCAACTGAGGATAATGAATCCAGTCTCTGGGCGAATGAAGCTGTGAACCCTTCCGGCATATGCTGCACGATAAATACGGGAACAGAAAGCTGTTCACTGATCGATTGGATCACCTGCACCAATGCTTTCGGCCCGCCCGTTGAAGCGCCTATGGTGATGGCTTTCAAGGCATCTTTTTTATCGATCAGAAGATTTGGTAATAAGGACTTCTCCTTGTTCACTTTGACCGTCCGTTTATCTTCTGGAAAGTGACTGTGAATGCGTATTTCCAGATCTTCCTGGAAAGCTGTCCCGTTATCTTTTATCGAAAGAGGCTTTTCGATAAAGTCTTCCGCACCGAGTTCCAGCGCTTCGATCGTCGTTCTCTCATTTTTTTTTGAACTCAGCATGATGACCGGCATGGTGTACCGTTCTTTCAACACTTTCAACGTTTCGATACCGTTCATTTCCGGCATCTCAACATCCAGTGTAACAAGATCCGGCTGGCTCCGCTCAATGATTCTAAGAGCTTCCTTGCCGTTTCGCGCGACATCCACGACCTCCATATCTCTACATGCATTGATCATGTTACTTAACACTTTGCGCATCAAGGCTGAATCATCGACCACAACTACTTTTATTTTCATACTAAAATCCTCTTCAACCTTCTTTTATAATATAAATTCTTCTCTGTTGACCATTCGCACTTTTACATTAAAATCATTTAGATCCACATACATCGACCGTCCCATCTTGCCCCCCACATGTTCAGACACAATCGGGATCTCTAACTCCGTGAGTGTCGCTTTGACCGCTTCGATATTCCGCAGACCGATCTGGAGCGTCTGAGATTCATTCGTAAAGGTGAACATACTGGCTCCACCTGCGATTTTTGCCAGGATCTTTGTTTCTTTGGTCTGTTCCCTCAGTTCATTCACGATATTCGGCAAAGCGAGATTCGCGAACTTCGCCCACTTGGACGTATCAGAGAATGATGAGCTGTCCGGCAGCATGATATGGCTCAATGCCCCTATTTTCGATTCAGGTGCGTAGAGAGCGATCCCTACGCAGGAACCTAAACCGATCGTAACGAGCTGATTGGGTGCAGTCGCTAATTTATAATCTGAAATACCTACTTTGATTTGTTCCGACATGATTCTCTCCGTTGTGCTGCTGTAGTTTGCTGCTTATGCTTTAACTGTATGAATGGAAACAAGTCCACGCATCTCATCTGCCTTTTCTTCCGAGAACAGACTATGCGGGTCTAAAATCGGTATGATCTCATCCTCTGCTTGAATAAAGGCTGTAATGTAAGAGGTTGATAGCCCAGCGATTTTTCCAGCATCCTTAGCGATCAAGTCTGATGTATCATACGCATGCACAGTCGTCACTTCATCGACCAGCAAGCCGACTTTCGTATCTTTCCAGAAGGCCAGGATGATCTCAGCATCTTCCGGCTGTTCATTTGGCATCTGGTAGAAACGGTCCGCCAAATCAACGACGACGATGACTTCTCCTTCAATGTCCTGCACCCCAATAATGTAGGACGAGACATCAGGAAGACGCGTTTCATTTTCCAGAGCAATGATGCGATCTGTTTGAGTGATCGGCAGGGCAAACGTCTGCTTGCCTGCCTTGAATAAAATATGCTGTTCCATTATTTTTAACTCCTTTGATTACGCAAATTCTGGTTCCATTCCCCCTGAAGGTGTGCTTTCAGTATCCGCTTCTTCCTGACTGATCATAAACTGTTCAGCTGAGGCTTTCAGCGTTTGAGCGACATTCTCCAGACGATTGATGTGTGTGGTAAAGTCTTCCATCGTTGCCAGGATCTCTTCCGCATTCGCAGAGACCTGCTCTGTCCCGGCAGAATTTTCCTGGGCACCAGCAGCGATGCTTTCCAGCTGAGCCACCACTTCTTCTTTCTTCTCGTTGATGACAGCTGATGATCTTTGAACGACCAGCATGCTGGATACCAGCTGTTCAAGTGACAGCGCCACATTTTCAGATGCTTTGATCGCTTCCTGAATTTTTTCTGTCTGCACTTTACTATCGTCATTTGTTTCATCTAAGTGTTCGACCATGTCAGAGGACTTCACTTGAATGTCTCCGATAATGGATTGAATATCTTTTGAAGACGTCGCACTTTGCTCAGCCAGCTTTCTGATTTCATCGGCTACGACAGCAAAACCGCGTCCTGCATCTCCCGCACGCGCTGCTTCAATGGAAGCATTTAATGCCAGCAGGTTTGTCTTTGAAGCAATAGTTGTGATGGCTTTGACGATACCTTCGATATTTTGGATATCGGTATCTACATCTTCGATCTTCACTTTTAGTTCATTCAATGTGTCCAGTGTCTCATTCCACTTCTGGTTGACTTCTTGTGTGGCGTAAGAATTCGTGCCATTGACGATCATCGTGTTGTCTGCATGCTGTCCCATTTGTCCGACAGCTTCGTTTATGTCACTCAGGGCTTTAGACAGCTCGTTCATCTGAGCAGCAGTGGCTTCGGTATCCTGCGTCTGCATCGAAGTCGATTCTGCCACACCATTGATCGTGTGAGACACTTCAGCAGTAGAACGGCTGGTCTGGTCGGCTATCTCAGTCAGGGTCGTCGCCATGCTTGACACGTTATGGCTGTTACCTTGAATCACTTTAACTGTATTCTCAAATGTTTCCATTGTTCGGTTGAAGGCCAAGCCGATCTGGTGGATCTCATTCCCTTTGGGGTTAAGAGCTTTGCCAGTATCCACTTTTTTACCGCGTTTTTTATTCCATTTATTAATCCCTTTGATCAAACTATTTGCCGGGTTCAATAATTCATTTTTATTCAAACGGGCGGTCAAATCACCTTTCTCCACTCGTTTGAACCCATTCATAAGGGCATCGGAAATCGATGACACCAGCCCGGACGCCAGTAAAGCAATAACTGAAGCAACAATGACAGTTAATATCGTTACAAATAAGAGGATCCCCTGAAGCGTTGACGTTTCAGCAGCCATTTCATCTCCGCTGACCATGCCATAAACATTCAGGCCAAGGTTCGGTATGCGATCATAATAGATGCCAAACTGTCTGTTGTTGATTTCTTTATCAAAGACCATCTTGGAAGAATCGATCTGCCCGATAGAATCGATGTCTACAATGCCGTTTGTCTGTACCTCTTCTTCCTCCATAGACTCTTTGAAGAAGTCATAAGAGGACATGTTTTCGCCAACGATTTCCGGTTTGGAAGAAGCGATCACGTCTCCGTTATCTTTCAGGATACTGATGTAGCCAGTCTTGGCGATCTGAGTTTCGTTGATCTCCAAACGGATGGCATCCAGATCCAAGTCAATGGCCAGGACGCCTGCTGATTCACCAAAGTTAGCAATAGAACGAGTGACTGTGAGGCGCTGTTTGTTGTTGAACGTATGCGGATCCGTCCAGTTAAGCCCACTTGATGCCGCGTAGTTTTCCAGCCAGGGGAAAATCTCGACCGGATCTATGCTCCCGCTGACCACAGCCAGTGTCGATACAAAGTCTCTTTCCGGATTTGAAGGGATGAAGTGGACATCTGAGATATAAGGATTACCGGTGACGATGATCTGGAAACGTGTATTTAATTCCTTAGCAGAAGCTTCATCACCATCCACGACACGACCAAGGACACCATCCAGTGCCAGTCGCTTGATGATATCTTCTGCAGTCACACTCGCTTCAGAAACGTTTTTTACCAGGTTTGCCGTGATCTGCTGTTCCTGTGCTTCTACGCGTTCTGTTATGATTGCTGTGGTTCTTGTATATGTATAAAGCATCGCGCCTAGAACAGGTATGAGCATCAAGACGATCAGACTGACCGCAATGGGACCTCTAACGCTCTTATGTTCTTTCTTGACCCCTATTTTCTTTTTGACCGGCCATTTTTTTCCACTTAACTCGAGTTTGGGCCACTTAACAGAACTAAGCTGTTCTTTGACACGCGTAAAGTGTTCTTTAGTTTTTTGCATCGCTCTTCTCCTTTAATAAAAGTTTTCTACTAATTTCACTATCGGCTGTAAAGTATAAATGTTTATGCTTTCAGTGCATAAAAGTGATTGTTCGTATTTCTGTCACAAAATAAAAAGCCCCCAAATGAATGGGGACTTTCTTGATTATGAAAAATGGTTCGTTGCATCTCTCAAGTTGCCGGCGAGCATTTTAAGCTGTTCGATCGAGGCTGAAAACTCCTCCATGGACGCCAATATTTCCTCTGAGTTCGCAGATACTTCTTCAGTCGATGCAGCATTTGATTCAGCCGCAGTCTCTATCTTATCTAACGACTGAACGACTTGGCTTTTCTTATCTTCGACAGAGCGCGCCAGTTCCAGCGATTTGCTGATATGAACAGCCAGCTCCTGGATCTTAAGTGAAATATCATCATTCGTTTTAGTCACTTTTGTCAATGAACTCGTCTGTTTACTGCTGTCTGCCAGTACTCTATCTAGTGTATTCACCATGACAGAAGATTCACTCTGGATCTCACTGATCAGTCCGGCGATCATGTCAGAAGACTGATGACTTTTATCAGCCAGCTTCCGGATCTCTTCTGCCACAACAGAAAATCCCTTCCCTGCTTCTCCAGCCCGCGCCGCTTCAATAGAGGCATTCAAGGCGAGCAGATTGGTTTGTTCCGATATGTTTTGAATGGCTCTTAATATACTCTCGACATCTTGAACTTTTTCATCTACTGAACCAATATCTCTTTTTAAATCATTTACTGAATGGACCGTCTGATCCCATGTATGATTGACTTGATTCATGTTCTGATCGTTCTCACCCAAAGAAATCACTGTCTGATCCGCATGTTTGCCGACTTCCTGCATATTTTCTGATATGGCTGTAACATATTCCGCCAGTTCATCCATCTGAGAAACGGTCTCTCTTGTGTCTTTCGTTTGAAGACTGGAAGAATGGGCGATCGTTTGGATCGCTTCTGACACTTCTTCTGTCGCCCGCTTGGTCTGTTCAGTAATTTCTGATAGATCTGAAGCCATATCATCAACTGATTTTGACCGTCTTTTGATATCGGTGACGGCACCGTCGATGGTCGTCAGGGACTGATTAAAACTCAACCCGATTTGATGGAGTTCATCTCCATTCTCTTTAAAAGAATTCAATTTCTTCTTATTGATTTTTTTAGGATTTTTCTTTTTGTTCTTATAAGAAGTCAGGCGTGTCTTCAGTTTCCCCTGCTGCAGATCTCCTAAGGCATACTGAATGGTCCGCGTTACTTGAACCAGATAGTTGGAGAAGAAGAGGGCAATAATTATCGCTCCTATGATACTAAGTACGATGACCCGTGATGCACTCTCCATGAAGACCGCTCTTTCTGTGGCAATTTCATCAGCTGTTACATGTCCATAAACTATAAGGTTCATGTCCGGGACCCGTTCATAATAGATAGGGTACGATTGTCCATTCAGATCATTGAACAGTTCCCCGGTCTCCTCTGTTGCATCTAAAAAGAGAGGATCCTGAGTGAGATCCAGGCCTGCCCGGGACGCATCTTGAGTGAACTGCCAGTATCCTCTATCTGTAATGACAAAAGGATGACCTGTTTCACCAATACGTTTATTATCTACTACCTGGGCAATACTTCCCATATCTAACTGAACACCTAAGATACTTGTTTCACCGTTGGATTGTTCGATTTCCATCGTCGCAGCCATCGTCGTCGCACTCGTCACGACATCAGAATAGGGTTGGGAATAAACGATCTCCCCATCCGCTGACAGAGTTTCCTCCAGCCACTCATCCGTTGATTCTAAAACGGCCTCTGTTTCTCTTGTAGACAGTGTTTGAGATTCCGGCAAGTAGATGAACACGTCGCTTATGTATTCGGAGGCTGCCTGAATCGTTGATATGAGCTGTTGAAGGTCATCTCTATCTTCTCCACCAGCCGCATTCTTCACATCAGGCACTTCTGAAAGAGCAGCAAGTGAGTTGTTCGCCTCACTTTTAATACTTTCAAAAATCTCCACGACCCCGCTTGTCGCATCTCGCTGTTCAGTCATGACCCTCTGAGTCACAGCCTTCTCCATTCGAAGAAAGAGGGCAACAGAAACGATCACGATCGGAATAAATACGATGCTTGTGAACAACAATATAAATCGTGTTCGTATCGTTTTATTTCTTTTTTTTGCTTTTTTTCTTTTAAATCGGTTTGATACTTTCATACTTTTCCTTCTTTCGATTTTATCTATACCTATACTATTATCGGCATTCAACTATAGGGATTAAGGTAAAAAAGCATATTTAGTGAAAAAAGTTCAAAGATTGTTCATGTTTAGATAATCCATGCTCGAAACGGTTCAACACCTGATATAAATATGGAAAATAAATATATAAAAAGGCAGCGGAAGGATATTATCCTCTGCCGCTACCTTTAAACAGTTAGTGTACCATCATACTTAATGCTTAGTCTTCGTCTTCCTCATCTTCTTGTTCATCTTCGACGTCTTCAGAATCTGCTTCGTCTTCTAGATCATCGACATCTTCTTCATCGTCATCTTCTCGTTTTTCTTCTGCTCTTTTACGTGCTTTTTCGTTACGTTTCTCAGCCTTTTCTCGAGCTTTTTCCTCGCGTTCAGCCGCTTTTTCCAGTTCTTTCTCTCTCATTTCCTCGGCTTTTTCTAATTCTTGCTGTCTTTTCTCTTCAGCTTTTTCTTCTCGTTCTTTTGCTTTCTCACGTTCTTTTTCAGCTTTCTCGTTTGCTTTTTCTTCTCGTTCTAAAGCTTTTTCTCTTGCTTTTTCAGCACGTTTTTCAGCACGTTCTTCAGCTTCTTCCTTTTCCTCTTCTTCTCGTTCTAGAACTTCTTCACTCTCCTCTTCAGCGCGTTCTTCAGCTTCTTCAGCTAATTCTATAGATTCTTCTTCAGTTTCGTCTGCAAGCTCTTCGCTTTCCTCTAACTCTACAGCTTTCACACTGGCTTTACGCTTGTTTTTAATTTCTTTTCTCAACGCTTTTGCCTCTGCTTTATTTTTCTTGGCTTCAGCTTTAAACGTCTCATTGATCCCTTTCATTTCACTTTCAAACTCTTCCTCTGTCAATTCACCTGAGGCAAGTTTCGTTTCAAGGACAAGACGTTCTTCAGCACGTTTGACTATACTTTCAACGTGTTTCAATGCGTTGGAAATACCGATTTTGGCTGTTTCAGGAAGGTCTTCACGTTCCAGTAACGTACGCATTTTAGTTGTGCGTTCTTCAAGACTTTCAGATAGTGTCTTTTCAACTTCTTCCGCTGATTCATCCTCAGACTCTAGCGCTTCTTCCAGGTAACTTTCAGCCTGATCGCTGCTTTCATTCGCTTCTTCCAGAAGTTCTTCCGCTTTTTCAACATCGCCATCTTCCAGAGCCAGTTCAGACTCAATTAGTCGTTCATTTGCAAACTGGTCCTGAAGCAACGCTTTATCTGCAGTGCCTTCTGTGAGTTCATACTCGACTTCTTCCATGACACGCGTAGTCTCATATAGTTCTGAATCCGGGCTGACAACTTCTTCCGATTCAGCTGCCAGGACTTGGCCTCCACCAACGATCAGCGTTGTACCTAAAACGAGGCTTGCAATTCTTTTTTTCATCATTCCACGTCTCCTATTTAATTAATTTAATTCAGTGTGACTCACTAAACTTTCTATCTTCTCCTGATTTTCCTGATAGTTCTCTGATGATGACATAAAAATCATAATGACATTCTGCTCGTCATTATGTTCTCTGAAATAGACATCTGTTCTGACAGCCTTTTTCAATTTGGACTGGTATGATAAGTAATCAGCTTCATCAGAAAGCACAGCTACATCTCCAGATCCCTTCATCAATTCTTTTTTTATATCTTCAAAGGATCGAGTCGGGGAAACAGATGAGACGATAGCTTTTAGTTTGTTATGCTTTAAAACAATATTCAGATTATCTGATTTACTTTCAGACTCAAACTGCCATTCCATGTTAGGCGAAATACTTATCCCTCGTTCATCATTAGTGTAAAGGCTGTCACTTTCCTCTACTACATCATTCTGGACAGTATTCTCTGCTTTCGTATCAGCCGGAATGTCATCACCGCAGCCGACTAACGTCAAAGCAAATACTAAAAAAACAAGTGGAATGATTTTCTTCTTTAAAGACACGTTTTATGTAAACCTCCCTTCTAAATAAAAACAGCACACTCCCGTTTACAAGAGTGTGCACTTGTATAACGGCAACTGGCAGACATAGACTTTCATCCTTAGCCCCTGTAGCTTTGCGTCCCGACTTTTCAGACGGTTTGCCTTTTTCGATTAATGTTGTGTACCGATCCTATGTAATGGTGTTTCCCATCGACTTTACTGTGCATAAAAATAAGTAAATGAGAAAACGCGAATACTCTTCATAGAATATTCATAAATTCAGTTTAACAGAGCTCAATGTGTATAGAAACTGTTTTTTCTACATCTTGAATACTTTTCCCATAAAAACAGTCTAAAAAGACAAACTTTTGATTAATTTAAACTGAATGATTATAAATAAATCACAGTAATATTCATATCTTAAATATAAATAGCCATCGGAGTATTTCCCAAAAAATAAAACGATCCAGAAGACAAGCTCTTGCTGTCTTCTGGATCGTTTAGGTACGCTCTCTTACTGATCGACCCATTTGGATTCCGGCTTGGCGTAGCCTTCCACGAAATAGACCTGCTTCTCTTCATCGAACAGCTGACGTTCCAGCAAGGTCTGCTGCCGCAGTTCGATGAGCTGGTCCCCACGGTGGCTTTCGATCTCCAGCTGATAGTGCCGCATGTTCTTCTTCATTTCAGCTTCCAGTTTGTCGCGCAAAGCATCGACATCCTCTTCGTCCTGGGCCGAGATGACAATATTCGGATAAAGCGTGGACGGCACGGGGCCTTCCACAAGATCCCGCTTGTTGTAGACATGCAGGGTCGGGATGTCGGCCATGTCGAGTTCCTTCAGCAGAGACAGCACCGTCTGCTCGTGCGCTTTCAGATTGTCTGCCGAAGCATCGATCACATGAAGCAGCAAGTCCACATCTTTAGATTCTTCCAGTGTCGACTTGAACGCTTCGATCAATTGGGTCGGCAGGTCCTGGATAAAGCCAACGGTATCTGTGATCGTCACCTGCATCCCAGACGGCAGTTCGAACTTGCGCGTCAAAGGATCCAGGGTCGCAAACAGCTGGTTTTTCTCATAGGTATCGGCTTCTGTCAGCTGGTTCAAGACGGTCGACTTGCCGGCATTGGTGTAGCCGATCAGGCCGATCTGAAACACATTGCTGTTCTTGCGCTGCTCACGGCTACGTTCCCGGTGGGCGGCGAATTTCTTCAATTCGCGTTTGATGTCGGTCATCTGGCGCTGGATATGACGGCGGTCCGTCTCCAGTTTCGTTTCACCGGGTCCACGCGTCCCGATCCCGGCACCGAGCCTGGACATATTGACACCCTGCCCGGCCAGGCGCGGCAGGATATAAGAAAGCTGAGCCAGTTCCACCTGCAGCCGGCCTTCT
Organism: Alkalibacterium putridalgicola; assembly: GCF_900109825.1. Taxonomy (GTDB): domain Bacteria; phylum Bacillota; class Bacilli; order Lactobacillales; family Carnobacteriaceae_A; genus Alkalibacterium; species Alkalibacterium putridalgicola. The sequence continues at coordinate 63,955 of NZ_FOBL01000004.1, read as the reverse complement.
TTGCTTCTGGCTCGCAGGGCAAAGATATCCAAGATGACCTGGATGCGGTCGATGACTTTTGTTTCAATGACTTCCTGGATGTTCCTGACATGACTCGGCGACAGCTCCTGGTTGAAGACGACGGTCTGAACGTCCAGTTCTTCGACCAGGTTCTTGAGTTCGTTGACTTTCCCTTTACCGATCACGGTCTTGTGATCCGGCCGCTCGCGTTTTTGAGACAGTCGGGCCACAACTTTCCCACCGGCATTTTCAACAAGCTGTTCCAGTTCGTCAAAGGAATACTGGAAAGCCTCTTCTTCATGCTGCTTTTCGATCCCAACGATAATGACTTTTTCATATACTTTTTCTTCGTCCACTTAATCACCCTCTGTAAATTTTTGGATGTTCGCTTTTACTTCTTGTAAACTTTCCGGCTCTTTGACCAGGTCCGCCCACTGGTTCACTTCAAAGCGGTTCCTGAACCAGGTCAGCTGGCGCTTGGCATAATTCCTTGAATGCTGCTTGACCTGTTCCACCGCTTCCACCAGTGGCTGACGGCCTTCCAGAAACGGTCTGAACTCTTTATAGCCGATCCCTTTCTTGCTCTGGATATTACCAGGATAATTCTTATACAGCCACGTCACTTCCTGAAGCAGACCGTTCTCCAGCATCAGATCGACTCGCATATTGATGCGGTCATACAGGACGTCGCGATCAGTGTTAAGGCCGATGACATAGGCATCATACACCGGTTCTTTTTTCTTTTCATCCTGATAGTCGGAAAATTTCTTCCCTGTTTCATGAATCACTTCAAGGGCACGGATCACTCGCCTCACATTGTTCTGGTGAATGGCTTCTGCTGCTTTGAGGTCTTTATCTTGAAGTTTCTGATGCAAAGCTTCCCGTCCGTTTTCACGGACAAAGCGGTCCATCTCTTCCCTGAAGTCGGGATTCGGTTCAGCTTTTCCCCCGTGACTGACGTTATAAAGCAGCGACTCGATATATAAGCCGGTCCCGCCGACCACGATAGGGAGCTTCCCTCTTTTAGTTATCTCATGGATTTTTTCTCCGGCATCCAGTTTGAAATCCGACACGGCATACGAATCTTCTGGTGACTTGATATCGATCAGATGATGCGGGATACCGTCCTTCTCTTCTTCTGTCACTTTGGCGGTCCCAATATCCAGTCCTTTGTAGACCTGCATCGAATCACCATTGATGACTTCACCGTCAAAGGCCTTTGCCAGGTCGATGCCTAACTGCGTTTTTCCTACCGCTGTAGGGCCTACAATTACGATTATCTTATCTTTCACATAAATCCTCCACTCATTCGCTCTCCTATCCAGTATAGCATAGAGCAGCCGGGATGATAAAAGACATCCACTGACAGATTTGATCTTTTTTATACTGATTTGTTTAGATGTATTGCCCGCTCACTTAAGTTTTAAAAATCGGTCGGCATTAGAAGTGGCTTCTGGTTCAAACTGAGAATTTCTTAGGCTCTGAGCGGGCACTACAAGGGGGATTTCATGATTGCCATAACGTATTTAACAGCGAACGGGCAGAACACCCTCTCTTTATTAGCCGCTCACGTCTTGTCTCACACTCAGATGGACGAATCCTTTTTTCTTCTACCCGCTCATTTCCTCTCTAGTTTAAGTAGCCAGTAAAAAAGCTCTTGATAAAGGTGATGTCGGCCGGAATGCCGACATCTGCCTTATAATCCTATAAAAAAACTGCCTGACGCGTTTAGTCTAAACGCGTCAGGCAGTCTTGTCGTAATTGATTATTTTTTTAAATACGTTTAGTCTTCGTAAAGCAGTTCCAGAATCTCTTCTGTCGACAGACTGGTGACGGACTCTTTGTTGCCTTTGGTGATCACCGAGTCGATCAGCTCGCGCTTCTTCGCCTGCAGGTCATTGATACGTTCTTCAATGGTCCCTGTGGTGATGAAGCGGATGATCTGGACCGATTTCTTCTGTCCGAAACGGTGGACACGGTCAGCTGCCTGGTCTTCGATCGCCGGGTTCCACCAGGAGTCAAAGAGGATAACAGTATCGCCACCCGTCAGGTTCAGCCCTGTACCGCCGGCTTTCAGCGAGATCAGGAACAAGTCTTTCTCGCCTGTATTGAAGCGGGTCGTCAGTTCCAGACGCTGTTCGTTTTTAGTCTGGCCGTCCAGATAGTGGTAATCCACATCGATCTTGTCCAGACGTTCGCGGATGATCTTAAGCATCGACGTGAACTGGGAGAACAGGACGACGCGCTTGCCGTTTTCTCTGGCTTCTTCCAGGTATTCCATCAGACGTTCCAGTTTGGAGGATTCGCCTTCATAATCCGGCATGATCAGTCTCGGATCACAGCAGATTTGACGGAGGCGCGTCATGCCCGCCAGCACTTTGATGCGGTTGGAACGCAGCGTATCAGCATCGACAAGCTCTTTCAGTTCCTGCTTGATGGCCGCACGCTGAGTCTGATACAGACGTTTCTGCCCTTCGGAGAGTTCGATATATTCCGTCGTCTCTGTTTTTTCAGGCAAGTCGTCCAGTACATCACGCTTGAGTCGTCGGAGGATAAACGGCTTGATCTTCGCCGCGATCCGCTCGTGTTCCATCGACTGGAAGGCCTTTTTGTTTCTGAAAAGACCCGGCTGAATGATCGTAAAGAGTGACCACAGTTCACCGAGATGGTTTTCGATCGGTGTCCCCGAAAGCGCCACTTTCGTTTCCGAGTTCAGTCGTTTCACTGCTTTGGTCGTCTTGGCGGCACTGTTTTTCACATTCTGTGATTCGTCCAGGATAATGGTTTTAAAGACGTCTTCTTCATACAGATCGGAATCCCGCTGGATAAGCGGATAACTGGTGATCCAAACAGAAATGTTCTTGTCGATCGCTTCCTGACGCTTGGCTTCACGCTCTTCCTTGCTGCCTGAAATAATGATCGTATCTGTGTCGGGAACGAATTTGTCCCATTCGTGCTGCCAGTTGAACAGCACACTTGACGGACAGATGATCAGATATTTGCCATCTTCCTGTTCGATTTTTGACTGGATAAATGCAATGGTCTGGATCGTTTTACCCAGTCCCATATCATCGGCCAGGACCCCGCCGAAGCCGTAATGATCCAGGCTCTTCAGCCATTTGAATCCGGTCACCTGATACGGACGCATATGCGCGTTCAGTTTCTTCGGCAGTTCAAATGCCAGATCTTCAGGAGTAAACAGCTGCTTGACGAGTTCCTTGAATCGTTTCCCAGTCTGGATCGTGTCTTCTTCCAGCGCTGACAGTCCCTGGAACACCGAAACCGTCATGTCTTTTTCGATCTCGTCATCTTCCAGATCCAGTGAGTTCGTGGCACGTCGCATCGCCTGAAATGCCGGGTCTTTCAGGTTGACGATCTGACCGCTGGAAAGTCTATAATACGACTGATTCTTCTCAAGTTCTTTGAGCAGGTCTTTCAGTTCGTCTGTGGAAATGTCTTCCGTATCAAAGGAGATATCCAGGAGATTAGACGACTCGCGCATCTCCATCGTGATCTTCGGCTGACGAGACGGACTGTAAAGCAACCCGCGCGCCGACTGGGACAGGAAAATCTCCATATAGTCCGCTAAAGCCGGCAAGGCATCATACAGAAAGTTACTGATCGTGTCTGTCTGCGTCAGCTCCCACATGTCCCCTTTACGAGCCGGCAGCGGGATCTCTTCGAATAAAAGCCCGAGGACTTTTGATTCTTCTGCCCACTGTCGGACAACGATAGAATCATCACTGTCAGACACGGCTTCTTCAAGCGGGTAAATCGTGACGTTCCCGTACGTAAAGACCGGTCGGATCAAGAGATTATCATTCTGTGTATCCATATACAGCTGCGCTTCAAACGGCGCCTGATACAGCAGTGACTGGATCTCTTCATCCATCGTGACATCGACGATCTGTTTAAGCTGACTCAAGGTCACTGAAAGGAAGGTCTCCAGTTCTTTTCGGCGCATGACCAAAGTATCCGAACCCGATTCCTTGAGCCCTTCAATGATCTGTTTGATCAGTTCGTAATGCGGTGATTCAAAAAAGTAGAAGGCATGCTTATATTCGACCATTTTAGCCTGATCATGAAACGACATGCCCTGGATATTGGTCGTTGCCTCTGTGAGTTTAAAGTGGAACAGATTGTCGATCTTATCGATGCTGAAGGACAGATTAAGCTGAGACAGATCATCTTCGATCATCAGCGCTTCGCCTCTATCAGCCTGAGACAGCTGTCTTGGCGGACGGCCGAAACGCACAAAGGCACCCATCGTTTTATCCAGGAGAGACAGGATCTCTTTGATATAAGATGGCGGCAGAGTGAAACTGTCCTTGTTGAGAAACTGGTTCTCGTACCCCATCGGAAGCACTGATTTGATGACCGTCTGGATCTCGCTCAAGCGGTCAAAAACCTTCTTGTCTTCCGGCATCAGAGCATAGTCTTCGGTATTAAAGGTGAAGTTCTTCCCAAACACGATATCCTCTTCGTTCACGATATCGTCGATGAGCTGTGAGCTGTTCTTGATGACATACAGATAATCCTTGCCCATTTTAAAGTACAGTTCGTACACAGGATTGGCTTTCGTCCCGCTGACATTCAGCATATACTCCACATAAACCGGCTGCTTGTAAAGGATATCCGTCTGACGGGAGATCTCTTTTTTCGAAAAATGGATCAGCGCATTGATCGCTTTTTCACTCTTTTTATACGAGAACATCGATCCCTGAGACGCATTTTTGGCGGCCGTCGACTCCGCTGTCAAGTCATCGGCATCCAGGTCATTCAGGTGCATCATCGAAGCCACGACATGTCGGCAGGCCCCCGTATTTTTTTCAAAGGCCTTACATGTACAGTGATACTTGCGCGCCACGCCGTTCGGGTAAAAGCGCAGATGGACAGTCTGGAGCTGTTTATCTTCCACAGACGTCTGAATGGTATTGTTCTTCTCATCGGCTTTCAGATTCGTTACTTTTCCTTTTTTATAAAGTTCTTTACCCTGCAGAAAAGTCGGATAATTACTTGCCAGACTCGTCAGTGTCATTTCCGGAAAGGTTTGTTTTTTCATAAGGTTTTGTCAGTCCTTTAACCTATAATTTGTTGAAAAATGCTGCTATATAAATAAAAACGTTTCTGTCGTTAGACGTCAAAAGTTCATCTATCTATTATAACAAAGATTTGCCGGAAATAGAAAAATCTTTCTATATTCTTATAATTAAACCATTCGGCATGCTATAATTCTTATTAAAGGAGCGGTTACATATGAAAAAACGCGTCGATCCTCAAGTACCTAAACACCTGGACCAGCAGACCTTTGATGACAGTTTTGACCTGGAAGATCCCTACATCGAATATGTGGAGATCAGGGATTGTGTCGTCCCGATGCATGACATTCGCCGTCTGGAGTTCAAAACGGTCCGCTTCATCAATGTTCAATTTGAAGCAGTCGATCTGGAAGAAGGCTATTTCAGAGATGTCATCTTTGAAAAGTGCCAGTTCATCAATGCGGTGTTTTCTCATGCGATATTTAAACAAGTCACTTTTAAAGAGTGTCGACTGAACGGAACACTGTTCAACGATTCCAAACTGGAACACGTGCTTTTTGACGACTGTGTCATGGATCTCTGCAGTTTCGGCTTCAGCTCACTGAAGGTGTGCGAATTCAGCAAGTCACGGTTGAACGAAGCTGATTTTTTAGAGCTTAAGTGGACGGACATTCTCTTTAGAGAATGTCTTCTGAACGAGTCCCGGTTCACCCGTACGTCACTTAAAGGCGTCGACATCAGCACGTCGACCTTCGATTCTCTTTCCATCGAGCTGGACGCATTGAAAGGTGCCGTCGTCAGCCAGTCACAGGCTTTGGCATTTATGGAGCTGATGGGTATGGAGATCAGAGATGAGTGATGTCCTGACGCTGCCCTAAGTTTTACAGCGGAATGTCCCGCTCACTGTCTTATCTGGGGTCAGTGAACACTTTCCGTGACAATACTGTTCACTCATCTTCTTCTCAGCTTGCGAGTGCGACATTCGGGGGACAAAAATGCTCACTGAGCGTCTCATCTACTCGTCAGTGAACACTTTCCGTGACAATACTGTTCACTCATCTTCTTTTCTGCTTGCGAGTGCGACATATGGGTGATAAAAATGCTCACTGAACGTCTTATCAACTCGTGAGTGAACATTTCCTAGACAGTATTGTAGCAATCGGACCTATAACGCTGTATGAGTGGTCGTTTTTCGACTGAATATGTCTTACTGATGGTGTGATTGGACTCTAAGTAAATATTTCTCATCTAAAAATGTTGTACTGAAGGTACGATCATACTCTGAGTGAGCGTTTGCTTTTCAAAGTGGGTCATACTCGCCCCGACTGGCGAGTATGGTCATCTCAAACCTTATTAATGAAAAACCAGGAGACAACGATTAAATCAATCGATGTCTCCTGGTTTTACTTATTTAGTTATTTTCTGTTCAAGCCAGTTGAAGTCAGCGTAATCGCCCTTATTATCAGAAGTGACATACAGTCCCATCGTACAGCCGACAAAACCGCCGGCGACTTCTGTACTCAAGTAATGCGTGTCGATATTTTCCGCAACGGTGTCTTCTCTGCCGCTTTCAATATCTTTAACCAGCGCTTTGACCTGCTGCCCTTCGCCGATGAAAGATAACTCCAGAAGCGCACCCATACCGGTCACTTCTCCAACCACTTCATCCACTCCGTCGATGGTGGTGATCATCCGAACAGTAAAGCCTTCTTCAAAGGGAGAAGCGACCAGACGGATCGCATACCGGTCATTCTGAACTACTGCCAGTCCGACTTCCGCTTTATCATTGGCCAAGGAACTCGCATCAAGCTGAGTCGTCAGCGTGTAGTTCATGGCCTGCTGACGAAGACCCAGATAAGTCGGTGATGAAAGATCCTTAAGCGTCTCAGACGTGGCGTGCAGTCTCAGCCAGCCGGCTCTGCTTTTTCGGTCATAGTTTTCCATTTGAGGATGTCTCAGATACATAAAGGCCGGACTGTCTTCTGACAAGTCATACTGCTCCTGCTGTTCGACTGGAACCATCGGCAAAGAATGTTCCTGCTCTGCCAGGAGTCGGCCGATACCTGGATTGACGACCGGCCAGCCGTCTTCCCATTCGACTTTTGCCAGGAAGGTTTCCCGCCCCAGATTACTGTACCCATCAAAGATACGGCTCGCCAGACATGTGAGAAACCACTGGCCATCTGGCGTCTCGACCAAATCGCCATGCCCCACATTATGCACGGGAAATGCCTTCCCTAAGTGGCGGTGAGTCAATATCGGATTGTTTTTATAGCCTTCATAATGACCATCGATTCTTTCACTGCGCGCAATGGTGATGGAATGGTTATAACCGGTGCCGCCTTCAGCGATCATCACGTAATAGTAGCCGTCTTTCTTGTAAAGATGCGGACCTTCCGGCCAGATAGCATTCTTCATCGCTCCGGCCCATATTTTCGTGCTGACACCTGTCAGCTGCATGGTCTCCAGATCAAGTTCCTGCAGCCAGACTTCCCAGTCCCCATTGTATTTAGGTCCTTCAGGATTCGGACGTGTACCGGTATAGTAGCATTTCCCGTCATCATCAAAGAACAGACTCGGATCGATACCGGGCGCATCCTTTAGCCAGTAGGGATCAGACCATGGTCCTTCAGGCTTTTCAGCTGTCACGATAAAGTTCCCGCCGTGATCCACGTTCGTTGTGATCATGTAAAACATACCATTGTGATAACGTAGTGTCGGCGCAAAGATCCCCCTGGAATGGCCGGCCCCTTCCAAAGGCAGCTGCTCTTTCCGGTCCAGGATATTGCCGATCTGTTTCCAGTTGACCAGATCTTTACTATGGTAGATCGGCACTCCCGGGAAATAACTGAAGGTGGAAGTGACAAGATAATAATCCTCGCCTACTGCACAGACAGACGGATCGGGTGAAAAACCTTTTAAAATCGGATTGGTAAATGTAGACATTTAAGTGAACTCCTTTATGAGATTAATAATTGAACAAGACGACACCATGTGCCGGTATTGTATTGCTTCCATCTTTGGCAGGCGTATCTTTACTTACAGTAATATCGTGCTTACTTATTGAAACGATGTTGGCCAGCTTCTCACTGATCCTCTCAGATTCTGCTTTTTCATCAGAAACATTGAACACAGCCAGCCATCGGTTTGAGTCGGTTTCAGTCTTCCATACAATGAATTCACTATCCCGATAAACCTCTTCCGGATTTCGCCCGTTTGAATGAATTTCGATAAGCCTTTCATTCTGCAGAAGATGCAGTGTCCATTCATCAAGGTCCGTCAGCTCGCCGCCGAAAAAGAGGGGCGATCGGAAAAGCGACCACAGTGTCATCATGGTTTCCTGTTCATCTTTGGTAAATCGGGTAAGCCGGTCGCTTCCTCCTCCATCCACTGAACGAATGCCCAGGTGGCCCATCGGCAGCATGTCGCAGTCCGGCCAAGTCCCTTCCCCAACGAAAGATGCCCACTTCTGACAGCGGTCGAACATGTCACGAAGCTGCGCCCAGTTATCCCAGTAGTCATCTGTCAGACGCCACATATTCGCATGTTTTTCAAGGTAAGCACCATGTTCCAATGATGCCGGTCCGGGTGACAGACTCAAAACGATTTCACGACCTGATTCGTCGATAACTTCTCTAAGTAAGGCGATCTCAGCTAAATGAGCCCCATAGAGTTTCGAGTCGGCGATGTCATCCACCTTGATGAAGTCCACGCCCCACTCGGTATAGAGTTCGATCAGCGACTGATAGTACTCTTTCGCGCCCGGTTTTGTCGTGTCCACACCATACATATCGGTATTCCATGGACAAATCGAATTTGGCTGAACGATATCCCTTGCCCTTAAATCTGTTCCTTTTATAGCAGTATTTTTATGAACGGCCTGCCTTGGAATGCCTCTCATGATATGGATCCCGAATTTCAAGCCTAATGAATGGATGTAATCTCCTAAGGGTTTAAAGCACCTATCCTCTTCTGACGAGGGAAAGCGATTCGCTGCCGGGCGCAGACGCGAAAACTCATCCATTTCCAGATCGGCATAGGCATGGTAGATGCTGGAATCGGCGGTCGGTTCATACCATTGGATATCGACCACCACAAATTCCCAGCCATAATCTTTCAAGTATTTTTCCATATATTCCGCATGTTGTCTGACTTCTTTTTCCGTGACTGAAGCTCCGTAACTATCCCAGCTGTTCCAGCCTTTGGGAGGGGTCTTAGCCCAAGTTCTAAACTTATACATCTTTTCCCTGCTTTCTGTCTACCCAGACACGCATTTCTCCTGTAGAACGATTGGCCCACAAATGGTAAGGAATGAACGTCAGTTTTTTCATTTCTGTCCTCTGCTTCTTGATGCCTGCTTTATAAAGAACACCTGACCAGGAATCATCAATAAGGATTTTCTCTGCTGTTCCTTCCAGAGCCACGAAGTCTCCGAGCCTCTCATATTCACTAAATTTAGGTTCAGGCTTATCTGCCAGCGTGTAAAGATGCAGAAGCGCTTCATTGTCTTCTTCCTCGATACAGTAGACGAAAGGACCTCTCTGAACGGCCACTTTACCTTTATCTTCTTTGACTAGCGGATGTGACTGCCATTCCAGCACGGGCATGGCAAAAGTAAGGGACAGTGTTGCATCAGAAGTTATTTCAATCATCGCATACCCGTCTGAACGTTCTATTTCGATTGGTATATCGTTCACCTTGAGCTTAAAATCTTCTGCCCAGGAAGGTATGCGTAACCTTAGAGTGAATGGATGCACAACTTCTTTTATCTCCAGCGTCACTTCTCCTTCGTAAGGCATTTGAGTCGTCTGTTTCAGTTTGATCATCTGATCTTCCAGCTCATACGTGCCTTCCATCCCCATGTATAAGTGGACGGATAAGGAATCCGTCGTTGTTGAAGCAATATAGCGGTCGAGTGATGTAAGCGTGCGAGCCAGATTCGGCGGGCAGCAGGCACACCCGAACCATGATGGACGTGTCGGTTTCACATGACTCTTGCCCGGATCCCTTTTACTTGACTTGGGATCCACTTCCAAAGGATTCACATAGAAAAAGTGCTTCCCATCAAGTGCCATTCCACTGATGACCGTGTTATACAAAGCGCGCTCCATAATGTCCGCATATTCTGCATCCACTTCGTTTTTCATCATGGCACGGGCAAAAAACATCAGACCGATCGAGGCACAGGTTTCACAGTACATCGTGTCATTAGGCAAGTCATAGTCGAACGTAAAGGCTTCGCCATGTACAGTTGAGCCGATGCCTCCCGTTATATACAGTCGTTTTGTCACGATACTTTTCCAAAGGCTTTTGGCTGCCTTCAGTAATTTTTGGTTTTTATTGTGATAAGCGACTTCCGCCATCGCTGTGGCCATATAAACAAGTCTGACAGCATGGCCCACTGCCTCTTCCTGTTCGGGAACAGGTTTATGGGCCTGCAGGTAAACAGGATCGATGCCCCAGGTCTTTTCATGTCTGATGCCCATCTTTTTATTCTCATCCAGCTGCTTCTGGTAAAAGTCAGGATCCTGTCCGCGAATCTCCAGAAACCACTCACTTAAATCCAGATAAGACTGATCGCCCGTCACTTCATACAAACGGACCAAGGCTAACTCGATCTCCTGATGGCCATCTGCACCGTGGATCTTGCCTTCTTCAGGTCCAAAAGCATTTTGTATACACACGACAAGTTTTTTTGATACGCTGATCAGCCGGTCCTCACCAGTTGCCTTGTAGTATGCGACAGATGCTTCGATTAAATGTCCGGCACTGTAAAGTTCATGGCTCTCAAATAAGCGTCTGAATTTCTGTTCCGGTGCGTCGATCTGATAATATGTACTGATATATCCATCATCTTCCTGAGCTTCTTCTATAAGCACAGCCACATCATCCATCATACTCTTCAGTTTTTCATCAGGTTTTATTGCATAAGTATTCGCAGCCGACTCCAGCCACTTATAGACATCCGTGTCCTGAAACAGGTAACCATAATGATGACCTTCTTTCTGTCCGGCAGCGATCTTTAAGTTCTCTATCGCATTGCTTTTATCAGAAGGAATGTTGTCGTCGTCCCGTTCTTTATCTATGGCTATCCCTGCTTCATCATTCAGGACACGCCACTGATAAGGGATCATCTCTGTTCGGATCAATTGAATATATCTCTGCCAGAATGAATCGTTTATATGTGTTTTCATATTCCTCTCCTTAAAAAAAGAGGTGCAGAAATAAAATGAGTTGTCAACTTGACCTCATGAGCCACACCTCTTACTTTAATCACTTTTTGGATTTATCTTCCTTTTTAGACTTTTCGAGTTCATCAACTTTATCTATATCGAATTTTTCATAGTCTTCCGGTCTGCTTTCATCTTGTGCAAAATCTTCATCATCTTTTTTGGGTAAGCCTGAATCTTTTTTCGTATCCTCATCTTTTGGATCAGGCTTGCTTGTTATAGGGTGTGTAGTGCTTTGCATTGGATCATTCTGCATAATTTTTCCTCCTTTACTTCATTTTTTTAACGGCTGTTTCTTCCACTTCAAGCATCTTTTCATAACGTTTCATGAAGGCTGAAAAATTTCCCTTGCCCTTTTCTGTCGGATCCAGACTGGAAGCTTCCTGACTGCTGAATACTTTCTCTGTGAGATACGTTTCCAGTGACTCATCTGCCCCTTTGTTGACCATGTAGGAAGCCAATAGCGCCATGCCCCATGGTCCGCCTTCGCCAGCACTTTCCATAACTGATACAGAAACGTCCAGAGCATCTGCCATCAATTGCTGACCTACCTCTTTCGTCTTGAAGAAGCCGCCATGACCAAGAAGCTGGTCCACAGACACATCTTCTTTTTTCGTCAGGATATCCATGCCGATTTTCAAAGTCGCTAGTGCAGAGTAGATATGCGTACGCATGAAATTAGCTAGGTTCAGGTTACTGTCCGGCATCTGCAGGAACAGCGGGCGCCCTTCTTCAAAACCGGTGATCGGTTCGCCGGAATAGTAGTTGATGCTCATCAACTGACCGTTGTCATCATCTGCTTCCATCGCTTTATTGAATAACGTGGTAAAGAGTTTTTCAGATGTTACGTCAAGACTTAACGAATCAACGAGTTCTTTAAACAAACGGGCCCAGGTATTGATATCAGTCGTAAAGTTATTGCAGTGCACCATCGCAGTCGGTTTACCTGCAGGAGTCGTCACCATATCGATTTCAGTGTAATAGTCGTTCAAAGCTTCTTCCAGCACGATCATGGAGAAGACTGATGTCCCAGCAGATACGTTACCTGTTCTTTCTGCGACACTATTCGTCGCTGCCATCCCTGTTCCGGCATCACCTTCAGGTGGGCATAACAGACTAGCAGGGTTCAGATCACCAGAAGGATCCAGTAACTTAGCGCCTTCTGCAGTCAGCTGACCGGCTGATTCGCCAGCCGTCAGGACTTTAGGAAATACATCTAAAAGTTTCCAGTCTTTGTCATAACTTGCGGTTTTTTCTTCGAACTGCTGAACGCGTTTTTCGTCAAACTGACCGGTCTCGCTGTCTATAGGAAACATGCCTGAGGCTTCGCCTACACCAAGGACTTTTTCACCTGTCAGTTTCCAGTGCACATAGCCAGCTAAAGTCGTGACGAAATCGATGTCTTTGACGTGGTCTTCATTATTCAGCATCGCCTGGTAAAGGTGGGAAATGCTCCAGCGCTGCGGGATATTGAATGCAAACAGTTCAGTCAGCTGGCTCGCAGCTTCTTCTGTCGTAGTATTTCTCCAGGTTCTAAACGGAACTAAAAGGCTTTCATTTTTATCAAAAGCCAAATAACCATGCATCATGCCCGAAAATCCGATCGCATCGATCTCGCTCAGCGGTTCCCCATATGACTCTTTATAAGCCTCTGCCAGTTCTTTATAAGCAGCCTGCAGGCCGGACCATACCTCATCGATACCGTATGTCCAGAAGCCGTCGATCAGGTGGTTTTCCCATTCATGGGCACCACTGACCAAGGGCTCATAACGATCATCGATCAATACTGCTTTGATCCGGGTCGAGCCGAATTCGATACCTAGTACTTTTTTTCCTTGGATATTCTTTTCTGTTGCCATACTCTCATCCTTTGCTTCAACATAGTAGATACTAGAAATGGGAGATGCTCTCATGAACATCTCCTATTTCTGATAGATTTCTATTAATCGATAACGACTGTTTCCAAATCGACCATTTGAGCCCAGTCCAGAATAACTTCAGGATCCAGTGCCAAAGTCGCAACTGTATGATGCCCGCCGCCTGCTTCGATCCATTTCTTGATGCTGGTCTTGAAGTCAGGATTTGGTTTCCAGATCACACGTGCCACAGGAAGGTTTGGTGCTTCTTCTTCCGGCGTCACAGCTTCAAATGTATTCACCATGAGTCTGTAGTGAGTGCCTAGGTCTAGCATGGAGATTGTGAAGCCTTCGCCTGCTTTGCCGTCAAAGACGAGACGAGCGGGATCTTCTTTGTCACCGATACCTAGTGGATTCACAACAACACGCGGCTTGGTTTCTGCAAAGGTCGGGTCCACTTCAAGCATATGTGACTGAACGATATACTCGTTGCCTTTAGCCATATTGTATGTGTAGTCTTCCATAAAGCCTGTTGATTCGTTGTTTGCCATAACTTTAACTAAGCGGTCCAAAGCAGCTGTTTTCCAGTCACCTTCGCCGGCAAAGCCGTAGCCCTCAGCATTCAGACGCTGAACTGCCATACCAGGGAGCTGTTTCATGCCATGCAGGTCTTCGAAGTTCGTCGTAAAGGCTGTATAGCCGCCCTCTTCAAGGAAGCGACGCAGACCGATCTCGATCTTGATTTGTTCTTTCACGTGCGCTTCATAAAAGTCAGCTTCGTTGTCGCCAGGTGTCATGTCGTAAAGATCCTGACACTCATCATAAGTAGACTGGATGTCTTCATCAGACACTTTGTCCATTTCAGCAACGAGATCTCCGATACCAAAGTAATCAACAGTCCAGCCGAACTGAATCGCAGCTTCCACTTTGTCGCCTTCTGTAACAGCAACGTTACGCATGTTGTCACCGAAACGGGCGACCTTGATGTTTTGCGATTCAGCATAGCCAACAGCTGAAAGCATCCAGTTGTTCATTTCTTTATGAACCTCTTCGTCCTGATAATGTCCTACGACAACTTTATTTTTGATATTCAAACGTGCGTTGATGAAGCCATATTCTCTATCCCCGTGTGCACTCTGGTTCAGGTTCATGAAGTCCATATCGATCGTTTCCCAAGGGATCTCTTTATTGAACTGAGTGGATAGGTGCAGAAGCGGCTTTTGTAGAAGCTTCGTTCCAGGGATCCACATTTTAGCTGGTGAGAAGGTATGCATCCATGTGATCACACCGGCCACTTCATCCTGATAGTTGACATCTTTCATGACATTTTTGATTTCATCAGCGGTCGTTACAAGCGCTTTAAATTTGATCGGGAATGAGAAGTTCCCTTCGTCATTCAACGCATCAACGATCTCCTTAGCATGACTTTCGACTTCATTCAGTGCTTCCGGTCCGTATAAATGCTGACTTCCAACGACAAACCAGAATTCTCTTTTTTGACTCGTTAACATATAAGCACATCCTAATCTTCTAAATTTTTATTGTCCGTAATAAGCGTTTTCACCATGTTTTCTTAAGTAATGCTTGTCTAAAAGCGTCTGATCCATGCGAACCGACTCACCTTTCAGCTGCATCCCGTGGTACGTCATCTGAGCGACCTGCTCCAGGACAACTGAATTATAGACGGCATTCGCCGGATCCGTTCCCCACGTGAAAGGTCCATGGTCGTTTACTAAAACACCTGGGATCTGGTTCGGCTCGATGTTGCGTTCTTTGAAGGTCTCAACGATGACTGAGCCTGTTTCTTTTTCGTATTCTGTCTCGATCTCAGCCTGTTTCATAGCTCGAGTGACCGGGATATCTCCATAAAAGTAATCGGCATGGGTCGTCCCAGCTGCAGGTAGATCAACACCCGCTTGAGCAAAACTGACTGCCCATGGTGAGTGAGTATGGACAACTCCTCCGATATCTTTAAAGTTTTTATAAAGTTCAATGTGTGTAGCCGTATCGCTCGATGGTTTGAGATCTCCTTCAACCAAATTGCCGTCGAAATCGACCACCACCATATTTTCTGGTGACAGCTCATCGTAATCCACACCGCTTGGTTTGATCACGACAAGTTCTTTTTCACGGTCTACACCACTCACGTTGCCCCAGGTAAAGACGACCAGTCCATGTTTAGGTAAAGCCATATTAGCTTCGTAAACGTCTTGCTTTAATTTTTCAAGCACTGAACATTCTCCTCTTGATAGATTACATATCCTCTTTATGTAACTGTTTTCATTCCAATTTAAGTTTACCTTAAAGGTACGTACATGTCAATCGGTAACTTGCATATTTCAATACAAAAAAAGCACTTAAAATTATAAGTGCTTGGTGGAATTCCGGACAACCAGTTCCGGTTCGAATATGATCGATTTATTGCTTTTTTTACCTTCGACAGCATCAACGATCCATTTTGCTGCAGCCCGCCCGAGTTCTTCTTTTGGATGATTGACAGATGTCAGCTTGACCGTTGGTAATAATGTACTATAGAAACTGTTGTCATGACTCACAATAGAAAAATCATCTGGACAGCTTTTCCCTGCTGCATGAATATCATGTATCAATGTCACAGCTATTTCGTCGTTATAAGCTACAAATGCAGTCGGGATATCATCAGAATTTAAAAGAGGACGAATTTTATCAGATATAAAAGGTTTGCTCTCAGTATCATATCTCAAAATATGTTCACTGTTAAAAGACAAGCCTGCCTGCTGCAAAGCTTTTATATACCCCTTCAGACGGTTTTTCCCCTGCAGGTCATCCGCTTTTATGATCATACCGATTTTTGTGTGTCCCAATTCTATCAGGTGATTTGTTGCCAGCATCCCCGCTTTTATATCATCAAGTGCGATCACAGGCAAATCCAATTCATCATAACCGGCATTCAGCATCACCAGTGGTGTATGTTTTTCAGCTAGACTTAAATAGTAATTCAAGTTCGGGTTCATCAGATTACTTTTTGTAGGCTCGACGATCAGTCCATCAACATTTTGGGCGATCATATTTTCCAGGTTTGACCGTTCATTATTCACATTGTTGCGTGTACTCGAGAGCATCAGAGAATAATCATGTTTGGACAGTTCCTCTTCGATCCCTCTTATTATTGAAGGAAAGATATAATCCGAAAGATAAGTGGTAATGACGCCTATCTTCTTTTTACCGTTCGGCTTTATCTGCGTTTTGTATTGATCACTCACAAATGTCCCTGATCCCTGCTGCTTAAGAAGATATCCATCATTGACCAGTTCTGCAATAGCCTGACGGATCGTATGTCGGCTGACTTGATACTTGGCTCTTAGTTCAGCTTCCGAAGGTATCTTGGTTCCTAAAACGTAATCTTCCTTTTCTATTGCCTTTTTTATATCATTTTTTATGACGATGTACTTAGCCGGCTTATTCATATCTACAAATTCCTCACAATTAAAATTCATTTCCTATTTTTGATAAGGGTTACATACAGTTTACCTAATTATCTGTATAAAGACAATTTGAAATAAAAAAACCGAAATCAATTATCGATAAAGAGGGAATGATAATGATTTCGGTTTTAAAATGGGATCACCTGTTGATACTAACTCTTATCTTTATTCTACTTCTTCCAGTGTTTCCTGGAATTCCTGATATGCTTCATTCACTAGTTCGAGATAGCCTTCAACATTCTGATTTTCCAAATCAGCAATGAATTCGTCCCATCTGTCCAGTGAATATTGTCCAGTAATAAATCTCAGTGTATACTGATCAACAGTGTCTTTTAAAGGTGTTGACAGGAGTGCCGCTTGTTCTTGATCTGCTTGTGACATTGGGTAAGGCGGATCCTCAGCAATAAATTCTCTTTCAGCGTTCATTGTCTGCTGATATTCGAGTTCTTGTTCATCCATGATGGACTGGCGAATTTCTGCGTTTCCTGCAAAAGCAAAGGCTACGTTACCAAATCCATAATCTTCCTGAAGATCTTCATCAGCCCCGCTGTTCATCGTTTCGAAGCTAATATTATCTAGCGGTCTGAATCCTCCAGCAACTTCATCTGTTTTTTCGTAAGTTTCTCCTTCAATACCCCACTGAGCAAATTCATTTCCTTCATCACTGTAGTATAACCAGTCAATGTACTGCAAGACTGCCAGGAAATCGTCTCTCTCAGCAACAGCGGAGTTAAGCATAATACCGCTCACCAATCGAGCCCCACTCACTTTAGGTCCAGCTGGGCCTTCTAGCATCGGCATTCTGACGAATTCGTACTCACCTTCGCCATGAAGATCTCTTAAACCTTCATTTACTGAAGCCATTGTTCCTGCTTGTCCTGAACTTACAAATGATTCGAGATTAACCAGTTGCTTCTCAGTCGTTTCTCCATCTTGAGTAAAGGCTTCTGGATTTAATAGACCATCTTCAACTAATCCCGCATAGTACTCGACCATGTCTCTGTACCCTTGCTGCATTGGTCCGTATATAAATTCATCATTTTCTTCGTCATACATTGTTCCATCGCCGAATCCCCAGCCTCCTACTGTATCAAAGGATGGACCTGCAAAACTAAACATCGAATCGCCTTGCCACCACAGCGTCATAGGTGTTTCTCCAGTTTCGTCTCTTAGTACTTCAAGTGCCGATCTCAATTCTTCCCAAGACTGTGGTTCTTCTATACCGTATTCATCAAAAACGGTCTTATTATATTTCATACTAAAGTCAAAGTGGACATCTTCATTCAGACCGGGCAGAACATAATATTTGCCATCTAAATAACGCAGATTGTCAACTTGACCATGCAAATCCCATTCATCAAGACGTTTCTGGTAGTGCGGCATCAGATGCACATAGTCAGATATGGGAAGAATAGCTCCTGAAGCAACGAACGGATCTTCAACTCCTGGCCAAGAATCCGTAATGATATCTGGCATATCTCCAGCAGCAATTGTTACTGAACGTCTTTCTTCAAAATCAGACAGCGGCACGCTGGTTACATCAAACGTCACATTGTGCTCTTCTTCCAGTACATTGAAGAATTCCCAATCCGGATCATAGGGATAAGCTGTAAGATCTCGGTAGAACAACCCTATTTCTAAAGGTTCAGTAGCAACGAAAGTATCTCCGACTTTGAAGTCTTCCATGGCACCTTTATTTCCGATGTCTTCTGTAGTAATTTCTTCTTCGCTGTCAGTACTTTCAGTTTCAGTACTGCATGCTGCTAAAAGTAACCCGCTGCATAGAGTCGCCATTAAAACAAACTTATTTTTGTTAAATAATTTCAATGTGTCTCCTCCTAAGTTCTGTAATTAAGCAAATCAACTTTAATCAGTAACTTCCTGCTCCTTTCCATTAATTGTTATCGCTTACAAAAATTTTTAAAAAATAACCCGGACAACTTGTCCGTACCTTTCGCTTGAAATAATACTACCATGTATCTTAGGTACGTTCAAGTAGTTTTATAAAAAAAGTTAAGTTCTTTTTTTATCGTTTGAAGTTCTTAGGTTCACTCTTTAATTACTTGGGTTTATCGACAGCATCAATCATTGTAGATAAGTAAATTCACTGAATTTAACAGTTCCGCCCTTCCTCTGAGTCGCGTAATTGAACAGACCATATCGACAGCCGGTGAAAAAGTCGAGTGTGAACGTCAAATGATGTTCGATACCTAGTTTTGTATAGCTTTGATCAGTCTTATAATAAAACTCACACCTGTCTCTGCCCTCTCTAAAATCAGCCGTTAGTTTAAGTTTTACAACTGGTCCAGCGACTTCCACTCGTCCATGTTCGATATCGCCAACATTGTTCTCCGTTTTCCTTGAACGCATAACAACATAATACTTATCTCTTTCCTTTGTGAGAGCAATAACCCCATATGCACTCTGAAAGGCACATAGTCCAGCCACATCCCCCTCTTCAAGTAAACGACCATCCACTCTAACTTCAGCACTGCTGTATGGGTACAACATGCGCTGCGTCAGTGTGTTATGAGCTTGAATCAAACTACATTCTATCGAGGTGTTTCTAAGCTCGAATAAACCTTCTTCAGTGTTGATAGTGTAGCCATTCTCTTGCGGTTCATGATTGAACTGCCAGCAGGGTTTAAGCCCGTATGGTGTGTCATATAATGTCTTGAAGTCATCACCGTCCACAAGCGGTCGGTACGGATGCTTGTCGTTTACACGATCCACATACACTTCTTTCGGAATCTTTTTATTCTTTCCTATCACCGGAAAGTCATTTTCAAAGGACATGGACGTGAGAACAGGTAGACGGCCCACGGCCCCAGTATCCTGAAACATAATTGAATACCAGTCCCCATCCGGCGTATCGACGATACCTCCCTGCGCGACGCCTTGACCCTTTAAACCACGGTCATCGATCAGGATATCTTCGCCTTTAAATTCACCTTCCAGAGAGTTGGACATGAAGCAGGCTTGGACCCGCATCCACTTGTCCGGCTTGGAATGGATCAGAAAAACATAGTAATAGCCATTCAGCTTATAGACATGCGCCCCTTCGTAACCTAGATTCGGGTTGTCTTTTTCGGAAATGATGCAGCGGTCGATGCCATCAGGTTTTGGACCCGAGAGATCGCTGGTCAATTCAGTCAGGTAAATATCCGTATTGCCGTAAACAATATATACCCGATCATCCTCATCAAACAGCAGAGAGGCATCATGATAGAAGCCCCTCACCGTCTGTTTCTTCCATGGACCTTCGATAATGTCAGAAGTATATAGATACGTCTTGTGGGTATCATTGGCTGCGAACAGAATGTAGAAAGTCCCCTTGTGATAGCGGAAGGTTGCCGCCCACATCCCCTGACCGTAGATATTTTTACCGTTTTCCAGTTTCTGACTTTCTGTTCCATCCAGTGAATCAAATACGAATGAGGCGTGTTCCCAGTTGATCAGATCAATGGATCTCAGAATTTCGCATCCCGGGAAGAAATACATGGTCGTAGACACCATGTAGTAGACTTCCCCGACACGAATGACATCGGGATCGGGATAGTCTAAGGGAATGACTGGATTAGTTACTTTGGCTTTTTTCATATCAACACTCCTTTTTTCACAGTAAATATGTGCTTACAATTAGTCTAGAGTGAACGACAACAGACTTGCTCTTCCCCCACCAGCGTATGAAATATATAAAGGATGTACCCCATCAGGAAGTTCTATATCCGTTGTGTAGTCTGTCCAGACGTTGGTAAAGTTAACGGGGATTTTGGCTATAGCTTCGCCGTCCCAGGCTGTTTTGATCTCGAAAGCCCCATTACAGTAGCCGCGGACTTTCAGTGTGATTTTCTTCGTGTCTTTGAAGTCAAAATACTTGAAGCCGGCCGTTGCCGAGTCGGTCATGTTCTGGATATACCCAGGTTCCTTGTCACCGTCCTTACCTTCCTGGGTGATTTTAGGAAACTGGCTGTCCATCCATAAGTCACCGGTATACATTGCTTCATCCTTATGGAAAAGGTTGCAGGCGATATGCGCCGGGTATTCACCTTTGCCACGTAAAGGTCCGCCATTAGGCCCGCACGATGTCATTTCCACTTGAGCGATCTTGCCGTTACTGTCGATGTCGATTTTTTCCAGACACCCCTGTCTGCTGAAGTTGGACCCGTTGGTGTGTCTGTGGTAGAAAATGTACCAGTCATTCTGGATCTGAACGATGCTCCCGTGGTTGTTCCCGCCGTAATACATCGGTTTGTCTGCCGGTTTATAGGTATCGATATGCAGATCGTTGTTACTGATGATCACACCCTGATACACAAACCCTTTAGTCGGATCAGAGCTCGTTGCGTAACATAATTCATGAAAAACGACGGATGAATAAATCAGATAATAGATGTCTCCGACTTTTCTGATCGAAGGGGCTTCAAAGAATTCGTGACCCTCGAACCCGCTTCCCTCGCTGTAATGTTCACTTGGAAGAACGAATGCCGTCTCTTCAACTATAGTAAACATATCCGCATCAAGAACGGTTACCATTGCACCGCTTCTCGATTTATCTTCTTTGGGGCAAAATCCGGTATACAAATATGTTTTATCTCCTTCTGTCATAACACCAGGATCGAATTGCGGTTCGTCTCCTTCTCTTTCCCCCAGACGATTGCCTTCTGCATCTTTGACGTAGCCGTAGAATTTAAACGGTCCAGCAGGTGTATCTGAAACAGCAACAGAAACGATCGGCACTTTATCCAGGACATAATACAGATAATATCTGCCGTCCGGGCCGACCGTGATATCCGGTGCATAGAGACACATGGCTCTGTCCGGATTCAAAGGATCTTCATCTTTAGGGTAGATGACTCCTTCATAACGCCAGTCAGTCAGATCGTCAACGGGGGCCGACCAGCAGACGTAGTCATTCAGACAATAGACATGCCCATTGAAGCGGTCGTGCGAGCCGTATACATACACTCGCTCATCAAACACATAAGGTTCGCCGTCCGGGATATATTCCCATGAAGGCAGATAAGGATTAAAGCCTTGTTTTTTCATTCATATCATCTCCAGCTTTTGTATTTTATTAGAAAAAACTGAAACCTGTTATCATCTTAACTGTGAATGATAAAGATCTCAGTTTTTATACATGCACTCCAGTTTGAACGAACAGCAGGAGTACTTCAAGGACTCCCTTTCGCCGTTCAATTCACTGCACTACAGTTAGAATGTTATTTATAAGAAAGACGAACCATGTTCCAGGACAGCGGCTTGATTTCTCCAGAAACAGCTGCCTCTTCTACCTTGAAGGAGTCGTTGTTTTTGATAGCCATTGCGTCATGATTCTCTTCGGTCGTCAGTTTCGGATCATAGTCTGCCAGTTCCGTGGCTTCGATAAGTGACAATCCTTCAAAATCATCCAGCTTGATGTCAAGCGGCATAGCGTCTTTTTCGGATCGGTTTACTGCAAAAATAACGATTTCCTGTTCGTCTTCATTCCAGATGACTGTTGATTCAACAAAAGGAACATCCTTGAATTCTTTCGAGTCATACGTTGGGCTTTCTGACTGAACGGTCAGAACTTTTCCTCGTCCAAAGTTTGATGCCTGCATGAACGGATAGAACGTCGGCTGCTTCCAGACTTCGCCGTCTTTCACTGTCATGATTGGTGCGATGACATTGACCAATTGAGCCAGGCAGGCGATCTTCACACGGTCGGCATTATTAAGCAGTGTGATGATTCCAAGACCAACAAGCAATGCATCTTCAAAGTTGTAAATGTCTTCTAAAAGCGGCGGTGCAATATCCCAAGGTTCACGCTTAGCATCGGCATCTTTTGAGTGATACCAGACGTTCCATTCATCAAAGGACAGGTTGATTTTCTTGCCAGATCCTTTTTTAGCTTTCACCGCATCACAGATCGAGACGACGTCTTTAATAAAGTGGTCCATTTCTCTAGACTTAGCCAGATAATTAGACAGATCGTTTTCAAAATTTTCCCAATATAGATGAAGAGACAGGAAATCAACGTAGTCGTAGGCATGTTCAAGGACAGTGAATTCCCACTCACCGAATGTCGGCATCTTGCTGCCGGAGCTTCCGCAAAGGACCAGTTCAATAGAGTCATCCACCCACTTCATGGCTTTGGCCGTTTCTGTAGCTAAGCGACCATATTCGTCAGCCGTTTTTGCTCCGATCTGCCAGGGACCGTCCATTTCGTTGCCCAGACACCATGTCTTGATACTGTATGGTTCGTCTCGGCCATTCTCTTTTCTTAAATCACTCCAATATGTACCGCCAGGGTGATTGCAGTATTCCACGATATTCTTTGCCGCATCGACGCCTCTGGTTCCAAGGTTGACAGCCATATTCACTTCCGTTTTGGCCAGTTCGGTCCAGTCCATGAATTCGTGCAGGCCGACTTCATTGGTTTCGACCGATTTCCATGCCAAGTCGAGTCGTTTCGGACGATCTTCTTTCGGTCCGATCCCGTCTTCCCAGTTATAACCGGACACAAAGTTTCCGCCAGGGTATCTGACCAGCGGTACATTCAGTTCATTGATGGCCTCGATGACGTCCTGTCTAAAGCCCTCTTCGTTGGCTGTCGGATGTCCCGGTTCATATATGCCTTCGTAAACAGCTCTACCTAAATGTTCAATAAAGGATCCATAAATTCGTTTGTCGATTGCATCCAATACATTATGTTTACTTGCCTTAACTGAAGCTCTCATTATTTTCCTCCTAAAATTGGTACGTACCTTTGAATTAAGATTAGCACTGTTTAAAAAATAGTGCAACCGTTTTCTGTACTTAACAAGATTTTTTTGTCTGTGAATCGCTTACATAGTACTCTTGTAGACGATATTAGTGATTAGAGTACGTATTCATTGTTACTTAACGCGGATGAGATTAAAATAATAGACATGTTTAGTACTGATAAAGGATGATAAAAATGGATATTCAAATGGTAGACAATAAAGCGAGTGCTAAAAAATATTTGTTCCTCATCACCTGGCCGATTTTCATTGAAGTGTTCCTGCAGATGCTGATGAAGCTTACTGATGTCTTTATGCTGAGTTTTGTTTCAGATGCGGCGGTGGCTGCCGTCGGTGTCGTCAATCAGCTGATGACATTCATGTTCGTGCTCTTTAATTTCACAGCTATGGGTGCAGGTGTGGTGGTGTCCCAGTATGTTGGTGCCAAGCAGCCGGAGTCAGTCAAGAAAACGATCAGTACTGCCCTGGCGATCAATCTGCTTTTCGGTTTGAGCATCAGTCTGTTCGTCGGGTTTAACCGAGCCTTCCTGCTCAACTTATTTTCACTGGAAAAGAATCTCTTTGTCCATGCAAACAACTATACGTCGATCGTCGGTTTCGCTCTCTTCGCGCAGGCCATGATCCTGACTATCTCTTCTATCCTCCAGGCTATGGGCTATACAAAAGATGTCATGAAATCCGTTCTGATCATGAACATCTTGAATGTCTTCGGGAACTATGTGTTCATCTTCGGCGCCCTGGGTTTTCCGCAGCTCGGCGTGACCGGCGTTGCGATATCAACAGCCTCGGTCAGGATCGTCGTTATGCTGGGGATGCTGATTTTGCTGTTCAAAAGGTCGCCGATCAAGATCCCCTTCAAGTCTTTTTTCAAACTGGAAAAGGAATTTATTGAAAAGATCCTGGCTATCGGCGTGCCTTCTGCAGGTGAACACTTATCCTATAATCTCAGTCAAATCGTACTGACCATCATGATCACGACCCTTGGTGCCACGGCGCTAGCTACTCGGGTCTATATCTACAATTTCATGTCTGTTTTAACTGTGTTTTCCATGGCGATCACTAAAGGCACGCAGATCTTCATCGGTCAGCTGGTTGGCGCAAGGAAGCAGGGAGAAGCCTATCACTATATGTTTACGGGTCTGAAAATCGCTCTCTTAATCACTGTGGTCATCGGCAGTTTGTTTGCCGGCTTCGGCAGACAAATCTTCGGTATCTTCAGTTCCAACCCGAGCGTCATTGCCTTAGGTTCTTTGATCCTGGTCCTGGAACTGATTATTCAGCCCGCCCGTACAGGGAACTTAATCATCATCAGTGCCTTAAGAGCAGCCGGAGATGCCAAGTTTCCGGTCCTGATCGGTATAACGGTCATGTGGGGCGTCCTGGTCCCTCTCGGTTATCTCTTCAGTATCCAGTTAGGCTGGGGCCTTCCCGGCATCTGGCTGGCCATGATCATCGATGAATGGATCCGCTCGAGCCTGATGCTGCGCCGGTGGAAAAACAAGCGCTGGCTCGATAAATCCATCGCTCAGGCGAAACTTGAAGCATGCAAATAATTAACGTATATGATTGGATGAACGGACTAAAAGATAGACAATGCTAAATCATAAGTCGAATAACCTGAACTCAAAAGTCTTCACTATTTGAGTTCAGGTTATTTTCTTATATAAAGGCATCTCAGATTTTAAACCTTATCCGAGTCCCTAATATTCACCCTTATAATAGGAACTGAGTAACTACAAAGCATGCGAGTTACTGATATAAGCCCATATAACAGGTACTCGGCAGCCTTGCCATACTGGAGTTCCTTATATCATCAGAGATAACACTAACTCACCAGAAAATTTTAAACTGACTACCTGTTATTCTCCGTGGTAAGCAAAACTCAATCACCCGTAAGCTATTGAGTTGCTATTGTCGGCACTCTCTCTCATTACTGGATTAGATATTAGTCAAACAGACACACAGAACGTTCTTGAATACAAAACAGCATGGAGCCGGAGTCGGTCCCATGCTGTTCCTTTTCAGTTATTTATTCAAGGGAGAATAATTAAACCGTGTTTATTCTGCTGCGTTCTGCAGGATTTCCTGATTCTCTCTGTATGCATTGTTTACGATGTCCATGAACTGATCCACGTTCTGCTGTTCAAGTTCAGCCATGAATTCATCCCAGCGTTCGATGTCGTACTGGCCAGAGATGAATCGGAAGGTGTACTGATCCACTGTATCTTTAAGCGGAGTCGACAGCAATGTAGCCTGTTCCTGGTCGACCGGGCTAAGCGGACGAGCTGGATCTGGAAGGATCACTTCGACTTCTTCGTTCATGCGTGCCTGATATTCGAATTCAGCTTCTTCCATAACGGATTGACGGATGTGTGCCGGACCTGCGTAGGCAAAGGCAGCGTTACCGAATCCGTAGTCTTCCTGCATGTTCTCTTCGCCGTCAACATTGAAGCGTTCGTACTGAATGTTCTCTGTTGGCAGATATCCAGTAACGATCTCATCTGTTTTCTCGAAGGTCACGCCTTCAACACCCCAGTGAGCAAATTCTGTTCCTTCGTCACTGTAATACAGCCAGTCGATGAACTGCAGGATTGCCTGGAAATCGTCGCGTTCTGCCAAGTCTGCATTCAGCATCATACCGCTGTTCGTGTTCCCGCCGCGGAATTTACGGCCGTTCGGTCCTTCAAGAATAGGCATACGGACATATTCATACTCGCCTGCACCGTGTGCTTCAGCTAAGGATTCGTTCACGTCAGTCATCGTTCCGACGTTTCCGGAAGTGACAAATGTTTCAAGGTTGACGATCTTGTTTCTAGCCATTTCGTCGTCCTGCGTCATCGCTTCGATGTCTAATAGTCCCTCTTTAGTCAATTCTGAGAAGTACGTGATCATATCTTTGTAGCCCTGCTGCATTGGTGCATAGACAAACTCATCTTTTTCTTCATCATACATGGCGCCGTCCATGAAGCCCCAGCCGCCGACCGTATCAAATGAACCTGCTGAGAAGTTCAGCGTGGCATTCCCTTGCCACCATAATGTCATCGGTGCTTTGCCCGTTTCGTCTCGCAGGACAGTCAAAGCTTCTTTCAGCTCATCCCACGTTTGAGGCTCTTCTACACCGTATTCATCGAAGACCTGTTTGTTGTACTGCAGGCCGAATTCATACAGGATGTTCTCGTTGATCCCTGGAAGAACATAGTACTTACCGTCCTGGTGTCTCAGGTTTTCGATCTGCTCGTTGACACCGTCCCAGTTTTCAAGGCGAGACTGGTAGTGAGGCATGTATTCGACATAGTCAGAAATCGGCAGCAGGCTTCTCGAAGCAACATAAGGTGTTTCGTGGCCAGCCCAGATATCCGTTGAATAGTCAGGCAAGTCGCCGGCACCCATCGTTACAGACAGACGCTGTTCCCAGTCAGATAAAGGAACACTGACTGTTTCGAAAGTGACATTGTTTTTCTCTTCAAGTTCCTGGAAGAAGAGCCACTCTTTGTCTAAAGGATAAGCTGGCAGATCGCGGTATAGGATCTCAAGTTCCAGCGGTTCTGTCGCTACGAACGTGTCACCGACTTTAAAATCTTCCATGGCGCCTTTTGAACCGATGGCCACTTCTTCAGTTGCTTCGCCAGTTCCTTCTTCAGTTTCCGTGCTTTCAGCATCTTCGCCGCACGCTGCCATGAGTAAAACACCGCTCAAAGTTACACTTGTTAATAAAAATCTTCTTAGGTTATTTTTCACTGTAGATCCTCCATTATATATTGAGTAGTTATTCTGACCCTTGTCAGCATTTCTGTTTGACTTCATTATTATGTAATGAGTGTACCTTGACAAACCGGATACTTAGCTTACTTAACCAAAGACGCGTAAGACGCACGTTCGGAAAACATAGTGATTAAGCGGTTACATTATAATGAATGAGTAAATCCAGCAGGTAGAACTTTAAGTGTTTTTCAATTAGTTGATATCTGTAGAAATTCGGTCTATTGTTCACGTTTCGTTCATATATACTTAATCAAATTATATGGCATAAAACCGCATGAAGCCATAGTCTCACTGACTTCATGCTATTTTACTATTATTTAATTATCCTTGAGTAAGTGTTGTAACAAGATACTGGTTAAGGATAGATTTGATCACTTCAACGTTTCCGGATTCGTGTTCGATCTTATCGATACCCAGTGCATAGTCCTGAAGCTTCTTGAAGTCAGTGTTTCCGCTGACGATTTCTTTACCGACGCCGTCATTGTAAGAGCTGTAACGGTTGTCGATGATGTTTTCAAGTGCTTTGTCGTCTAGCAGACGCTGAGCGACTTTCGCACCGATAGCGAAGCTGTCCATACCAACGATGTGTGCTTTGAACAGGTCTTCTGGTTTGAATGATGTACGACGTACTTTCGCATCAAAGTTCAAGCCGCCTTTTTCAAGACCACCGTTTTTAAGGATCTCATACATAGCCAGAGTTGTAGAGTATAGATCTGATGGAAATTCATCTGTGTCCCATCCCAAGTGTGGATGACCTTGGTTAGCGTCGACAGATCCTAGCATGCCATTGATGCGTGCATAGTGCAGTTCATGTTCGAAGCTGTGTCCGGCAAGTGTTGCGTGGTTGGCTTCAATGTTGAACTTGAATACGTCTTGCAGGCCGTATTTCTGCAGGAAGGCAAAGCCATGCGCTACGTCAAAGTCATATTGATGTGATGTCGGCTCTTTTGGCTTAGGTTCGATCAGGAACTGTGCATCAAAGCCGATTTCTTTCGCATAGTCATTAGCCATGTGGAAGAAGCGTGCCAGGTTGTCCAGTTCTAGTCCCATGTTCGTGTTCAGAAGACTTTCGTAACCTTCACGTCCGCCCCAAAATACGTAACTTTCTGCTCCTAAACGTTTACCGACTTCCAGACCTTTTTTAACTTTGGCTGCTGAGTAAGCAAACACGTCTGCATTGTTTGAAGTTGATGCACCGTGAACGAACATTGGGTTAGTAAAGTTGTTGACTGTGTTCCAAAGCAGTTTCACTTTGCTGTCTTTCATGTGGTCTTCGATCATGTCTACGATGATATCCTGGTTTTCTAATGTTTCTTTTAAGTTCTTGCCTTCTGGAGCAATATCATAGTCGTGGAAACAGAAGTAAGGAACCCCTAGTTTTTCAAAGAATTCAAAGGCTGCTTCAACACGTGCTTTAGCTTTTTCCATTGGGTCAGAGTATTTGTCCCAAGGACGCTGAGCTGTTCCGACACCGAATGGATCGCTTAGATCTTCAGTGAATGTGTGCCAGTAGGCTACGCCGAAACGCATCAATTCCTCCATTGATTTACCGTTGATCTGTTCTTCAGGGTTGTAAAATTTAAATGCTAAAGGATCTTTTGATTGAGCGCCTTCATATTTAATTTTACTTATGTTGTAAAAATATGCCATGTATACATGTTCTCCTTTCGTTAAGTAAAAATTGTTAGTTGGTTTAACTTACTAACTAACTATAACCCATTATGGAAACGGTGTCAATACTTTTTGAAAAAATAATCTCTTTTTATATTTCTTTATCCTGTCACTGGTGTAATCGTATTGGAAGCGTTTATAAAAATCTTGTGTTATACTTTTAATAATAACAATGAAAGGAATTTTAACTATGAGAAATCAACCCCATTCAGCGAACAATCCTAACCTACCTGCTGATGCTGCAGCAGCTAAAAATACGAGAGACGGTTTACCGAAAGCAGAAGGTGAATTAGATAAAACTGAAGCTGAAAAAGAACAGGAAACTTCAGCTGAGGATAAAAAACCGTTTGATGTCGAAAAAGCGGACGAAGTAAAAGCCGATAACGAAGATAAATAATCCAATAATGTAGTTAAAACTGCCGGATGAGTCTCAAGACTCATCCGGCAGTTTTTTTAATTTTAGCATTAAATGAAATGAATGACCGGCTCCTTTTATAGCAGAGAGAGAAATACCAAGTGTTCTCTGCCACTATAAAGGGAGTTTTATTATGAAAGAGATCGAAGATTTTCGATCTCTCTCCTTTAAAGCGTTGGATAAGGAAAAAACGAGGCCTAAGCCTCGTTTCACCCCTTTTATATAGAATCGGGGTCGTCTATTCCTTCGGTTTGTGTTACTGGTAAATGGTGTATAGGTGACGAGATGTCGGCTCAGGAATGTGGTTAGGCGTAAGTGAACAGTTTTTGGGCGTGAATGTCGCACTCACCTATCAGGAGATGGATGAGTGAACAGTTACCTCTCGAAAAACGTTCACTCATGAAAGACAGAGATGATGAGCGAGCACTTTTGCTGGAAAAATGTATCAGTCACGCTGGAAACAGAGCACGAGCTGACACTTTCAGTCCCGGAATGTATCACTCGTAGCATTGCGACTCATGACTGAACATTTTTCTTCCTGAATTGTCGTACTCATCGAAGTCCTGATCCACGAGTCGACACTTTCAAGCTTAGAATGTCGCTCTCGAGCCAGTGACCGTTTACGACTGAACATTTTCTACGAAATAGTTACAGCCGTACATCCAGTTATTATACCCACCTGCTGGTTTATATAGTTACTATTATAGTGGATAAGTGAACGGCAGCAGCGGCAGATTCGTTTCTGAATCAAAGACGAACCCTTGTGGATCGTTCCTCCAGGCATATCTGATTTCCGTCACTTCATCCACTTCAGTCGTGTCAGTCATACTGATTTGAACCTCATTTCCCTTTATCTCACTAATATGAACCTCCACCCAGTCGCCATTCACACTGACTTCAATTTCAGGTAAGGTTTCTGTTAGTTTAAGATCACCTTTAAGACCTTTTACCTGCAGGAGTATAGAATCCGCTGATTTACCGGCACCCTCGATTTCCAAGTTTTCGTACATCTCTTCGACACCGTAGTCTCGGCTCAAAGCGATATGTGCCAGTCTGTGCGCCAGTGTTTTTTTGTCATGCGGATGCAGTTCATAAGAGATCCCGCAGTCATAGGCCGGGATCATTTCAGATTTTTCGATAAGGAAACGGGCGCGGTCCTGCTCATAACGCAGCTCGGCCCAATTCTCATCATCGATACCGACTGCAGGATCCACATAATTTGCCAGCTGCACATAATAGAAAGGGAAATCTCTGTCAAAGAGCTCTCTCCAGTCACGAACCATGCGTTTCATCAGTTCCTTGTAGCCGGCTGGCTGGCCAGTATTGGATTCTCCCTGGTAAAAGAGCGCGCCTTTAAAAGCCACATCTTTCAGCGGGGAAAGCATGCCTTTGTATTCGGAAGCGGGTTTATAATGCAGGAACAGCATCGGTGCGATCGCCTCTTTTTCATAGCCCACCTTATAGAGCCACTCCCCTTCCAGATCGATCGCGTCGTCGTTCAGTTCAAGCTGATAAGGGAACGTCGGGATGAAACCGCCGTTTGCCGCATCGATCATCAGACGGACGACCAGCGTATTCTTCCCTTCCTTTAAGACATCTTTATCTACTGTATATTTACGGGGCGGATAACGGTACTCGGTTCCGCCGACTTTTTCGCCGTTCAGATAAGTCTCGTCTCCGTTGATCAACGAACCTAGGCGCAAGCGGAAGGAAGTCGATGCTAGCTGATCAGCCGTCATCTCGAACGTTTTTCTGAACCAGACAGCGCCTGAAAAGCCATCGAGCTCGGTATCCTTGAACATGACAGGCAAGTCCATGGTCAACCAGTCCGACGTATCGATGTTCTCCTCCATCCACTTAGGCGAGTCATTCAGACCTCTGTCCTTCTGGTCAAGATCCGTATACCAGACCTCGGTGTTCTTCAGATCTTTTTCGATCTCTTTTCCTACATTCTCCGGTTTTTTCCAGTAGGCGATCTCTTCATCATAGTCACCGAGCTCATGCAGTGTTTCTTCGCTCATCCAGGCTTCGATCGGCGTCCCGCCAACCGCTGTATGATAGATCCCTACAGACACACCCAGTTGTTCATGAAGTTTTTTTGCATAGAAAAAACCAAGAGATGAAAAATCCTGGATGTTTTCCTGAGTAGCCGTCTTCCACTCTCCCTGCGTCAGCCATTCTTTCGGCTGATCAAACTCAGGGTCCGCCTCAAGATGAAACTGACGGATTAGCGGATGATCGGCTGCATCGATCTCTTCTTTGAATTCATCATAGGTACGGTTGACAGGGAGCTCCATGTTGGACTGTCCGCCGATCAGCCAGACTTCACCAACGTAGATATCCTTAATTTCTAAGTACTCTGAGCCCTTGATCTCTAGGGTATAGGGACCTCCTGCTTCTCTTTCTGATAAAGTCACCGACCATAAACCGGAATCGTCCGCTGTCACCTGAGCGGTTTCTCCGTCAAAAGTCACACTGACTTCGGTCCCCTGAGCGTCTTTCCCTTTTAAAAGGATCGGCTCGTGGCGCTGAACGATCATCCCGTCACTGATATAGCTGGGTAAAGCCATCGTTTTTTCACTTGTCATCATTATTCTCTCTTTCCTGTATATGATTAGCGTTTTGTTCGCTTCTGGTTACGTTTAGTGTTTTTACTGGAATCCAGTCCCTGCCTCTTCAGAAGGACTTCTTCATAGTCATCATACGTCTCTTCTCTGGTGTGATTAACCAATTCAGTATAAAATACCTGTTTTGACATCATTTTAAAAGGCTCGACATAGATCGAGAAGAGGAAGACGATCAAGAGCGTCATGAAAAAGACGGCAACGAGCAAGCCATAAATAAGCTCAGCGCTCTCTGCCCCTGTTTCAAAACCTGTCTCGATCTCAAAGAGGTTGCTGCCTATAAAATAAGCGAAGAGCCCTGCCGGGATAAGATACCATGGTGCAAAAGTCAGCTGAAGTGCTGCATATTTCCACTCGTTCCCTTCCATCACCTCTTCAGACTGTTTCAAAGCTTCCATAGCTGTAACCTTTCCATCCGTTTTCATGATGTTGGCAGCCTGGCTATATAAGTAAGCTTTCCAAATGCCGGGCAGAATCAAGAGCAGACTCCAGCCCGCAACGATCACAAAACGCAGCAGAACGAGAGACATCAGTCGCTTGATCTTATCTCTATGAAAGCCTTGAAAGACCATTTTTGGTTCTTCAGTCTTTTCATCCATGACATCCAGCCCAAACCAGCGGTAGCTGACATGAAGCATATCTGCCAGTATAAAAAGAAGAATAAGCAGAACAGGAAACAGCAGGGTGGTCATGTTCAGTCCAAGCCTTCCCTCTAATGCTGCTTCAGTGAAATCAAAAAGCGAAGGCAGCCGGAACAGGCCTGTCAGGATCTGGGCAGCTATCGCCCAGGCAGTCAGCGCCAGGATATACCCGACTGTCAAGAGCAGTCGTTTCCCCTTCATCATTTGTTTCGCCATTCCTTTGATCATTGCAATCGACATCTTATTCTTCCTTCCTTAATTCTAATTAATTGAAAGAAGTGACCCGGAGGAAACTTTCTTTCGGTTGATTCTCTGTATCAAAAAGCATCGGCCAATTTTTGCGTCCTCTGACCGGGAAGTCATTCAGCCAGTTGTAGCGGTCACTGGCTGCCCACAATGTCACGGACTCGATATGCTCACTGTATTCTCTGAAAAGCTTGAAGAAAGCATCATAGCGCTCGGCCTGCTTCTTCATCATTTCTTCTGTCGGTTTACTTAAGTCTGTACGCCTGTCCTCGAAGTTGAAGACGGATACATCCATTTCTGTGATATGGAGCTTCAGACCGAGGGATGCATACTTCTCGATCGCTTCTCGGATATTATCCAGACTCGGGTCTTCCAGTCCCCAATGCGCCTGCAGGCCAACGCCGTGTATCGGGATCCCTTTGTCTTTCAATCCTTTGACCAGCTTATAAATTTTTTCGCGTTTTTCTGGATGCGATTCATTGTAATCGTTATAGTAAAGCGGCATGTTCGGATCAGCTGCGTGGGCAAATTCAAATGCTTTTTCAACATAGTCATCTCCAATTATAGAACGCCATGGGGATTCACGCAACAGCTCGTCACCTTCGTCCGCTATGACTTCATTGATCACATCCCAGGCATAGAATGGTTCCTTGCTGTAGTGCTCAAGTACGGCTTCGATGTGCTCTTTCATATGCTTCAATGCTACTTCACGGCTGGCTTCTTTGTCACCGTCTTTGAACATCCATTCTGGTGTCTGGTTGTGCCAGACCAGCGTATGTCCACGCAGTTCCATATCGTTTTCTTTGGCAAAGGCAACGATCTTATCTGCTTTTTCAAAGGTAAACTCGCCTTCTTTTGGCTGAAGTTCTTCCGGTTTCATATGATTCTCCGGTGTTAGGCTGTTGAAGTGTTTTTTGATTAAGTCGCCATCTTTTTCTAGTGTGTTAGGGTTAACTGCCACACCAATTTTAAAATAGTTTTTGTACGCTTCTTTTAAAGTGATTTCTGACATGTCTATCTCTCCTCAGTTTTTAGTTTTTTACCAGTTCATTCGGTAGTTACCGCTCAAAGCCAGTACACTGAACATGTACAGGAAGTTATCATAGTAGCGGCGGTTGCCTAAACGTGGTGGTGTTTCAAAGAACTGTTTCACTGTTTTTTCAGTGAGTTTCTGGTCATCGATGGCTAAAATCGCCATAGCATTCGTCGCCAGCAGGCCGATCGGATGCAGGGACGGTTCGCCTGTATCGGTCCCGTCGATTTCATATTTCTGGTACTCTTCAGGATCTTTGTCTTCAAAAAACTCCAGTAAATTCGTCACACACGTTTTGTAAGCCTCGCGTTTGCCGAACCATTCAGAATCCAGGCCCATATTGGCTGCCGTACGATAAGCATCACTGTAGAAATCACCATGGTCATTCACTGGATTAGGTGTCCCGTCATAATGGGCATATTCAGGATTCATTCCAGTTTCAGGATGGCAGGATTGTGGTATATAGTCTCGACTGGCTTCAACCGCTTTTTTCCAGAATTCTCGGTCCTCTTCGGCAGCTTCTTCTGCAAACACTTCATAGAAATGCGGCAGATGATAGGATGGATCGGTGAAGTCACAGTCCGGTACAAACTTGATCAGATAGTTCTCAGGGTCCCACATCGGATCCCCGGCTTCTCCATCCTCTCCTTTGTGCACACAGATTTTCAGCAGGTCTCTAGCCTGTTCACTGTAGTTGAAGGGTTTTTCTTCCTTATCGCCCCAGCGTTTGGAAGCCAGGAACAAGGCCATGGCGAAGAATTCTTCGCCATCCGGTGCCGGTCCCTCACTCATTTTCTCGCCATCAAGTGATGCGTGCCAGCCGAAATAACCTTTGAAAGGACCTTCATGATTGCGCATGAAAGTATCGGTCCATTTCCAGATGCGGTCAAAGATATCCTGACGGTCCATCTGCACAGCCATCATCATCCCGTAGGACTGGCCTTCGGTACGGACATCTGTATTTCCGGTATCGACCATATAGCCCATGTCGTCACCGTTCCTGAAATAAAACTTGGTCTCCGGCTTCTCAAAAATGGCTTTCCAAGTCGATCCCAGTTTATCCTGGATCGCTTCATCCGAGTAACCGACTTCTTTGAATACATTACGGTATGTCTGTGTTTCTTTTGTCATTTCATTCGCTCCTATTCATATAGAGGTATAGAAAGTGTGTAGGTATGCCCCTCCACTGTAATGTCGATCTTGACGGATAAGGCATCCGACTTTGGAATGTCGAAAATAAAGTCTTTAAGCTGCTGTTCATCTGTTTTCAGCCATTTTTTTGCCGCGGCTTTATTGATGTCCGGCAGTTTCGCTTTCACGCTGACTTCTGTTTTGACGAGCAGGGAAGCATCCCCCATATAATGGAGAAGCATCTGTACATCTAGTTCGTTTTTAATGTGAGTGACGACCGGCTTGACAGTTAAAGGCAGCGGTTTGACCAAGTCGATCAGGACATCATTTTCCACTCTCAAAGTGTGCCAGCCCTTTTCGATAAAGACTGTCTTGTCCTCGTTCAGCAGTTTCTTGCTTTCATCGAGATAAAGGGCATCGAGCGACTCCGAGTCGACAGAGTAAATCCCGCTCTCTTCTGCATAAACTTTAGCGTCATTTGGTGTCACGAGCCCCGGAAGAGAGGCAAAGTCGATTTTCTTTATTGGGATATACGGTTCAAACTGGTTTAGTCTATCCGCATGCGGTGTCGGCATTGGACCTAAATAAGTCGGTTTCACTCCACCCAAGTTTACGACCAGTTTTTGAATCACGACTTGAGGATCGATAAGTGTCAGATGGACTGTGTGCTTGCCTTCAGCTAGTTCAATGCCTTCGAGCTTATACTCATGACAGTTATAAATCACACTGCGTTCCCAATCCTTGGAGTCATGTTCACCGTTTTGAGACAAGTCGCCAGGGCTGACGACGGTGATATCTTTTTCATCGACGGAAATCCCCAGGCGCACGCCTTTGTCAGGATCGAATGGCAGTGACGGGGCTGTGATGACTTTGATATCTGCCTTCCCTTTCTCTGGAAGGACGATATCATAAGACAGTCTCGGTGCCTCATCACTCAAGAGATTCTGTTCACGTTCTACAGGAGAGATAGCGAGAGATGACTTGGTGCGTCCATAGTCCGGGATGACTTCCCAATGATGACCAGTGGTTTCTCTTTTTTCAGAAAAGTCTTCTGCTTCGATGGCTATTTTTCCATCGACGGGTACAAAACCGCCCGACAATTTTTCTTTCGGATTATCCACAAATACATCTATCACTCTTTCATTGGAAGCAGCATCCTTCAGTTTAACAGAGCCTTGGATATTTTCGCCGTGTCCGATTTTAGTCCAGTCGATATCGATCACCAGCCGCTCCTGCATACTGATATCAAGCTGTTCCTGTTCTATCACCAGCCAGTCGTTATCCGATGCAACTTCCAGCGAAATCAATTCATTTCCTTTGTTGTACACGTCAATCGTTATCGGTTTCCTGCTGTAACTGTCCGTTTTGTTTGAGTCTACGAGCTCGATGTCCCAGTCACCGTCCGTCCGTTCAGCATCATTAAGTGTTGCAGTTCCCGGCATGATCAGTTCGTCCGGCTGCTGCCAGTAAGTGTATCCGATATGCAGCTGGTCCATCATATGATCCCATTTACCGTGAGCAACACGTTTATTGTATTCATAAGTTAGTTGCTTGTCTGCTTCGAATAATCTCTCAGCTTCCTGAGCTATGACATTCGTTGCCCGGCGTCCCTGCTTTTTATACTTTTTGCTCAAGTTGGCCAGCAGCTGAAGTTTAAGGACCGTGTAGGACGCTTTGGCCGGATAATAGGCCACTTGGTAAAACGCATCTTTATACTCGGCCGGTATCGTATTGAATACTGTTTCTGCCAGCTCAACTGTTTCTTCAAACTCTTTCAGTATACGCTCAGCTTCATACTCATTGTCCCAGCTGTACTGATCAACAAGATTGATTACTTCCGGTTTCATTCGTCCGTTGAACTTCACGTAATCTCGGATGATTTTTGCCACAGATTCACCGTGTTCTTTACCGAATGTGTAGTCTGCCCATTCCTGTGCATAGACCTCAAGATTTCCCGGATTGAACGCTTCTTCCTGCCATGCCAGCTTCATGAAGAATTCTGTCTGATATTCCATCGGTTTCAAATCCCCGACGTTGACGATCCAGAGTTTTTTCGCTTCATATTCATAAGCCTTGTGCATCTGTTCGTATGTTTTCTGGATAGGGACGGTATTGACCCACTTATAAGAGCGCGGCCCACCGACATAATCAAAGTGATAATAGATACCTGCTCCGCCTTTGCGCTGGCGTTCTGCTTTAGTCGGCAGACGTCTGATATTTCCGAAGTTGTCATCACCCCAGAGCAGCGTAATGTCTTCCGGCACGTCCATTCCTGAGTCATAATACTCTTTCACTTCTTTATAAAGGGCCCACATCTGCGGCACCTCTTCAATGGACACATCCATTGTATCTTGCATGATCTCGCGCTGATCTTTGATGATTTTTTCCATCAGCTTGATTTTTTCCTTGAAAGTCAGGTCTCCACCCATCGGTTCGTCTCCATCACCGCGCATACCTAGGTTAATGATCGTTTCGTAAGGTTTGGAGCGTTCGATGCCATCAGTCCAGAACTTTTTAAGATACATTTCATTTTCAGCATAGTCCCAGGGACCTTTTTTATGTGTTTTCCAGTCCCCATGCGGCCGGTTCATCGGTTCGTGATGACTGGTTCCGATGATGACACCATATAGATCAGCCGTGACGATATTCAGTTCATCGTCCTCATAAAATGTACTGTCCCACATGGCCGGCCAGTGATAATTGCCTTTAAGTCTTAGTGTCAGTTCAAATATCTTTTCGTAAAATTCATAAGTAAAGTCGGGGAAATGCGTTCTCACCCAGGTCATCAGGGATGGGCCTTCGTCGTTCAGGAAAAAGCCACGATACTGGACACTTGGGTCGCCCTGCGAAACTTTGCCTTTTTTCACGTAGATGGCATCATGCTGTTTGACGGGGACATCCATCCACCAGTACCAGGGAGACACGCCCATCTTTTCTGTAAAGTCATAAACACCGAATATCGCCCCGCGTTTATCGCTGCCTAGAATGACGATACTTTCACTGACATGACCAGGAAGTAAGACTGTTTGTATAGCGAAACTTTCCCACTTGCCCTGTAAGTCAGCAGTGTCTATCCCAAGGCGTTCTATGAGTGAAGCGTTTGAAACCGTCCCGACGATCACGGCTGGCTCTTCAGGTAGTTCTGTTAATATATCGGGTGATTTCCCAGTTACTTTCTCCAGGTCCGACTGCAGATCGCCTGCCACACGCTTCACACTTTTGTGTTCGTTGTCTAAGACAACGATCGGCAGCAGTGTTTCTTCATCAACTACCGCAACATGATTCTCATTATTTTTAAATGCTATATAATCCGATTCGAAAAACATAAACTTTACCAGCGTCCTTTTCTAATTAAATTTAAGTTCTTTTATATCAAGTGTTCCTTCCCCTTCATATCGAAGGGTCAAATCAAATGTCTTCTGATAAGGTGAAAAACTGATCTCGCGTTCCTCCCAGTCGTAAGTCGGCAAGTCGATTTTCAACTGTTCATACTTCTCACTGTCGCTTCTAAAAATAAGGGTGATCACGCCTCTTGCCTGACCTCTGACAGCGACTGTTATAGTCGTTGCATCCGGCAAATAAAAGGAACGATAGATCAGCTCAGCCCCATCTGACAGGTTCCTGACTAAACTCTGCGGCTGACTGCCACCTACCTTTTCTTCCTGCGTGATATAAGGACGGTCTGCTAAATCTTTCGCATTCACCAGACTGCAGTCATGGCTGCCGGATAGTGTGTCAACTCGTTAAACGGCTCCCCCC
The DNA here is from genome assembly GCF_900109825.1 of Alkalibacterium putridalgicola. Taxonomy (GTDB): domain Bacteria; phylum Bacillota; class Bacilli; order Lactobacillales; family Carnobacteriaceae_A; genus Alkalibacterium; species Alkalibacterium putridalgicola. Next base: position 25,317 of record NZ_FOBL01000004.1, on the reverse strand, counting down.
GCACTCCCACACTTGTGTATGCGGCCTGGTGGAATGTGCCGTCTTCTGACATTTCCAGCTTGTCTCCAACGACTTGTCTGGAAAAATGTGACTGATTCGTGTGACGATGATTGAAGATATAATACTTTCCATTTATTTTTTCTAAACTTCCGTGGTTATTCTCGACGATATATCTTTCGTACATTGAACGTTCGTCAACGAGCTGACTTGAACTGGTCGTATGCAGTAATCCTTTGTGTTCGAAGTCTCTGTCCGGATACCGGCTCATCATATAATGCAGACCACTCAAATCTGTTGCCATATACAAGAGGTAATACCAGTCATCGAATTTACGTATCGAAGCCCCTTCAAAGAAGTTCGGCTGACTGCGGTCATCATCCGCCGGCATCAAGATTTCTGGCTCTGTTTTCGCTGTCAGCATATCGGACCCCAGTTCTCTTACAAACAGACCGACGACCGGATGTCCATTTTTCTCGTTCGCTTTCTGACCAGAACCTAAGTAAAGATACACCCGATCCCCATCTACCAGTACCGCTGGATCGAATTCAAAGTAATCCTCCTTGCTCTCACCATAAATATGACCAGAATGAGACTGCACGTCACCATAATACGAAAAGGGTCCAGCCGGCGAGTCACTTTTAGCTACGGATATCACACTTGAGTCTGCGATCGAGTAATAAAGATAGTAGTTACCGTCCGGTCCTTTTGCCACATCAGGGGCATACATGTTGTTTTTTTCCATCTTTACTGGGGACTGGTGGTCGGATTTTTTATAAATGACGCCTTCGTAACGCCAGTTGGATAGATCGGTGACTGGTGCTGACCAGGTGACATAGTCATTTTCGCAGTACATCCTACCGTTGAATTCATCATGACTTCCATATATATAGACCCGATCACCAAAAACATGCACTTCCGGATCGGGAATATATTCGTCAAAAGGCAGGATCGGATTGCAGATAAACTTTTTCATCAACATCCTCCTCGTATTATAGGTTTATAGTTTAGGCTGTAATTGTATGGCGTCTCTTTCTGCCAGCAGAGCCAGTTCCTGAGCTTTGAAGATATGATCCTGGGTCATAGCTTTTTCTGTTCCATTCAGGCAGTCGAGGATCATCTCACCGAAGAATGGATAGCCCACTTTTCCATTAAGGTCGTAGTGCTCTTCTCCTTCTTCCGTTACTAAATAGAGATGGTTGCCGGATTCTTCTTTGGCTACATCGACATATTTACGGAGCTCGATCGTTCCTTTGGTCCCTGTAATAAAGGTCCGGCCATCGCCCCAGGTCGACAAACCATCTGGAGTGAACCAGTCTACTTTAAAGTAGAAGGTTGCACCATTCCCGCCTACAAGTGTCGCATCCCCGTAATCTTCCAGCCCGGGTTTGTCCGGGTTGCTGTAGTTGGCCACTTTACTGTGAACGACTTCTGCTTCAGTGTTGCTTGTATAATGCAGGAACTGCTCGATCTGATGACTGCCGATGTCACATAGGATACCACCGTACTTGTCTTTTTCAAAGAACCAGTCAGGTCGGTTCTCTTTATTGAGTCGGTGTGGACCAAAGCCTGTGACTTGAATGACATCCCCAATGACTCCTTCTTCAATCAGCTGGCCGGCATACACAGCACTTTCAACATGCAAGCGTTCTCCAAAGTATACAAAAAAGCGTTTGCCTGTTTCTTTTACAACACGTTTGCTTTCGTCAAGCTGTTCTATTGTAGTGAACGCCGTTTTGTCAGCAAAGTAATGCTTCCCGGCACGCATGGATTCGTTCCCGATCGTGCTTCGCTCACTGGCTACTGCGGCTGATAGAACCATATCGACATCTTCATCGTCATAAATGGCTTGTTTTGATTCAGCGATCTGAGCTTCAGGGTGCTTCTCTTTAAAGGCAGCCATTTTCTCCGGATCCTTATCGAAGACCCACTTTATAACTGCCCCTGCTTCAACACAACCGTTGGCCATGCCATAAATATGTCCATGGTCAAGGCCGATAGCCGCGACTGTGAACTCACCTTTCCCTACGACAGAATCGGGCTTTCCTTTTGGTGCGTGATTCATTCCGCTCACTTTACTCATCTAACTCATCCTTTCATATCAGTTAAGAATTCGTCTGCTGTGATCATATCCGGTTCTACCACTGTTCTTGAGGAAGCGGCCATCATTTCGATCAACTGAATGGAAGGCAACGCTTCTTTGACCGTCACGTATTCATCCGTATCGTCCAATATGGCTGTGTAGAAAACGTCGATCAGGCGTTTGTGGCTGGCTCCGAAATATGATTTGGCTCCGTCTACTCGGTCATCTTCAGCTAAAATATGTGTATCGCCTGCCTGGTCTGTACGGTATAACGTTCCGTCTTTGATCCAGAACCTCTCATGTTCAGTTTGTACTTCGAGTTCTACACTGGAATTTGAAATATTTGCGTTTGTTGCGTGCAGATACCCTTTAGCTCCAGAGGAAAAATTGAAGACGGCACTCGCTGTATCTTCCACTTCACTTTCATAATCAAGCAATTTTGAAAGTGTTGCTTTGACAGAATCGACTTCTCCTCCAAGTACGGCAATAAGATCCAGCGCGTGGATCGACTGACTCATGATATTGCCATATCCAACTTCTGCTTTGGTTTTGCGCCAGGGTCTTAATGTATAATACTCTTCTTTTCTAAACCAGGTCACCAGACCTTTGATTCCCGTTACCGGACTCGTTTCCTTTTTACTCAGCCAGTTTACTAGTTCAGTAAACGTCGGGTTGTAGCGGTTCTGAAAACATACACAAATCTTGCTGTCTGTCGTGTCTTCCAAGTCTTTCTGCTTTAATGCTTCCTCGTAAGATATTGACAAAGGTTTTTCCAGGAACACATGAATACCCGCTTCAGCACAGTGTTTCGTTACAGGATAGTGAAGATGATGCGGCAGACAGATATGGACGACATCCAGCCGGCACTCGTTGATCATCTGTTTATAGTCTGTATAAAACGCCGTTTCCCTGCCAGCCGGCTTCAAACTGTCGTCCCTGTCACACACCGCTACGAGGTCGGCATGGTCATTATCTTCTATGGCCTGCAGATGGACTGGAGACACTTCTCCAAGCCCGACTACACCCACACGTAAACTTTTTTCAGCATTAGTCATAGTTTGAACTCCTTATTTATCAGGTTGTGATGTCTGTCTGACTAAAGTTCTCAATAGATGTCGATTTTTCGTGGAATCTCGTGGCCTGTTTCAATATACCTTCTTTTGTATAGTAAGGATGAGAAGGCTCAAGCGGCAAGGTCACTGTTTCTCCTGATTCTGCTGCTGAATAAATCGCCATGATCAGTTCCAGCGTTTCCTTCCCTTGATCCCCATCAACAACAAGGTCTTCGTTTCCAAGTAAATGCTGGATCACGTTGTTCAATTGTCCGGTATGTCCTTCATGTGCCAAGTCATCGAGTGCCTGCCATTTATTATCTATATCTTTCATCAGTTCATTATTTTCTTCCGGGAAACCGTTCTCAGTTGTTTTTGAAGCATAGACTTTAAACGGCGCTGACAGTCTTCCGGTCTCCCCCTGAAAAATCATCTGCTGTTCCTGACCGTGATGAATGACCGAACTTGTCAATGTGGCTAATGAGCCATCTTCATACTTTCCTAAAGCAATGGAAATGTCTTCCACTTCGGCATTGTCATGCGCAACATTACTCATCACAGAACGAATTTCTTTCGGCTGACCATTCAGCCATTTAAATATGTCCAGATGATGGACAGCATGATTCAATGTACAGCCGCCGCCTTCTTTTTCCCAAGTTCCGCGCCACCATAAATCATAGTAGTTATTGCCTCTCCACCAGAAGGAATCCACTTGAGTATGAAGGATTTTACCGATCACTTTTTCATCCAGAAGGGCTTTCAGTTTCATGTAATCATTGGTAAATCGGTTTTGAGAAATAACCGAAAGCGTCTGTCCCGTTTCTTCGGACGTTTCAATCATATCATCACACTCTTTAAGGGACGCAGCCATTGGTTTCTCAACAACTGTATTCGATCCTGCTTTCATACTGTTAATGGCTATTTCAGCATGAACATATGGAGGGGTACAGACGGAAACCAGATCGATCTCTTCATTTTTCAGCATGTCCTGATGATCGTCATAGATAGCAGAATCCAAGTTATATTTAGCCGCCATCTTTTCTGCTTTTTCCGGGTAGATATCGCATAAGGCAACGATCTTGACCTCTTCTGAGAATTCAAGATAAGCCTCCACATGCATCGGGGCGATCGCTCCCGTTCCTACTATTGCCACACGTAACATTTGATCCATCCTTTCGGTTCAGTTGTTTTCAGCCGTAGCGTCTCTTTGTCAATAAGAAAGCAATCGCTTGACGATTGCTTTCATTATAGAAGTTCTTAGTTCCTGTTTTTCTAATGAACCTTTTTGTGCCCTCAGAACTCGACAATTCAAGCTAAGGGTAAATTTCCGTTACTTATCTGCCTTTCGTGCATCCTCTGATTTCCTGAAGGGCACATATCCATCACTTTTGTGACCTTCATGCTTCGATATTTACTGTGAGAGTCACATAAATGCGGTTTTTGTGACCTTTGTACGCTCCTTGATCTGCTGGAGGGCACATATCCGCCTCTTTTGTGACCTTCGTGCATCCTCTGATTTCCTGAAGGGCACATATACGCCACTTTTGTGACCTTCGTGCATCCTCCAATTGCCTGAAGGGCATATATCAGTCACTTTTTCGCCCTTCACGTCTTACCTGATCGCCTGAAGGGCACATATCCGCTACTTATCTGCCTTTCGTTCACTCAGGAAGTTTATGAAAGGCACAAATAACAGTGATCCACTCACTTCCCTTACGATAAAGAAAAGCTATGATAACCATCATAGCTTTTCGGTATCTTTCTATTAGTCGTTATCTGTCACTAATTTATGAGAAAGGTCTTTGATAGTCGGATACACTTCTTTGTAGTTGGCGTATACTTTGTTGTATTTAGATACAGCTTCCGGATTCGGCTTGACTTCTGACTTATAGTTAACGAAGACTTCGGAACATGCTTCAAAAGAGTCGAACCAGCCGGCACCTACAGCAGCGATCATAGCTGACCCCATTGCCGGACCCTGTTCCGTTTCCAGTGTAACGACCGGTGTATTAAATATATCAGCCTGCATCTGCAGCCAGTCCGGATTCTTCGCTCCGCCACCGACAGAAACGATCTGCTTGAATTCTTTATTTGAATGTTTTTTCATCAGTTCAAATGAATCTCTCAGTGAGAAAGTGATTCCTTCCAGAACAGCACGGGCAAAATGATCGCGTGTGTGTGCGATATCCATGCCCAAGAATGTTCCACGGATATTCCCATCTGTATACGGTGTACGTTCACCTGATATATATGGTGCAAACAATAGTCCATCCGCTCCCGGCTTGATGTCTTTTACGCCTTTTAATAGTTCTACAAAGCTTTCATTCGGTGCAAAAGTTTTCTTGAACCAGTTCAGACTGCTTCCTGCCGCAAGCGTCACGCCCATCGTATAGAAGGCATTCGGTACGACATGGTTGAAGTAATGCAGGTGTCCATTGTAGTTTTTGTCTCCTGTTTCTTCATAGGACAGGAACACACCTGATGTCCCGATACTTGCCATTCCCTGGTCAGGACGGACGATACCGGCTCCGACTGCGGCACATGGGTTGTCAGCTCCACCTGAAAAGACAGGCACTGTATTTTTCAGGCCTAGTTCTTCAACTAATGCAGGATCCAGATCACCGATCTTAGCCTGTGACTGAACGAGTTCAGGGAAGATGGCTGTCGGTACATCAACAGCTTTCGCCACTTCTTCACTCCAGTCACGTGATTCAACATCTAAAAGTAATGTTCCTGCAGCGTCAGAATATTCCATCTGCTTGCTTCCAGTCAAACGGAAGCCGAGATAATCTTTCGGCAATAAGAAGGTGCTGACTTTTTCAAAGATTTCCGGTTCATTGTCTTTTACCCATAAGATTTTTGGTAGAGTAAAACCTTCAAGTGCTTTATTTTTAGTGATCGAGATCAGATTGTCTACTTTATCTGTGATAAAGTCACACTGTTTCGTCGTACGCACATCGTTCCACAAAATGGCATTGCGCAGTACGTCATCTTTTTCGTCTAGTAAGACCAGTGAATGCATCTGACCGGAAAAACTGATACCTTCCAGTTTCTCTTTCGCGTCTGAAGTCGATTTAAAGATCTCCTTCATTACTTCTTTTGCCGCTCTATACCACTCAAGTGGGTCCTGTTCACTGAACCCGCGCTTTGGTGTCAGCAGCGAATATTCTGATGACGCCTCATCGACGATCTTACCTTCTTTATTGACTAAGATTCCTTTCAAACCGCTTGTTCCCAAGTCTAAACCTAATACATAACTCATAATGCCACATCCATTCTCTCGATTTTTTAAATTAAAAGACCGGCAAAGCGTAAAGCACCCATCTGCGTTATCGATTTTGGCTTTACCTGCTTGACCGGTCTCCTCTTTTTTTTTAGATTATTATTTTGATGTACCTGTCTTACCTAAGGCTGTTTTACTTCTGCCAGTACTTTTTTCTTCATTATAATGTCTAGTCTGTGTCCAGTGGTTACGTGTGTCTTCCACTTCTTCATAGCGGAAGTATTCAAAGTCCGCAGCCATCTGCATGCCGCTTGTATCGATACAGCTCATGCCGACAAAGGCACCCGTAAAGAAGCCGGATTCCTGTATGTATTCATCCGACAGTTTCCATGAGTCAAAGACGACCGGGATCTCGTTCCAGCTCTCTCCGTCGAAGGAATAGCTGTACTGATAGGTATACTGATCGACCTTCACTTTGAACCAGATAGCTTCCGCTTCATCAGGCACTTTGATGGTATCGGCACCTAATGGGTTCGATACGCTGTTGCGTTCTGATGCATACAGATCGATGATCTTGCCTTTATCTTCATCCCATGTGAGGTGTACACTTGTCCAGTTCTTCGTGTTGTAGTAGTTCACTAAGCCGGCCTGCTGCTGGAACGTTACAGGATCAGCGCTCACTTTTGTTTCTGCTTCAAATTCAAAGGCCTGCCAGCGACGGGCAACCAATGCTTGTTTGTGCAAGTTAGAAAATCCGCCTGCACCGTACAGACGCAGGTTGCCTGGGTTGTCAGTCAATGATGCAAACTGAGTATATGGAATACGCAGGGTCTGCCACTGTCCACCAAGCTCTTCTGAATCAAACTGATCGACTACTGGGAAGTCATCATTCCATTTCTGTTCAGGCAAGTCAGGCGCTTCGACCTGTACTTTTGGATAATTGCCGTCAACAACATAAGGCCAGCCGTCTTTCCATTCCAGTTTCTGGATCGCAGTTTCGCGTCCCAGCTGGCAGTAGCCGCGGTCCATCAACAGGACATCGCCAGGCGCTTTTGTCGGACGACCGGTCAAGTGAGCCAGGTACCATTCGCCGTTTTGCGTTTCGACAAGAGAGGCATGTCCGGCTTTCTGTAAAGCCAGTCTTGGATGTCCCCATGATGAAATCAGTGGATTATCCGGATGTGTTTCATAAGGACCATCGATATTTTTGGAACGGGCTAAGGTTGCATGATGTTCATACATCGTACCGCCTTCAGCTGTAAGTAAGTAATAATATTCACCGATATGGTAGAGATGCGGGGCTTCAGTCAGACCGACATCTGTTCCTTTGTATATGATTTTGCGGTCGCCGATCAGTTTCTTCTCATCGTGACTGTATTCCTGCAGGACGATCCCGCCAAAGTCATGATTGCCGACACGGTGATCCCAGACCATATTCACGAACCATTTACGGCCGTCTTTGTCATGGAACAGGGATGGGTCAAAACCGGATTGGTTCATATAGACCGGTTCGCTCCACTCGCCATCGATCGTTTCACAGGTCGTCAGATAGTTGGTCACGTCTTTGTAGATCCCGCCGGTAACTTTTACATCTGAATAAATCAGATGGAACTGGCCGTCTGCGTAGCTCAGCTGAGGCGCCCAGACACCACCGGAATCTGGGTTGCCTTTCATATCCAATAGTTCGACGCGGTTCAAAGGACGTGCGACCTGATGCCAGTTTACCATGTCTTTTGAGTGGTAGATCACGACGCCGGGGAACCATTCAAACGTTGAGACGGCGATGTAGTAGTCATCACCGACGCGCAGCATGCTTGGATCAGGGTTGAAACCTTTCAGTACAGGGTTTTGAATCATTGACATAATTGAATCCTCCTAATAAGTTGATAGTGATTTTTATTTGAAGCGTTACTCTTCCTGCTTAACAAAATGAGCTTTGACATCTTTGATGATACTGTAGTTATAGAGCACCCAGATATACGAAAGCAATGCCGGCAGTGCCAGCAATAGCCATTCCGAAATGACTAAAACGAAGAAAGCAATAATGAACAGGAACAGGAAGTTACCAAAAGTCAGCTTCATTTTCATAAAGAAATAATACCAGCCTAGTTTCAGTAAATCTTTATACCTGAATTCAAACTTCGTCTGGATCAAGAAAAGCGGAATAAGATATAGCGTCAAAATCAGGGAAAGGACGACGAACAGATAACCTAGCAAGGCAAGCGTCCCTCCGGTCAGAGCGATATAGTAGTTGATATTGACCGAAAACAGATACAGCAGAAAAAGATACGGCAGCCAGATCTTCATCGTATCGATAAAGTTCTGCTTATAATACCGTCTGAAATCTCTGCCCGGTTCTGAAAAATCGTCTTCTTCTATAACGCGGATCGTGGCGCCTAAAAGTGCCCCGATCGCCGGTCCTAAAGGGATCAGTCCGATAAGGTACCAGACGATATTTAAAAGCGTGGGTTCCACGAACAGGAACAAGAAGAACAGAGGAACAAAGCTTAGATTGAACCATAACGTAATAAAAAGGAACCATGAAATATTCTGCGCTATTTTATATAAGCGACGTTCGCCGATGTCGATGTTATTGTCTGTCATACAAACTCCCTCTCACTTTCATGCCTTATCACTTTAGATTTCTCAATTGTTGCCGGCATGATCAATACTCTTACCTTCTATGTTCATGCTGAGTATTATAAATCGAATCTCAGCGCATTTTATGTGCTCAAAGTTCACCTCATCTATCTTGACAGGTAGAAACAACTGAGCCGAGTCTATCACTATGTAAACAGACAGAGGTCATCCTCTAAAAGAGATGAAGAGCGGTAAGTTACTCTTCTTCATCTCTTTCTTTATCAGAGGACAACCCTTGTCCTGAATGCGGCCTAAAGCATCTGGGTCGCACCCGTTTTTATCTTTCCATCAGAACGTTGATTATTCCATGCTTGCCTGTGCTTCCTGGTAAGCTTCGTTGATCATATCGAGATATTGATCGACATTCTGGTTTTCAAGGTCTGACATGAATTCATCCCAGCGGTCCATCTCGTATTGACCGGTGATGAAGCGCAGGGTATAAGTTTCAGTTGTGTCTTGAAGTGGCGTACCGATCAGAGACAGCTGTTCCTGGTCCATAGCTTCCATTGGGTAAGCAGGGTTCGGTGTGACAACTTCACGCGCTTCATTTGTAGCATTCTGGAAGGCGATCTCTTCTTCATCCATTACAGATTGCAATAGTTCAGTCGTTCCGCCTGAAGCAATGATCCCGTTACGGAAACCATGGTCTTCCTGCAAGTGTTCCGTTCCGTCAGGGTTCATGCCCAAGTAAGTGATTGGGTCAAGTGGCATATAGCCGCCAGGCGCTTCATCTGTTTTCTCGAATGTTTCGCCTTCTTCACCCCACCATGCTAATTCATTACCTTCTTCACTGTAGTACAGCCAGTCAACAAATTGCAATAGTGACAAGAAGTCGTCGCGGTCTTTCACGTCATTACGGAGCATAAAGCCAGCTACGAAGCGGCTTCCACCGACGTAAGGACCTGCTGGACCTTCTGGTGAAACGATCTTACCGATTTCATAAGCGCCTTCACCGTGCAATTCATCCATTGATTCACGTTGAGAAATAACAGTCTGTGAGTTTGCAGAAATAACGAATGATTCTAAGTTATTAAATGAGTTCTGAGCTGTTTCATCTTCCTGTGTGAATGATTCAGGGTCCATCAAGTCTTGATCAACTAGGCCTGCAAAGTATTCAACCATATCTTTGTAGCCTTGTTCCATCGGTGCATATTTGAATTCGTCTGCTTCTTCATCAAAAATAACACCGCCGCCGAATCCCCATCCAGCTACTGTGCCGAATGAATGAGACGCGAAGTTCAAGAGTGCTTGCCCCGTCCACTGATCGTTGAACGGTACCGTTCCTGTTTCATCACGCAGAACGATCAATGCTTCTTCAAGCTCTTCCCAAGTGTTAGGCTCTTCCAGCCCATGTTCTTCGAAAACTGTTTTGTTGATCATTAATGTGTAGTCGTGACGAACATTTTCTTCGATACCCGGCAGAATGTAGTAGTTGCCGTCAGCTTGGATGTTCTGGTTAAGTTCGTCTTCCAGATCCCACTCTTCGATCCGTTGTGACAAGTGAGGCATCAAGTGAACATATTCAGAGATAGGCAGTAAAGCACCTGAACCGACAAATTGTGTTTCCTCACCTGGATAAGCGTTTGCCAGGATATCCGGTGCATCCCCGGCAGCGATCAGTACAGAGCGACGCTCAGCAAAGTCTGACAGTGGCACAACTGTATTTTCTAGAGTCACGTTCGTTTTCTCTTCTAACATGTTGAAGAATGTCCAGTCTGGATCGATCGGATAGTTTGGATGATCACGGTAAAGGAATGAGAAGGATGTTGGCTCCTCAGCCTTGAACGTATCGCCGACTTGGAAGTCCTCCATCGCATTAGTTGAACCGATTTCTTCTTCTGAAACCTCTTCTCCGCCATTATCTGAACTCGTGTCTTCAGTGTCGCCGCCGCAAGCCATAAGTAATGTTGCTGTTGTCAGCGTTAAGCCTGTCAATAATTTTTTCTTTAATGATGATCCCATTTTCTTCCTCCTAATAATCTTTTTTATAATTTATACCCTTAACTCTTTAACCCTTATCTAATCGCATCGCCCCTTCTGTTTCTTACAGAATAGTTGTGCGGCAATAAGTCTCATCAGCTGAAGAAAGTTCCCTTTTCTTTCCATGCAGCTGTTAAATCCCACCAGAATGATTAGGGTGTCCTCTTCTCATTTTTACTTATTGCACTATAACCAAGGACTTTTCTGTCAAGCGTTTACACTTTCTTTTAAAATCTTGCTTGGGAAGGTTGAACTTCCCAAGCGAGGTAGTTTACTGCCTGATTATTCTTTAACGGATCCGAGCATAACACCGCTGACGAAGTACTTCTGAACGAATGGATAAACCAAGATGATCGGAAGAACGGTCAGGAACATGGATACGGATCTCACGTTGGACGCGATCTGCGTGCTGCCAGCTTCAGCTGCGGCAGCTTCGCCTGTCGCTGTAGCTCCTGAAATCAAGTTTCTCAAGAATAAGGTCACGGGGAACAGTGTCCAGTCATTCAGGAACATGAAGGCCTGGAACCATGAATTCCAGTAGGCAACCGCATAGAACAGGGTCATCGTTGCCAGGATAGGTTTGGATAAAGGCAGAACGATTTTCATGAAGATACCGTAGCTCGACATGCCATCGATCGCAGCAGCTTCTTCAAGTGCTGTCGGCAGGTTCTCAAAGAACGCCTTCATGATCAGCATGTTGTAGATACTTAATGCGAGTGGAAAAACAACGGACCACATTGTATTCGTGATATTCAACGTGTTGTTGTAGACGATATAAGTCGGGATGATCCCGCCGGCAAAGAACATCGTGAAGACAGCATAGCCGACAAAGAATCCTTTACCCTTGATGCGTGTTTTAGGTTTTGATAGAACATAAGCCAGCATCGTCGTTAAAAACATCGAAATAGCGACGCCGACTGCCGTATAGATGATCGTGTTTCTGTAGTGGATCCAGAAGCGGTCGTTGGATAATACTGCTTTATATGTCTCCACGTTGAACCCTTTAGGGATCAGGAAGACCTCTCCTGCAGTAATGAAGCGTTCACTACTGAATGACTGGGCAATGATGTTGATGAATGGAACGAACGTGATGACCACGATCATGATCATGACGAAAATATTGAAATAGCGGAATAGTTTATATCCCTTCGTATCATTTAAATGCATATGCTTCTCCCTCCCTTACCAGAGACTTCTATTTGTGACTTTTCTAGACAACAGATTCGCACCCATGACAAGGATGAAACCAATAACAGCTTGCGTCAGACCGATGGCTGTCGCATATGAGAAGTTCGCACTACCTAAACCGATTCGGTACAGGTAAGTCGAGATAACGTCTCCTGTTTCATATGTCAGTGGGTTGTACAGCAAGAATACTTTCTCAAAACCGACATTCATGAAGCTACCGATATTCAAGATCAGCAGTGTGATGATCGTCGGCATGATGCCCGGGATCGTCACGTGCCAGGTTTGTTTCAATCGCCCGGCTCCGTCTATCGCTGCGGCTTCATATAGGTTCGGGTCGATATTTGTTAAAGCTGCAAGGTATAATATCGCTCCCCAGCCTGTCTTCTGCCAGATTTCAGAACCGACATAGATCGTTCGGAACCATTCTGCACGCTGCAGGAAGATCGTTGGATCCCCGCCGAACCACGTGATCATCTGGTTGACGATACCATTTGCCGACAGCATTTCCATGATCATACCTGCAATGATAACCATTGAGATAAAGTAAGGCAGGTAAGACGCTGTTTGAACAAAGCGTTTGAATTTGACATTCTTGACTTCGTTCAGCAGCAAAGCGAAAATGATCGGGATCGGGAAGTTGAACAGCAGTGTCAGTCCCCCAATGGCTAAGGTATTCGTAAATACGCGCCAGAATGTTCTGTCGTTCATATACATTTCAAAGTAGCGCAGTCCGACAAACTCTTCACCCAGCATCGAACCGCCGGGAACGAAACGTCTAAATGCGATCGCGTTACCGATCATAGGTAAATACTGAAACACGAAAAGATAAATGATCGGCAGAATCAGGAACGTATAAAGCTGCCAGTCCTTCTTAAGCGACTTGCGCACGGATTCCCATTTTGAGACGCGCGTCTGTCTTAATTTTTCCTCATATTCTGATGTGGTCATCGCCCCTTGCTTAGAAACGATTCCCGTTTCGGGATTGTTAGCAATACGGCCTGTTTCACCGCCTGGTACTTGGCTATCTATATCCAAAGGTTTTCCTCCTTTAATCCTCAAAAAATTTGTTTGCTTGTGTTATTGACTCGATTCTTTTTCCAGCTTTTCAAGCATGTCCCAGGCACCCATCATATACATGATTCCAAGCGCACGGTCATAGAGGCCATAGCCGGGTCGACTTTCTTCGCCCCATAAGTGTCTGCCATGGTCTGGTCTCATATAGCCTTCGAAACCGATTTCATGATACGCTTTCATTATTTCAAGTATCGGGACTGAACCGTCCTGCTCTCGGTGAGACGTCTCGATGAAGTCACCGTTCTCATAAACCTTGACGTTTCTGATATGAGCGAACGGGATACGGTCTTTGAATGTTCGGATCATGTCCGGTATATCGTTGCCTTTGATGGAGCCTAAAGCGCCGCTGCATAAGGTCAGGCCGTTTGACGGGCTGTCCACAGCGTCTACGATGCGCTGCAGGTTTTCTTTACTGTGAACGATCCTTGGCAGGTTGAACACGGGGAACGGCGGATCATCTGGGTGGATGGCCATTTTTATCCCGTTTTCTTCTGCTACAGGAACGATTTCTTTCAGGAAGTAAGCCAGATTTTCGAAAAGATCATCTTCTGAAACACCATTGTAGGCATTCAGTAGTTCTTCTATTTTTTCGAGTCGCTCGGGCTCCCAGCCTGGCAAAGTCATTCCTCTAGAAGAACGCTTGACTTGCTCGAACAGCTCATGCGGGTCGACGCCTTCTATTTTAGCGTTTTCATAAAAGAGTGCGGTCGAACCATCTTCATGTTCTTTAGCCATATCAGTGCGTACCCAGTCGAATACCGGCATGAAGTTGTAGCAGATGACCTTGACGCCGCCGACTTCACCCAAGTTGCGTATCGTCTGCTTGTAATTCTCGATGTATTCGTCACGGTCAGCCGTGCCAAGTTTGATGGCCTCGTGTACATTGACCGATTCGACGACATCGATACCTAAATCATACTCAGCTGCCTGGTCTTTCACTTCCTGGATGCGTTCGACCGGCCAGACTTCGCCCGGTCCCAGATCATGAAGGGCCCAGACCACGCTATGCATGGAAGGAATCTGTCTGATATCTGACAGTGAAACGGTATCGTTGCCTTTACCGTACCACCTAAATGTTGTTTTCATTCGATCTTCCCCTTTTGCAGTAAACCGGGGAAGCGGGACGGACCCGCTTCTGTCCTGTTTATGTTTATTTATAGATTTTTCTGCCTTTAGCATCGTCGACACCTGACTTGCGGTAATAGTAGGTATTGACTTGATCACGCCATTCTCTCGCACAGCGGTGCTGCTCTTCCAGACGTTCTTTCACGTTCTGGTAGGAAGCGTCGTCCACTTCTTTTTCAAGTGACTCCCACTGTTTTTGATACTCAAGAACCTTGTCGAACCCTTCGAAGTGCGTATCATAAATATGCTGAATGATCGTCTTCCCTGTTTTCAGCTCGTGGCTGTATGGCATATGATGGAAGAATAAAAGCAGTTCTTCAGGTGTTGATTCCACATTTTCATACATTTCATAATTTTCACCATGATACTGTCGTGTATATCCTGTCCCTGTCGCGACCGTTCTGTCCACGCCTAGTCCATCTCGGTCTGAGTAGTGGTAAGTCCCCCACATGTCGTATTCGTACCCATCGATGTTCGGTCCGTAATGGTGGTTGGGCTGGACCATCCATCCGATTCCTAAAGGCGACGTGTATTTCTCGTAAGTATCCCAGCTCGTCATCAGCATGTCCAGCAGTGTTTCTCTGCCTTTGTCTGAAAGTGAGTAGGTCGCTTGTATCCATTCTTTGGCGATCTCTTCTGCTGAAAGGCTTGGATCCCAGATCAGTCGGCCATAACCGTAAAGATTGGCCTGTGCCAGCTTGTGTCCGGTCCAGTTTTCGTCCATCCCTGTATTGACTACAGCTGTTATGCCGTTGCGTTCCGGATTTTCCGGATACTTGACGAGCATATCCTGGACTGTTGTATCGGGTCCGTCGGCGTAAGTGTCAAAATCAAGAACTTCTTTCCACATCGGGATCAGGTAGCAGATATGTTTTTGCTGTCCGGTGTATTCCTGTGCGATCTGGAATTCAAGGACCTGATTGGTTTTTCTTAAACTTCCAAAGAGCGGTGAGACTGCTTCTCTAACCTGGAAGTCCATCGGTCCGTTTTTGATCTGAAGCACGACGTTGTCAGCGAAGTCGCCGTCCATTGGTGCATAGTGATCATAAGCTGCCCGCGCACGGTCAGTCTTCTTGTCGCGCCAGTCCTGATGGTTGTCATATACGAAAGCTCTCCAGAACACAGTCCCGCCGAATGGCTTCAAGGCTTCTCCCAGCATGTTGGCTCCGTCAGCATGTGTGCGTCCGTAAGTGAACGGACCTGGACGGTTTTCCGAGTCGGCTTTAACGACAAAGCCGCCGAAATAAGGAATATGTTCGTAAATCAGTTCTGCTGTGTTTTTCCAGAACTCTCTGACTTTGTCATCTAAAGGATCAGCACTGTCGACCCAGTCCACTTCGATCGGCGCCGCGTAGTTCACGCTGAGGAAAAGCGTCAGCCCGTAGCTTCTGAAAATCTCAGCCAGATGCTTCACTTCACGGATGTAGCTGTCTGTAATGAAGTAGCTTTCTTTCTGATGAACGTTGACGTTATTGATCGTCAAGGCATTGATCCCAACAGATGAAAGCATCTTGGCATACTGGTTGAACCGTTCATCCTGCAGACGAAATTCGTTGTTGACGAAGAACAGTGACTTGCCTGCATAGCCTCTTTCGACTGATCCGTCAAAGTTGTCCCAGTGATTGATCATTCGGATCTTGTTTTTCGGATTAGAAAGCGTTGACAATTCTGGCTGTTCGCTTTGCTGATAACTTCTTACGATATGGAAGAAACCGTAGATCAGTCCTTCCGGTTGATTCGCCGTGACTTTAACGGTATCCTTATCTTCTAATACTTTATAACCGTCTAGTGTCACTTCCGGCGTATCTTCTACTATTAAACGAAGTGCTTTATCACCTTCTGGAAAAGGTTCGCTGTAATAGTCGAATTCCTTCACTAGTGTCTCTTTCAGATGAGCCGCATTTTCGGTCTTGAGTTCTCCGAAAGGCCAGGCCTTAAGTGTCTCCGGCGCCAGCCAGCTTAAATCAAAATCAAGTTTGGTCGTCATGCTGAGTCCCCTTTTATTTTTGATTATCGCTGATTTGCAGTCCATTACCTCGTTTTTTGCAAAAAAATGAGGTCGTTGCCGACTTTCCAAATTCAGCGATATAGTGTAACATGAAACTATAAGAAAACCTTTACATTTCTTGTTTTTTTCTATAAGCAAATGTGCTACACTGTTTGTATCGGTAGTTTGTTAGTTGGATTAACTAACTTATGATATAACTATAGCGAATTTGATTTTTAATGTCAAGCGCTTCCAGATACTTTTTTCATCGTTTCGGTATTTTATTAACATCTTCTTCCTTACTTATATTTTGTAAGTTTATTAACGTATTTATTTTATTTTATAGCAATTATATACCATTAGAATCGAGGGATCCACATGTTTAGAATGAAGAATAACATCAGAGAGAACAACAGTCTTCTTGTCTTGTCGGAGATCATGAACCGGCCGGAAATCTCCCGGGCGATGATTTCTGAAGTAACGGGTTTGAACAAGGCGACCGTATCGGAAATCGTCAGAAAGCTGATCCAGGATGACTATGTGATCGAAATCGGTCCTGGTAAAAGCACGTCTTCCGGTGGACGGCGCCCTATCCTGCTGACAGTGAACAAGAAAGCAGGCATCTCCATCAGCTTTGACGTACGATATGACCGTATCAGTTACCTGATCACTTATCTGGACGGCGAAAAGATCGATTATACTATAGAAGAAACGGAAATCACCAAACACAATATCGTGGACTATATAACTACAGTGGTCAATGATTTCCGCTCCAATATGAAAGAGACCCCTTTCGGCATCATCGGTGTAACGATATCGATCCATGGTATCGTCGATAATAATCAGATCGAATTCACCCCTTACTTCGATCTGGATCATCTGGACCTTGTTCATTTACTGGAAGAAGAGCTGGACCTGCCTGTGCATATCGAAAACGAAGCGAATTTATCGGCCCTGGCTGAATCGGCCTTTGATACCGAACATAAAAAACTAATCTCATTCAGTGCCCATACCGGTATCGGCGCCGGGATCATCTTGGACGGCCAGCTTTACCGCGGCTATAAGGGTCGAAGCGGCGAGATTGGACACACCGTCCTTTATCCGAACGGTATCAGTTGTCCCTGTGGGAATCAGGGCTGTCTGGAACAGTACTGCTCGACCAAATCTATTCTGCGTAAATTTCAGCAGCTGAAAGGTGATCCGTCATTAACGTTTGATGATCTGGTCGATGCTTATCATCAGAAAGATTCTGCGACACTGAATATGATCCTGCAGTTTGCCAAAGATTTCGGTATCGGTCTGATGAATGTCATCGGGAACTACGATCCGGAAATCGTCTACATCAATTCAGAGATTCTAGAAGAGATCCCCGAACTTATCAGCCTGTTGAACCATTATCTGAATATGACGATCTACAAGAATGTTCCGATCAAACAGTCGGCCCTCGGACGCAAAGCCAGTCTTTACGGTGCCACTGTCATGAACTTGAAAGAGTTTCTGCATGTCGATAATGTCGGCTTTAATCTGGACATGGAAAAAGTACTGGAAGTCGAATAACCGATATATATATGAAAGAGTCACGAGCCTGGCGTAGGCTCGTGACTCTTTTTTTGTTTATGAGAACATGAGCCGCGACCTTTATTGAGCGTTCGACACTTACAGAAGGCAGCTACTCGTGAAAGAGCCGAAGTTAGCTGAATTCGGCTCTTTCACCGTCGACTTCTATTCCTACTTACCGAACAGGGCCCTTGTTCGTCATGTTCCAGTCTCATCATCGTCCCTACTTACCGAATAACGTCTTATTCGGTAAGTAGGATACTCGTTTAAATCTCTAACTGCCGAACAGGTCCAAACTTCGGTCGATACATAACTCTTCTCTCATGCTAATGAACGAACGTTTTGTCTTTCGGTCATTAGGATGCATTTTTATATACCAAAGTGCCGAACGTCCTTTTCCCGATGACAGTCAAGACCTTTTTCAATAAGGTCTGCTTGCGGCCTGCCGCAAGCTTCATCCTGATCAAAGAAAAACTTTCTCCCATTTCCGGAATCATACCAGAGAAGAAGAAGGTTCGTTTATTTTAGGCTTAAACGTTGGCCAGTGTCTGTTTCAGTGTTTCTCGAATCGCGCCCGGACCTTCATTCAACTGCTTGAAGTAGCCCGTCACTTTATCCGCAAGGCCGACTCTGTAAAGGTCGACACCGAAGATATCTTTACGGCTCAAGATGGGTTTCAGCTTGTCTTCGACGGCTTCATTATCCCCTAACTCGATTTTGTCCATCAGCGGTGTCAGTTCATCCAGCAGCGGGTCAGGACTGAGTTCAAACGTAGTCCCTTTGTCGTCCACCTGCATCAGGTAGCGCAGCCATCCGGCCAGCACAAGCGGGATAAACGTCAGGTCACGCACATCTTTGTCCCGTGCTTCGATATAAGCCTGCATGGTCTTACCATAACGGATCGACAGCTTCTGAGACGTGTCTGTCGCGATACGCTGCGGTGTATCCGGCATAAAAGGATTCGGGAAACGGACATTTATGACTTCATCGATAAAGGACTTAGGATCCAGGATCTCCGGATCGACAACGACCGGCAGTCCTTCCTCATAACCGATTTTTTCGATCAGTGCTTTGAGTTCCGTATCGTTCATTTCTTCATGGATCGATGTGTGTCTCAGCAGACAGCCGTATATTGCCAGAGCGGTGTGCAGCGGGTTCAGACAGGTCGTCACTTTCATTGTTTCCGCTTTATCTACAGTCTCACGGTCAGTAAAGATGACGCCGGCTTCTTCCAGCGGCGGACGGCCGTTAGGGAAAGTATCTTCAATGACAAGATATTCTGCTTCTTCTGCATT
This sequence comes from Alkalibacterium putridalgicola, assembly GCF_900109825.1. Taxonomy (GTDB): domain Bacteria; phylum Bacillota; class Bacilli; order Lactobacillales; family Carnobacteriaceae_A; genus Alkalibacterium; species Alkalibacterium putridalgicola. The sequence continues at coordinate 6,116 of NZ_FOBL01000004.1, read as the reverse complement.
AACGAAAGGTGCCGTATAGGTGTTTTTGTCCGTAATGATCGTATCGGCATCTTCAAAACCGTCTTCTTTCAGGATCGACTGGACATCGGCATCGGGGCGCGGCGTGATTTTATCGATCATGCTCCACGGGAAGGTCACTTTTGAAGTGTCGTTGACATAATCTTTGAATCCCTTGTCCATGACTCCGGCGTTCACCCACTGGTCGACAAATTCCGTAACTGTTTTCTGAAGCAGGGCCCCGTTATGCGACGCATTGTCCATGGAGACTAAAGCGATCGGCTTGGCGCCGTTTTTATAGCGCTCGTAAAGCAGCGCGGTGAGTTTCCCCATGTAGCTGACAGGTTTGTCCGGACCTTTTTCAAAATCTTCTTTCACGGATCCCATGACTTCGCCGCGGGCATTGACCAGGCTGTAGCCTTTTTCAGTGATGGTAAAGCTGACCATCTGAAGGGAGTCCGCGGTGAATATTTCTTTCAGACGGCTGAATTCTTCTTCATTGGCGCTGTCCATACGCAGAGATTCCACGACGGAACCGACAACTGTTTTGTCGACCGAGCCGTCAGCTTTCAGAGTCACTAAAAGGCTCAGTTCATCATACGGGCGGTAAGCTTTTTCGATGATCTCATAGTCGAACCCCTCACCCACGATGATGCCTTTATTCATTTTCCCTTCATTCAATAACCGGTGATTCAGCATAGCCGGAAAGGCACGGAAAATGTTTCCTGCGCCAAGATGCAGCCAAGTCGGTTCGGCTTTGGTTGCCTCAGTCACCTCGCTGCGGTCGTATTCGGGTAAGGCATACCCTTTGTCTTTCCACTGTTCAACTGACTGAATTGCTTCATTCTTCAACTTCATTTACTTTCTCTCCTTTTTATTCATTATTATTTAATTAATTGAAAAGCCTTAAAATCAAACTGGCTGCCGGGCAGGAAGACAAATGTCAGTGTCCCCTTGCCGGTCAGTGGTTCCAGTTCAAATTCTTTTTCTTTTATAGAAGATGTCTGTGTAAATTCGACGACCTGGTTGAATGTTTCGCCTTCATCCGTTTCAAAGCGGACATGGATCGTATTTTTCTCTATCGGTGAATGGCCTTGGATTTTGATCAGCTTGGCTTCAACATCCCCAAAGTCAACGTCAGTGTAGACCAGTGAGACATTATTTCCGATGTTTTTAACGACCTTTTCTGACTTTTCAAACTGGTCACCGTAGATCGCATCCGCATCCACGGCTCTGTTATAATCAAAGGCCGGATTCATCGCTTCAAAGTAGAAGCCTTTCAGATGGACTTTGGCACGCATCACAAAATACAGCGAAGTAATGCCTGTCAATCGTTTGGATAAAGTGTATGTTTCTTCCTGATAGACGTTCCAGATCGATTTTTTCTGATAATCCGCTTCTTTAAGCAGCGTCCCGCCGGCTTTCGGAGAGCCTTCCCAGATTTCAATAATATAGTGGTCGTCACTCAAGGCAAAAATCGGAAGGGTGATTTGATCTGACCCGTGCTTGCCAAAATCGATATCATGGAAGCCGATGATCGTTTCACCGTCCCGGCTGGTAGCCACACCGCGTTCATTCCCGTTTGAGACATCGCCGATCGACTCATCATATAAGGATCCGGACACAAGGGCATACGGATGTTTATACGCTGTCCCCACCCCTTCGATCACCATATCCAGTTCAGAGATCAGCTTGATTTTATCTGTGCCGTTTTTAGACGTGCACCGTACTCTGAAGGGTCCGTCACCTTTAGCTGTGATCTTGACTTGACGGCCGTCTGCTCCTTGCACTTCGATCCTGGCATTCGTGGCTTCAACACCTGCATCATTCACCACGCTCCACTCGACCTCTGTGTAAGACGTGTTTATAGGATATAGCGCTGCAGTGACGGTCGTTTCGGTGATTTCAGGTGACAAGTAACGGCCCTGACTGCTTATAAGTTCGATCTTTCTGACTGGCACCTCGTCCCGCTGACCGGTTTCGATCCTGCGTTCGGTGTTTCCTGCATTCACTTCATACTGTATCGGCTGATCAGTTGGGACGGCTCTCAGTTCACATTCCGCTGGATCAAGGTCTTTTGAGGTGGCTTTGATGTTTACCGGTCCACTTTCGTCTGTCGCCTGGATCACAGCCATGGCTTTCCCGCTGAACAAACGTCTGGACAGTCCTTTATACTGGTCGAAGTCCGTGCTGTCACCGTTGTCGAAACCGACCAGGCGGCCAGCCCCCCAAACTTTTAAATCAACACGGTTCGTGGCATTTTCCACTGGATAGCTATTCGCATCTTCAGTCCCGACCTCCACAAAGATCAGATCGCGACCATCTGCCTGAAGGACTTCTTTGTCCGGTTTCAAGGTAACGCGTCTGGCATCGCCAAAGGAATGCCGGATACTTTCACCGATCATTTCGTTGTGTTCATTGTAGGCGACAGCTTTCAGCTCCCCTTCTTCATAAGGGATCTGCCAGGTCGGAATGATTTCAGTATCCTTTTGGTGATCGATAGTCGTCTCTGCCACTTCTTTGCCATTTAAAAAGAGTTTCACTTCCGGCGCATTGGTCGCGACCCGGACGTCCACTGTCTGTCCCGGATTAAAGTCCCAGTAAGGAAAAAGATGGATCACCGGCTGGTCTTTCACATCTGTCCAGGCCGACTGATAGATATAATAACTGTCTTTTTTGAACGTTGCCGTATCGATCTGGCCAAAGTAGGCATTTTTCGTATGGTAAGGGGTCGGTTCCCCGATGTAGTCAAAACCGGTCCAGATGAACTGCCCCATGGAATACGGCGTATCCCGCTCACCGGTAATGATGGCTTCAGCTGACTTGGCGCCCCAGCTCGTCGAACTGTTCCCGAGAGCCGAGCACTGCTCATCGTCATCCGCCAGCACAGACTGACTGTACGGAAAATGATAGATGCCCCGGCTCTGGACGACGGAGGCTGTTTCACTGCCGTAAATGACCCAGTCCGGGTGGTCTTTGTGGTGCTCCTGGTAATACTTTTCGCCATAGTTATAGCCGGCGATCTTTACCTCGTCAGCGACCTTCTGCGCATTCTCCCAAGGCATGTAATTGGAGCCGATCGTCAGCTCCGCATTCCTGTCAGGATCAAATTCGCGGACATAAGCCATCAGTTTTTTCGCCGTTTCCAGTCCCCGTTCATCGGCATGGGTGTCATAGATCTCGTTCCCGATCGTCCACATCAAAAGACTGACATGATTTCGGTCACGCTTCACCCAGCTTTTGACATCTCTATAAGCCCAGTCATTGAAGAAACGGGCATAGTCATGTTCGGTTTTCGGGCGTTCCCACATATCGAAAGATTCGGAAACGATCAGGAATCCCATCTCGTCTGCCAGGTCCATCAAATCCTTGGCCGGCATATTATGAGAAGTCCTGACCGCATTCACGCCCATGTCTTTCAGGATCTCGAATCGGCGTCTCAGCGCATGCGGGTTGAAAGCAGAACCCAGTGTACCTAAGTCGTGGTGTTCACAGACCCCTTTCAGTTTTAAAGGTTCCCCATTCACATACAAGCCTTTATTCGGATCCATATCTATGTCCTTGAAACCGACCTTTGTACGGATCTGTTCACTCATGTCCTTTGATCCTTCCTCGAAAAGAGTTGTTTCGAGTGTATACAGATAAGGATTTTCCGGATGCCATTCCTTCGGCTCAAGATCACTGAAAGTAACCGTGAGTGTCTTGTCTGATTTTCCAACAATGGTTTTTTCTCCAATGACGTGGCCTTTGTCATCGACCAGACGATGTTTGAGCTTGACTGAACCTGTTGAAACGACGTCTGTATTTACCGTCAGCGACCAATTGTTTTTTTTAATGGTGCTTATGTATAAGCCCTCGCTTTCGATATAGGTCTTCCCGCGCATGACGAGCCATACATCCCGGTAAATGCCTGCACCGGTATACCAGCGGCTGTTCGGTGCCTGATGCACCACTTTCAAAAGGATCTCATTCTCACCTTTAGTCAGTGCATCGGTGATGTCGCATTCAAAACGCGAATAGCCGTACTTCCACTCCCCTGTTTCCTGACCATTCACGAATAAGGTCACATCCATATACACCCCGTCAAAACGGAGGATTACCTGCTCTGCTCTTCCGTCAAAGTCGAACCGTTTGCGATACCAGCCCACACTGTCTTCATACAGATTTTTTGTGTCATAAATGAGCCAGTCATGCGGCACGTCGACCGGTCTGAAGTCAGCCGGTATGTCTTCCATGATTCCTGAAACTTTACTGAATTCCCAGTTTTTATTGAAAAGTAATGTCTGATTCACTCAAATGCCTCTCTTCGGTTTCGATTTTGGGTTTGTTCAATTATTAAACAAACCCCTCATGAATAAGAGTAAGCTTTTTTGTAAACGATGTCAACGCATAACCACAGGTCGATGCTGTAAATTCGAGAAAATTTTTTACGTCACTGAAACCGCCTTATCCATGTCTCAAATGTTTGGACTGTGTTAAACTGGTAGGAAAGAGAACGAAAGGATGATGACAGTGAAAATAATCATCGACGCCGATGCCTGCCCCACGAAAGAAGAGACCATTGCCCTGGCAAAGCAGTACGGTCTGGAAGTGGTACTGGTCGCCAGTATCGCCCACTTTTCAACAAAAGAAGTCCCCGATCATGTGAGACAGTTATGGGTCGAACGCGGCAGTGATCAGGCGGATTTCAAGATCGTGGCCATTGCCAAACCCAACGACGTCGTCATTACGCAGGATTACGGCCTGGCCTCCATGCTGCTGCCAAAAGGGTGCCGGGTCCTGCATCATGACGGATACGAATATACTGACAGTGTCATCCAGCAGCTTATCGACGGTCGGCATCTTTCAGCCAAAGAAAGACGGACCTCAAAACGCAGTCGCCGGGTCAAGTCCCTCCACCCCTTTGCCGATCAGACCCAGATGGATTACGTGGACTTGCTGGAAACTGTTATTGAAGAAATTAAAAATCAGCGAAAGGATTAGAATGGAATGATCACAATAGGATTGACCGGCTGGAGCGACCATCCTCTCATCCAGCGCAGTGCGAATAAAAAACTGATCGAATACGCCGGCCATTTCCCGGTCGTGGAACTCGATACCAGTTTTTATGCCATCCCTAAAAACGAGACGATCATGAGCTGGATAGAAAAAATGCCCGATATCTTCCAGTTTTTTCCAAAAGCTTATGGTGTCATGACTCTACATAAGCCGTATCAAGAGGAGTTCACGACTATGGATGAAGCCTTTGAAGCCTACCTGGATGCCTTTCAGCCGATGCTTGAACAGAAAAAGATCAAAGCGTTCCTCTTTCAGTTCCCTCCTTATTTTGACTGTGTAAAAAAACACGTCAATTATCTCCGTTACGTTAAGAAGCAAATGACGGAGCTGCCTGTCGCTGTAGAATTCCGGCATCCCAGCTGGTTCAGTAAAACCAACAAAGAGCGGACGCTTGCTTTTTTGAAAGATCAGGGCTGGACGAATGTGGTGGTCGACCAGCCGCAGACTCCGAATAACAGTGTGCCCCAGGTCCCTGAAGTCACCGCTCCCACTTTAAGTGTTCTGCGTCTCCACGGACGGAATTATGAAGGCTGGCTCGGCGAAAACGTGACCGACTGGCGTGCTGAACGGACGCTTTATCATTATTCAGAGGATGAACTAAGGGACTTTGCGGATTTAGTGAAACAGCTCGAGTCAGATGCTGACGAAGTCTGTGTGATTTTCAATAACAATTCCGGCGGGCATGCGCCCCAGAACGCCAAAGAACTGCAGGACTTGCTGGGACTTGATTTTTCTGGTCTTGCCCCAAAACAGCTCGACTTGTTTTAACTGTGTTTCTAGAGTGGGGCATACTCGCTGTTCAGCGAGTATGGTCCTTTTTGCATTAATAATGATGAATGATCAGGCCTTACGCCTGATCAGGACCTTATTGAAAAGATCTTTAGCGTGTTTTCTGTCGGAACACACTCAATGAGAGCGGCATTGGCAGTACTCAATGGGAATTCTGCCTCAGTACGCTCAATGAGTGCAACATTGGCAGTACTCACATGGATTTTTCTCTCAGTACGCTCAATGAGAGCAACATTGGCAATACTCGCTAGAGTTTCTACTTGAGCACGCTC
>NZ_FOBL01000036.1 GCF_900109825.1 Alkalibacterium putridalgicola | reverse complement strand
ATGAAGCAATGCGGATGGAGGGACTTGAACCCCCACGCCGTGAAGCGCTAGATCCTAAATCTAGTGCGTCTGCCAATTCCGCCACATCCGCATATATAAAGGTTTAACTTTATATATATGAGCCGTGCTGGGCTCGAACCAGCGACCCTCTGATTAAAAGTCAGATGCTCTACCAACTGAGCTAACGGCTCTAAAGGCAATGGAGGTTAACGGGCTCGAACCGCTGACCCTCTGCTTGTAAGGCAGATGCTCTCCCAACTGAGCTAAACCTCCGAATATACTGCATAGCAATGTCCTGCTTTCACAAAGGGAAACCCTTCACTATCCTCGGCGCTGAGAAGCTTAACTACTGTGTTCGAAATGGAAACAGGTGGGTCCTTCTCGCCATTATCACTATACATTATATTTTTTGAATTGCTGAAACAATTACTGCAGCAACTCTTATATCATACAAAGATATTCCTTCTTTGTCAACTATATTTTTAATATTTTTAAAAATAATCGACAAAGAAGGTGTTATCTTATGGTTTTCTTATTTAATTTCCCCAGTGTCTACTTATAAACCCGGCTCTCCCGGAACCTACACTATACCTTTTGTAATGAGCTGATTCTTTCTTGTAATAATCCTGATGATAATCTTCAGCCGGATAGAACGGTTCGGCTTCTTCTATCTGAGTGAGGATCGGATCATCAAATTTTCCGCTTTGTTCTAATTCTCTTTTTGATTCTTCAGCCACTTCTTTTTGATGCGTATTCAAATAGAAAATAACCGGTCTATAGGAGTCGCCTCTGTCCGCAAACTGCCCGCCCGCATCGGTTGGGTCTGTTTGTCGCCAGTAAATTTCTACCAGTTCCCTGTAAGAGATCTTGTCCGGATCATAAACGATTTCCACCGCTTCCGTATGACCTGTCCGCCCACTGGTCACTTGCCGGTAGGTAGGATTTTCAACATGTCCGCCTGTGTAGCCTGAAGTGATCGAAAGGATACCTGGTAATGAATCAAAAGGCTGGACCATACACCAGAAACAACCACCCGCGAATATTGCTCTTTGTTCATTAACCATTTACATTCTCCTTTACTGCTGTTCCTTGAGTTGACTTAACGGATTTCGGTAACGCCACCCATATACGGTACGAGAGCTTCCGGTATTTTGATGCTGCCGTCAGCCTGCTGATAGTTTTCCATGATGGCTGCAACTGTTCGACCTACAGCCAATCCCGAGCCGTTCAAGGTGTGTACATATTCTATTTTACCATCTGATTCTTTTCTGTATCTAATCATAGCTCTTCGCGCCTGGAAATCTTCTGTGTTTGAACATGAGCTGATTTCTCTATAGGTGTCCTGAGCCGGGATCCAAACTTCCAGATCATAGGTTTTCGCTGCTGCAAAGCCGGTATCACCTGTCGCAAGCAGGACGACGCGGTAAGGAAGGCCCAGCTTCTGCAGAATGGCTTCGGCGTTATTAGTCATTTTCTCCAGTTCATCGTAAGAATCTTCCGGCTTGGCAAATTTGACCATCTCCACTTTGTTGAACTGATGCAGACGGATGAGCCCGCGTGTGTCTCTGCCGGCACTGCCTGCTTCAGAACGGAATGAAGGGGATAGAGCTGTAAAGTATTTCGGCAGGTCTTTCTCTTCAAGGATCTCTTTCTGATAGTAGTTCGTCAAAGGCACTTCTGCTGTCGGGATCAGTGTCAGCGGGTGATTTTTGATTTGGAATACATCTTCCTTGAATTTAGGGAACTGACCTGTTCCGTATAAGGCATTATCATTTGCCAGATAAGGCGGGATGATTTCTTCATAGCCGTGTTCCGTCGTATGCATATCCAGCATGAAGTTATACAGCGCTCTCTCTAAGCGAGCACCCAATCCTTTATAGTAAAGGAAGCGGCTGCGGGCCACTTTCGCACCGCGTTCAAAGTCCAGGATACCTAAGTCTGCACCTAAGTCCCAGTGCGGTTTCGGCTCGAAGTCAAACGCATTCGGTTCGCCCCATTTGCGTACTTCCACATTGGATTCTTCATCTTCACCGACAGGGAGTGAGGAATGGGGAAGGTTCGGCAAGCCAGCTGCTATCTCATTGACTTGTTCTTCCAGTTTCTCCAGATCGGCATCGATCGTTTTTATCTGCCCGCCGACTTCCTGCATGGCCGCTATCGTCTCTGATGCATCTTCTTTATTACGTTTCTTTTCAGCGATCTGTGCAGAAACATCGTTGCGGTGTTTTTTTAATTTTTCGGATTCTTGGATGAGCTCTCTTCTTTTTTCGTCTAACGCTTTCAGGTTATCCAATTCTTCCGCTGCCACGCCTCGCGTCTGCAGGCGTTTTTTAGTTGTTTCAAAGTCATTGCGGATACGTTTGATATCTATCATGTCTTCTCCTTCTTTCCTGTTTTGAATGTTTGCGGGTATTAAAAAAGCAGCCCTTTGATCCCAAAGTAAGGGACGAAAGGACTGCTTCTCGCGGTACCACCCTGATTCAGAAAAACAGCTCACTGCCTTCCTGCACTCTCAAGGATAACGGTCCGGGCCGAAATAATTTAGGCAGTATCGCTTCATTATTTAATGTCGAACGACGGATTCCAGGATAAACAAGATCAGTTTACACCATCCACTGACTCTCTATGCTTGCTTCGTCCTCTACTAGTTCGTTCATCTGTTGTTTATTTAACTGTACTTACATTTTACCTTACTTCGTTCTAAAAGGTCAACACTTATGTCACGGATCAGAAGCGGTCTCTCAGACTGCCAAAGAAATCTTTGACCAGGTTCGAGAACACGGTAAAGAAACCTGCGCGTTCAACAGAATCTGCTGCAGCCACGGGTATTGAATTCTGAGCTTCTGAATCCAGGAAGTCTATACCCTCCTGGTCGTCCAGGATCAATTCACCTAAGATCGTTCCAGCTTCTACCGGCGCTTCCAGTTCGCCGTTTTGATTCAATAATTCTTCGTTTGGTTCGAACGTATAACTGATCGCATCTTTGTTTCTTGTATCAGGCAGATAATACTCCAGTGCTTCGGTCGTTTTTAGAGCAACATCTTCCTCCAAGCCGTTTTTAACAGGTAGCGGTGTGACATCCATCAGCACGACATCTCCTTCGACAAGGGTAGTATACTCCCATTCACCGAAGCCATAATCGAACAGTTTCGCTGTTTCTTCAAAACGCTGCGAACGGTTGGTGAAACCGTCCCCTGCGCCCATAACGACTGAGACCAGACGATGTCCGTCAGTTTCCGCCGTTCCAGTAAATGTCGCACCGGCAAAAGCTGTTGTCCCCGTCTTCAGGCCGTCTACGCCTGTTCGCTCATGCGCGAGTCCTTCCAGCATCCAGTTCCAGTTTCTCATGGAAATAGCATCTTCCGTACCTTCTCTGAATGTTTTCACTGGGATGCTGGACGTTTCAAGAACTTCCGGATAATCTTCCAGTAATTTCATCGCTACCTTGGCAATACCTTTAGCTGGCATGGCATTCTCTGCATCCTCATCACTGCCTGGGTAATGGTTCCCGTTCAGGTAGCTGTTGTTCAGACCTGTTGTATTATAAATTTCATAATCCTCGATCCCCCATGACTCAACCAGAGAGCGCATGCGATCGACGAAGGCTGATTCGGCCCCTTCTATTTCTTCCGCTAAAGCGATCGTCGCTCCATTGGCGGAGTAGATAGCTAAGGCTTCATATAATTCTTTGACTGTGTAGGTACCGCCCGCATGTAAAGGCACATTAGACAAAGCGTAATCCTGACTGATGCTATATGCGTAATCGCTGATCGTCACTTCCGCGTCCCAGGATAGGTTCCCGGCTTCGATCTCTTGAAACAGGATGTATTCGACCAGCATTTTAGTCATCGAAGCGATACCCTTTGCCTCATCGGCATCCTGCTCATGAAGGATCTGGCCTGTCTTAAAGTCCACGAGCAGAGATGCGTCTGCATCGATATCTATTTCATGTTCGTCAGCAAAGGCCGTTGTGCCTGTCATAAATATGGGGAAAGCCAGAGAAGCACTCATGGCTAGTTTCAGTAATCGGGTCATTTTTGTTTTTATCATTATAATTAACTCCTATATCAGATTCATAGATTCTGTTTCCACTTGTTATCAGCAGCGAACACTTTCATTTCACCATGTCTTATAGTACGCTACCGTTATAAAAAACACAACCGTCTTCACGGAGTTTTCATATTTCCGACACCGGCATGTCATCTGACCACACAAAAAAAGTGCAACAGGAAGTTCTGCAGCTTCCGTCGCACTTTTCATTAGTGACTTATCTCTTTAACTGGATGGGTCCTCATTGCCGGATTCAAGTTTTCTGTTTGCGATATCTTTTAAATTTTCCTCTTCTTCTTCACTGATATCGCCGTTCTGTCTGGATTGTCTGAACTGCTTGATCAGATCTTTTACTTCTTCTGTATCTGCATTGATGATCCTGTCTCTGAAAACATCAAATTTAACACTCATTGAAAAAGCCTCCTTTAGGTTCTGTGCTGCTACACTTTAACCCTATAAGAACAGCTCGTTTTTTTCAACTGATACAGCTTGCGGTCAGGGTTGTATCCCCTCTCTGTGTTTTTAAAAAAAGCGAAACAGATTTGATCTGCTTCGCCCCTTTCAGAAGTCATTATTCATCGGAAGAACGACATCAAAGACCGTCCATCCCTCTTCAACACGCGCCGTGATCGTGCCGTGATGAAGTTCAACGATGCTTTGAGCAATTGCCAGCCCCAATCCTGTCCCTGCAGTTTCTTGTGAGCGGGAGGTTTCAGCCCGGTAGAAACGCTCAAACAATTGTTCAATCGCTTCCTTCGGTAATGTCTCTCCATTATTTTTTACGGAAACAATGACATTACTTCCTTCTTTTCGCACTTTTATCTGCACTAAAGTCCCGCCTTTGCCGTATTTCAGCGCATTCGAGAGAAGATTGTGGAAGACACGGACGACTTTCTCCGTATCAGCCCGCATCATGATTTGTTTCTGAGAAGAAGAGATCTGGATGTCTCTCCCTTTTTTCTGAGCTTCCAGTTCAAAATCGATCGCCACTTGCTCAAGCAGCTGGATCATATCAAACGTCACAAACTCCAGCGGAACAGCTGTCTGCCTGACCGTGGTGTATTCAAACAGGTCATCAACAAGGACTTTCATCTGCTTGGCTTTTTCATAAGCGGTGTGGACATATTTTTTTGCCTGTTCTTCTGAACCGTACCGGTTTTCTTCTATTAAACCGAGATATCCTATGATCGACGTCAGCGGTGTTCTAATATCATGGCTGACATTAGTGACCAGCTCATCCTTGCTTTGTTCGATACGCCGTTCTTCTTCCATAGCTTCAACGGTAGAATCGACCAGCACGTGGATGCTTTCGACGACTTTGCCGATGTCTCCGCTGTAAGATCCACGGATACGGTGGTCGTAATTTCCCTGGGCGATATAATGAAGTTCTTTGATGATATGTTTCAGTTCATATTGACGGTAGCGTCTTTTCAGTCGCCAGTAAATGGCTACTGCTGCGATTAGCGTCAGGAACAGGAAGACCAGCGGTGTCAGTCCCCATAGTTCCTGATTGCCGATATCTTCAACCACATTACCAAAAAACCAGAATTCATCAAAAACGTCCTGAAAGGTTACGACGAACCAGCGGAAGATTTCATAAACTGCAAAGTAGCAGAGGAAAATGATCCCGGCTGTCACCACAGCTTCAAAAGCGAGACGCCACCGTTCTTTTCTCGTCAGCTGCATCGTACCATCCTCTCTTGTCAGCTTTCTATTTTATATCCGACGCCCCAGACCGTTTTAACGATGCTCTCTCCGCCTGTGGCTTTTTCGATTTTATCACGCAGATGGCTAACATGGACCATAACCGTCTTTGCAGGAACGAGACTCTCCTGTTTCCAGACTTTTTCAAAAATATCATCTGCACTGAAAACACGATTAGGATTCGTAGCAAGCAGGTATAATATGCCGAACTCCAAAGCCGTCAACTGAATAGCTACGCCATCCACCGTTTCCACCTGATGCTGGTCTTTCCGAATGATCAGCGGACCGATCTCCAGTTCGCCGGAGTCGTTCTGACCGGCACCGTAAGTACTTCTTCTGATCAGGGACTTCACTCTAGCCAGGACTTCCAGCGGATTGAACGGTTTGACGACGTAATCATCTGCCCCGTTGGTCAGTCCTCTGATCTTATCGATGTCAGCCGTTTTTGCACTCAGCATCAATACTGGCAGCGCTGAGGTTTTTCTGATTTCCTTGACCACTTCCAGCCCGCTTTTTTTAGGCATCATGACATCCAGGATCAGGCAGTCGATATCCAGTTTCTGTATTTTATCGATAACTTCCTGTCCATCGTATGCTTTTTCAACGTCAAACCCTTCATTATTTATATAAATTTCAAGCAGATCGCAGATCTCTTTATCATCATCAGCAACTAATATACGCATGCATGCGTCCCTCCTTAGTCTCTTCCTTTCCATTTTATCATGGATAGCCTGCAGGAATACTAAAGTTTTTATAAAGAAAAAGCGGGGCGGAATACCTCCCATTTTTCTTTATGACCCGTCAACTGATCGTTTCTTTATCCAGATAATAAGTGTGATCTCCATCTTCAAACTTGCCTTTAGATATGATTTTCTCTTTTTCTTTTACTGAAGACAGGGACTTATACGCGACTACCTTCCTTTTTTCATCAAGGGAGATTTCCGCTATCTCGATTCCTTTGTCTTCAAAAACGTATTCATATGTTTTGGCTTTTTCTTGTTCATGTGGTCGTCGCTTGAACCCCAGCGTGAAAACGCTCCGGATCATACTTTTCCAATCGATTTTAGGCACTCGATAGCCCTGCGCACTCTTATTTGTGTGATTTGTCATGACTATAAACTTCTTTCTATTATTATTCTCCAAGGTTATTCGAATTGTACAGGAAAGGAGGTCAGTTAAAAACCCAACTCAGAACGAATTGGGTTTTCTTCTTATTCTACTACTGGATAAGCATAAAAGACAAAGCGTTCTGGAGCATTACCTAAATAGTCAAAAGGGTAACACGTAGAGACCACAAGGACCTCTTCGCCCATCTTTCCGACGACGGTCGTATCATCGGCATCCACGATTTCTGTATCTTTGATTTCATAGGTGTAGTCCCCATAAGGCATCTCCACCACAAACGTGTCGCCAAGATCCAGTTCTGCAAAGTTCTTGAACACAGTGTCCCGATGACCGGAAAAGACGATCTGTTCTCCCTGGCCCGGCAGGACCGTACTCTTCATATGTCCGACACCTTTGTCTAAAGCATCCGGATCGGTCCCTTCCACGACGCCGATACTTCTTTCCAGCTTAGGAACATGCAGGATGCCAAAGGCTTCGTACATCTCTGGCGAAAAGTTAAGGATCTCCTTTTCACGATCAGGAGAGTCAGCCTCGGCACTCTCATCGCGGAGCTTTTCGATCGCTGTTTCCGCCTGTTCTATGGTAACGGACTGCATTTGATCCTGCTCATACAAAGAATAGCCAAACCAGCCGAGAAAAGCTAAACCGACAATAATAAAAACATTCGCTAACGCTTTCATTTTAACCCTCCCATCATGAAAAATTGAAAAGCGAAGAGAGTAGACTCTTCGCTTTTCTCTGTTCTTCTATATTACCTTATTTTCGCTTGCGTATAAAGCGAAGTCCAACACCCGATAGCAGACCTGTCAGCCCCAGCAGGCCGATAGTCCACGTTGCAGTAGCTGTCTGAGGCAGTTTTTCTCCCTCTTCATCTTCTGCATCTGTATCTTTGTCTTTGTCTTCGTCTTTATCTTCATCTACTACTTTATCTGTATCCTTGTCTTCGTCTTGATCAGAGTCATCATCTGTATCTGATTCGTCTTCTGTATCTGTTTCATCCTCTGTATCTGTTTCGTCTTCTTCGTCGACAGGCGTTCCTGGATCCTCATCTTCATCCGGATCGACAGGTTCCTCTCCGATTTCATCAAGGTCATTGACGAGAGTCAGGAAGCCGAATACTGAAGGATCCTGGAATCCTTGTCCAGCCATATCGTTCCATGTTGCTGCGGAAACTCGTGAACCTTCTTCTCCATCATTCACCTGCAGGTCGAAACCTAATGTGTGGCCGGATTGAGGTGTCACATCTTTCCATGGAATAGCCATTTCCACCATATAACCACCATCTGTTACACGTGCTTCTGACATGAACCCTTCACTGTAAGCAGCAGGGTTGAAGCTTGCTTCGTTTTCATAGTTGACGCGATATTGACCGACGCCATCGACATATGTTGATGCTTCTTCTCCTGTTTCGTTGACGAATACTTCCACAGAATCCTGTTCCCATGGATTCTCTGCACTGATGTCCAGGTCGCCGTCTGAAACTTCTACAAGGACATAAAGATTGTTTTCATCCCATAGTACGCGGCCCAGTCCTGTGGCACCCTGCCAGGCACTTTGATAGCGGCTGACATCCAGTTCCGGTGCATTTTCCCAGATTTCATCTGTTACACCATTGATTTCCGGTGTGCCATAAAGAGCATAGTCGCTGTTTGCTACAACTTCTTCCTCTTCATAGTCTGCCAGGAAGCCTTCCGGATCCACGACGGCATAATAAGCCTGCTTGGCAGTCAGTGTATCGTTGAACAGCAATGGAGAACGGTCAGAACGCCAGCTGTTTGTATCGTTCAATCCCCAGAATGTAACACGGGAGATGTGATCGGAATATTCATCATAGATCTGGAACAGGCTTGCATAGAGATAGGCTTGACGTTCAAGCTCTGATTCGATCGTTTCATTTGGTGTCAGTGTCGTTACATCCAGTTCTGTCACACCGATTTCTATATCCAGCTCGATAAAGCGTTCAATAGATAGACGGACATTTTCAGGATTTGTATTGGCATTATAGTGTGCCTGCATGCCTACGCCGGAAATCAGCTTGCGTGTATCATCCGGGTTTTCGTCAGCATACTGTTCATTGATCTCTTTGATCATTGAATACATAGCAATGGCTTTTGACTGCTGATCATCGTTGTAGTCATTGTAGAACAGGACGAGGTCTTCACGGCCCAGTTCATCTGCCACTTCACGGGCATATTTAAAGGCTTCATAAATGTAGTCGTCGCCGATAGCTCTCAGCCAGCCGGAATCGCGCAGCTGTCCACGCCAGTCCTCAGGATTGCTCCAGTCACCGTCAAGTGCTTCGTTCACGACATCCCAGCTGATTATACCGTCGCCATAGACAGCATCATAATTTTCCATCGCATTACGGATATGCGCCTGCATATTGCTCAGCGCTTCGTCTCTGGATAACGGCGTGCCGTCTTCCTGGGAATGCAGACGTTCTGGTGACTGCTGATGCCAGACAAGAACGTGTCCGTGCAGCAGCAAGCCTTCTTCGGCTACGCGTTCAACCAGTTCATTGGATCCGGTGAAATCGAAACTGCCGTCGTCACCATAGGCATAACTCGGTTTCATTGCATTTTCTGCAGTAACGAGGTTATGGTGATGATTCAATAGATCCAGTCTCGGACCTTCCAGGTCGCCCATCGATATCGCATTCCCGATAAGGAAATCATCCTCGTATACTTCTTTGATCTGAGCCAGGTCCAGCTGGACATCGATTTCTTCCGAGTCAAGCTCCTGGAAATCAATATCGTCGATATAGAAGTCGACAAGACCGTTGGCTGTTTCTACATAGATCGTTACGAAACCGCCGCCTAAAGAAGCGTAGCGGTATGTGCCTTCCAATTGAACCCAGCCGTCAGCTGCACTGATGGATGCAGAGTCGATCGTGTTGTAACTTGCCGCATCACCTTCAGCTACTTGGGTAGACAGACGAAACTCGGTTGCTGTTTCAGCATCTGTTTTCACCCATGCCGAAACCTGATATTCCTGTCCGGAATTGATGTAGTTTTCGACTCTTAAAGCAGGACCATTCCAAGCCATGTCTCGGTTTGATGTGAATAAGCTGTGTGAGCCAGCGTCTGTATGGTTTTCTGCTTCTGTGACTTCTACGATTTCATTGTCGCCACGTGGTCCAAATTCATTTGTGGTATTATCTTCAAAATCAATAAATGAAAACTCTTCTGCTTCAGGAGCGTCCGGATCCGGTGTTGCATCAGGTTCTTCTTCCACGGGTGTCTGATCCGGGTTCCATTCGATTGCGATTTCTGTAATATAGAAAGGTACTTCTGCTCCCTCATCGTTGGACTGGACTCTGAAGTTCTCATACGCTGCATTGTCCCAAGTAAAGGAATGTTCCAAGGTGAATTCTTCTCCTGCTGTAAAATCAGCAGCGGTGAAGAACGGGTAATCGTCATCCGGCGACTGCAGGAAGGCCTGAGCCCCTTCAGGCACACTGACATCTGCATCTACGTAACCATTGACAGTTACTTCATAAGTATAACCAAGTTCCATCCCTGCTGCTTCAAACGGGATATCGACACCATTCCAGTTTGCTGTGCGGTCAGAGACATAAAGTGCACCCTGTCCATTGTTGAAATCTGCTTGACGTTCAACTGCAGCACCGGCCGACTGAGTGATGCCGTTACTGAATGTTTCGCGGTATAAGGTGTCCAGTTCTTCATCCGGAGCAGGCGTTTCGTCTGCAGCTGCTTCAGTCGTAATTGTAATGTCTGTAACTGCGAATTCCATTCCGATGCCACTATCGTTCGTCTTGATTCTGAATGCTTCGTCACCTTCTGCAATGGCTGCATAATCCGCTTGAAGTTCAAATGTTTCTCCTGCGACTGCAGGCACATTATCCAACCAGGTATACCCATTTACAGTTTCAAGCGTGACCTCGGCCCCTACGGGAATCTCTTCATCTGCCGAGATGTATCCTTGAACAGTAACGGTATAAGTTACTCCATCTTCCACTCCGATCGCATCGAAAGGAAGATCGATCCCGTCATAAGCATTGGCTCTTTCTGTCACCCACACTCCTGAATGGACATCTCCAGCGGCAGTAGCGATATCGTCTGCCCGGGTCAGTACTGAATTGCCAGCCTGGATAGCTAAGTTATCCGGGAAATTACCTTCTTCAAAATCATTGGAATAAACGACGTCCGTTTGGGCAGTCACTTCACTGTTATCTGCTTCCTGAGCCACGACCGAAGTTGTTGTTCCGACAATGGGTGCAAGCAGCATGGCACTTGCCAAACCGTTGAACACTTTTAATTTCAAGCTGTTTTCCATATATTTCCTCCTTGTAATTAGGTAAGCGAGCTGTCATCAACCTTTTATGTAATGAGAGACTGATCATCATCAACTGCAATACCATCTATCAGATACTTCTGTCCCTCCTCGCACACCATATAGCGATGCATTAAAACGCTTACGTATATACTACTTTTATAATAAAGCGTTTACAATAGTTAATTTGTTTAAAAAACAAATTAACATGAAAATGACATGTAACCCCGGTTATCGTAATACATTTGTAACAAAACACAATCATTTAAGTTAGTTTGTTTACAAAAAGAAGAGATACTCAGTCGAGTACCTCTTCTTTGCTTATGATTTCTTCGATTTTAGTCAGCGAATAGACGCCCGTTAGTCTGGCCGAAAGGTTCCCTTTATAAAAGACAAGAACAGTCGGGGTGGAACGGATCCCAAAAGCCTCTGTCCAGTCGGGATGATTCTGTGTGTTGATGTCGCCAATAAGGACAGCATCTCTGTATTTCTCATCGATCTGTTCCAGGACACGGGACTGCACTTTACAGGGACCACAAAAATCGGACCAGAAGTGGAGCAGAAGCGGTTGAGGCGACTTCAGCATATCTGAAAAATTCTTTTCGGTTACAGTGACTTTCATTATTATTCCCTTCTTAATCGATCAATGGGAGGATCGGTCTTCTTTTTTCTTTACGGTGATGCCAGAGCCCAGATACACTTCATTTTCACTATCCGGGTTTCTTTTCACGGTAAAGTGATCAGGGACTTTATCCACGCCACCCTTAACGAAGGGGTTGCATCTCAGGATCCTCGATGTACTCATGACCGTTCCTTTTATCGCCCCATGTTTTTCCAAAGCTTCTACAGTATAATGTGAGCAAGTCGGGTAATAGCGGCAGCTAGGCGGGAACAATGGCGAAATAAGCTTCTGATAAAATTTAACGAGAGCTAGTAGAAAAGTTTTCACGATGTTAACTCCTTTATATTTCTTACTCTGGTAGTATAGCAAAAAAACTTACTTTTAGAAAGCTCTCTTCCTCACCGACGCGTCCGTAACAACACAGACATGAAAACCTTCAGTTTTTTACTTAATGAAGGTTTTTATAGAAAGAAAAACACTCTGCCAATCGATTGCATTGTTATAGCAACAACTTCCTAGTGGATCATTGTATCACCTGGTCGCTATACAGCTATTGAGACCACTTCCTGAAGAATCACGGCATAAACTGGTCACTATACGGCTATTGAGACCACTTTCTGAAGAATCACGATATAAACTGGTCGCAATACGGCTATTGAAACCACTTCCTGAAGAATCACGGCATAAACTGGTCACTATACCTCCACAGATTTCACTTCTAGTGACCGGACGGCGGCGCTGCTATTTGGATCACCTTTATAAAAAGTATTCGAAAACGTTAAAGGAGCTGAGACTTCTGTCCCAGCTCCTTTTGATCATTTAGTTAAGCTTCTGCGATGATATCGTCTACTGTACGCGTAACATAACGGGCATCTTTGATCTTAGTGAATTGCTTGATGCCTTCCACCTCGAACATGTCCTGACCGATGATTTGCTCCATCGCTGTCTGAACGACCAGCGGATCAAGATTTTCCACCGGCTGATCGATACCGATCACCTTTATTTTGCCTTCACCAGTTTCAAAGCGCAGTTCTAATCGTTTTGCCATATCGTTTCCTCCTCATTCTCTTATCTATTATCTTCTATATTATGTCATTAAAATGTGTAACGGTATTCTTCCACCACTGCTGCATAAGATACGGGCAGGTCATTCACCGTACTCAGTGCTTGGGTAAATGCTGTTACCTGTTCATCAGTCAACCCCTGCAGTGCGCCATTGAAACGACGTCGAATGTATTTCTCATTTACAGCGTCTTCTAAAAATAAATCCACCTTGCTTCCATCCCATTCTTTTTGCATATCTTTTCCTCCTCTATTTTTTTGTAAGGTGATCACTGCTTACACCTTTAATAACGGAATGACTTTAAAAAGTGTTACCTTTTTTTAAATTTTTTTCATTTTTATCAATAATTTATCTTTTCAGCAGAACACGAATCCTCTTTTCGCACTCCTTTCTAAAAATCATTGTTATATCAGCGTTTATTGGCGGTCATAGATAAAAGCATCGACATAACCCACTCAATAATCGAGAGAAAAAAAGCTCTTTTTTCAAACATACAGCGTTCTCTCATTGTATTATTTGAAAAATTTCATTTGTTTTAAAGATGATTTTAATATAAAATTATGATTAGTTATTTTTTAGGCTTATATTTGAGAGGAGAAAGATGATGAAAGTTAAAAAGAAATCCCATATTCTTATTGGGCTGATGTTCCTGTTGACACTCGCATCGAGTTTGCTGGTTCCGGAAAAACCGGCCGAGGCAGCAGAACAGTCAGATCCTTATATAATTGCGACGGATGTGACCTTCGCGCCCTTTGAGTATCAGAATGAAGACGGTGAATATATCGGCATAGATATCGAACTGCTCGCTGCCATAGCTGAAGACCAGGGCTTTGAGTATGAACTCAGACCCATGAATTTCAGTGCCGGTCTGCAGGCTTTGGAGGGGAATCAGGTCGATGGCATGATAGCCGCCATGAGCATCACGCCGGAGCGGGAAAATTCCTTTGATTTCTCTGAACCTTATATCGATGCTGGACCTGTGCTGGCCGTTCATGAGGATAATGATGAGATCACTTCTTACGATGATTTAGACGGAAAAACACTGGCCGTGAAAATCGGAACGACTGGGGCGCAGTTCGCTGATGAACTCGCTGAAGACTACGATATCACGATCAACCAGTTTGAAGATTCCGCCAACATGTACGAAGACGTTGCGGCCGGGCAAGCAGATGCGGCTGTGGAAGACTATCCCGTTATGGCCTATGCCATCCAGCAAGGGCTGCCGCTGAAACTGCCTACTGAATCCGAAGAAGGCTACCCTGTAGGTTTTGCCGTCAATGAAGACCAGAATCAGGAACTGCTTGAAATGTTCAATGCCGGTCTAACTAATATAAAAGAAAACGGCACGTATGACGAGATCATGGACACCTATCTCATCAGTTCAGAGAATACTGAAGAAGAAGGTGCAGAAGAGACTGCAGCACAGATGGATCCTTATATCATTGCTACAGACGTTACCTTCGCACCTTTTGAGTATCAGAACGATGACAATGAATATATCGGTATAGATATCGATCTTCTCGCTGCTATCGCTGAAGATCAGGGCTTCACTTATGAACTCAGACCCATGAACTTCAGTGCCGGTCTACAGGCTTTGGAGACAAACCAAGTCGACGGCATGATAGCCGCCATGAGTATCACGCCTGAGCGGGAAGAGTCCTTCGACTTTTCCGAACCGTATATCGATGCCGGACCTGTGCTGGCGGTTCACGAGGACAATGACGAGATCACGTCTTATGAGGATCTAGACGGAAAAACATTGGCTGTTAAAGTCGGAACCACCGGCGCTCAGTTCGCTGATGAGCTCGCCGAAGAGTACGATATAACGATCAACCAGTTTGAAGATTCCGCCAACATGTATGAAGATGTTGCGGCCGGACAAGCGGATGCGGCTGTCGAAGATTATCCGGTTATGGCTTACGCTATCCAGCAGGGGCTGCCGCTGAAACTGCCTACCCAACCAGAAGAAGGTTATCCGATCGGTTTTGCTGTAAATGAAGGACAAAATCAGGAACTGCTTGAGATGTTCAATGCTGGTCTGGTCAATGTAATGGAAGACAGCACATATGACGAGATCATGGATACCTACCTGATCAGTCCGGAAGATGCTGAAGTTGCAGAAGATACTGGCATATTCTCATTACTGTCATCCAATTTCGATGCATTGATGGCTGGACTTGGACGAACGCTTCTCCTGACTCTGGTCTCTTTCGCTATTTCTTTAGTTGCGGGAACCATTTTCGGTCTCTTCAGTGCTACAAAGAACCGAGCACTTAACCTGATCGCCAATATCTACGTGACGGTCCTGCGTGGTATCCCACTTATCGTCCTGGCATTCTTTATGTATTTCTCTGTGCCTCAGTTGTTTGATATTCAGCTTACAGCTTTCATGGCCGGGATCATTACGTTAAGTTTAAATACCACTGCTTATATTTCAGAACAAGTCAGGGGTGGGATCGCCGCCGTTCCGATCGGCCAGCTGGAAGCAGCACGAAGCCTCGGCTTGCCGTACCGACAATCCATGCAGAAAGTCGTTCTGCCACAGGCGATCAAGATCATGATCCCTTCATTGATCAACCAGCTCGTCATCACGCTTAAAGATACATCGATCCTTTCTGTTATCGGCATCGTTGAACTGACTCAGTCAGGGCGTATCATCATTGCACGTTCTTATCAGTCCGGAGCCATGTGGATCATTGTCGGCCTGATTTATCTGATCATCATTACGCTGCTAACTAAACTCTCCAACTTGATAGAAAGGAGTCTCATGAATGACTAAACTAAAAACAGAAAACCTGCACAAAAGTTTCGGCAAGCTCGAAGTACTGAAAGGTCTGGATCTTGAAGTCCAGGAAGGCGAAGTCGTTGTTATCATCGGACCATCCGGCTCGGGAAAAAGTACGTATTTAAGATGTATGAACTTGCTGGAAGATGTCAATGACGGAAAAGTGATCGTTGATGATTACGATTTGACCGACCCAAGTCAGAACATTAATAAAGTGAGAGAAAATATCGGGATGGTTTTTCAGCAGTTTAATCTGTTCCCACATTTGACTGTGATGGAGAATATCCTGCTCGCACCAAGAAAACTTAAAAACATGTCGAAAAGCGAAGGACGTAAACTAGGAATGTCGCTGCTGGAAAGTGTGGGGATGGAAGACAAAGCCGATGCTTATCCGAACTCTTTATCCGGTGGACAGAAGCAGCGTGCAGCTATTGCACGGGCTTTGGCAATGGACCCGGATATCCTCCTTTTTGATGAACCGACGAGTGCTTTGGACCCCGAGATGGTCGGTGATGTTCTTGAGGTCATGCAGAATCTGGCCAAAGAGGGCATGACGATGGTCGTGGTCACCCACGAGATGGGATTCGCCAGAGAAGTGGCCGACCGGGTCGTCTTCATGGATGACGGAAACATCGTGGAAATCGGACCGCCTTCTCAAGTGTTTGAACATCCAAAAAACGAACGGACAAAAAACTTCTTAGATAAAATACTGTAAGAAATGTCGAGAGCCCACCAAGGATCAATCCCTGGTGGGCTCTTTTTGCTCTTTTCAATCGTTCTCTATGATCAGCATATTCCGGTCATCAAACTGCCAGTCTGCGGCATAGGCCAGTTCCCAGTAATACCCATCAGGATCTCTGAAATAGCCACTGTAGCCACCCAATAAACAGGCTGTGGATCTTTAACCACATCTCCACCCGCTTCTTCGACCCGTTTCATCATATCATCCACTTCTCTTTCGGACTTCATATTGCAGGCAAAGGTGATGCCCGAAAAACTTCCTCTGGATTTTTCTGGTGGATCATCTGGATCGATATCTTTCTGCAGTTCATTTAAAGGAAACAGTTCCAGTTTACTTCCTTCATTATCAAAAAAGACGATTGGCGGGCTTTCGCTGGTCTCAGGGGTCTGAAACCCTATGGCTTTGTAAAAGGTCAGCGAACGGGACATATCTTCCACTCCGACAGTGACTAAGTTTATCCGATTCATTTTATTCCCTCCCATTTTTGATTTCTTCATAACAGATACAATCCTTTACATGATCATTGACCATACCGCTTGCCTGCATGAATGCATAGCAGATCGTCGGACCCACAAACTTGAACCCGTCTTTCTTTAATTGTCTGCTCATGCGCTGACTCCTATCTGTCTGAGTCGGGATGTCATCAAGGGTCGATCTGGCATTCTGAATCGGCAGGCCGTCGACGAACTGCCAGAGATAATCGGAAAAGGACTGGCCATTTTGTGTTATTTCCAGATATGCCCGGGCATTTGTCACAACAGATCTGATTTTCAGCTTGTTACGGATAATTTTTTCATTCTGTATCAATTCCTGAATTTTTTCTTCATTATATTGACTAATTAATCCGGGGTCGAATTGGTCGAAAGCCTCCCGGTAACCTTCTCTTTTTTTTAGTACGGTCAGCCAGCTTAATCCAGCTTGTGCGCCTTCCAGACACAAGAGTTCGAAGAGTTTCCGGTCATCATATAGAGGTCTGCCCCATTCCTGATCGTGATACACTTCATACTGATGGTCCTCCGTTACCCATCCACACCGTTTCATCTTATAACCCCATCCTTTCTCTCTTCATTATAATAAACTTTTTCAAAAATACCTATTTTGGCCTCTCACAACGTTCTTCTGTCAATCTGCAATGGAACACATCCTCTTCTAACGATCATTCAACCAAACAGTCTACACTATCAGATGATTTATACTGGTCACCTATGTTGCGGAGCTATCCCTAACGTATAGGATAAGTGTCACCTTTTTGCACAGTCCTTTCAATAGTAGCCAGCACCTCATCGTCGATTTCAAGATCAAGCTTGATCTCCATACACGTTCACAGTGATCAGCACTCCTTACATTTACAGAACATTAAAATATCACTCATAATTCAAGACACGCCAGATCAAGTGATGTGTCTTTCAAAAAAATAATATGGATCTTTGATAAAAAAGAAGGATATGCAGCATAGAACAAAATGCTCAACAGAGTCATTCCTCTTATACCACTTCTTTATTTTCACAAAGTTTATTACGGATGAAACCGTTTTGTCACTGTTTTGTCATTTTTAAACAAATTCTTAGAATAGCGTTTTAAAAGGATACGTAACCGCAAACATTTTGCATGAAAACATCATAGCAGGGTCAATCGTTTTACTGTTGTTCTCATGATTGGTATAATTAATATTGTGCAAAGGACGCCGATAACGTTTGTTTTTAATTTGTTTCGTACTTTTCATTTCCATACACACGTTATCCGTTCAATGATTGAAGAGCAAAATTAAGAAAAAACTATTTTAAGGAGGCTGTAAATCTTTGGCAACTAAAGTTGAAATTCAAAATTTATATAAGATTTTTGGCAAGAAAGAAAAACAAGCTTTAGAGCTGGCCAAGAAAGGTCATTCAAAAGAAGAAATTCTTGAGAAGACAGGCGCCACTGTAGGTGTCAACTCAGCAAGTTTCAAAGTAGAAGAAGGCGAGATTTTTGTTATCATGGGACTTTCCGGTAGTGGTAAATCGACGCTTGTGCGTATGCTCAACCGTCTGATTGAACCGACTGCAGGAGATATACTGATCGATGGTGAAAATGTTTCTCAAATGAATAAAGACGAGTTACGAAAAGTTCGTCGTGAAAAATTATCTATGGTGTTCCAGAACTTCGGACTGTTCCCTCACCGTACCATTCTCGAAAACACAGAATACGGATTAGAGGTACAGGGCGTAGATAAGGAAACACGTCAGAAAAAAGCTGAAGCAGCACTTGATAATGCCGGACTTCTTCCATATAAGGATCAGAAGCCTAACCAGTTATCCGGTGGGATGCAGCAGCGTGTCGGCTTGGCACGTGCTTTAGCAAATGATCCGGAAGTATTACTCATGGATGAAGCATTCTCAGCACTTGACCCGCTTATCCGTCGTGATATGCAGGACGAACTGCTTGAAATGCAGGAGAAAATGCACAAAACGATCATCTTCATTACGCACGATTTAAATGAATCACTGCGTATCGGTGACCGCATCGCCATCATGAAAGATGGGGAAGTCGTTCAGGTCGGTACGGGTGAAGAGATCTTAACCAATCCTGCTAACGACTACGTGGAACGTTTCGTCGAAGACGTTGACCGTTCTAAAGTCCTGACGGCAGAAAATATTATGATCCGTCCTCAGACTCTGCGTGCCAATAAACAAGGACCAAGAGTCGCTGCACAACAAATGAAAGCTGAAGGCTTGTCAAGTATGCTGGTCATCGATGACCAGCATCAGTTGAAAGGGTATGTCACAGATAAGGATGTCCTGGCTGCTGTTAAATCGAACATTCGAAACTTCGACAGTATTCTGCGTACAGATATTCCTAGAGTGGCTAAAGACACCTTGATCGGTGACTTATATGATATAATCTACGATTCAGACACACCTGTCGCCGTCGTAGATGAAAACAACAGACTAGAGGGTATCGTTATCCGTAGTTTAGTTATCGGTGCCTTAGCTAAAGAAAGAGAGGAGGAATCTAATAATGGAGAATAGTATTTTAGATGTCATCCCAGAAATTCCAGTAGCCGATTGGATGGCCAATTTCATCGATTGGCTGACAGATAACCTTTCATGGCTCTTCGATGCTTTACGTGACAGTGGTGACTGGGTCATGGACTCAATGACTGAGTTACTGCTTCTGGTTCCGCCGGTCGTCTTTATCATCCTGCTTACTGCACTGGCCTTTTTCGCAGGCAGCAAAAAGTGGGGCCTGCCGACCTTTACGGTGCTCGGCTTGATCTACATTTACAACCAGGGATTATGGGAACCATTGATGTTTACCATTACACTGGTTATTGTAGCCAGTCTACTATCCATCATTATTGGGGTGCCCCTCGGCATACTCATGGCTAAGAGCGAGATAGCGAACTTTATCATCACGCCTATTCTTGACTTCATGCAGACCATGCCGGCGTTCGTTTACCTGATTCCAGCTGTTGCATTCTTCGGGATCGGTATGGTGCCTGGTGTATTCTCAGCTGTCATCTTTGCTCTGCCACCGACTGTTCGTTTCACGAACCTTGGTATCAGACAAGTATCTGATGAAATGGTGGAAGCCGCTCAGTCATTCGGTAGTACAGGCTCTCAGCAGTTATTCAAGGTTGAGCTGCCATTAGCTAAAGCAACGATCATGGCTGGTATCAACCAGACCGTATTGCTTGCCTTGTCAATGGTCGTTATCGCCTCAATGATCGGTGCACCTGGACTAGGTGAACGTGTCATCAACGCCTTACAGCGTGCTCAAGTCGGACCTGGCTTTGTTGCAGGATTCGCTTTAGTTGTTCTGGCTATCATCTTAGACAGAACGCTTCAAGGCTTTAATAAAGACTAATCGTATCAAACAAATTTAACGAGATTTAATAAAATTAAAAGGGGTTTTTATTTTGACAAACACATGGAAAAAATTAGGTTTAACAACATTATCTGCATCAGCATTATTCTTGGCAGCATGTTCAGATGACGCTGATACAACAGAAGACACAACCGAAGATACAGCGGATGGATCTTTAAGTGGTGAAGTCGAACTTGCTTACGTTTCCTGGGATTCAGAAATTGCTTCAACCAATGTCATTGGTCAAGTACTGCAAGACGTTGGTTATGACGTCAACTTAGTCGCTTTAGATAATGCCATCATGTGGGAAGCTGTTGCTAACGATGAAGCTGATGCTATGGTATCAGCCTGGTTGCCTGGTACACACGCACCACAATTTGAAAATTATTCCGACGATATGGTTCACTTAGGACCTAACTTGGAAGGCGCAAAAATCGGATTAGTTGTTCCAGAATATATGGACGTCGATTCCATCGCCGACTTAACTGATCAAGCAGATCAGACGATCACAGGTATCGAAGCCGGTGCCGGTGTTGTAGCTGCTGCTGAACAAGCAACAGAAGATTATGATAACTTATCAGACTGGAATGTTCAGACATCTTCATCTGGTGCAATGGTCACTCAGTTAGCTGATGCCTATGAAAGTGAAGAAGACATCATCGTAACTGGCTGGTCTCCACACTGGAAATTCCAGTCTTACGATCTGAAATACCTTGAAGATCCAGAAGGTTCTTTCGGTGGCGAAGAAACCATTGATACATTCGTACGTGAAGGTCTGGAAGAAGACATGCCTGAAGCTTACGAAATCTTAGATAACTTCCAATGGGAAGCTTCTGATATGGAATCTGTCATGTTAGAAATCCAAGATGGTGTTGACCCTGAAGAAGCTGCTCAGAACTGGATTGAAAACAATCAGGATAAAGTTTCTGAATGGACAGAAGGCGTAGTAGAATAAATCATAGTTAATGAAAAGACTGGGACCCGTGTCCCAGTCTTTTTTTTACATTTAAAGTTTTTTTCTCAATCAACTCCTGTGTCCTTGTAGACACTACCAAATAATCAAGTTAGGAATCTGTTCAGAAGATATCCATTCACTGATCTGCTCCTTTATAGATATTGCGACTAGTTCTGGTATCTCTATCCTCAAAAACTTGTTCTAATATCGATATTGCGACTAGTTCTGGTACCTCTATCCTCAAAAACTTGTTCTAATATAAGTATTGCGACTAGTTCTGGTATCTCCATCTTCAAAAACCTGTTCTAATATCGATATTGCGACTAGTTCTGGTATCTCCATCCTCAAAAACTTGTTCTAATATCGATATTGCGACTAGTTCTGGTATCTCCATCCTCAAAAACTTGTTCTAATATAAGAATTGTGACTAGTTCTGCAGTCTACTCCTCAGAAAGTGGTCATTATACCGGTGAAAGTAATTTTAGATCATCTATAAAATCAGTGCATACAACGATTCTTAAAATGAAAAAGGCGCGGATCAGCATCCGCGCCT
>NZ_FOBL01000012.1 GCF_900109825.1 Alkalibacterium putridalgicola | reverse complement strand
AGAGTTTCTACTTGAGCACGCTCAATGAGAGCAATATTAGCAGTACTCACCGGAGTTTTTCTTTCAGTACGCTCAATGTGAGCAACATTGGCAGTGCTCACAAGGAACTCTTTCTCAGTACGCTCAATGAGCACGATATTGGCAGTACTCACAGAGGTATTTCTCTGAGCACGTTCAATGAGAGTAGCATTGGCAGTAATCGCATAATTTACTCTTTGAGTATGACCAATAAAATTTAAATATGATCGCCACAAAAAATAAAGGTATAAAAAAGGCTAAGACAGACGTCTTAGCCTTTCCTTTTAATATTATACGGAGGGTAGATCGGGATTCAGAACTCGTCCTTTTTCCATGACTTTTTCACCGTCGATCCAGAAGGTCGGTTCCTTGACCACACAGTCGATGTGTACGCCGGCTTCAGTCACGCCGCCGAAAGGTTTATTTGAACCAAAGGCTATGTGGATCGTTCCGAATACTTTTTCATCTTCCAGTACGACTCCTGTGATACGGGCAGTCGGGTTTGTGCCGATCCCAAATTCGGCGATGGTTTTGCCGTCTTCCGTCCCGAGGAGCTCGAGCAGCTCTTTACCCTGACGGCCAGTCGCATCGACGAGTTTGCCGTCTTCAACAGTTAACGTCACCGGCTGATCCACTTTACCGATCTGTGCGATCGATCCGTCAACGATGATTTTTCCATTCGCTGAATCTTCGAGCGGTGCAATGAAAGCTTCGCCTGAAGGGACATTCCCGGCTTGTCCTTTTTCGCGGAATATACCGGTACTTGGGATCCCTTTACGGCCATTGATCGAAAAGGTCAGGACTTCTCCGTCTTTTTCGATCTTCACTTCACTGGAACGTTCCAGCAGGTCAGTAAAATAACCGGTCAGTTTCTGAACGGTATCCGGGTCTGCTTCGATCGCCCCTTTTTCCAGCATCGACAAGGTGATCCCTGGCATCGTTCCGATACGTGTGCCGGTAGCCGCAGCTTCTTTCTTGGCACGGGTATGCGTCAGACTGGCTGTCGTCACACACAATGCCACATCCGCATCCTTCATTGCCTGCGCGATCAATGCCGGAGGTTCTTCACCAGATTTATATATCGCAGGAAACTGTGAAAAGACCGTTTCGTTCCCCTTGATACAGGCAGCTTCATAAAACGGTATGGCAATATCGCGCATGCGGTCATCGGTGATGATCACCACTTTTTCCTCTTTCTTTAAATCGAAATTATTCTCGAACACTTTCAGAGCGTTATCTATATAATTGGTCATGATTCTTCTCCTCTTCTATTAAACGTCTACATCTATCATATCGAAAAATGTCCCTATAAAACAATACATAATTTTAAGCGAATCATTTCACACATTAAAATGATTCGTAGTTGTTGTTTAAAATCAGAACGTGTACACTTAAGAAAAGACTGAAAGGATGACAGATATGACTGAAAAAATGAATGCCTATGGCTTTTATGATCCTCAAAAGGAAAAAGATCTTCCTACATTTGAGAAGGTTGTTCTGGATAGACCGGAACCCAATAAACGTGAGATCCTTGTCGAAGTGAAAGCGGTAGGACTAAACCCCACAGATTTCGCGACATGGATGATGAAAAAGGAAACAGACGACTCCTTTACTATATTAGGACGGGATATTTCCGGAAAAGTCGTTGAGGTCGGTGAAGAAGTTAAACTATTCAAAAAAGGGGACGACGTGTTTTACCCCGGTTCGAGTAATGTTCAAGGTGCCCAGGCCGATTATCACCTCATCGATGAACGTATGGTAGCCCTTAAACCGAAGAATCTGACCTATAGCGAAGCGGCAGCGCTACCTCTCACTTCCCTCACCTCTTATGAAGTGATGCATGACCGTCTGGATCTGTTTTCACTGTCAGAAGATCCCGGCGATGTCACTTTGCTGATCGTCGGAGCAGCCGGCGGCGTGGGCTCAGTCGCCTGCCAGATTGCTTTGAATTACGGCTTCAATGTCATTGGGACGGCTTCCCGTGATGAAAGCAGAAGTTACATCAAGGAATTGGGCGTTAAACACATCATCGACCATACACAGCCATACAAAAATCAGCTCGAAGAATTGGGCATCAAGCAAGTGGACGCTGTTTTCCTCGCGGCCAAAGCTGACGAGAATATCCGTGAAGTCGGTAAAGTCATTGCACCGCAGGGACGTGTCTGTTCCCTTCTGCCGCTTCAGAATCCGTTGCCTGGAAGTTTCTTCGGAAAGAGTATCACGTTCAGTTATGAACTGATGTATACACGTTCCGTTTACGAAACACAGGACTGGATCAAGCAGCACGAATACCTGACTGAGCTAAAAAATCAGGTCGAGCAGGGATTTATCGTGTCTAATCTGGAAACACTGTTCAGCGAAATGAATGAAGAGACGATCAGAAAAGCCTACGAACAATTACAGACAGAACACACGATTGGCAAGATCGTGCTGGCACATGACAACTAAAATTATCTATCTATAGATACACTGAAAGCCACTGAATGGATCAACCCATCCGGTGGCTTTTTTTACTCAACTTATTCAGTGTAACGTACGTAAAGCAATATGCCGGGAAACTCAGTCCGAAGAAAAACAGCATCGGCACAAAGTATAAACTGATCAGCAGGTATACAAAAAGGATCAGGATCAAAGTGAAGGTGTACTGCGGGTAGCGGATGACCGTAACATACGCCTGAACGACACGTGCTTTCAGCCGCTTCAGTGGTTTAGATGCAGAGTCTTCAGAAAATAGAAAGACCAGCTGATACATGAATAACATGAATACGAGTAGAGTCAAGATCAGAAAAATGCCGAGCAGCAGTGAGCGTATCACCGAATTTATGGGCATGAAGTAAATGACCAGCATATCCATAACGGCTACTATAAGAACCATGACCGGCAGCCCCTGTCGTTTGAAACTCGAAAACAGATTCCTTTTGACATAGCTGAAAAAGGTTTGACCCAATGCCGTTTCTCTGTCTTTTACATGTCTATAAACACAATAAAAGAGAGCTTCAGTACCAGCAAAAAGCGGAATGACAAGCAGCGCACTGACCAGCCAATAAATATTTAAAAGTGCCAGCGTAGAAACGGTCTCAGTAAACTTCACTACGACAGCATCTTCATTTTGAACCGGATTCGTCATCGCTCCTCTTCCTTTCAGTTCCGTTAAATTCTTATCCTTTCGACCCGCCAGTCAGATCCATGCCTTCAATAAAGTATTTCTGTGCAAAGAAGAACAGCAGGATGGTCGGGATCATGACCAGTGTCGCACCCGCCATCAGGTAATTCCACTGTGTGGTCGACTGATTCTGAAAGCTCTGCAGGCCGATCTGCAACGTGTAATTTTCCTCACGTGTAATGTAAAGCAAGGGACCCAGAAAGTCGTTCCAGGCACCATTGAATGACATGATACCGATCGTAATGAGTGCAGGTTTGGTGAGCGGCATCATGAGCCGGCTCCAGATATACAAATGATTGGCCCCGTCCATCTGTGCCGCTTCGATCAGCTCATTGTTCACCGACATATAAAACTGACGCATCAGGAAAATATAGAAGGCACTCCCAAAGAACGACGGCACGATTAATGGCAGGTATGTGCCAACCCAGCCGATCTGTGTGAACAGGATATATTGAGGGATCATTGTAACGAAGCCCGGCACCATCATGGTGGCTAGAACTAAAGCAAACAGGATGTTCTTTCCCGGAAAATCGATTTTGGCGAAGCCATAAGCTATAAAGGAATTGGATAAAACATTCCCGGCAACCACAAAAGCCGTGATCAGCAGGGTGTTCTGCATGTAATTAAAGAACGGAAACGCCTGAACGGTAAAGGCATAGTTCTCCCATCGGAACGTTTCGGGCAAAAGTGTCGGAGGAAAACTGACGATTTCTTCCATCGATTTCAGTGACGTACTTAACATCCATCCCAGCGGTGCGAGCAGAACCAGACTCACTGCTATGAGAATGATATAAACAAGGATTTTACCGATAAGCTGCTGCCGCTTGCGACTTTTGAAGTGTTTTTTCTTTACTTTAGGCTCCGCTTTCTCATTCGCCGGCACATCTTTAGTTAAATCCATACTTTTTCCCCCTTTCTAAATCTGAATCCATTAATAATTGACCCATTTGGGAGCCAATTTCAGGTTGATAAAAGTCAAGCTTAAGACAATAATAAACAGGATCATGGACATTGCCATCGCATAGCCCATATCAAAGGCCACGAAGGCTTTGTTCCACATATGGAGGTTATAGAACAGCAGCGAATTCGACGGTCCGCCGGTTCCCCCTTCTGTCATAACATACGCTTCCTGGAAGATCTGGAATGCACCGATCGTTGATGTGACGATATCATAGAAGATGATCGGCGTGATCAGCGGCAAGGTGATATGGAAAAACTTACGGGTAAATCCTGCTCCATCCACTTCTGCTGATTCATAAAGCTGTTTTGGGACATTCTGCAGCGTCGCCAGATACAGCAGCATGGCTCCGCCGACACTCCACAAACGCATAAGTATCAAAGCCGGTTTAGTCCATTCCGGATCGAACAGCCAGGCCGGTCCGTCGATTCCTACCCATGACAGGGCGGTATTCACCAGTCCGGATGAAGGCGAGAGCAGCTGCATCCATAAGACATAGACAGCTACACCGGATAAGACGGCAGGTAAGTAAAAAATCGTTCGAAACGCACGAATACCAAAAATCCTACGGTTAAGCAGAACAGCTAAAAAGACACTTCCGACAGCTGTCAGTGGGACATTGAATGCGACATAGTAAGCTGTATTATATAACGACGTCATGAACAGCTGATCCTGTGTGAACATTTGTCTGAAGTTGGCAAGTCCGATAAAATCCATCTGGGACGTAATATTATAATTCGTGAAACTCCCATAAAATGAAAAAAGCATGGGCAGAAACATAAAACTTAAAAACCCGATAATAAATGGCGAAACAAACAGCAGTCCCCACCAGGCATCTTTCTTTTTTCGCTTGGACCACTTTTTCCTTCTAAAACTTTTCATTTCTTCTACTGCTTTTTTAAATTGGGACGTATCTGCATTTTTCATCTTCAAACACCTCTTTCCATGATAGAAGAAAAAGGGAATGCTCTCATCCCCTTTTTCTCTACCTTATTCCATCAGAACTTACTGATTCTGTTCAACCAGGTTTTCTACTGATTCCTGTGCTGCATCGAGTGCTTCCTGTGCAGTTTTTTCACCGAGGAATGCTGCATCGATCTCGGCATTGACCAGTGGAATATAGTCAGGGGCAGTCAGCGGTACAGGTGTAATGACAGTTGTCTCCAGGCTTTCCTGAGCCATCTGATACATTTCCTGACCCTGTTCTTCTAAATCAGGATGTGACGTCAAGTTTTCATTGGCTTCTATATTGGCCATGATATCAAAACTGTTCATTCCGAAGCGTTCCTGAACTTCTGTTGAAGTCAGATACTGAAGGAATTCAAAGGAAGCTTCAGGGTTTTCCGTATTTTCAGGAATTTCTAAAACAAAGCCGCCTCCCCATGTCCAGTGACCACTGCCTTCTTCGTATTCAGGCAAACGGAACACGCCGTAATTCAAGTCTTCTGGAGCATTTTCACGCAGATTAGTGTAGTAATTCAAGTTCTGTCCACGCATGGCGACAAGGCCAGAGATGAACGGATCGGCTACTCCTGAACCAAACTCAGCTTCAAATTGATTGATCGTATCGCGACCATAATGATCCTGCTGCTCGAGCATCCATTCAAGAGCCGCAACTTTTTCAGGTGTATTGATCGTGACATTCCCTTCATCGTCAAACCAGGATACGCCTTCATCAGCATTCAGCGCCCACACGTCAGGTCCAATATTCCAGCGCGGATAGAAACCGATCTGTTCCCAGTCATCTCCTGACTGAATATCGAGTGCCCGTGCATCTTCTTCCAGCTCTGCCCAAGTGGTCGGAGGACTCTCCGGATCCAGTCCTGCTTCTTCAAAAGCATCTTTATTATAGAAGATGACCTGTGTATCGGTATTAAACGGGACGGCGTAAGCTTCATCTTCATAAATCACCGTATCCCAGAGCTGAGGATAGAAATTCTCGGAAAAACTGTCGTCTTCGATAAACTGCTGGAGATTCGTCGCCTGCTCTGCTTCTGCACGCTGTCTGACACTGTTGATGTCCTGAACGATCACATCAGGGGCATTACCGCCTGCGATTGCTGCCAGCGACTTCGTCCAGATATCGCCCCAGGGCTGATAGACGTATTCGACTTCTATATTATCATTTTCATTATTAAAATCTTCTATAATGGCTTCAATCGTTTCACGCCTTGGTCCCGAACCCCAGAATGACCAGAATTCAAGCTGGACCGTTTCTCCGCTGTTTTCTGATCCGGCATTCTCTTCTGTATCAGGCGTGTCTTCTCCCGCAGGATCGGATTCAGCGTCATCTGCACAGGCGGCTAAAATCAAAGGTGTTGACGTTAAAATAAGACCCCGTTTAATATGTTTTTTCCAGGCTATAGTACTCAACTTAATTCCTCCTTTAGTTTTCGGCAAATAAATATGTACGAACCCACATGGTCGGTACACTTAATATAGTAAGCCTGTTTTTTTAAAGAAGCAATTAATAAGCCTTGCTTACTGCTAAGATATTAGAAGCGGTTCTAGAAACACTTGTTATTATAATTACGTTTTATAAAAAATACTGAGTGATTATATTACTATTTTAACATTCAAGAAAGAACTGGACACAAAAAAAGAGCGAGAAGTATAACATCTCTCGCTCTTTTCTGGAAAACCCTTTCTCACTCTACAAGTTAAAATACTTTAAAAAAACTAATCCTTGTCCCAGCTGCCGGCGAGTGACTTGATCGTACTTTCTAAAGCCCCTGCCAGAATGAAAATGATCCACGACCACGCCCATGTCCCCTGAGTGAAACTGAAGACAAAATAGATGACCACGATGATAGGCCAGTAAATCTCGTCGATGACATAATCCACTTTCTTATTCCTTTTATGTTTGACCGTTTCTTTCTCGATCACTTCCACATATTTACCGTTATGCTTGATGCTTTCGTACGCGCTCCAGATATTGCCGCTATAGGTAAAGAAGATGATCCCGACACCGATGAGCAGCAGGGAAAAAGCAACACCGACCAATATGGGCAGGACCGCAGTCAATGCGCCCACCAGTATAGGCGTGATCGACATGATGCATAGTGACACTCCGGCCACGATACTGAAAATAAACGACCGCTTGTAGTCTTTCTGTTCAGAAATGAACTGTTCTTTATCACCTGGAAGAATGATATAAGGCGAAGAAAAGCGTTCAAGTTCACCTGCTTTCATTCCTTCAATAATAAACAGGCCGATGCCGATCACTGAAAAGCCGACCAGAAAGAGCAGTCCGATATATAGCGCCCCAGATAGGACAGACTGGAAAGCCAGAAACAGGAGCAGCCCGGCGACACCTGTAAGACATGCTAGAACACCCAAGCCGATGTTCCACCCCATTTTACCTTTGGCCTGAATATACTGCCTCAAGTCAGATTCACTCATCGTCTCATAATTTTTTGTGACTTGTTCATTCACACGGCTTACGCCGAATTCTTCCAGCAGCTCATCGATGTCGCCGAATTCAGCGATCACCGTGACGATCGCTTCATGTTCGGAAGCGCCGCTTTCTTTTAGTGCTGTATATTTGTCCTCCAGATTACCCAGGATATCCGCTTTTAATTGAACTGTTTCTTCTGTCACCGGAACCCCTTTGAACATCTGCTCGATATACTCTCTGATCGTATTCATTTATTATCCCCTCCAACTAATTTATCGACCACTTCTTTGGTGATACGCCACTCTTGTCTTTTTTCCTTTAAATAGTTTCTTCCGTTTTCAGTAATGGAATAGTACGTGCGCTTTTTCCCCTGTGTGACAGTCCCGGGATAAGAGGTGATGTAGCCATT
The DNA here is from genome assembly GCF_900109825.1 of Alkalibacterium putridalgicola. Lineage (GTDB taxonomy): Bacteria > Bacillota > Bacilli > Lactobacillales > Carnobacteriaceae_A > Alkalibacterium > Alkalibacterium putridalgicola. The sequence continues at coordinate 61,489 of NZ_FOBL01000012.1, read as the reverse complement.
CTTTTTTAAGCGTGCAAAGGCGGAATACATTGTTGTTTCCTTGATGATATAGGCATCATCTGTGAGTTCCCTGATTTGTCTGGACAGGTCATACCCGTAGGAATCCCCTTTTGTTAATAAGGACAGAAGAAACGTATCATTATAGCCTCTGATGACATCACTGCTGATCACTGGTTCTCTCCTCCTTCTCGTAGACTCTTGTTGTATGTAAACGTGTTTGTTTTAACGTGGGATAAAAGTACTTCATCTGTCGTTGTACTCAGTTTATCATTATCCTGCGAAAATTACTACATTTAACGTAGTAAAATTTAAAAATGCTTACTGCTGATTTTAAATAGGTGGGATTCGGATGAGGCCGAATCCAGACCTTATTAGATATTGTTGTACCGTTTATTTCGTAGGACCGTGTGAGGAATGCCTCATTCGTGCTGCTCAATACCAGTTTGGGGTGAGTACGTCTAATGAATGCTTCATTAGCATCACTCAAATCATTTTCGATGCGAGTACGTCGAATGAATGCTTCATTGGTATCGCTCAAATCACTTTTGATGCGAGTACGTCGAATGATCGTTCATTGACATTGCTCAAACCTTTTTCGATCTGAGTACGACGAATGATTGCCTCATTAGCATCATTCAAATCTTTTTCTGTGCGAGTACGTCGAATGATTGCCTCATTAGCATCATTCAAATCTTTTTCTGTGTGAGTACGTCGAATGAACGTTTCATTAGCATTACTCAAACTAGTTTCGAGGTGAGCAGGTCTATTGTAATGCTGCATAAAATATTCCGCGTCTAAAGTCTGTCTTATTCAGCAACTAGAAAGAACTGATCACTACCTACCTGTCGAAGTCGCTTATCTTCGGTAAGTTAAGCAAGCATATCGAAACGTACTTACCTAACTTGGCAGGTGTTCGGTAGTTAGAAAGCCCTGATCTACTCGTACCTACCGAAGGGGATATCTATTCGGTAGGTTAAAAGTAGTGTTCAACATGTACTTACCGAAGTGCCTGAATATTCGGTAGGTTGAGAGACCTTTTCGCGATGTACGTGTCGAATAGGGGTCAAGTTCGGTAAGTACTGTAAAAATCGCTCGCCGAACGTGTCGAAGTTAGTCACAAAATAATTTCCAATGCCTCTTTATAAGCAATCGGACAATCAATATTCAGAAAAAAACAGACGTTGAGCTGCTCGCCCAACGTCTGTCCATTCATCTCATTCAGTTTTCCAGTTATCCAGTTAATTTATGTCGCGTCGTCTGAATCCGATGAATCCGATCACCGATAAGATGATCGCTGCACCAGTCAGTGACAAAAAGACCGTCCAGCTCCAGTCTTCGATCGGTATTTCCGGCACGTAGTGAAAGGCTGACAAGTTACTCAACCATTCCGGAAAGTCGAAGAGTTCACCAAAATAAAGATTCACAAAGACAAATCCTAAATACAGCCAGGCGAGAGAAGTCAGTTTCGGTAACCAGCCCAATAACAGGGTGCCCAGTCCGATCATCACGAATATGGCCGGAACATAACCCATACCTGCGAGCAGAACGTCGACGAAATCAACATCAAAGTCCATCACCACCGCGGCGCCTCCAAAGGTAAGCGACGTCACCAGCTGCATGAAGACGGCAATGAGTGCACTCAGGATGAAGAAGGTGCCTAAAATGACATAGCGTGAATGGGTCCCGGCGATCAGTTTGTCCAGCCGTCCTTTCTTCTCTTCGCCATGGATACGATAGAGAAACTGTACCGCAGGGATCGAAGAAATGATTCCCAAAACGCCAAGGATCATCGCCATGAACTGCTCGGACATACTGATGCCTTCCTGACCGGCAATGATCTGGCTGACGACGTCATTCCCTTCCAAAAGACTGTCCACGTCCCCGATCACCGAGCCGTAGGAAATCCCCAGCAAAGCCATCGATGCCGTCCAGACGATCAGCGGCGTTTTGATGAGATCAAGGACGAAGCCAGCAGGGGTTTTTAAGAAGGCAGAAGCATGTCGCTTTCCATCCCTGTCCGGCAGCAGGCCTGAGCCCATGTCGCGTTTCTGTTTCAAATACAAAGCCAAAGCGATCAACAGCAGGCTGATGCCTAAACTGATGAAAACTGGATACCAGTAGTTGTTGACGAAGGGTTCAGTATTATAGAGCAGCCCCAGTGGTGAGAACCAGCTGAGGAACGGCATGCTTCCGTCACCGATGATCCGGATGACATAAGAGAGACCCAAGACACCAAAGGCCAGCATCATGGCCCCTCTCGCATTGGATGAAAGCTGAGCGGTAACCAGCGTCACAGCACCGAAAAATATCCCGATGCCGGCATAGATCGTCCCGGTCAGCAGCGCGCCTTCCAGCGCCATGCTGCTGTCTCCAAAAGCAAGCAGCACACCCGCCGAAATGATCAGAACGAGGATATTCGTGGTGACCAGCAATAGAATAGCTGCTGTTGTGTGCGCCACTCTTCCCGTGGGTTGAGCCTGGATCAGTTCGAGGATACCGTCCTCTTCTTCAGACCTTGTATTTCTGACGACCAGTAATATCGACATAATAGCTAATAAGACAAAGGTCATGATCGTCATCATATGCGTATACATCGCACCGATCGTATAATTGTTCTCACCCACAGCACGTCCAAACAATGCTTCCATCGCCGGGTTCTGCATCGCAAAAGCCATGGCTTCCCTCTCTGCTGGATCACCGTAGACTTCTACAAAGGCAAAGACACCTACAAAGACGAAAAAGGCAGCACCTAAGAGCCATAAAAAGATTTTCAACCAGTCTTTCTTCAAAGAAAAACGAAACAGCCGTCCCGTCTGCGCGAATGCTTGAGCCACTTAGACCCCTCCTCTCGTCGATTCATAATGACGCATGAACAGGTCTTCGAGTTTAGGTGGTGCACTCTCAAGTTTAGTGACGCGATACGGTTCGATATAGCTTAAAAATTCAGGCATCTTTTCACTGTCCAGTTGAAAAATGATTTCGCCTTTTTCACGCACGACATCGTGAGCAAAAGCCTGTTTTTCAAGCGCCGGTACATCTTCTTCAGTTTTCAAGATGATCTGCGTCCGGGTCAAGTGTCTCAGTTCATCCAGAGAACCCGATTCCACGATCTCGCCCTGGCGGATGATCGCAACGGTGTCACAGAGCTGTTCGACTTCTGACAGGATATGACTGGATAAAAGAACACTGGCGCCTCGCTTTTGAGCTTGTCGCGCCTGTTCCTGGAAGACACGCTCCTGCAGCGGATCTAGTCCGGCTGTTGGTTCATCAAAAATGTAGACATCGGCATCGCCCGCAAACGCTGCGATCAGCGCCACTTTCTGACGGTTCCCTTTTGAGTAGCTGCGGCATTTTTTAGTCGGGTCGAATTCAAAATGGCGGATCAGTTCTTCCTTGCGCTGCTTGTCCACTTTCTGTCCACGCATGCTGAGGAACAGATCGATGACCTCTCCGCCTGTCAGATTCGGCCATAAATTGACATCCCCGGGTACATAGGCCACGCGTTTATGGATATCTACAGCCTCGTCCCAGACATCTTTTCCAAAAATAGACGCGTCACCGCCGTCTGCTTTGATCAGGCCAAGCAGTATTCTTATCGTCGTGGACTTGCCTGCCCCGTTCGGTCCGATAAAGCCGACGATTTCACCTTTAGTTACATCAAAACTTACATCCGACAAGGCCTGTGTTTTCCCGAAAGCCTTCTTCAGTCCTTTGATCTCGATCACTTTTTCCATTCGTCCATCACTCCTCCAGCTGATTCTTGCATCTTTTTTTAAATATACTTCAATGTCAGGTCCATGACCTGGCTGATATTGTTCTTATCCTGGCTATACTTGGATGATGACACTGTTTGCCTTTTTTCATCGAAGTATTTCCCCGACACAGTGTTCATTTCAGGCGAAAGGGCCAGATACGTATACGTTTCAGCCATCTCTTCCGGTGAAATCGAGAATTTGCTCTTCACTGCATACATGCGTTTCATGATTGCTGACAGATCAGGATACCTGTCCAGATCGACTTTAACGTTCGGCACGCGTATGGCGTTGACTGTAATGGGTGTGTCCTTCAATTTATCAGCCAGCCAGTACGTGTACATGACTTGAGCCAGTTTCGACTGATAATAAGCTTTCTCCACGCTATACTTGCTCTCCCTGAGTTCAGGATCCTCCAGATCGACTTTTAAAAAAGGGTGCATGACCAGTCCCTGTGACGACACAGTGAGTACGCGTCCTTGTTCGCTCCGCTTAAGTTCATCCATCAATAAGTCCGTGAACAATACGGGACCGATATGATTCGTTGCCCAGACCGTTTCAACGTCTTCTTTTGAAAACTGCGGCTTTTTTCTGCTGATATCGAAATCGGCGGCATTATGGATCAGGATATCCAGGACGGGATGTTTCAGCTTGACTGTCTCTGCGGCCTTTTTGATAGACGCCTGTGAACTCATATCGATGAGCAGCAGTTCGACCTCTTCGCTGCCGCTCTGCGCTCTGATATCTTCCAGTGCTGTGCGGCCTCTTTCTTCATTCCGGCAGCCGATAATGACCGTGACGCCGGCCTCAGCCAACTGGATCGCGGCTGCTTTACCGATACCTGAATTTCCACCTGTGATCAGACATACTTTCTTTTTCATGGGTCATTCACTCCCGTCTTCACTCAACGTCTTTAGACTGTTCACCCTTTGAGTTTTTGTAATAGATTTTTTTCAGATGATCCAGATGTTCATAAAACTCTTCATAAAAAGGCTTTAGGTTTTCATTCGTATAGTCCTGGAAATCTGCCTGTTTAAAACGCTGTTCCAGTTCGGCCCGGAAACCTTCGATCGTCCAGCGTATAAATTTAAGCGACGTTTCTTTAGGGATATCTTCTCTGAATTTTGAAAAATCGATATTTCGAGTCAGCAGACTGCCCCAGATTTCTTCAGCCTTCTGCCGCTTCTTAACGAGATCCTCCGGCAAAACATAGTTCTCCGAGTGCATCAGGATATGTGCCATAAAGCTGAGTGCCCGTTCGTAACGGGCATAGACTTGCCACTTCAATACACTCATTTCCTCTATACGATTGAAAAAATCTGTTTCATCAAAATCGATCCGACTCAAATATTCCCTGTAGGCAATCTCAAAAGCTTCGTTGATCAGGTAATTAAAAAGTGTTTCTTTGTTGCCGAAATAATAGAACAGTGTCCCTTTACCTATGCCTGCATCTTTAGCTATCTGATTCGTCGACGCCTGTTTATAACCTTTTTCACTGAACTCTTTAAAAGCCGCATTCAGGATCCTTTCCTGTTTCTCCTTTTCCAGAGATTGAAAAGCATCATCCATGATTTCCCCCCTCGCTGATACATCTTCGACCAGTGCGGTCAGTTTACCTTAAAAAAAATCGACCACTCTGTTTATACGCTTACAGTACCATATCTGACCAGAGTGGTCAATCATCTTCTACCATGACTATCATCTTTCTAAATACTGCTCTTTTCAGAGACACGTTCCACGAGATTAAGCCCGATGCCCATGAACAGTATACCCATGAGCAGCAGGGCTGAGACAGGTTCTAACAGCTCCGTGACCCCTCTGTCCTGGATCACAGCCCCCATCATCCCTTGTATGCCATGCTTGATCGGCGTAAGCTCGGCCAGGAACAATAAGATAGGGTTACTGACTACTTCAAGCGGCCAGAACGCTCCGCCGACCATTGCCATCGATGTTGCGACGATCGGGATCACGACCTGCAGCTGCTGCGGTGACGACACCAGTCCAATGATCAGAAGACCCAGCGAAACAATGGCGAACACGAAGCTCACCGTCACCACCAGCATGGCCACATAATTGTTCCCCAGGCTGATGCCTAAAAGTGCGTCCAAAATAACGAATGCCAGACCGATCTGAAACAGACCGACTAAAAAGTAGTGCAGCAACTGACCCAAATAAATAGTGGTTTTGCTCAAAGGAGAAAAAATCAGCCGGTTCCACGTTCCCGTTTTCTTCTCTTCGACAAGATTGATCATCAGCAGCAGGATCGAAAAAATCGAGAAGTAAAAAGTCATGCCGACTAACAGCATAATGGGGAAGACCTGATTAGTTGAAGCAGCCTCATTACCGGTCACAGTATTTAATGTGATAAAGGTTTCAACTTCCACAGGATCCGTCCCATCGGTTTGTGCGATGGCCGACAGCCTTTTTTCACGCGTAAAAATCTGATCGACATGCTGAACGATCGGAGACATCTCCATATTTTCACGTCCCACTAAAAACCGGTAATCGTCTTCATTCAGCTCCAGAGCAAAGGCTGTTTTATTCATTCGTATCCGTTCATAAACTGTCTCATAGTCACTCTCTTCAAAAATAAATGTTTCATCTTCGTTCAACATTGCCAGCCATTCGTCTAATTCTTCGCTCGACAGTTCCTGGCTGAATGTCCGCACGGTGATTTGCTGGTTGCCCTGGCTCCCGCCCATGAAGTAAACGAAAAGTACCGTCAATCCTAAAAACAACAGGACGAGTAACGGTTTTTTAAAAAGACGCTGCCACTGCAGTTTAAATACAGTCCACATTTAATCCAGCCTCCTTTTCGGAAAGATCACGATACTCATTCCAGCAAGCACGACAGCCATGATGACGACTCTGACCATGAGAGATGAGACTTCTGCAAGAGAAAAGCCCTGCAGGAGCTGCAGATAACTGGTCATCATCGCACCATTCGGGGTCCAGTTCCCTAATGTTTTCAAACTCTCGGAAAACTGTTCGACCGGGGTGAAACTCCCTCCGATAAAAGCAAAGAGCGTAACGATGAGCCCATCGAAGGTACTTGCTGAAGCATCGCTGTTTGAATAGAGCGTAATGGAGGTCAGCAGACTGGTGATCGCCCCTACGACAAACGCCAGGACTAGCGTGGCAAGGCCCGTATCCAGCCAGAATGACAGATTTCTGCCGGAAAACGTGCCAAATATGAGGGTACTCAAGCCAAAGAGGATAGCAACTTGAACGAACGTGATCCCCATACCGGAAACAAGTTTGCTCAAGAGATAGTTTATCGGCCTGGTCCCTGAGACGATAAGTCGGCCGAAGACGTGCTGTTCTTTCTCCTTATAGGCCCGACTCGCCAAAGCGGGGGCAGTGTATAGCGCGAACATCATCCCCATGCCCACCGTATAATATTGAAAGGAAGTGATGGGCTCTGCCGCATTCAGCGAAACGATCTCACCATAGTCGTTATCTGCAGCAGCAGTCTCCTCTTCACCCTCTAAAGCGAGAGCTATCGATAACTCGAGGTTGAACCGGTCCACAAATGTTCTGGTGATACTCCTCAGGATATCCGCCGGTACACTTTGAAAGTTAACCAGCGCCAGATCCAATCCGGACACGGCTCGTTCGTTCAAGAGGACAGTTTTCCAGAGGTTTACTGAAAAACCTTCAGGAATAACGATCACACCTTCTACCTCCCCTTCTTCAAGGGCTTCTTCTGCTGAGGTGCGGCTCGACATTTCTGAAATGGTGACCCATTCACTTACCTCATCACTTTCCAGGACATTGAACAGTTCGTCCCTCGGATTCAAATCGTCCGTGACAGCCAGGAGCTGCGTTCTTTCTGCTTCTCCCATACCGATAGCCATCAAATGGTTTTCAAATGTTTCTACCGCTTCAGCCTCAGTCTGTTCTTCTACGACCGCAACAGAAAAAGGCTCGATGGAAAAGCCGGCCGACAACAGATCTCCCAGAGCAAAGCCCAGGATAGCAATCAGGAGTAACGGCATCAGCAAAAGCTGCATCAGCTCAGAACGGCTGCGGGACAACAGTTGAAAGTCTTTTTTTATTAAATGCAGCATATCATCCCTCCTCTAATCCCTTAAGGTCCGTCCGGTCAGATGCAGAAAGACATCTTCCAGAGAGGGTGTCTGAACTGCCACGCCGATGATTTTAGTTTGTGAGCGTTTAGCCAGTTCGAAAACATCTCCAAGCAGGTCATCGCCTTTTGTGGCAATGACTTTATAGCCTTTCCCCTTCTGCGTCACTTTCTGAACGACGTCATGGGAAGCCAGCCGGTCAGCAAAGTCTTTGTAGAGCGTCTCGACCTCGATCCGGATCGTTTCATTGTTTGCCAAAATATTTTTAAGCTCCTGATTCGTGCCTGAAGCGATGATTTCACCGTGATCCATAATATAGATGCGGTCACACAACTTTTCCACTTCTTCCATATAATGACTGGTATAGAGGATCGTCATATCCTTTTCTCTGTTCAACCGGCGGATCATTTCAAGAATATAATTCCGTGACTGCGGATCGATCCCGACAGTCGGCTCATCCATGATCAGCACGCGCGGTTCATGCAGCAGGGTCACCCCGATATTGATGCGCCGCTTCATGCCCCCGGAATAAGTCTCGACCCGGTCCTTGCTTCTTTCTGTCAAACCGATCATATCCTGGACTTCTTTGATGGCTTTTCTAACCTTGCACCCTTTAACCCGTAAATACGCCCGAAAAACTTCATATTCTCATACGCCGTCAGTTCCTCATACAAAGCGATCTCCTGGGGTACCACACCTAATACACGTCTTAATTCCTGCGGTTTATCCAGGACATCGACCCCGTTATATCGGACCTCGCCGGAAGTCGGCGGAAGCAACGTCGACATCATGGAAATCGTCGTGGACTTCCCGGCACCATTCGGACCGAGCAGACCAACAGATTCCCCTTCTTCCAAATACAGGCTGACATTGGAGACCGCTTCATTGGACTTGAATTTTTTTGTCAATGCTTTCGTTTCCAGCATAAGTGACCCTTCTTTCCTGATCTATAGAGTAAGTATACAAAAAATCGAGACGGCTACCTACTGTTATTACTCCCTATTTTTCGGTTCGTCAAAGTGACCTAAGCCTTGGGCGCACAACGATTTACGATAAGGAGAATCCCTATGTTCAATGACGGATCGACTAGTTTTGTTTTTGGAAGAACTACCGTATGAACTTCGGAAAACAGAGCTATCTTTTAATATAAGTAAATATAACTTTTTATCACCAACTTTTAATGCAAATAGACTGTAATCATCATTTACTGAAACATGTGATATGATAAACTATTTCTATCGGTTAGTCGTCGCAGCCATTTGTAAGCGCTAACTTAATTTGAGATGTTCAATGAAGGAGTCCACGTTATGGTCCAGTTTCAAAAAGACGATGCGATCCATATTTATAAAGATTTAACTGCCTTTTATACAAATAGTCTTCTGCACGACGAATCTCCGCCATATGCCATACATAGTAACACGTATCAGTCCAAACGCACGCTGGAAATCAATACAGAGACACTGACCCGTTCACTGAACAAAGCTATCGAGCAGTCTCAGCTGCTTATTTCAAGGCATTCCTTTTATATTTATGATTTATCGTCTAATACAGAAAGTGAATACAATACCCTTGTTTTCCAGTTGTCGGGTGAAATATTGAAATCCAAAGAAACCACATCTCAGATCATGAAAAGGTATTTTGACTATCGGGAAGTCGACTATGCCTTTATCAAACATTTCGGCAAAACTTTAGGAATAACTCAGCGGTGTCCCTATGTCGTTGGAGAAACCATGTTTGCACCGGATAAAGGCACGGCTAAGAATCATTCCAGCTGGATCGCTTTTCATCATGTCCTTTACTATGAAGAACGTGCATCCAATCAGTTGACCTGCTTAAAAATCAGAGAGCTTCATGAACTGACTCTCCCCTTTTCAAGAAAGAAAGTGGATGATATGTTTATGAAAACATCCAGACTTTACCATACGACCAAAGCTCTATCGACAGATCTTCAGAACATGTTTTCTCCTTTTTATGAAGAAAACCGGTATGAGGATCTTAATATTGTAAAAAAAGAGCTGACCTCCCTGACTGCCGGTCAGACACCTCTTTCGCTGGTGAAAGTTTTTGACTATATGTCGTTACATAGAGCAAACGAGATACTGCAGACGGTTTTAGGCGAAGATAATCCCTATCTGGATGAGATAAAAGCACTGTTTCCTTATTCCATTATTTTTAAATAAATGAACCGGATCAAAGGATAAATGTTTTATTCCTTATTACTTCTTAACTAAAAGCTATCTCTGACGATAATAAGAGTAAGACATTATATTTGAAATCAGTTTCTATCTTCGATAGGATAAAATAGTGGTGGTTTTACCTGTCGCTTCAGCAAACGTTATTTTTCGTTATTTTTATTGAGAGGGGGATATGTCTTGAGCTTTTATGACCGATTAAAATACTTCGTTAAAAATCATTCCACTCAATCGATCGATTTTTTAGGCATGAATACGGTAAAAAGATCCAGTGATGTCTTATCTATTCAAAGCAAACATTATCTCCAGGCCAGCGAGTTGACTGCTGATCAGGAAACAATAGATAAAATAGTTAAAGTGATTATAAAAAAAGATAGAACGCATCGGTATTACATCGGAAAAAAAGATAACAATATAAAAGAAGGAAATAAGGAAATCTATAAGTATGAAAGTCTCTGTACGCATAACGTAACGATCACCCCGACTTCTGAAGGTAATTTTGACCTTTATTTAGAAGGAATCTCGCTGGGGCAGATACCGGAAAAGTTCAATCCGGATGTCAGACATTATCTGCAGACGACTATCTTAATGGCCTTTGCCTACGTTAAGGGTGGCCCCTATAAATATTACGATACAGAATCCCAGCGTGTTCAGGAAAAAAACGAACCGTTCGATTTAAGTATCTATATACAGTTCAGCTGAAATAAAGAACCTCTGCTTTCTCCTTATCGGATGAGAAAGCAGAGGTTCTTTTGTAACGTCTTTGACTAGATGACTTTAGCCCCAAGTGTTTCCTGAAAATGGCCAAGCGCCCACTCGTGACCCATCTGATTGAAACTGGCCACAGCATCTTTATGAACGACAATGGAGAAACCTTTATTATAAGCATCCACAGCGGTGTGCAGCACGCAAATATCTGTACAGACGCCGACAAGATGTACTTCAGTGATATCACGTTCTCTCAACTTCGTCTCCAGATCCGTGCCATGAAAAGCACTATAGCGCGTCTTGTCCGTATAGTAAACGGTTTTGGCCTCTTTTATTTCCTGATAATAGGCTTCCAGCTCGCCATAGAGATGGCGTCCTGCTGTTCCGTCAATATTGTGCGGCGGAAACAGGTCGGTTTCAGGGTGATACGGATCATTTTCCGTATGCTTGTCTATCGTAAAGGCCACAAACTCTCCTGCTTCAAAAAATTCTTTTGTCAAGGCAAGCACTTTATCATGAACAGCCTGTCCCGGCTCCCCGCAAGTCAGTGCTCCTTCTTCAGCAACGAAATCGTTGGTGTAGTCAATATTAATCAATGCTTTCTTCATGCATCTCTTCCTTTCCGGTTAGTGGTGATGTTTAAAAATGAGCTTTCGGCTTATGAGGTAGCTCGTTGAAGCAATGATAATCTCGACAATGATCTTTGCCCAGGTCGGATTCAAACTTATAAAACTGACCAGCACGAACAGACCGAGCATATTCAGCAATGATGCAGTGATCCTTACGGAAACGAACAAGCTAAATTCTCTGAATAGTTTCTTTCGAGATCGGGTTTTTGTTTTAAAAACGAAGCGTTTGTTTACGATATAGGAAAAGAGGATCGCTGTGATCACAGATACGGCGTTGGCTATCAGATACTGCCAGCCGACCCATTCATTCAACACATAAAAAACAGTGATAGCTATGACTGCCGTAGCCAGACCAAACAGGAAGTAATCGATAAACTGTTCAAACTTGATATACAGTTTTTTTATCATACATTCACATCCTTGAGGTCAGCTTTTCGAGCAAAATCTTAATCCTGCACTTAAATCCTTATCTTAAACGATCCGGCATCATACCCTGCATGAATCCCCAGACTCCATTTGTCAGAGCAAGAACATTCCGCTCTTCTTCTGCGACATTATATCTGATCATCTCTTCTTTATCAGCCATTACTTTTGATACCCAGTTCGGGTCTGACAAGAGGACACGTCCTAAGGCAACAAGCTCACTGTGTTTCAAGGCTGCTTCAGCATCTGCCCCTGTTCTGATATCTCCCACTGATATAAACGGAATTCGCCCATCGATCTGTTCGTTAAGGTAAGCGATCATTGGTTTGTCCTGATAGGTATCCAGCTCAGATACCTGGCTGTAGTTTCTTAGCGAGACATGCAGATAGTCGAGTGGTTTCTGACACAGCTGCTCGACAAGATACAGTGTTTCATTGAAACGGATACCTGGTGTTTCGATCTCCTCTGGTGAGAACCGGTAGCCGACGATAAAGGGTTCTGTGGCCGCCTCGTCAACACCTGCAGTAACGGCATCCACCAGCTTGTCGATGAAGGTGAACCGTTTTTCCATGCTGCCGCCCCACTGATCCGAGCGTCTGTTTGAATGAGGTGAAAAGAACTGCTGAATAAGATACGTATTCGCACCGTGCAGTTCGACACCATCGAACCCAGCTTTGACTGCTCGAACGGCTGCTTCTTTATAGTCTTTAATGATCTGATAGATTTCTTTTTCTTCCAATTCTCTCGGTACTTCTGAATTAGGACGGAGCGCTTTGACAGAACTAGGCGCAACCGGCTGCAGCCCTTTAAGAACAGACGATTGAGTGATACGGCCACCATGATAAAGCTGCAGAAAAGCTTTCGTGCCGTTGACTTTTATAGAAGACGCCAAATCACTCAGACCGGCGATATGCTTGTCGTCATAGACACCGAGCTCCCCTTCCCAGCCTTTTCCGTTCTCAGACACATTTGCCGCCGCAGTGATCACAGCACCGACTTCTTTACTCCGCATATGATAATACCGTTTTTCGTCTTCTGTGATCACACCATCGTAAAAACTCATTTTAGTCGTCATCGGTGCCATCACGAAGCGATTTTTCAAAGTCAGTCCATTTTTAAACGTAAAAGACTGAGCATATTTTTTATTAGTCATCATTTTCCTCCTTTTTCTCTTCAGTTCCATTGTACCGATTGGTTAAATGAAACACAATTTTTAAGCAAAAAAACAGCCAGATGGGGGTATCCATCTGGCTGAGGTAAGGGAACACATTAAGAATGAGCAGCACGCAACTGCGGGTACATATCTTTAACATTTTTCATTGGATCGATCACAATATAAAGCGTTTCGTTCATGACTGCAGAAGTCTGGTGCGCATTGTCATGACCATCAGTGTCGAGAGCTTTATAAGGGAAATAAATCGTGTCTTTTTCAACATCCATGCGTTTTTCGCCATTTTTGGTGTCACGATAGAGGATGTCCATTTTTTCGATATCCTGGAACTGTGTCACACGGGCAAACATACCGGCTTCCAGTCCGCCTTTATTGATATCATCGGAATTCACGTGATCTGCTTCTTTTAAAATTTCGATTTTCAGAGATTCGCAGGGATGGATTTCTTCAAATTCTCCATCGCCGATCCGACCGAAGCTCGTCGTTACCTGTTTGATCCATAAGTCACCGATTTGGTCGCGTTTAACTGTCCAAGTTTCGCCATTTCTAAATACAAAGCGTAAAGCGCACATAATTTTTTTCATTTTTTATCTCTCCTAATTTGTTCTATGTGAATAGTTTAACAAATAATATTAGAAAAATAAAGCTTTATTTACTGATGTTATCATATTTTTTTATAAATATTGTGTTTGTGTGAACATGCTGTTCATAAATAGTGATACGGTGCTTATTTTCTGAAAATAAGTTATCTAGATAGTCAGAAATTCATAGGATAATCTGAAGGAAAAGTAACTATTATCTCTTCAAGTGTTTCAGTTCCCGCTTCTAGTTCGGTAATTGATGCTTAAAGAGATATTGCGACTAGTTTTGCTCCTCTTGTCTTCAGAAAGGTGTTCCAATAGCCGGATTGCGACTGGTTTTGCTCCTCATGTCTCCAGAAAGTTGTTCCAATATACGGATTAGAACCAGTTTTGCTTCTCATGACTCCAGAAAGTTGTTCCAATAGCCGGATTAAGACTAGTTTTGCTCCTCCTCCCTCCAGAAAGTTGTTCTAATCACATTTATTGACCGTAGAGTACTATAAGGATAGAGGCTGGACACGCGTCCAGCCTCACCCTATTTAAAACAAACATTATCTTCCTGTGACCCAGCCGCCGTCCATCGTAACGGTGGATCCGTGCATGTAACTGGAATCGTCGGAAGCTAAAAAGACAGCCAGAGCGGCAACTTCTTCCGGTTTCCCAGCACGCTGAGCCGGGATGTCTTTCAACCGTTCATCTTCGATCCCTTCAGTCATCGGTGTATCAATAAAACCGGGAGCGATCAGATTGGCTTTGATCCCTTTTTCTCCAAAGTCATAAGCCAGCTGTTTGGTGAACCCTTCTATTGCATGCTTGGATGTGATGTAAGCGGATCCGCCAGGGCCAGCCACGTGTGTTGCCTGGGACCCGACATTGATGATCGTGCCGCTCCCTCTTTCTAGAAAGTGAGGAATGACAGCCCTGGAAGCGAGATATGGAGCCTTGACGTTTACCGCCATCAGTTTGTCGTATTCATCTTCTTCCACTTCTACTGCCGTCTTGTACTTGTCATGGATGCCGGCACCGTTATACAGGATATCGATATGATCATACGTTTCGATGCCTTTGTCAATTACCTGCTTCACTTCAGTGGCATCGGTAGCATCTGCTCTAACGAATATAGCTTCCATATTTTTCTCAGTGATCTCGTTAACGATACGATTCCCATCTTCCTCATCACGTCCAGTAACGACGACTTTTGCTCCTTCTTCAGCATAGGCTTTCGCAGTTGCTTCACCGATTCCGGATGTACCGCCAAAAACGACGGCTACTTTATCTTTCAACTTCATCCTATTGCTCCTTTCGATAATTTCTCTACATATATAGAGTACCTTGAAAGGACTGACTTTTTCAAAAAATAGAACTGAAAAGACCTCATCAGAAGAACTGACGAGGTCAATGGTTTAAATTTTTCCAACAATCACTTTGAGATGATCTTGCTTTTCGACGATGTCGCTGACAAAAGTCGTCGATACCCCGCTGATCAATGTCATAACTGAATTAAAAAGACAGTCGACCCAGGTTCACTCAGTTAAATAGGAAGAAAACCTATTCAGCGAAAAAGTTAAGTCCGTGATTTTAAGTGTGTCTTAAGAGTCCTGTTCCGATAATCGGTAAGACACAGGTTTCCCGCCCTTCTTGATCGTTTTATGTCTGTACATTTTTTTATCGACGATATCATAAAGCTGTTCAAAAGGAAGCCACTGACTGACTAGGGTCTGTCCGACAGATATGGACGGGCTGATCATATTACCATTTAATAGAATAGGTTTTTCGATATGCTGGATAACACGGTCTTTAATTGATTCTAGTGTTTGAACATCGATATCCTTTATAAGAATCATCATTTCATCTCCACCGATACGTCCGATCAGATCTTCTTTCTTCAAGCAATGTATGAGACGCTCAGCTGCAATAGTCAATACTTGATCTCCAATCAAATGACCATGTGTATCATTGATACTCTTAAAATCATTAAAATCGATCAGAAGCAGACCGTTATGTTTGGAGGAGCGCTTCAATACTTTTTTAGCTGAGATTTCAAAGGTTTTTTTATTCAACAGGCGAGTCAGTGCATCCATCCTAGACAATTCTCGTTTCTTATAATACTGAAGAACGAAAATAAAGACAAGAAAGAATATAATAAGGATAAAGAAGTAGAAAACAACGGTCTCTATACTATGAACCGAGCGATTATTATTCCATCCGGTTGAAGGAACGAGCGCGATCGTCCATTTATTTTCCGGTAAAAGAATAGAAGCTGTCACAGCATCTGCTTCAAAGACATCTGCATCTCCAAAAATCACAGGCTGAGCTCCTTTTGATTCTATTTCGATTGCGTAATTAAACGCATGTGATTCATCCGGTAATAAACTACTACTGATCAGGTCATCAAAATCGATCGTCACATTGGCAAAACCCCAGACCACTTCTGTACTGATTTTTTCAATAAAGACGGGCTTCCTGTTAAAAATCTTTGTCCCGCCTTGAAGCGCTTGGATCGGTCCCTGAGCGACAGCTTTTCTTTTATTTATTGCTTCTTCTAAAAAGCGTTTCCTGTCAGGGTCTTCCATTAGATTGAATCCAATAACTTCTTCATTGCCTTCAAGAGGATACACAAAATGGATAATACCATCTTTTGCTAGACTGACACTATCTACAAGAGGATTGCGTTCGACAATAAATGCACTATATTCACGGAGTTCACTTTCAGATATATCCGGGTTCTGGCTCACGAGCATTTCAAAAAAGTCAGCATAAAACAAACTGCTGTCCAGACGAGCTTGAATGTCATCGCGGATCAGATTCAAACGTTCACTTGTATTTATTCGCTGTTCTTCATACAACTGATTATTGTACTCAATATGTAAATCATTAACGGGAATATATAAAATAAGCGCTGCCATAAAGGCTATAAAAAAAGATATGACCCATTTTTTCACATTGCTCCCCCGATTCAAGTTGTTTATAGGTATAGTCATTATACACTATTTATCTAATAAATGTATATTAAAAAAGCATTTTTTCACAAATCAATACGAATTTGTACCAAAAGTTATGTGAGTTGTGAATATAATCGTTTAAAGCTACACTTAGTACAACCTTGACAACTTTAAGAAAAGAGCTGGACTCATGACTAAATATTCCATACATGATCAAGTGAAAAAATATAAACCCCTGGCTCTTTTCCTCTCGCCGGTGCTTCTTCCCTTTATCAACGGCACACTTTCCCTTGTCCGAAAAGCAGTTGATATGCCCAAAGGCGTTAATGTAAAAGAGATCCGGGTCTCAACGACTGAAGGTGACTTGATCACTCTAATAGTATACCTACCTGATAAAGTACGCTGTCCGTCTCCAGCGCTGCTTTATTATTATGGAAGTTCCTATTTCCTGACGCGTCCCCCACACATCAAGCGCCTGACAGCAGAATATGCTTTGAAAACGAATGCCATCGTGATAGATGTCGATTACCGGCTGTCCCCACAGCACCCTTTCCCAAAACCGTTTTTCGATGCAATGACAGCAAGTGAGTGGGTACTGGAACATACTGAGTATCTGGGGATCGATCCTAAAAGAATAGCCATCGGCGGCGACAGTTCAGGAGCCACTCTGGCCAGTAATGTCCTGCTCTATTACAGGGACCGGGACAAGTATCCTTTTTCTTATCAGTTCCATATCTATCCTGTTACCGATGTGCGAATGCGTGCTGAATCCCTCCATGCTTTTCCTTTCTGGAGTGTGAAACTCAACAAGATGATGTGGTCGCTTTATATAAGAGATGAAGTCACCCTGCCGAACAAGTATGCCTCGCCGATGGAGGCTGATTCCTTTGCCGGATTGCCCGACGCTTATGTGGAAGTCTGTGAGTATGATCCCCTGAGAGACGAAGGCCTGCTTTTTTCGAAAGCCCTGCAGAAAGACGGCGTTCCAGTGGAGACACACTGCGTTCGTCACGCCTTTCATTCATACGATCTAATAGCTTCGAGTGATTTGACGAAAACTATGCTTAAGACCCGTGTAGCTGCACTGAATCGTGTATTTTATGAATAGCACAGATAAGTTGGAGAGATTGGACATCACGTCCGATCTCTTTCATTTATATTAAAGACTTGTTTAAACGTTTCTGTCATATGTATAAAAGACCAAACAACATACATTAAGCGGTCACCTTTTGCTCAGATAGTCCTGATGTGAAGGGTACGCAATCTCACTTTGCGTGACGTTCAGCATCCCTTTTCTATCGCAAAGGGCACGCATTAAATTTTCTCAACCTTTCACCACTCCTGAAATCTACTCATTTCCTATCAAAAAGGTTTTTAAAACTGATCCTTCTTAATTTCTGTTTCTCATATTTATTCCCGCCGATTTAATTGCTAAATCCGTCATATAGTCGTAAAATTAGGTTAATATAAAGGTTCACAATTGGAGGAGATCAACATGTCTGTAAAAAGCTGGTTTATGAAAAGGAAGACGCAGTGGCTGGCAACCTTCTCGCGTTTTCCGCTCGCAACAAGTCTGCTTGTCCTTATCGTGCTGTTCACCATCATGACGATACACTCAGAAGGTGATTCGGATTATATGAATCAGGCCTTAAGTGCTGGCTTAGGGGTTCTGATGCTCGTTTCTATTCAGCTTTTTTCTGAAATCAAACCACTCAATAAACTCGTCACCTGGATAATCAAAGGAAGCAGCCTTATTCTACCGCTCTTATACTACTTTTATCTGCGTCAGGCACCGATGGGCTACAACCAGTCGGGTCAGATCCGGACAATGGTTCTCTACTTTACCTTAGCCGTTCTTTTAATAGCTGTACCGACGCTCCACCACAAGATTTCATTCAGTGACTCACTTATCCTGACCATTAAAGCCTTTTTCTCCAGTTTACTGATCTCCGTTATTCTCTTCATCGGTATCAGTGCCATCTTCAGTGCCTATACGACACTTATTTATGAACTGGATTATCGCTGGTTCGCGTATAGTGCAGCCATCGTTTTTCAGTTCATTGCGCCGGTTTATTTCCTGTCGCGGCTTCCACTTTTCAAAGAGACCGAACATACCGAAGCTCTCGATGAAGCAAAGAGTATCCCCTCTCTGCTTGAAATACTGATCGCCTATATTATTATCCCGGTCCTGCTTGTTTTCAGTGCCATACTCATTGCCTATATACTGACGAATATTTCCGGAGACTTCTGGCAGGACAACTTGATGGAACCGATGCTGATCAGTTATACGATCGTTGGTATCGTGACGCTGTTCCTCGCTGAAAATGTGGACAAGAAAATCGCTCGTCTATTCAGCCGTTTCTATCCTTATCTGCTTCTGGTCATAGCAATTTTCCAGACCGTTTCATCCAGTCTGAAAACGGCCGACTTCGGTCTGACGCACGGCCGCTATTTCGTTTTACTGTTTGGGATTTTCTCCATAGTCAGTGTGCTTATTTACAGCTTCCTGACTTCTAAAAAGTTCTTTATCCCCTTTTTTCTCATCTGCTTAGGTGTTCTATCCATTCTGCCGGTGATCGATGCTGTATCGATCGGGGTAAGGAATCAGGTCAACACAATCAATGATTTGGTCGCTCCTTATATTGAGGACGACAGTGTCGCAACGCCTTTGGACAGTGAACTGACCAATGAAGAAAAGGCTCGTTTCAGTTACAGTATGAATTACTTGAACCAGCAGGAACAGCTCGACCGTCTGGACTGGCTGCCTGAAGACTTCAGTTATTATCAAGATTTTGAGACTGTCTTCGGCTTTGATTCCAGCTATCATTACTACTATGCTGACGACCGCGACATATCTGGTCCATCCGGTCCGCGCTATGCCTTCATTTCGCTGGATACGACGGAGCCGATTGTCTTTTCAACTGAAGGTATCGACGAAGTGGTAGAAGTCGCCACTTTTCAGGTGAGTGACCGTGATATCCAGCTGAATCAGGAGCCTTACCGGATAGAAATGAACACAGAAAATGAAAATCTGACCATTGCTCTATTGGAAAATGATACAGTGCTGCTGGAACAGGACCTGTCTGAGCTGAGCGATACTGCCTGGGAGCAAAGCGGCACGAATCCGGAACGGCCTCTTTCAGAGATGCAGCTGACCACAGAGGATGAAAATTACCGTCTGACGATCATCGTTAAACGCCTTGAGATCCAGGAAAATGAATTTATGGATGGCGAATTTATCCTCCTGATCAGTTATGACTAATTTTATAAACAAAAAGTAAGCATTTTCATAAGATTTGCGTTATAATTATTAAGGATTAAAATTTAGGAGGAATAATTTATATGAAGAAAGACACATTTACATTTCACAACGGCGTTAAGATTCCAAGCATCGGATTCGGCACATGGCAGATCCCGAATGAAGAAGCTTACGATTCAGTGACTATGGCTTTAAAAAACGGCTATACGCATATTGATACAGCTCTAGCTTATAAGAATGAAGAAAATGTGGGTAAAGCGATTCGTGAATTCGCTACGCCTAGAGAAGACATTTTCATTACAAGCAAGCTCCCCGCTGAAATCAAAGGGTACGACGAAACACTTGAAGCCTTCAATGAAACGATCACCAATTTAGGCGTCGACTATCTTGACCTTTATCTTATCCATGCCCCATGGCCTTGGAGCGATCAGGGTAAAGACTGTACCGAAGGAAATGTTCAGTCCTGGAAAGCAATGGAGAAATTATACAACGACGGCAAGATCAAAGCGATCGGTGTATCAAACTTCCAGATCGAACACCTGCAGCCGATTTTAGATGAATGTGATATTGTCCCGATGGCCAATCAGATTCCATTCTATGTTGGTAAAGATCAGGAAGAACTGCTGTCATTCTGTAAAGACCATGACATAGTAGTCGAAGCTTATTCTCCACTGGCGACAGGTCAGGTCCTGGATATGCCTGAACTGAAAGAGATGGCTGAGAAATACGATGTAACAGTTGCACAATTGTCAATCCGTTACTGTCTGGAAAAAGATACGCTTCCTCTTCCAAAATCAACACACGAAAGCCGTATCATCGAAAACAAACAGCTGGATTTTGAAATTTCTGATGAAGATATCAAAACACTTGAACAGATCAGAGATGTCCGCGACTAAGTATTAAGTCATAGAAACCAATAAAACCCGTTAACTGACTGAGTATTTCTCAGCGTTAACGGGTTTTTCCATTTCATCTAACGACTTGAATGGATTATCGGTTTATATCAAACGGCTTTTGCAGAATATTTAACACACGATATTACTCATCCATCCTGCCTGTCAATATCCATGCGGTGTCTCCTTCTCCCCTATCGTCTTTGACCCTTACATCGGATATTCAATTAAAAAGTTTAGAAACATATCATTAGGGAAACTGTATATATTTTTATATAATAGGTAAAAGGAAGCGTCTATTGCTTTATGTTGACTAAAAGACCCCTGCACCATCGCCTTCATGTGATTTCTGTAAGGGGTCTGCTATTTTTTAGTATATATTCAGCTGTTCATCGTATCGACGAATCGTTTGGTGATCACCTGTGGACGGGTGATGGCACTGCCGACAACGACAGAATAGACACCATGATCCAAACAAGCTTTTGCTTTTTCGGGTGTATCCACGTTTCCTTCAGCAATGACCGGTATCGACACTTTTTCAAGATATTCTTTCAGCATTGCGTAATCATTTTCAAAAATAGACTGACCTTTGGTATAACTTGTATACCCGACAAGCGTTGTAGATACCACATCACAGCCCAGTCGCTCAGCTTCCACACCTTCCTCCACTGTCGACGTATCCGCCATGATCAGGACATCTTCATATTTCTCACGAATAGCACGAATAAATTCTTCCAGCGTCTCACCTTCAGGCCTTTCCTGCTTAGTCGCATCCACGGCGATCATGTCACACCCCGCATCCATCAGTTCATCCACTTCTTTCATTGTAACCGTAATGTATACCTTGACATCCGGATAATGGCGTTTCACCAGACCAATGATTGGTAGAGAGGTCTGTTTCTTGATTTCAGAAATGTCTTCCTTCGAATTTGCACGTATCCCCACAGCGCCCCCTTCCGTTGCCGCTTTAGCCATACGTCCCATGATGAATGAACTATGTAACGGTTCATCCGACAACGCCTGACATGAAACAATCAATCCATCTTTAACTTTTCTTAACATATTAGCCCCTCCAAGTGCTTGATTTTTACTTTTAATAAGTATAACATAACAAATATATGTCATGTTATTTAATTAATATGTCAAATGTATACTTATCATGTAATGGTACATTGTTCTATTCGCTGATGTGGTATACTCAAAAAAGTGAGTCAACTATAAAAGAAAGTTTGGTGCGTTATGAAAAAATATGAAGAAATATATACCGACATTAAAGGTAAAATTATTAATGGGGATTACACTGCCACTGAACAGCTTCCTTATGAAAAGGACTTATGCGAAGCTTACAACACGAGCAAGATGACAGTCAAGCGCGCATTGGATCTACTGGTTGACGAGGGATTGATCATCAAACGCCGCGGGTCGGGAACGTTTGTTAAAGACTTGAGTCAAAAAGAAATCAAGCGCATCACTCAATCCAATCAGCTCAGCGGATTCACTGCTTATCACCGCAAGAGCGGCCGTAAAGTCACAAATAAGATCCTGGCCTTTGAAGTCATACAGGCTGACGACATCGTGCAGGACAAGCTGAATCTGAAACCAGGAAGCTTCGTTTACAACATTCACCGTGTACGGTATGTGGACGGCAAACCTATTTTGATAGAAAAAACAGCAATGCCTATCGAACGCGTCCCGGGATTAGAAAGAACCCATTTAGAGACCTCTATCTATCATTATATCAAAGATGAGCTCGGATTAAAGATACAAAGTGCACATCGTCGTGTTACGGTGAAGAAAGCCGACGAAGAAGAGGCGCTTCATCTGGAAATCAATAAAGATGATCCGATCGGTGTCACAGAACAAATCACCTATCTGGATACGGGTGATACAATAGAATACGGTGTCACGAAGCACCGTGCTGATTCTTTCGCCTCAGAGAATATCGTAAGTAATTAATTGAAGATAAATTGAGTGTGCGTCTTCCTTCTATAGCATGGGAAGATGCGCACTCATTTTTATTTTTCATGAGACTTGAAGATCAGTAATTTCTGGATACGGTAACTGATCATAAAGAGGATGGCATCAACAAATACTTTAAGTATCACTTCTTTTATCCCAGTCAGCTGGAACAGCCAGTAGACACTCACCCCTGAAATAAGCGCCTGGACAGCAACAAGTCCATAATAACTAAAAAGTGTCTGATTCCACCGTTTCTTGCTTTCAAAGACCCACTTGTGGCTAATCGAAAAATTAAAGAAACTGGACACTGCCCGTGCCAGTATAGTCGCTATAATGATTTCTCGACCCACTGTCATAAAGCCCAGTATAAACAGAAAAAGTTGAAAGAAAGAAATATCGATCAAAAACGAAGTGAAAGATACACTCATGAACTTAAAAAAATTCTTGAACAGCAGCACATATATTTCAATTGAATCTTTCACTGGATTAAAATGGCTTTCCTCGTTATCTTCGATATAAACGGTAGCGATCGGGACTTCTTTCAACCTAAGTCCTTTATGAACGGCAACGATCAGCATATTGGTCTCATAACTGTACCGCTCTCCCTCGATCGCGGCAAAGTCCGGCAATACATCTGTCGATATCCCTCGGAGGCCAGTCTGGGTGTCGTTCAGTCCTTTACCATATAAAAGTCTGAACAGATGTCTGGTGATGGTATTCCCCATCCGACTCGTCCATGGCACATTCTCTTCCTGAAAATGTCTGACTCCAAGTAGAAGGCTGGAAGATTTTTCCTCTAATTCACTGCAAAGTTTAAGTACATCACTTACTTTATGCTGCCCGTCACCATCGACCGTGATGACACCATGCTGTGTCGCTAAATCGGAATCATTTAATATGTAATTGAAGGCATTCTTAAGTGCCCGGCCTTTGCCCATGTTGACGGCATGAGTCAGCACGGTCACTTCCGGCAGTTCATCAAGCTTTTCAAAGATCTGGGTCTTTTCATTGGAACTGCCGTCATTGACAATGATGATAGACTTGAAATCTTCACTGATGAGCTGTTTCACATATGGCGTGAACGCGTCGTTTGGATCTAATACAGGAATAACGATAATACAATTTTTCATAGACATTCCTCACTGAGTCATATTTATGATAAATTCACAGATTCATCATACTAAAGTCACTTTCTATCATACCATATATACAGTTTTTTATAATCTGATACCTACCATTATAAGAAAATCCTTATGCTGCCGGGATGAAAAGATATCATTCACAGCAACATAAGGATGCTTTAGTTTATATGTGCATGGACTTCAGATCATGATTAAAGTGATTCACGTCATTGAACAGATTCAAGCGGGAAAGATAATCATTTGCCCATTCTTTGATGACACTGTGTTCGTCATGTGTCGGATCATTGATGACTTCCAGAAAATAGGCATAGCCTGGGGGTCCTCCTATGTTTTCTGGGACTGGATCTCCAGACATGAGGCTGAGCTTAGGAAACACCTGTCTGTTCTCAGAATAAAAGGTCCTGACCCGGATGCTGTGTACCCAGTCGTCACCGAAGTCGTACACATAGGTAAAGACCCCGTTTGTTTCCGGTGTGATGACGTCTGCCAGTTTAAGCTGACTCGCAGCATAAGCCTCCTCTTCTCCGCCCATCTGATAACGTTCCATATTCACTTTCTGCTGGGCGCCGATAATGGTCGAGCCATCTTCCATAATAAACTGATGCAGATGCGCATCCTGCCACATAAACACCTTCTGGATGACCCGGTGCAGATCTTCGAAGGTAAGCTGCATGGGCATCTGGATGATACGGATCACATCAGGTAGACCGCCCATTTTCAATCGGACCTCGATTTCAGCCAAATCGACGTGATAGTTCACTGGACCAATGATTTTTTCATATTCACTGATGAACTGTTTGAATGGCCGGTGTTCCTGCTTAAGCGACCGGTTCAAATGACTTATCTGATACTGCCAGTAACTTTGAATCGTATATTCATTTTCCTGATAATGATCCAGCTGTCTGATCAGATTCACTGCTGACGAATTGCGTCCGATCTTCTTGAAATCCGTCGCTTTGCTGACAGTCAGATTCGATCCCTTTGAATGGGTGAGATACTGCTGGATACTTTTATGAGTGAAGCCCAGTTTCCCCAGCAGGTCATAAACCGCTTCTTCAAACCACTCATAAAAATCAAGTAATTCTTCTGCATCCGTATTCAAAAAAAGCAGAGTCAACCCCGACAGATCATGTGTTAGAACGAGCAGATCCTCCTGATTTATCTTGACACTGTTTATATGCCACTCAAATAGTTCCTCTTCTTCGGGTGAACCACTGTCTGCCAGGATCTCGATATTTTCTATAGACCCTCCAGCCATCTTCTCGGCTTTTTTAAAAGCCTGCAGGACTTTCCTGGTTGCAAAAATGTGCATGATTCCTCCTCCATCCCTCATCGCTTTGTAAAATAAGTATACCATTGATTGCATCGATACACTAAAATTTACTCAGTAGTAAGGCAATGAAGACCCACCTAAAATTTTATTTGTTTCTGTTTGACCCTGGCAATATGCTGGTCTCTGATTTCACCGGACACTTGAGCCAAAGGTTTGAGATTAACATAGACGGTGTCCATATCTTTTTCCGTCAAAAGGACGGGTAAAGTGGCATAGTCCCTGGCCAGTTTTTTCCTGAGTTGATGTCGCTTAAGGATGGGCACCGAGGCCTGCCAAAGCTCTTCCGACTTAATAGTGGCATTCTCTCCAAAAATGATGATGGAATGAAAGTAAACATCTTCTATCCCCATATAGGCTTTTAGTGCACGGATGTGTCCTTTGTTTTGCATGATCGGATTATAGAAGGAATGTTTTGTTTTATTCGGAAAAGTCTGGGTCCAGTATCTGCGTTTTTCTGACCCGTAGATCCAGCCGCCGTAGTTTTTAGATTCAAAAACGTAGATACCTGTTTTGGCAATAAAAAGCAGATCGATTTCAGAAGTGGTCCCTTCCTTTTTCGGAACATACACATTCGGCAGGACTTTTGCGTTATCATCCAGTTTCATAAGTTCCTGGTATAGACGGTATTCTCCCAGCCTGCCTTTATCAAAATAAACCTCAATATAACTGTGCTGACTGATTTCCTTGTAGCCCGACTGATCGTATTTCCTTTTTGATGACTTTAAAATCAGGATCCCTAAAAGCACCAGACCTATAACTATCCCGTCCATCTCTTCCCTCCTCAAAATACTGTCTACTGTTATTATTGTCATTTTAAATAAAAACTGACGTAAAAAGATGATACAAAAATGAAAAGGATAGGATCTGCATCCTATCCTTCCTGTGTTATTCGTCTGTCTCTCTGTGCCACTCATCTTCCAGTAAACCGTAAATGACCATCGTGATGTACTTGCCGCCGATCAGTTCATCATCCCGACGCGTGCCTTCCTGCACAAAGCCAAGCCGTTCCGGGATCCTCCGACTTTTTACATTTTCTTCTGCCGCCCAGATTTCCACCTTATGCAGACCCAGTTCGTCGAAGGCATAATCTAGTATACTTCTGACAGCCCGGGTCATGATGCCTTTCCCAGTATAGGCACTGCCCAGCCAGTACCCGATCTCAGCCGACTTAATGGACCAGTTGATCTCTTTCAGGCTGATATCTCCGGCTACTTCGCCATTATAGAGGACCACGAAATGCATCGCTTCTTTTTTTACGAACTGCAGCAGCTGACGGCGCGTGACTTTATCAACATCGTCCGGTGACTGCACCTCATCCACCCATGTCATCCACTGTTGCAGCTGATCCCGAGATGCGTCGATCAACTCGAACACTTTTTTTGAATCCTGATATTCCTTCAGTTTCAACGCGATTACTTCATCGATTTGTTGTGTGAACATACCTGTCGCCTCTTTCTACACTACTATTATATCAAGTATAGCATCAGAACAGCGGGAAAGGGACGCTTTTGTCTTTTATAAGGAGATACAACACTGGTTCATTACTCTATAAGTGTGGGGCGAGCGAAAAAGTATTGGGTTCGGTCGTTTCCTGATCCTCTTTTGCTGGTACATGTCGAAGTTCCGGAAGTTCGGTCATTAGGATATGGTTTCCCAGTTGTACACGTCGAAGTTCCGGAAGTTCGGTCATTAGGATATAACATCCCTTTTGTACACGTCGAAGTTGCCCCGACTTCGGTTGATAGAAAAGAATGAATTTAACCTACTTACCGAACCTGGCCTACTTCGGTAAGTAGGAAAGACTTGAGCAAATCTAACGACCGAACCTCCTCCAACTTCGGTAGATACGATATCGCTCCTTCAACGTATCTACCGAAACCAGCCAAGTTTGGCAGGTACGGGCATGAACTTAATCTGTAACTGTCGAAGTTGTCTTAAAAACGATTATCGTGTTAACTATACCCATTCATCTCGTAAAAAAAGAGAGTTCGTGAGTAACGAACTCTCTCCTCTCCATTCAGTTATTCGTCTTTGTTCAGCACTTTCAGCCGAATCAGCTTGTCTGCTTCAGTAACGATCAGGACGATGAGCCCGACGCCTATCGCGATCATCCATTCCAGCGGGTCCAACCCTGCAGTATAGAAGTAACGCTGCATGAATGGAACGTATGTCAGGATCAACTGCAGCACGAGCATGATTCCGATAATGACAAAAGCCATCTTATTACTAAAGAAGTCTTTTGAGAATGCCGGTTTACGGGTACGGATATTGAACAGATAGAATATCTTACTCATGACCATGATATTCACGACCGTCGTACTGGCCGTCGCCTGGTCAACACCATATGAGGTGGTGAGCCAATTATAAGCAAGCAAGCTCAGTCCCGCCATCAGTATGGAGACATAAGCAATCTCGAAAGCCTGTCGCTTACCTATAAACGGCTTTGTCGTGTCTCGCGGCGGCCGTTCCATCGTTCCCTCTTCTGCCGGTTCGAATATAAAGGCAAATTGGATCGTGATGGCTGAAACCATATTGATCCACAGCATTTGTGTGGCTTGAAGCGGCAAATCGTTCTGCAGCAGCAGAGTGATCGCAATGATCAGCCCTTCGGCAAAACTGGTCGGCAAAAGATACAGGATACTCTTTTTGATGTTGTCATAAATGCGTCGACCTTCGTGGATAGCCGTTTCCATGGTGGAGAAGTCATCATTGGCCAGCACCATATTCGCAGAATCTTTCGAGACGTCTGTGCCTTTCTGACCCATGGCGACGCCGATATCGGACGTTTTCAGCGCAGGTGCATCATTCACGCCGTCACCGACCATGGCAATGACTTTTCCGCTGCGCTTGTAAGCTTTGACAATTTCCAGTTTGTTGTCCGGTGTCGTACGGGCAAAGACGTGATAATCGTTGATTTTTTCAGTCAACTCGTCTTCGCTCATCTCTTCCAGTTCCAGACCGGTGATCGCCTTGACGTTTTCTGCCAGTCCCAGCTGTTCAGCAATGGCTTTCGCTGTGCTTGGGTGGTCCCCAGTGATCATTTTCACTGCCACACCGGCTTTACGCATGGTTTTAATGGACTCGATCACTTCATCCCGCGGCGGGTCCATGATACCGACGATACCTAAGAAGGTGATGCCGTCTTCCATGTCAGGATGATCGATATCTTCCTTCTTCTGATCCAATTGCTTCACGCCGACTGCAACCACTCGCTGCCCTTTGGAAGACAACTCCTCCACTTTATCCTGCCAGTGTGACAGGTCAAAGTCCGGATCTGACCCTTCTGCCATTTCAAAAATCTTGTCCGGCGATCCTTTGATATAGATCTTCTGATCCCCAGATTCTTTATGCTGTGAAAGCGAGGCGATGTAACGGTAGTCTGAATCAAAAGGGATGCGGTCGATTTCTTCGTAGTCCGATTCTTCCGTTCCATGACTTTTCTGATACAGCGTCAGGAAGGCCCCGTCAGTCGGTTCGCCGTTGATGACCCACTTGTCTTCTTCCTGTTCAAGAGTCGTTTCATTGGCTTCATAGCCTGACTGGATCAGTTCCTTCAAGGCGTCCAGTTCATCGATATTGACAGGTTCGTCGTCTTTTAAAATATCTCCTTCTGGAGAATAACCGACACCGGTCACTTCATAGGTGTCTTCTGTCGTCACGATCGTCTGAACGGTCATTTCATTACGTGTCAGCGTGCCAGTCTTGTCTGTCGCAATAACATCCACTGAACCGAGCGTTTCAGCTGCAGGCAGAGTTTTGACAATCGTGTTCTTTTTATTCGCCAGCGTCCTGACACCCATAGCTAAAACCACGGATGTCGTAGCTGGAAGTCCTTCCGGGATCGAACCGACGATCATCGTGATGACGGCAAGCGACAACGCTCCCAGTGTATAATCGCCGATGAAGAATCCAAGTGCAAACAGCAGTGCAGCGACACCCAGGATCACATACGAGATATTTTTACCTAACCCGTCGATTTCTCTCATCAAAGGCGTTTTCTGATGCGACTGTTCACTGACGGCCGAACTGATTTTGCCGATCTCGGTTTCTTCGGCAGTTGCTACAACGACGCCCGTTCCGTTCCCGTTGGTGACAGATGTCGAAGAAAAGGCCATATTGCTCTGGTCCCCCGTCGACTTTTTCCCTTCCAGAGGTTCCGCTTCCTTGCTCACCGAACCGGATTCACCCGTCAGCGAGGATTCCTGCACTTTCATATTCTCTGCTTCTATAAGACGCAAATCAGCCGGTATGTTGTCTCCGGCCTCGATATAGACCAGATCTCCTTTCACAACTTCTTCGGCCGGTATATCGACACGTTTGCCGTCTCTGATAACTGTCGCCTGGGTGGACAACATATCTTTGATTTTCTCCAATGCATTGGAAGCATTCACTTCCTGGTAGTAGCCGATAAAGGTATTGGCAATGATGACCAGTCCGATAACGACAGCATCTGAATAATGTCCCATGCCTAAAGTCAGCGCCACCGCTGCGATAAGTATGTAGATCACGACATTATTCAATTGTCTGATCAGAATCGTCCACTTAGATACCTCGTCCTGCTCGATCTCATTCGGTCCATCACGTTCCAGACGCTTCTGCGCTTCATCAGAACTTAATCCTTCTTCTGCATCTGAATCGAACTCCTTCACGACATCCTCGTTTTTATATTGATAGTATGTTTGCTCTGTCTCATTGTCTTTAGCCATTATCATCATCCTTTTTCAGTAAGCTGTTATGTCTTAATGATAATATAAAAGAAGTTATTTCATAAACAAAAACGCTCAGTGAAAAAATTCACTGAACGTTTTAAATTCTTTATTTTAGATCGGGACCCTAATCGAACTCTTCGTATTCATTCGGATGCTGACCTTCCACTCTTCCAGGTTCACCTTTATCCAGCGCGTTGATCTTTTCGATTTCTTCAGGCGTTAGTGAGAAATCAAATACATCAAGATTGGCTCGCTGATTTTCCGGTGACGCTGATTTAGCGACTGTCAGCACATCATTGTCGATATTCCATCTCAAGACGACCTGTGCCGAAGACTTGCCGTACTTCTCACCGATTTCTTTCAGGACATCGATCCCTAGAACATCCACTTTATCTCTGCCAAAAGGACTCCAGCCTTCGGTGAGGATGCCGCGTTCCTTATTCACTCGAACAAGTTCGTTGTTGTTGAAGTAAGGATGACGCTCGATCTGGTTCGTCGCCGGGACCACACCCGTCTCTTCAATGATCCGGTCCAGATGCTCTTCCAGGAAGTTAGAGACACCGATCGATTTGATAAGACCGAATTTCTGTGCATCCACTAAAGCCTGCCACGCTTCAACATACTTATCCTGCTTCGGCAGCGGCCAGTGGATCAGGTACTTGTCAAAGTAATCCAGACCCATGCGGTAAAGTGATTCCTGGATCATCATGATGGCTTTATCGTAGGCATGCACCTCTCCGGGAAGTTTGGAACTGATGATAAATTCTTCCCGAGGGACAGAGCTTCGGCGGATCGCTTCTCCCACCATGCCTTCATTGTTATAGTTGGTCGATGTATCGATCAGGCGGTAGCCGTTTTGAATGGCCGACAAGGTACTTTGAACCCCCTTGGCTCCTTTGATATAAACCGTGCCTAAACCGATTTTCGGCAGACGTTCTCCGTCATTAGTTTCAAAATAGTGTGATTCTTGCATACATTTACTGCTCCTTTCTTCTGTCTTCTTCTATTATATAAAAAGTGAGGCGTAATTTCTAAAGTTAAATGCCAAACTAGACATTCCCGCGCCAGACCATGGCTTTTTCCTTGTTCAAGGCAAAGGGACGCAGATACGGAGTGGCGTGACCGGTCAAAAGGATATCCTTGTGTACATTTATCCCTAAAACTTCTTTTACATAGGTCTTTCTTTGTTCCATGCGCGTCCAGACATCTGGGTAGGCTTTCTTGATTTCCTCCTGCAGCGCCTCGTCTGCCAAGGCGATGCCACCTTCCACACTCACACCTGGATAGCCTTTGACTGACGGGATGATATCCACTTGAAACAACATGCCGCTTTGAAGGGTGGTTTCTGAAGATTTCGAGACCGGTGAAGCCATCCATTCCTCGTCGGCCGTTAAATGGCCCGGATTCAGCTCCCAGCCGAATTTTTCTTTAGGCAGGACGCTGTCGATCACGTCATAAAGCTCTCTGCCTTTCATGCCGACATGAACCTGTTCCAGCCAGGCCGTAACCGCTGTAAAATAGGGTTTTGCGACGTTGTCCAGATAATCCTGATGCTTTTCCGGAAGCTCTTTTGCGTCGTGAACGGCGATCGGCCCGCGGCTTTGAAGCCCGCCTTTATAACCGACAGTAAGTGACAGTTTGTCGCCAAGCTTGACTTTTTTCTCGGAAGGATACAGATTAGCCTGTTCAAAGCGCTGACCCGTTGCGGCGATCGTCACCACGCTGTTTGGCTGGCCATATGCATTTAAGATACCGCCAAGTTCCCATTCGGACTTGCCTATCTCAATAGCATCCAGTGCTTTAAGCATACGCTTAGAAGCCAAGGCTGCACCGAATTCGTAATGTGCCACTTCGTTTGCGTTGTTCGTTGTTCGTACGCCTTCTGATCCAATAAAGAGGTCAGTCGCATTGACGACTTTTTCTTCCCCGAAGAGATTTATGAACTGTTTGACGATATAGTGCGGGACGTCAAACTGCTTACTTGCTGCGTCAGACTTCCCGGTAAAGAGTTTCCAGCCCACCACGCCGACATTCTTGTCTGACTTGATCAAGTCTTCAGTCACTAATTCGTCAAAGCGCTTCATTGGTTCCATCGGCTGATTTGGCAGCGAGAAATGCGGGATGTGTACCAGCTCGCCTTCCAAACGCGCGTGATCGATCAGTTTCAGATTTTCATTGCCCAGCAAATAGTAGACTTGGCCGTCATCGTGCAGGATTAGAAGCCCTTCTTCAAAACGCGTCAAAAAGCCCGTCAAGTACTCAAAGTTTGACCCGTGTTCCAGGTCTTCGTAGATCACCAGGGTCGACAGGCCGTTTTCTTTCATCTTCCCTATGACCTTCTTGTAGCGCTCCTGCATCGTCTCATCAGTCAACGGGACCTGCTTCAGATCCTTTTCCGGTGCCGGTGCCTGTACCTTTTCATATTTTGCATACTGATAGTGATAATTCATCCGTGATCCTCCTATGTCATCATTGATTCAATCATAGCATATCTGCATTCAAAAAGCCGATGCATAAAGCACCGACTTAAGAAATAATATTCAACTTTTAAAAATCTCTCCCTCTGCTTAGACGGCTTTTTGCTTGCTGATCCGGTTTGAAATAAAGAGCAAGATCAGGATATTTACAAGGTTTATACCTAAAGCGACCGCAAAAGCCGGTGCATATGAACCAGTAAAGTCGTAAATAAAACCGACTGCTGCCAGAGAAATCGCTCCGCCAAGACTCGTTGAAAAGGCCAGGATCGGGTACAGTCGTGTAAAATTATAGCGTCCAAAGAACTCTTTCGTCAGCAGCGTCACACTGACCGACGGAATAGAAAAAGCTGCACCGAAAAGAAAGGCCCCAACATAAAGCAGCGGAACAAGCTCGAAAGTCAATAAAATCACGCTTGAAACAGCGATCAGCGCTAGGATGCTCACGGTACTTCTGACAGGCCCCCAGTGGTCGCTCACGTAACCGAGGCCTAATTTAAAGCCGATACTGCTGACCATCGCGATCGAAAGCATCGTCGCACCCATGTCAGACGAATAAGAAAGCGACTGAGCAAACCCTGGGAAATGCTGCGGGACGCCGATCAGAAGGGTCTGGAACAGTGTAAAAATGAATAAATGCACGAAAAGGAAGAGTGAAACGTCGCGCTGCTCATCACGTTTAACGACTTCGCGTTCCCTGGCCATTCCTTTTTCAGAATCGTCCGTGCCGTATGGCAGATAGCCGCTGTCTCTCGGATCTAACGTGAACGGAACTAAAATAGCCGGCAGTGCGAACAGGACGATCAGTATCCCCATGATGCGGTAAGACTGTTCCCAGCCCAGTGAATCAATCAGATTCGAAAAGACAGGAGAAAAAATCGCCCCAGTGATACTGCTGAAGCTCAATACGACACTCGTGACCAGACCGTGCTTCTCGCTGAACCACTCGTTGATGACGATCGTCAGTGGGACCCAGGCCAACAGACCCGTCCCGATCCCACGTAAAGTGCCTAAGATATTGAAAAGCCAGAGCGAACTGACCCAGCCAAGCAGATAGTTGGACCCGCCTGCCAGTATGACACCAAGAATGATCGTACGCTTGAAGCCGAACCGGCTGATCAGTCTCGGCACATATAAGGACATCACGGCTTTCATGAACAGCGTCAGGGTATTGTGCATTGCCACTGACCCGCGGTAAACATTCAAGCTGTCAGCGATCGGCGTAATGAATACCCCGTTCGTCATGATCGGCAGACCCACGGCGCTGATTGCCAGTCCGCACATCATCACCGCTACCAGCCAATGCATTCTACTTCTACTTTGCACATCATCTCTCCTCACTCAAAAATCAATACTGTTCATTATACGTGAACTTACTGTGAGAAGTAAGGGCCTTTTACGATTTCTCATCAAAGCATCACGCGCGATTTTATTCTGCCTTTAATTCAATGACCACGAGTTCCGGCCGATTGAAAACACGCAGCGGAAACAGACTGTTGCCCAGTCCGCGGCTGACGATCATGGTCGTTCCGCTTTCTTCATACCTACCGCTGGTATATTCCGGGAAGAAGCCCTGCGACGGCGCGTAAAGGCCTTCGATAAACGGCAGCCTTATCTGACCACCATGTGCGTGGCCGGACAAGACGAGGTCCGACTCAGTCTCCACGTAGAGATCCATCAGCTCCGCCCTATGAGAAAGCAGGATAGAAAACTCAGTGTCCTGTCCTGAATAAAGCTCCGTCAAGTTTTCTAAAAGAACGGTATCTCTTTCTCCGACTTCCTCTATCTCTTCTGCCATCAGAGTGAGCGGATCAGACAGTCCAACAAGAGACAGCACGTCTCCGTCTGCTTCGATCACTGCAGTCTCGTCATCCAAGTTTTTCACTCCAATTTTACCGAGGATATCTTCAAGTTCAGGGTACTTGTTTGATGCAACTTCATGGTTGCCGGATACAAAGTACACGGGCGCAAGCGAAACGGCCTGTCTAAGGAATTCTTCTGCCTTAGCTAGATCGGTGCGGTTGCTGTCAATAACATCTCCCGTGACTAGAATAAGGTTGGGATCTTGGTCTTTTATCTGATCGATCAGTTCACCATGAAAATCTTTATTATGCAAATCAGACACCTGAACGATCCTGTAGCTATCAAAACTGGCCGGTATCGCTTCGTTACTATACTCATAATGAGTCGTCTCGATTGCATTATTTCCCCAGTAAAGATAATAGGCCGTACCTAAGATAAGGATCAGAAGTAGCATGGCTTTTTTTAATGGTCTGTTTTTATTCATTCAAATCTCCTCGTTGCTTATATATAGAAAAACGATGTTAATTTACTCAACAGCTTATTTAAACAGTATATGACGTCTGCCTATCAGTCGCAAGGAAACGGTTCGCCTAGCTATAGTGCTGAACTTTTCATTCGAGGCCTCCAAGATCATACTCTTGGCACATCCTACTACCCATTTTCCTAGGCTTCTTGCCTAATAAATCAACTCATTCTACTATATACGCAATTGAAAACTTATTAAAGAATTTTTTCTTTTTTCGTACAATAAAACCAGGTAGCTGAAACGTTTTCGCCCTTTAAAAATCCTGTCATCAAAAAAGACTCTGACGATTTATCACTTGTCAGAGTCTTTCTGCAATCTAAGGACTGTGTCTATAGTTTGTCTAAGTTTTTGAGGTAAAAGTCCAGTACAGGATTGGCCATATCTCTCTGCTCGCCTTTCCAGTGGAACATGCTCATCGGTCCGGGACTGAATTCGACTTCTGTAACGACGTAATCACCGGCTTTTGGATCTAGAGTGATATCATTGGTGATAATATCCACGCCGCCGTAGTGAAAGCCTGGGATCG
The DNA here is from genome assembly GCF_900109825.1 of Alkalibacterium putridalgicola. Taxonomy (GTDB): domain Bacteria; phylum Bacillota; class Bacilli; order Lactobacillales; family Carnobacteriaceae_A; genus Alkalibacterium; species Alkalibacterium putridalgicola. The sequence goes on along the minus strand of NZ_FOBL01000012.1, from coordinate 26,379 downwards.
ACTGGATCGCTTTTACAGCAATCTCTTTAAAGGCTTCATGCGCGGTATCTGTATAATCAATACCGTCGCCGCCGCTGGCTATGTTCGATTCGTCTCTGATGACGATATATTCGCCTTTTTCAGGTACCGTTTCAAGTGTGCGCCCTTCTCTGTACAGCCGTTCCAATTTATCTTTGTCAGTAGGAATAAGGAACTCTTTCAGATCCCGGTTCTGCTTCCTCAATCGGTTTTTCTCTTCAATCAGCTCAAGGACAGTGTGTTCTCCGTCTCCAGTCACGTTGGCCCGCGACCGCTTCGAAGCCGCCAGCACTTTACCGTCAACGACAAAAAAGCGGTAATCGTCCCCATTGAACTGTTTCTCGATCAGGATCTTTGAAAACTCACTCCCAATAAGCCCAGCTATTTTATCAAGGTGTTCATCCAGTTCCTCATCTGATGCGATATTGGTATAAACGCCTTCGCCTCGCGATAGATCGTTTGGTTTGAGCACGACTGGGTAGCCTACTTTATGGGCAAACGCTTTGATCTCATCACGTTCGTAGATACGTAAGTACGTCGATTCGGGGACAGTGACCCCCTGCCTCTTTATCAGTTGGCGTGCTCGGTATTTGTCATCCACGATCCGCATCATTGCTGCCGATGAAAGCGGCCCGTTCATATCCCGAAACAATAACTCTTTGCCATGTAAAGTAAGTATCATGGTGTCAAAACCGAGCCGTTCAGCCTTATACCCGCGCCTGTAAGCCGCTTCCTCAAGCAGCTTGGACTTTAGACCTTCTCTTGATTCGAAATCAGCTTCTTCTTTTTCGATTTTTTTGAGTGCACTGGTTCTATTTTCGACCATTACTATTTTCCCTCCAGACTTTCGACCACAGTGTTTTTGCATTTATCTATATTATTATATCAATTTTAACATAACTGATAAGGAATTAATGTTTTCAACAACTGAAGGATCTTCTGATAATGACTGTTACTCTATATCCTTTCCAGAAGGTTGCGTATTCTATTTATTCAGACAACTTTTTGTTTCATCCTATTTTAAGCGATCCAGCCGTCGTAATCGTTGCTAAAAGAGGATATATTTGGTACTTTGATAGTAAGAAAGATACCGTGAAGGAGGAAATGGCAATGGATTCAAAACATGTCGTGATCACAGGTGCCGGGAGTGGGTTAGGTGCGTCGCTGGCCCTAAAGTATGCAGAGATGGACTACCATGTCACTTTGCTCGGCCGCACATTCAGTAAGCTGAGATACGTTGCAGACAAGATGTCCTCAGATAAAGTATCTGTTTATACCCTGGACGTCTCGTCACACGAAGAAGTAGCGAAAGTCTTCAAAGAGATTACAGAGGATAACGGGGACATCGATGTACTCGTAAATAATGCCGGTGTGGGCGTCTTCGACGATGCCGAGAACATTTCGCCTGATTCTGTCGACCAGATGATCGATATCAACCTGAAAGGAACCATCTACTGTACCCAGGCCGTGCTCCCTCGTATGAAAGAACGAAACGAAGGCACGATCATCCAGGTCATTTCCACAGCCGGACTAGACGGCAAAACCTCTGAATCGGTTTACTGCGCAAGTAAATTCGGCGCCCGCGGCTTCACTGAAAGCATCATCAAAGAACTAGACGACACAGACATCCACGTCCTGGCAGCTTACATGGGCGGGATGAAAACTAGCTTCTGGGATGATATCTACTCAAAAGAAGAAATCCAGCATCTCATGGATCCCGATGACGTGGCGGACATCATCCTGGCTAATGTGAAAGCCCGTAAGAACTTAACAGTTCCTGAAATCGTTATAAAAAATCACTTGACTTAAAATCTTGAGATGAAGAGCCTTCGAAAGCGAAGGCTCTCTTTTTTTCTTTAAGATTCGCGTTTTATTATATGGGTTGTGACTATTGATCGAGTTCCATTCTCTGAGTAGTCAGAACTGAAAACCATTCGGACAACCGCGCCTCTTATGGGCTTCGAGTATGCCTTACTCGGGTGCTGTTGTGACTGGTCATTTGAACTCAGCTGGTGGGTGGGTAGAAAATGCCACTTTTACTGCCTGCTCAACGCCATATCTAATCCGGGTCGTCCTTTGAATAGCTATCAAGAGCCTTCTCAAATTTATAAGACCTCTGACTGGTCACTACCTTCGTGTTTTAGTGCCGACTGAAGTAGAGTATATAAATGAGCGGTCACTTGATGACAGAAGTATGGCCAGCTCAACTGCTAGACAATCTGAGCAGACAGAATAAAATATTTTTAAGCCTGCTCACAGAATATTTTTTTTGAATCGATCTAATGATGGTCATACTCGCCTGAAGCGAGTATGGTCTTAATATAAAATCTGGTATATTCCTTTTAACGAAACTAAAACGACACAAAAAAGTGCTGACCCATTGAGGTCAGCACTTTTTTCATGATTAGATTTAGTCTAGATGCTTCTCTTCATCAAAATGACGGATGACGAGCGGTTCGCCTTTTAACAAGGTATACTCGGTATCCTCTTTACCGATCGCCACCTTGATCAAACGGTGACGGAACTGAACTTTGAAGGTGACGCGTGTCCAGTCTTTCGGCAGTCGCGGTCTGAATTGGAGGGTATCGTTTAACAGACGCATGCCTCCAAAACCGTAGACCATGCTCATCCACGTCCCTCCCATGTTTGCCGCATGCACACCGTCTTTCGTATTGCTCTGCATATCCGTGATGTCCATCAGCGCCGTATCCATGAAATAGCTGTAAGCTTTATCCATCTCTCCTAGATCGCTGGCCATCATTCCAAACACAGAACGTGACAAGGACGAATCATGCGTTGTGAAAGATTCATAGTAATCGTAGTCTCTGGCTTTCTGTTCCTGTGAAAATTCATCAGAGAACAGGAACTCGGCAAGCACCGTATCGGCCTGCTTGTTGACCTGGTAGCGGTAGATCGTCAGCGGATGATAATGCAGCAGCAGCGGGAACTTGTCTTTCGGTGTGTTTTCGATATCCCACACTTCTTTATGGAAGAAACTGTCATCCTGCATTGTGAGTCTCTGTTCCTCATCATAGGGTAGGAACATTCTGTCAGCGGCTTTCTTCCAGTTTTCCAGTTCCGTCTTGTCAAAGCCGATACGTTTAAGAACGTCCAAGCCGGTTTCATCTTGGGCTTCAAGAACTGCTTCCACCATTTGGGCTGCATACTTGAAGTTATGCTTGGCCATGAGGTTCGTATAATAGTTGTTATTGACAATCGCTGTATACTCATCGGGTCCGGTCACATCGTTTAGAACAAAAGCACCGTTTCGCTTTTCATCGAAGTGGCCCCAGCCAGCATAAAATCGCGCAGTCTCTACAAGGATCTCAAGGCCCTCATGCATACCGAAACGTCTGTCCCCGGTCACTTTAACATACGAGTGGACAGCATGCGCAATATCGCCGTTGATATGGATCTGAGCGGTACCGGCAGGATAATACGGGCTGGCTTCTTTTCCGTTGATCGTGCGCCAGGCAAAGAGCGCTCCCTTGTCTACGGCCATCTCCCTAGCTCGGTTGCGTGCTTCATGCAGGATCGTATAGCGGTAATTCAATAAATGCTTGGCGATCTTCGGCTGGGTATAAAGGAAGAAGGGGAGCATGTACATTTCAGTGTCCCAGAAATAATGACCTTCATAGCCTTCACCGGTCAGTCCCTTGGCCGACATGTTCCGCTTTCCGTCTCGCCCGGCTGCCTGGTACAAGTGGAAAAGATTGAAGCGCAGACCTACCTGCAATTCGTCGTCTCCCTCGATTTCTATATCAGATGTTTCCCAGAATTCTTCCATATGGTCCACATGCTTTTCTTTCAACCCTTCAAAACCGATCGCTGAAGCTTCGTTTATGATCGTGGAAAGTTTTTGTGCTTTTTCTTCTTTATAAGAAGCGTCTTTAAAAATGTTGCTATACCCAACGATACGTTCAAGTGTTACCGTTTCGCCTTTGACTGTATCTATTTCCCAGCTTTCCGCTCCGTTTTCAAAGCGGGACTGAACGGATGAATCCGACAGCTCATTCTTTTCTCCCATGATCATGTGTAGATCTGTGCTGTTAGTTTCTATATGCAACAGCTGATTTTCGAAGTCTTCCAACCGTTCGGACTTGAAGCGTCGTTCTTTCTGAGCCTTGATCCGCGGATCATTACTCTCTTCTTCAGAGAGGCTTCCCATTTCTTTTAAGTCATCCAGCGTTGCAACAATCTGAAGGTCACACCCTTCGTCATATGGTGTGATCTTGATATTTTGTGCCAGCAGTTCTGGATAATCGTAAGAGACGAATCGTTCTATTATCACGTCCAGTTTATGTCCCTTTGTATTCTCCCAGGTGAAGGACCGTGTGAGCAGTCCCTTCTTCAAGTCGAGCTGACGCTTGTGGTCCGTCGTCTTCCCGGTTTCCAGATCGAACAGGTCATTGTCCAGCTTGATTGCCAGCTTCTTCCCGTTCGGGACTGGGATGACTGTCTGGTGTTTTTCGGCGTATCCGTAGGCCCACTCGCCATACTCGATCGGTTCGCTGTCATAGTAGGCATTCACGAGCGTGGCCTCGCTGTGACTGTATTCCCTGGTCCGCTCAGCCTCTTCCAAACTGCCGCGTGTACCGAAATGCCCGTTCGACAAGGCGAACAACGTTTCATTCTGTCTGATCATTTCCGGGTCTGTCCCTTTCTCTGTTAAAACCCATTTCGAATCTTTAGATATCAATGAATTCATAGCGGTCTCCTTTCAAACATACTGCTTGGGGTCTTTACACTTATCTTTATTATAGAATACATGTCCTGGTTATTACCAAGCATATGAATATCGGACGGTCAAACCTTCAAATGATCATTCAAAAATTGAGGAGTATAGGTTGAACTATTGTCGTTTCTCATCGGCTGAATTTTAAATACGATTACTTTATTATACTAAAAAGCAAGAAAACCAGTCAGCTCATTATAGCTGACTGGTTTTCTTGTTTAATTAATCTTTGATCCAGACAAACTCGTATGGATCTAAGGCTAATTTCTTGGATAATTTATTGCTAGCATAGAGATTCTCTCCGCTGAATGGTAAGTCTAAATCGACGGGTTCATCAGACACATTGACCGAGAAAAATACTTTTTCATCAGTCTGCTTGTTTGAACGGATAAGCGAAAAGAGCCGTTCGTCATCCGTCAGGACTTCCTGATCTGCAAAAGGGGAAAAAGCTGAAGACGACTGTCTGACTTTGATCATATCTTTCATGCCTTCAAAGACTAGGCGGCGTCGCCCTTCTTCTTGAAATTCAGCTTTCAAGCTGTCGTAAGAGAGTTTCTCTCTGTTGATGCGGCGATTGATCCCTGATTTTTCTAGACCCTCTCTGTCATTTTGTGAACCAAAAAGTGAATGGTAGTAAATGGCCGGGACGCCTATAAAAGATAAAAGGATCGCATGTGCAGCCAGTGCTTTCTTCACATGAATCTCCAGCGAATCCTCCTTGTCTTTCAGCATGTCCATATAGTTGATGTTCAGCTCATAGGGTGACTTGGACCCGTCCGGATTGGATTTATAAGAAACCGCTCCGCCGTTTTGCTCCACTTTTTCAAGGAGCACACCCAGTTCTTCATCATTAAGGATCCCCTCAACCGGTCTGACACCGATACCGTCATGACTGGCTAAGAAGTTGAAGTAAGTCGCCTGGTCCGAGATTTTTTCGATCGTTTTTGCCCAGTTTGTCAGTTTGGCTGCATTCTTCGTTGCAAAGCTGTACTGGACAAGCGGAGGGAGCGTGAACTGATAGACCATATGCGCTTCATCCGTGCCGCTACCGAAATAAGAAATATTCTCTTTATGCGGTACGTTCGTTTCCGTAATGATCTGAACTTCCGAATCGACTTTCTCAGTGATCGTGTGCCAGAGCTTGATGATTTCATGTGCTTCCGGCAGATGTATACTAGTACTTCCCGACTTTTTCCATATAAAGCCAATCGCATCAAGGCGTATGCTTGAAGCACCTTTAGCAATATATTCCAGCAAGATCTCTGTCATTTCCAAGAGTACCGGGAAATGTCTGAAGTTCACATCGACCTGATCTTCACTGAACGTCGTCCAAGCTGTTTTTTTACCTTGTTTGCTTTCATATGAATGAAATAGCGGTGAAGTTCTTGGACGCACTACTTCAGATGCATCAAAGGCTTCATCTTTTTCGATAAAATACTTGGCATACTCGGGGTCATCTTCCAGGTATTTCTTGAACCAGCTGCTGGATTTAGAGATATGATTCGCCACGAAGTCGAACATCAGTCGAAAATCTTCTGAAAATGCCTCGATATCCTGCCACGTGCCATAGTCGGGATTGATCTCGCGATAGTCCACAACTGAAAAGCCGTCATCAGATGTATATGGAAACATCGGCAGAAGGTGAACATCCGTTATGATACCATCAGTTTCTTCTTTAAGAAAGTGATGCAGGGTAGCTAAAGGGGCTTCATCTTCTTTTTGGATGCTGTCACCGTAGGCAATGAGATAGATATTCTCTTCAGTCAGCGGTTCACTCTTTTCCTGTTCATTTGACTGCCATTTTATAACAAGATCATTTATGTCAGTGACAAAGTCTTCCTGAAAAGCATCCCCGTATATAAATGTCAGGTGCTGCCTTAGCTGATCTTTAAATTTTGATTGGTCATTCACTTGGATCTGTCCCTTCTTTTTCTATTAAAACGGTCTGATACCCACGGCTTGGCACAGTTATCTGAGATACTTCAGCTTGTTTTTCTTCTTTCAAGTCCGTCGTGAAAATAGTCTCACCCAAAGACGTCTTGATAGAAAGCTTGACTTCCTGGTCAGTCGGATTATAGAGTCTCACGACTGCGCCCGTTCCTTCTTCGGCATGTTTCAAAGCACTGATGAAGACCTTTGGATCGGAAAGTTCAAGCAGAGACTGGCTCTTTTGAAGTTTGCTTATCGGATATGGAATCTCAAATCGGTCTAACCGTTCTTCAAAGGTATTGAGTTTCTGGTGCTGATAGGTGAACACCTGGCTATTATACTGATCGGCGAGGTCAAACAGAACCTTATCTGAATCATTACCGAAGCAGACGGCATAATCAAATGTCATCGCTCCAAGCATCTGTGCGTCAGGGGTTTTGACGACCTTATTGTTGATACCTGAAGCTCGTCCCGGTCGCCAAGCCAAATCATCGCGTCCAAGCAGCCCCACACTGCGAAACAGAGTCAGAGCAAATCGACGGGTATCCTTCAGTACTTCATATTCTTTGATCCCTTTCGTAAAGGCAGTAATGGCTGTCTTTTCACCCTTTAGTCCGGCGAAACGCTCAACGGTATAGATCGGGACTGGTGCTTCTTTGTAGCCGCGTTCTTTCCAGTCAGCCATACGTTCCTCGACCAGCGGGCGTTGGATCAGGCTGTAACCCTGATCGCCGTAGGAATACAGAGGCTTCTCTACTGGTGTCTGAATCAAAACGCGTAGACGGTGATCTTTGACAGTGTTCTCGATTTCATGATGGACATGGACGAAGACATCATCCGGTTTCAAAGTCAGTCGGGTTTTGATCGTGATATTTTCTGTTGATGCCTGCTGTTTATTGTGGTCAGCCTGACGGCGTTCATCTAAGAGTTTCGGCAACTGGGCTTTAGTCTCTAAGTCCATCAACTGTACACGACCAGACTGTGAAGTCGTGACACATTCGAATTGATCGATCAAGATCGGTTCACTTCCAGGCAAGGGTGAATAGTCATAAGAATCCCCCGCATCTGCTGTATCCTCGAACTGCAGAAAATCTTTAAGTGTTTTATCGGATACTTTGTTATAAAGGAAAAGCGAACCGTCTTCCACAAAGATTTTTACCTGATCATTTTCAAGTGACTGAACAGGCGTAGTTTCGTGATCCTGGTTTGGTTTAACTTCTGCATTTATATTCAACGTCGTATAGCCAAAAGAAGGAAGAGAAAGGCTTTCAATCAGGACCTTAGTTTTAAAGTAACCCGGAAGCGGGACTTCTTTTTCACCCTCATCTGTGACCTGGATCTTTTTCCCGCCATCCATTTCTATCTGTTCGAGCAGAGAATAGCTGAGAGTTTCTCCTTCATTACTGATCAGTTCAAAGGATGGCTGATCGGTGAACAAAATAGCTTCCACATTCTGTTTTGCAGCTTTTCCGTTCGTATTGAACACAACGAGCAGCTGCTCTTCTTCAGACTGATTCACGATGGCTTGAGTCATCTGTCGCTTGATAATATTCATCAAACCATCGATCTGACGGTCGATCTTATGAAGACGTTCCATGATATTTTGATTCGTTGCGTCTGAATTGCAGCCGCCGATACTATCGTGTGCATGGACATCGAACAGTTCTTTCCACATTTCATCCAGACGCGCTTTCGGATAGCGAAGACCAAGGGCATGACCCATGACCGCTAAAGGTTCAAGCTGTCCAATGAGTTTGTGTTCCACCTGATAATTCCAGTATTTGATGTCATAACGCTGAGAACGAATCGTTCGGTGCATCCGTGAGGTTTCGGTTGCGATAAGCTCGCCTTCGATCGTATTATTGAAGGCTTCCTCATTCCATGTTTCATCCATGTAAGTCTCATAATCTGACAAGACATAGCTGTTTTCTCCATCCATAGCATTCAGTGCTCTAACCGTTTCCGGGAAATGCTCACGTACAAGAACCTGGTCCCCACCGGACGGAAAGAGGATATGATCAGTATGTTTGCTCATATCACTCACTTTGTCTACAAGCGGTTTAAGATGGTCATTCATATAATCCTTACTGGCTTCAAGAAATTTCCCAGGTCCATACCCTAGTGGCAGGACCGCTCCCTTGACCGATTCCCCGTCAGGCGACTGCCATTTAAAATGGACATCACCATTCAGTTCATCCGTATACAGCCCGCGCTGGAAAATACCATAATCGATGCCGAAGTTTTTAAAAAGCGACGGCAGATAGGTGTTTTGTCCAAAGATATCCGGCAGATAGCCCACATTCATGCTGTGCCCCATTTTTTCGGAGCCTGAAACACCATACAGCAAATTACGAACAAGTGACTCTTTATGTGTCAGCAATGAATCCGCCTGCGTGTACCAGGGACCGATAAACAAGCGTTTCTTCTCGATCAACTTCTTCAAGCGATCCGTTTGCTTCGGTTCGATCCTCAAAAACTCTTCCACCACAGACAGCTGTCCGTCAAAGACATACCCGTGATAAGCCGTGTCTTGCTCCAACACGTCGAGCAACCGGTTAATGTTTTCAACTAATATTAAATTGGAATCTTCGATCGTAAAATACCATTCCCTGTCCCAATGAGAATGAGGAACGATATATACTCGTTTCGATGTCATCTTTAAGTCCTCCTGTGAATAAAACAGTATCCGTGGAGACTTACTTCCTCCACGGACCTATTCCTTTTTATTTTCAGTGATTAAACAGTCATTTTTCCGCGCTTGATCATATTGTTTCGGATAAAGATGTTTGACAGTGCAATAAATAATGTTCCTACGAGCAGTCCGATGATATAAGCCAGTACGTTATCGACTAATGGCCAGCCCCAGACAGCTGGAAGCGGTAGCCATTGTACGGCACCTAAAAGCACGGCTGTAATAGAACCCAGGATGGCTCCGATAATATTGATCGGGATCGTAATGATCGGATTCTGCAGCATGAACGGGATCGCCCCTTCACTGATGGCTAAGAAACCGAGCAGGATCGATGTGTTACCTGTGACGCGCAAGTTTGCATTGAATACGCGCTTACCAACGATATACTTGTCAAGGACGGTTGCTAGCCCTAAGCCGATCGGTGGGATAACGATCGATAGGACGCGTGCAGTCAGTGGGAAGATCCCGTCTGCAGCCAGTCCGATATTGATGGCCCCAGCAGCTTTGTTGACAGGTCCACCCAAGTCAAAGGCTGTTGCTGCTGCGATGATCGAAGAAAGAATGATTTCTCCGCCTTCAGCAGAAGCTGTGATCGCTTGTTCCATCAACTGGTTCAGCCCACCAAATACAGGATCGACGATATAGAAATTAGCCAGGAAGATAACCAGTACAGAAACTGCAGGGATCAAGAACATTGGTTTCATTGCCTGTAGATTGCGGTTCAGTTTGATTTTTTCGTTCAAGAATCGTGACAGATATCCGGCGAGTAGACCAAGGACAAGTGCTCCCAAGAACCCGGAAGCGACGCCTCCTTCGATCCCCCAGAAACGGAAGTGAACACCGTTGGCAAAGAGTCCCCCGACAAAACCGGCTACGATACCAACTCGGTCAGCAATAGAATAAGCTGTATAGGCTGCGAAAATAGCATAGATGAACTGGAAAATCATAAAGCCGAGTTTATCCAAGTGATGTAATATAACAAAGAATTCATTGCTGTGTGTCGCGTAAGAAATATCATTGATCTCATTGACCAGCCCGAAAGGCATAGCGCCAAGCTTGGCGATACCCATCATTAAACCACCCGCAACGAGGAGTGGGATCATGTAACTGATACCAGTCATAACGGCCTGGACCATTTCACTTAGGACACCTTGTTTTTCGCCGTTGTGATTCTCCTGTCTTGGAGCCACATCGCTGTCCTGTACTTTTACTTTACCGTCAGGTTTCCCAACTACTTTGGTCAGAAGCGATTCACTATTCTTAAGCGGGTCAGCAACACGGGTCTGTACGTAAGGAAGTCCGGCAAAACGTGCTTTCTCTTTAACCGGCAGATCTGTAGCAAAGACGATACCGTCTGCTTTTTTGATCATCTCTGCACTTATACGGTCTTCGATACCAGTTGCTCCCTGCTTTTCGGTCCAGATCGTATACCCCAACTTGTCAGCTGCTTTTTCAAGCGCTTCAGCTGCCATGTAAGTATGGGCGATACCTGAAGCACACGACGTCACAGCCAGGATCGTTTTTCCTTCTTTGCTGACGGCTTTCTTCCCGGCTTTTTCATAACTGTCCAGCGCCTTCATAAAGTCGTCTGAATCTTTGGCTTCAAGAAGACGCGTGTAATAGGCCTTATTCATCAAGCGCGTGCTCAATTCAGCCAGCACGTTTAAATGCGTGGATCCTGCTTCACTCGTTGGGATAGCCAGTAAAAAGACCAGCTCCACTTGATTATCAGGATCGATACTTTCCCATTCCTTTACAGGACGCTCAAGGCGTGCCACAGCAAAAGCTGCTTCGTTAACGGTTTCAGATTTCCCGTGAGGAATGGCCAGCCCGTTTTCCATTCCAGTAGCCGAGGTTCCCTCTCTTTCCATTACACTGTCATAAAAGGTCTGCTCGTCATTGATAATGTTTTCTTTGTATAATGAATGAACAAGTTCTCTGATCACTTCTGCCTTATCTGTTGATGTGATATCATACCGAACCAGCTGCTTAGATGTTAGTTTCTTTAAGTCCACGTTGTTTCCTCCTTGTTTTTAAAAACGTTTTCAGTTGATCTATGTATAGAATACACCACGTTATATCTAAGGACTAGTACATCCCCTGTACAATTGTACATCCTGAAGTTAGCAGACGATCTACATGACAGATGTACTTGCAGAAGTGTTGTGTTAAAATGAAAGAAATGCTTACAATAAAGGACGAGATGATATGGGCAGGCTTTTAGATATTCATGCAAACGAACTGGCAAATCTGACTTATACCGAGAAACAAATACTTTATTACATTGAAAACAACAGCGAGGACGTCGCCGAGATGTCTTTGACAAAGCTCGCCGAAAAAAATGCCGTCAGCACAACGACCATCGTCCGCCTGAGTCATAAATTAGGCTACGGAGGCTTTTCAGAATTTAAATTCAATCTGAAAAAAATGAACGAACAGTTGACCCGCAGCGAGAATCTGGAGAATCTCGACCCGGTCGACCAGTACTTGGATGGTCTTTCTACCGGGCTTGCTCACCTAGATAAAAACGTTCTGAAAAAAGCTGCCGAAGAAATGAAGAAAGCAGACAAGATCATCATCATTTCAGTTGGACTCACAAAAGTGGTCGGCGAATATATGAGTAAGCGACTAATGCAGATCAACCGGGCGTCTTCTTATATCTATGAATCCCACATGATCGATTTAGTCAGTAACTGGGTCGACAGCCATGATCTAGTCATTTTCATCTCATCAAGCGGCGAAACCCAGACGCTGGTCAAAGCCGCTGAAAAACTGTCTCACTTAGCAATACCGACGATCGTTCTGACCAACAATCCCGATAGCGCCTTGATGAAAACCACAGATATAGGCGTCAGCTTCTCAATTCAGCACTATTTATACAAAGGTTACGATATATCAGCAAGATCATTTCTTGTGATTTTGTCAGATCTCGTCGTTGACTATTATAGAATGATCGAATACGAATGAGTTCCCTGACCCTTTGTGTGACATCAATTGGCATCATTTTTATAAAAACACACCGTACTCAACTCTTCCATGTTGAGTACGGTGTATTTACTGTATAGTCTTAATTCTATAGTACTGCCAGGATCAGCTGTTCTTGATATAAAGCAGTTCAAACAATGACTGACTAAGCTGTTCTTCTTCCATTTCATTGATCAGCGCAAGCAGACTGAAGTCAGAAAGGTCACTGTTGAAGGCATTGAGCAGGTCGTCTTTCAGGAAATAGCCGACTTGAGCTTTGTCCAGACGCTTGAATAGTTCTTCACTGATATCCTGCTGGGCGATCGCTTTGAAACCGTTAAACCTTACTGTCAGCGCTCCGCTGCCTTCTGGCTTAAGCGTAACGGTGGTCCGGTTCAGTTTTTTATCGAATACTGACGCTTCGACTTCGCCGTTTTGCACGTCTACTACCTTCACTTCATTTGATCCATTGAAATGAATGACATGCCTGCGCTCTTCCGGTAAAACTGTCTTCTCACCTTCTATATTTATAGACAGAATCTGCTCGGAATGATTCAGTTCAAAAGTGGTTACCGCTCGCTGATGGTCGGCGTCTTCGACCAGTTCAAAGCGGTTGCTGGCTCCAGGATAGATCAGCCAGTCCATATTTTCTGGTAAATTATGGGCATCTGTTTCAGTTGGCGCTGGATCGAGTGGGATGATGCTGCCTTCTTTAGCAAAAACCGGGATGGTCGTTTCATCTCTCAACACTTTCAGTTCCGACTGACCTTTATAGCGGAAGTTGGTGAACACATCGAACCACTGACCTTCAGGGAAATAAAAGACTTCACTCCCGTATAGCGTCTCCTCATCTTTCTTGCTGGTTACCGGCAAGACGAGGAGTTCACTTCCAAAGAAATATTCATTCCTGATATGATAAGCCGACTCCTCGTGCGGGTATTTATAGTAGACCGGCTGAATGACCGGGATGCCCTGCTCGCTGTTCAACACATTCAAGGTATAGAGGTAAGGGATCAGCGCATGACGCAAACGCAAAGCTTCCGTCATGTTCTGTCTGATGCCGATGCTGTACTTCCAGGGTTCCTTGCTCGAAAAGGCACTGTTGGAACTATGCAGACGATTGATCGGACTGAATACGCCGAACTGGAACCATCTCAGTGCCAGTTCTTCATCCTTATAGCCTTTGAAGTGGCCGCCGATGTCATGGCTCCACCAAGTGTAGCCGATATTAGAAGACGTTGCCGTCAAGTAAGGCTGGAACTTCAGCGAATCCCAGGTGATGATGGCATCTCCCGAAAAGCCGACGGGATAACGGTGACTGCCTGGCCCTCCGTAACGCGACAGGATCAGTCCGTCTTTGCCCCGGTCTTTCATGTCTTTGAAATGATAATGATTTAAGAGCCACAGGGGATCGATGTCGCTGCTGCTGAATTCGCCCTGTTGCCAGTCGATCCACCAGAAGTCAACGCCCAGTTCTTCCATAGGATGGTGGACGTCCTCGAAATAGACCTGTCTGAAGTCGTCATCCATCAAGTCAAAATGGGCCGGTTCTTCGATAGATGTACTGAGATCAAGCTTTCCTGCAACAACTTCATACTGTTCTTCAAAAGCCCGGATACCGTCCGCTGGATGCACGTTCAAAGTCACTGCCAGTCCTTTGTCCTGAAGCGTTTCTAAGAAACGTTCGGGATCAGGAAACAGCTCTTTGTTCCAGGTATAACCGGTCCAGCCGCTTCCATACTTTGAAGGCACGTCTGTAAGGTGCCAGTCCATATCGATGACACTCACTGCCAGCGGAATATCGTCTTCTTCAAATTTATCGATCAGCTTCAGGTAGCTCTCTTCCGTATAACGCCAGTATCTGCTCCACCAGTTGCCCAAGGCATAGCGCGGCAGTAGCGGCGGGTGGCCGGACAGTCGGTAAAAGTCCTGAACGGCTTTCTCATACTCTCTGCCATAAGCAAAAAAGTACATATCCGTCTGCGTGTGATTCTTCACCTTGATGTTTTCATTTTCGTCAAAAACAAAAGACCGCGAATCATCAAGCGTCGCGTAGCCGTATTTAGAAATGATACTCTCTTCCAGCGGTGCTTCCCCGTCCACCTTGTCGACGGTCCGTAATGCCCCTTTAAGCGTCGGGATATACTGGCCGAAGTACCATCTGTTCGTGTAGTTCGTATAGTTGTATCTGACATCTATCGACAGGTTCTTTGGCGAAAACTCTTTTTCCTTCATATAGCGAAGGTGAAACGAATCGGTGATGATCTCGATCATCTGATGTGTTTCCTTGAGCTCAAAATCCACTTCGCCTAAATCACGATTCTTTACAATTTGAGTTGGACGGTCTTCGAAAATGCCGTCTTTGGAATACTCCATTCGCAGCAGTTTGCTGGTCAAGACAGTAAACCGGTAAGTATTTCCCTTGATGATGTTTTTTAGTTGGTTCATACACTTCTCCCTCCGGAATATAAAAAGCCCCTTTAGTTATATTAAAAAATTATTTTAACCGATGGTAATTCTATTATAGCGAATACAGCCGCTCGTTTACAAAAATATAAGTAGCTATAAATTAGAGACAATGAAGATTTTACCTCAAAAAAAGGCAATGCTCAAATGAACATTGCCTTTATGGTTACTATATTGGTCAATACGGCGGCTTGTTAGAAAATATAAGTTCTTCTTTCACCTTTCCTTCTGTTTCAAAGACCACGATCTGGTTAAGGCCTTCCTTAAGTAACGGCGCGGGTACATAAAGTTTATACTGCGGTCCGACTTCCCAGAAGCGTCCGAGGTTGAAGCCATTCATAAAAACGATGCCTTTGCCCCAGCCTGTCATATCGATAAAGGTATCCGCTGTTTCTTCTATTTCATGTTCGAACAAGGAAAAACTCGGCGCCTGTTCTTGGTAGGGTTTCTCATAATCTACTTTATCAATGTTATCCAGTGGTAAGGGGTAATGCGTCCAGCCACTGCGGTAAGCACCGTTCAGGAATACGCCATCTGTGATCCCTTTGGATTGCGCTTTGAGACGCGGGCCGTAATTGACACGCCCCATATTCTCCACCAGGATATTCATAGTCATCTCATCTTCAGTCAGTTCAAAAACTTCTTTATCCCCTAATTCTTTGTCGTATTGTGTCAGCTCCAATACGCCGTTAAGGAAGATTTGTGCACGGTCGTTTGTCCCCAGCAGTCGGAAATCCTCTACTTGTCTTTTAGGACCGGCTTTTTGTCGATATAAAACATAGCCGTAATCCTGGTCCAGTTCTTCCATCGAAAGCGTGTACGGACTCTTTACACCTTCACTAATCGTGTCCAGATTTTCAAACAAAGAAGTACGAGCTTTTAGAGCGACTTTCCCGTAGTCCATTTTCTTGACCAATTCGGGTAACGGAGGCAGTTCGCTGTTTGTGACCTCCTGGATCACTTCCCTGAACGCCTTATACTTTTTAGTTACATCTCCCCATTCGGATAAAGGCGCATCGTAATCATATGAAGTGATGTCCGGTGTCAGTTGATCGTAATAGTTGGATCCGTTCATAAAGCCAAAGTTCGTTCCGCCGTGGAACATATAGAAATTGACATGGCCTTTATTTAAAACTTTACGTAGCTCTTCTGCCTGTTTTTTGTAGTCTGTCCGGTTATATTTCTTATTACCCCAGGCCGTGAACCAGCCGATCCAGAACTCCATTACCATCAAAGGAGAATCTTTACCGATGAAGTGCTCGAGTTCACCAAAATGATGAGCAGCATCAGAGCCGAAGTTGACAGTTGGATGAGCATATTCAGGAAGTGTCCCGTTTTCCAGCATATCAAGCCATGTGCCATCGCTGGTGACCAAAGGAACATCTACCCCATACTTTTTCATCATGTCGACTAGCGCTTTCAGATAGTTTTTATCATTGTTATAACTGCCGTACTCGTTTTCAACCTGCATCATAATGATCGGCCCGCCATGTGTGGCCTGCAGCGGAACCAGTTCATTAAATAACTTTTCAAAATAGTGATCGATCTTGTTAAGCAGCGGCTCGTAGTACGTCCTTAGCTGCATGTTTTTATCTTTCAAGAGCCAGCTAGGCAGACCGCCAAATTCCCATTCAGCACAAATATAAGGGGACGGCCGGACGATGACGAACAGATTCAGCGACTGCGCTGTTTTAATGAACTTTGCCACATCATGCATGCCGTCAAAATCGTACTGCCCTTCTTTTGGTTCATGAAAGTTCCAGGGAATATACGTCTCGACTGTGTTGCACCCCATCGCTTTCAGCTTTTTCAACCGGTCTTCCCAGTATTCGGGGACTACTCTGAAATAATGAATCGAGCCAGAAATAATCTTAATAGGCTTTTCATTCCAATAAAAATCTTCTCTTATCTCAAACATTGATGAACCACTCCTTTTATAAATGATCGTATCTAAATCATCTCTTTCACTTTTTAGTTGACTAATTTGAACGGCTGTCTATTCATTCCGGTCGAGCTTACTTATTCAAAATCAAACGGAAGCAATCAGTTAGCCCGTAACTCAGCCGGCTTATAAACTTTCCCTCTTAGCTCACTTTAAGCTAGTACGCTTGGTCTGTTCGCTTATCTACTCACACATTTAACTCGAGGTGCATATGCAAGCATCGAGCGTGGTCTACTCACTCATATCATGATTTCACATCAAGCTTTTAGACAGCACATATAAGAAAACACCCAAAAAGGAATCGCAGTTCTTTTTGGGTGCTTCCATAAGCGTTTTGACTTGTCTCATCACTTTATTTAAGCGAGCCGACCATTCCTTGTACGAAGTATTTCTGTAAGACAAAGAAGATGATGGCGGTCGGGATCGTCGTGATAAAGATGGCGATCATAACAGAACCGTAATCGATCGTGTAGCCGGAGCCCATTGCTGAAATGACCAGCGGCACCGTGTAGTTCTCTGGTGACTGCAGTACGATCAGAGGCCACAGGTAGTTGTTCCATGAGTTCATGAACGTGACGATACCGGCTGCGGCATAAGTCGTTTTCATAGTCGGAATAAAGATTTTGACAAAGATCCCTAATTCTGACAAACCGTCGATACGGCCCGCTTCAATGAGTTCTTTCGGGAACATCTTGGTGTTCTGTCTAAAGAAGAAAACCAGGAAGGCCGTAGAAACGTAAGGTAAAACAACACCAAACAGCGTATCGATCCCCAAGGCCGGTGCGATACCGGAAATGGTCCCAAATAGTCGGAACAGCGGAACCATCAGCGCGGCGAACGGGATCATCATGGATAAAAGAATGATGTTATACACGACTTCCTTGCCGCGGCTGGGGTGGACTTCAAAGCCGTAGCCTGCCAGAGACGAGACGAAGATGGAGATGATCGTCTGACCGACAGACACTAAAGCCGAGTTCCAGATCGACAGACTGATCGGGGTCGTTTCGATCATCGTTTTGAAGTTCTCAATGAGGTGACTGCCTGGAAGCAGCTTTCCTCTTGTAATATCGATCGACGGATTGCTAATACTGACGATCAGGAAATAGAACGGGAAGAAGAAAATGAGCGAAACTAGTATTAAAAAGACATAGGTCGCGATACGTTTAGTCCGTTTTTCATTTTTCATTTTCTTTCCCTCCCTACTCTAAACTGAATGGCCGAAAGTATCAGTACAAAGACAACGATACTGTAGGATACCGCGGATGCATAGCCGAAGTTCGGCGTATACTCGAATGACAAATTATAAATATACTGTGAAATGGTGGTCGTGGCATTCCCCGGTCCCCCACCGGTCAAGTTCATCGGTTCATCGAACAGCTGCAAGGTCCCAATGGTCGACGTGATCGACGTAAACAGGATGACCGGACGCAGCATCGGAATCGTGATCTTGAAGAACTGCTGAACAGCACTTGCCCCGTCGATACGGGCCGCTTCATAGATCCCTGGATCGATATTTTGCAGCGCGGATAAGTAAAAGATCATATTATACCCTGTCCAGCGCCAGGTGATCGCGATGATGATCAGTACTTTAGCCCAGAAAGGATCCCCCAGCCAGAATATCGGATCATCTATGAAGTTAAAGAACATCAGGATCTGATTGACCACTCCATCATTTGAGAACAAGTACCTGAAGATCAGTGAATAGGCAACCAGTGAAGTGATCGCCGGCAGGAAAACCAGTGTCCTGAATACGCCTTTGAAATGCAGCGTCTTCTGATTCAATAGCACCGAGAAGAACAATGCCAGAATGATCATCAGTGGTATCTGAAAAATGAAGAAAATAAACGTATTCTTGACAGCCGTTATAAATGCCTGATCATTGAATAATCGTCGGTAGTTATCCAGTCCGGTAAAGTCCAGATTGACCCCAGTTCCTGTGTGGAGTGAGATCCAAAAGGCCTGGATCATTGGATAAAAGTAAAACGTGATAATAAATAAAGTCGGAATAAGGACAAAGGTCCAGCTCATCCAGACACGGTTACGCTGGAGTTTTCCCATTTTTTTCTTTTTGACTTTCTTTTTTTTGTCAGACAACTTAAATCCCCCTTCTCAAACTAGAATTAAAGACTCTTTCAAAAACAGATTGAAAGAGTCTTTAACAGTCTAACTAAAAATTACATGTTTGACTCTGCCTGTTCCTGGGCATTCTGGAGGACTTCATCCAAGTCAGCACCATTCAAATATTCTTGAAGAGCAACAGCCAAGATGTCCTGGATTTCATAAGTTCTTTGACCGAAATCAACTTCAGGGATCTCCTGAGTCCATTCAGCTAAGTCCTGGAAGATCTGCTGTCCGCCATAGAATTCACTTTCTTGTTCATAGGCTTCCCCTTCAGTTGCCGGTTCGTACGCTCCCAGAGCATTGATCTCTGTGACCAAGTCCTGATAGAAATCAACATCTGAACCGAATGTTGCAGCTAAGAATTCAGCTGCCGCTTCCTGTCCTTCTCCCTGGAGAACATAAATGGACGAGCCGCCTAAGTTAGAAGCGTTGACTGAACCTTCGATATTCTGTCTTGGGATCGGAGCAATTCCCCATTTGCCTGACTGATCTTCAGCCTGCATGATAGAAGCTGAGATCCAGTTACCCGTTGGGACCGTCACTACATCACCATTATTGAATGTCTGAATGAACTGATCCCATTCGTTATGGACATTCATGATACCTGAATCGTTCATTTCCTTGTAATCTTCAAAAGCTTCTTTTAATGCCATGTTGTCAGCAATGTAAGGTGTCGTCCCGTCTTCTTCTGTCCACCATACCCCAGAGGATTGAAGCATGACACGCATGATGCCTAAGTCCCCATGGTCATTAGTCAGCCACTTGATACCCGTCTGATCATATACATCTTTCCCGATTTCGATATATTCGTCCCAAGTGATGTCTTCCAGATCTTCCAGGCTGTAACCGGCATCTTCCAGATAATCTGTACGGACATAAAGTCCAGTTACCCCAGTATCGAATGGAATGTTATAGACATTGTCATCAACTGATCCAGCTGCCACTTTGTAGTCAGCAAACTCATCGGTGTTGTAGTAGTCACCTAGTGGATAGAATGCCTCGTCATAAGAATTCAGGAAACTTGGTGCACGGTAGTCTTCAATAAAGACGATCTGCGGAAGCCCTGTATCTACACCGGAGCTTAAGCTGGTATTCAGTTTTTGAACCACATCTTCCTGAGCATTTTCAATAATATTGAGTGAGAAATCCGGATTTTCTTCCTGGTAACGTTCTTCCGCCATTTCCAAAGCTTTAACGTTGAAGTTTGGATCCCAGGTCCAGACGGTCAGTTCGTTCATATCCCCACTGGTTTCCTCCGTTGTTTCTTCCCCAGTATCTCCCGTTTCATCGTCTCCGTTACCACAAGCTGCGAGTAATAATACGGCTGAAGCACTTAAAAATAAATGTTTTTTGCTGAACATGTAAAACCCTCCATTTTTATTTTTATTTGACTGCTTATCTTGTGTATGGTTCCAGACTTAAATGATACTGATAACTGTCATTCGTCAATTTGTACTTATCCAACACCCCCGGTCCACAACTCGAAGACCCAATGCCGTTCAGTTTGTGATCGATATTCAATTCCCATGCGTCTTCTTTGACAAGTTCATAAATGTGTTTCGCTTCGTCCAGTATTTCCGTGCTGTATTCCCTCAGACTGAAGTTCAAGTCGTTCCCTTTTATCAGGAAGCCCGTTCCGTCGCTGTGTGTGAAGCTTACCCAGTCGACATCGCTGCGGTTTCCGTTTTCCTGAGGCATAATATAAGATGTTTCCAGTTCGTCACTCTTCAGTGTCCAGACATCTTTCCTGGTGGCGAACTGAATATCCGGATAAGATTCTCCCGGACCGTTTCCATACCATGTCACCTGATCGAGCCATTTTGAGATGTTCATCTGCAGGCCGATCTTCGGTAAAGTCAGCGGGCCATTCCCGAATTTTTCGCCTTTCACATCAATCGTAATGACGCCGTTCGGTCTGACCGTATACGTGACGGTCGAGCGGAAGCCCCAGTTGAGGACGGGAGGGGCCAGTGTGCTTTTCACTTCAATGACGAAATCGTCGTCGTCCAGATCGACCGAAACCTCTTCGATACGCTCCTGGAAGTGATCCACACCGTACTGTTTCCATGCTTCTTTGTTGGGACGCGTATTGAAATCGTCGTGTCCGATGCTGTCATTGTCGGTCATGGGCCTCCAGAAATTATTTTCCGGTCCTTCTTCGATGAGAAGGTCACCATTGACCCTATACGTTTTGATTTTTCCTTCAAAGGTATCAAAGACCAGTTCGAACTGTCCGTTTTTCAAAAAGAGCAAGTCACCGTCTTCCATGACTGCGATCGGTTCATCTGTTGCATGTCGTTCCGGCCAGGTCACTCCCTTGCCGATCGTAAACTGGTCCCAAGCCACAAGATGACCGGAATCACTCCAGCGTTCAGTGTTTTTCGTGTGGCATTCGACCAGCAGCTGGGATTCTTTCGTGATCTCTGACACGTCAAGCGGTAAGTCAAACGTTTCAGACTCCTGAGCTTTGATGCCGGTGACATCCAAGTCGCCCTGATCCAGGATCCTGCCGTTCTGTTTCAGCACCCAGTTGGCTTTCAGCTTGCTTAAATCGATAAAGTCATAGCGGTTGGTGATCGTCAGCTGATTCCCTTCCAGCTCGGCTTTCACCGGCTGGATCGCCCGCTTGTAGTCAAGTAGTGCCGGTGATGGGGTACGGTCAGGGAAAATCAGGCCGTCGATGACGAAGTTGCCGTCATGCGGGTGTTCCCCGAAGTCACCGCCGTATGCGTAGAATTCTTCATTGTCTTCATTGATCGCCTTGATCCCGTGATCGATCCATTCCCAGACAAAGCCTCCTTGAAGACGCGGGTATTTATTGAACAACTCGGTGTATTCCTTGAAGCCGCCGGGACCATTCCCCATCGCGTGAGCAAACTCACATAAAACATGCGGTTGCTCCAGATGAGTCTGTTTACCCAGTTTTTCCAGGCGACCAACATCTGTGTACATCGTTGAGAAGAAGTCGGCACTCTGATTCAGTGTCTTGGGTTCATAATTTGATTCATCAAGGATACGGATTGTTTCCCCTTCATAATGCAGGAGTCGGGTCTCGTCACGACCTCTCGCCCACTCAGCCATCGCCAGATGATTCTGACCGAATCCTGACTCGTTACCGAGAGACCAGATGATCACAGCCGGATGATTCTTGTCCCGCTCGACCATGCGTTTAATGCGGTCGATATAATTCTTCTGCCAGTCCTTGTTGTCGCTCAGCTGATCCAGATCATTGATCAAGGTAAAGCCGTGCGTTTCCAGGTCTGTTTCATCGATCACATAAAAGCCGTATTCATCGCATAAGTCGTAAAAACGCGGATCGCTTGGGTAATGTGAGGTCCGGACTGCATTGATGTTGTGCTGCTTCATCAGTTTCAGGTGCTGTTCCATCACATCTAAAGGAACGGCCCGTCCGTGTTCCGGATGAAATTCGTGACGGTTCACGCCTTTGAATAAAATGCGTTGGCCGTTCACCTTGATCAGCCCGTCTTTGAGTTCCACTTGCCTGAAGCCGATTCGCTGTGGCACGACCTCTAAAACGTTTCCATTATCTTCAATAGTAAACAGCAAGTGATGAAGCGTTGGATCTTCTGCCGACCACTTAACAGGTGTTTCAACGGTTTTTGAAAACTCAACTGACTCTTTATCGAGTGATACGGTCTCTTCAAAAACTCTGTCATGGTTTTTATCGAAGAGTTCGATCTTCACGTCTTTGCCGATCGTTGCTTCCGTCACATCCAGTGACAGATTCAGTTCGGCATCTTTATAGTCTTTGTCAAAGATCGTCTTTACAAAGTAGTCTTTTATGCCAGTGGTTTCTTTAGACAGGATATACACATCTCTGAATATGCCTGACAGCCACCACATGTCCTGGTCTTCCAGATAACTCTGCGCTGACCATTTGTATACTTTGACCGCCAGAGTATTATGACCTTCGATCAGTAGATCCGAAATATCGAATTCAGCTGCGATCCGGCTGCCGGTCGAGTAACCGATATATTCACCGTTCAGCCATAGATCAAAGGCACTGTCGACGCCCTCGAACCGGATCACTGAACGTTCTTTCACTTCGCTTAAGTAGAAGGTTTTCCGGTAGGTTCCCGTCGGATTGTCTGACGGAATATGCGGCGGATCGACCGGAAATGGGTACTGCACGTTTGTATAATGAGGTTTACTATAGCCTTTCATTTCCCAGTGGGATGGAACATGAAGCGATTCCCACGCTGCATCATTGAATTCTTTCTTGAAAAAATCGTCGTCTACATCGTTCGGATGCCTGCCGTAATGAAACTTCCAGGCGCCGTTCAGTAAGGTAAAGCCTTGTGAATATGACCGATCATAGCTGAGGGCACTTTCTTTATCTTTATAGGCGAAAAAGTAAGCATGTTCAGGCTGACGGTTCACTTCCAGGCAATCCTGTTTCAAATAATTCGTAGAGATGATGATTACCACCTTCCTTCAATAATTATGAACAGAAATCTCATTGTAACCCCTTTCTTATATTGTTGTAATAATCATATAAAAAATACTAAAGAATGCAAGCGTTTACGAAATGTTTTAGTAAAATTAGTAAACGTTTTTGTTTTCTATATCTAAGTGCTATACTTTAATAATAAACGATATCGAAAAACTTCAGAACTGACTAGTAAAAAAAGACTTACAAAAAGCCTGCCGGCCAACTGTAAGTCTTCATTTTATGCATTAGTTTTTCCTCTGCTAGGATTGTTTCTATTAGTCAGCTGTTCTTGATATACAGCAGTTCGAATAGGGATTCGCTCAAATACTCTTCTTCTATCTGATCCACGAGGGCGAGCAGGCTGAAGTCGGTCAGATCACTGTCAAAGCTGCTCAAAAGATCATTTTTCAGATAATGTCTTACCTGTGCCCGATGCAGTCGTTTGTATAATTCACTGCTGATATCCTGCTTTTTGATTATTTTGAAGTGATCGAATCTGATAGTTGTGTGATCGGCATTTTGAGGAATGATCGTAACCGATGTCCGATTCACGTCTTCTGAAAATCTTGCAATCTCCACTTTCCCATTCTCAAAGCTTGTGACTTCAACTTTTTTTGAGGCGTTGAATTGGATGATATGCTTACGATTTTGAGGCAGGATCTTTCCCAGATCCTCTGTTTTGATGGTCAAACGCTGATCTAAAACATTCAACTCCAACGTTGTAATGGATCGAATGCCATTTTGATCTTCCACTAAATCAAAGGCATTGCTTTGGCCGGGATAGATCAGCCACTCGATCTCTTCCGGCAGATCACCGGCTCTGGTTTCAGTCGGTTTATGATCCAAAGGGATGATGCACCCAGCTCGTGCGAAGGCAGGGATCATTGACTCATCGCGATAGATCTTCATTTCAACTTTGCCTCCGTACCGTAAATTGGTGAAAATATCGAACCACATCCCTTCAGGCAGGTAGACACGCTCGCTGCCGTAAAGCGTTTCTTCATCTCTTTTATTCGTGATCGGCAGAACGAGCAGCTGATCACCGAAGAAGTACTCGTTCTTATTGTTGTAGCCGGCTTCATCCATCGCACAATTGTAATAAAGCGGCTGGATAACTGGGATTCCTTCTTCACTGTTGCGGACATTCAGTGTATACAGATACGGGATCAAGGCATGACGAAGCCTCAAAAATTTTACCATATGTTTTCTTATATTATCCGTATAGTTCCACGGTTCTTTGCTCGTAAAGGCGCTCTTTGAACTGTGGAGCCGGTTGATGAGACTGAATACGCCGAACTGAACCCATCTTAGTATCAGTTCTTCATCTCTATGCCCTTTATTGTTTCCTCCAATATCATGACTCCACCAGGTAAAGCCGATATTGGAAGAGGTCGCGGTCAAATAAGGCTGGAACCGCAGAGATTCCCAGGAAATCACCGAATCACCGGAAAAACCGACGGGATAACGTTGACTGCCGGGCCCCGCAAAACGTGACAAGATCAGCGCCTCATTTTCACGTTTTTTTAGATCTTCATAATAATAGTGATTGAGCAGCCAGAGCGGATCGACAATGCTGCGGCTGTACTCGCCCTGCTGCCAGTCGATCCACCAGAAATCGACCCCCTGTTCTTCCAGCGGATGATTCACATCTTCAAAATAGGTTTCTCGAAAAGTCTCATTCATCAGGTCGAAACTGGCCGGCTCTTCCATCTGTTTATTTAAATCCAGTTTATCAGCCACAATATCATACTGTTCCTCAAAGCCTCTGATACCGTCAGCCGGATGCACGTTCAAGGTCACGGCAAGTCCCCGGTCATGAAGCTTTGTCAAAAAAGATTCTGGATCAGGAAAGATTTCCTTGTTCCAAGTGTACCCTGTCCAGCCGCTCCCGTATTTAGATGGAATATCAGTCAAATGCCAGTCCATATCCAGGACGGCCACTGAAAAAGGAATGTCTTCCACTTCGAAACGGTCCATCAGTGCCAGATACGACTGTTCTGAATAGGTCCAGTAACGGCTCCACCAGTTGCACAAAGCATAGCGCGGCAACAGTGGCGGATGTCCGGACAGCCGGTAAAAGTCCTTGATCGCTTTCAGATAGTCTCTCCCATATGCAAAAAAATAGATATCTTTCTGCTGGTGGCCTCTTGGACTGATCGTATCATCTTCATTAAAAATAAAGGAATTGGAATCATCCAGTACCGCATACCCGGCTTTGGATATGATACTCTCCTCTAGCTCCGCCTCGCCATCCACTTCATCCACTGTTCGAAGGGATCCTTTTAAAGTGGGAATGTACTGGCCATAATACCAGCGGTTCGAATACTCGGTAAACCGGTACCTTGCATCAACGAATAAATTATGTGGAGCGAACGCTTCCTCTTTCATATAGCAAAGATGGAAGGCATCCGTCAGAATCTCTACCATGTTCTCAGAGTCCTTCACTTCAAAATCCACGTCGTCAGTAAACCGGTTGATGACGATCTGAGTGGATCGGTCCTCAAAAATCCCTTCTTCAGAAAATTCCATTCGTATTAGTTTGTCTGTGATCACGGTGAAGCGGTACTTTTCTCCCTGAACGATCGACTTATCGATGATTTCTGGTTGCTTCATGAGGACCGGCTCCTTTTCTGTAAGCTTATCCAAATAGTCAGTTTGCTTAGCTTCATTATAACTAAAGTTATCGCCTTTACACAAAGATAAGAGACAAGATTATTTTTCACACTTCCGTTTTTTTGATGTTAGTATGAAATCCTGGACACGTTTTGATAGAATATAAACTATCGAAAAGGAGTGTCTATCGATGTCAAACCGAAGAACCTATGATGTCGACTATAAGAAAACGCTAGTCAGTTTGTACGAAAATGGTCATTCAGTAAAGAATTTAAGTGAGGAACATGGCATAGCAGAACAAACCATTTATCGGTGGATCAAAAAATATTCCACGGATGAAAAAACCGGGTATTCTGAAGCAGATATCGAAAAAATCAAAGCAGAGAATGCCCGTCTTAAGACAGACAATGATATCCTAAAAAAGGTCTTAGCCATGTTCACTCAAA
>NZ_FOBL01000025.1 GCF_900109825.1 Alkalibacterium putridalgicola | reverse complement strand
AAGGAAGAAGTTTACCAAAAGAATTATCCTGATTTCGATACGGCTTATAGAGAATTATTTCAATACATTGAAGCCTTCTACAATCGGAAGAGAATCCACTCGGCACTTGGGAACCGAACGCCCCTAGCCATTGAGCAAGCATACTTAGATCAAGCAGTCATTTAAGTTAGACGGAACCATAGGACGGTTAAATAGAAAGACTTTAGCTATCCTCATGGTTTCGGTAAATGTTCTAAAAAGCGTCAGCGGTTAGAACGTTTACCGAAACCTTGAGGCCTCAAAACGGGTCCATGTTTCATTAAGAAATTCTCTTAAATCGTGTCCAAGATATTGACGTAATACCAGATGGCACTCTTTATTACTCTGGCAGCTTCAGGCATTGCGCTGATGCTTAAAGCAGCTGTAGGGGTCGGTGCATTTGACGCCGCGACACAATCATTATCACTCGTTACCGGGATCAAGATAGGGACGATCGCTATGATCTTGAACCTGAGTTTTGTTGCAGGGCAATGGATCATCTTGAAGAAGGATTTTGGGTTTAGACACATGCTGCAAATACCACTCAGTATCTTGCTGGGGACGATGGTCAACTTTTTCTACTATGATTTCTTCGGTACGCTCGCTGTTGAAAGTTATATCCTGTCATTGATCATGTATGTCGTGGCCTTAGTCTTAGTTTCCTTTTCTACAGGTATCGTCATGGCCATCGATTTAGTAACGTTTCCCATAGAAAGCTTATGCATGTCGCTGGCTGAGATCATTCCATTCAAATTCGGCACCCTGAGACAGCTGTTCGATGTCTTAAGTGTCGTCCTCTCAGTAGTTTTGACTTTGATTTACGGATTAGCACCATCGATAAGGGAAGGAACGGTGATCGGCATGCTGATCTTCGGTCCTCTGATGGGCTTTTTTATCAATAAAGCACAGCCGATATTGAAGAAGAGTGGGATAGTCGAGAAAGTTAGAGCTTAGACGGATTTCTTTGGAAAAAATACAATGTATATTGATTGAAGA
This sequence comes from Alkalibacterium putridalgicola, assembly GCF_900109825.1. Classification (GTDB taxonomy): domain Bacteria; phylum Bacillota; class Bacilli; order Lactobacillales; family Carnobacteriaceae_A; genus Alkalibacterium; species Alkalibacterium putridalgicola. The sequence goes on along the minus strand of NZ_FOBL01000025.1, from coordinate 36,229 downwards.
CACCTGTTATTAAGGCAGGAACCGAACAGGATTAATCAGTAAAAAGACTTATTGCGATAAGTCTTTTTCTTTATAGATTAAGATGTGGAAATTGTCTAGATTAATTTTTTAAAAAAATTAAAATATGATAATCACTTTCTTTGATATTTATTACTTAACATAAAACTTTTGCTATAATTATATATAGATGTTTTTGTTTGTTACTATAAAGAAAATCATAAAGGAGTAAAATTATGGAACTTAATCAGAGATATGATCAGTTAATCAATCTCTTAAATAATATTAATACTGAAATCTCAAAAATAAATGATATTGACTTGGAGAATGAAGATCCGATTAAAAAATTACCTGATACTTTGTCTACAGTAATAATACGACTTAATACTGTAAACAGAGATTTTAATTCATACTCAGATCAGCTACGCACATTAGTTAATATAGTAATTAATAAATTTTATCAGCAGATTAATAATTCTATTGTTGGATATCACGCTGATAAATTAGAGAAGTATGCGAATATATACGACATTTTGAAATCTCTATTAAATGAATTGAATCGTATAGATTATTTATTATTAATTCGAGATAATAATGTAATATTAATAGGTGGAAATGGTGCCGGAAAATCTTCTTTTGCTAGTTATTTGAAAGATTCGATGTCAAATAACATTGTTGTTATACCAGCTCAGAAATTTCTTTTTTACAATAAAGTGATTAGCAGGCTCCACTTAACAACTAGGTTAATGATTAATAATATTCAAAAAGATAATCTTATTAAACGCGGAAAGTTCGAGAACTCTAACAACGATTATGATGTTAAACGTTTTATGGAGGAATTAACCGAGTTATTTTCCAAATTGGTGACAGTAATAGCAAATGAACAGACAATTGATGAACATAATTTAATGAAACAGAGTGAAATATCTCAGTCAAATAAAAACGAAACAATATTATATAAACTTAATAATTTGTGGAAAACACTTATTCCTGATATAGAGTTTGAACTCGATACTGTCAATAGAACATTAATTCCAAAAAAAGATGGTAAGGACTATTCACTAAATTCGTTAAGTGATGGTGAAAAAGCCATGTTATATTATATATGTCATGTTTTTTTAGCGGAGAGAAATAGTTTTATAGTAGTTGATGAGCCAGAGACTTTTTTAAATGTCTCTAATTTTAATCGTTTATGGGATACTTTAGAATCTTACAGGGAAGATTGCAAGTTTATATATATATCCCATGTTATTGACTTTATAATTACAAGATCAAATGCTGATTTACTTTGGTGTAAATCATTTAAATATCCAAGTGAATGGGAAATTAAAAATATAGAATCTGAAGAAGGTATATCTCAACAATTTCCAAAAGAGCTTCTTTCTGAGATATTGGGAGCTCGAAAACCTATCTTATTTTGTGAAGGAGAAAAAAATAGTTTAGATTATTACGTTTATACAAGTCTGTTTAGAAATGATGCAGTAATTTGTCCGGTAGGAGGACATACCTTAGTAGTTCAATATACTAAAGCCTATAATAATTCCCCTATTCTAAATTCAAATAAAGCTTATGGAATTATTGATTCTGATTTAATGACAGATAATGAAATTCAAAATTTAAAAAATAATAGCATTTATGTTTTGCCTTTTAACGAAATTGAAATGGTCTTTTTTGTTAAAGAAGTTATAAACAGAGTACTCAAAGATAATTTTTCCTCTGAAGAGATAACTGTCAAAATTAATCAATTTACAAGTAAGTTTTTTGAAATTGTTAAGAATAAAAAAATTGAAATTAAGGAGCAAAAAGTAAAGAAATATCTTAATACTCAATTGTCTAATTATCGTATTAATAATATGCAATCCGGAGATGCGATGATAAGCGAGATTAAAGGATGGTTAGACAATTTAAACATTAAAGATTTTGAAGATAAAGTTTTGTCAGATATTGACCGCGTTATTAATCAAAATGATTACGAAGGTCTTTTGAAAATTTCACCACAAAAAAAAGAGATATCTAAAGGATTAGCTAATTCATATTTAGATAGTCAATATGTACGGAAAGCAGTAAATCAAATAAAACTAGATGAAAAATTAACAATTGAATTAAAGACAAAGTATTTTAATGACATTAAATTCTTTTAAAGTAATGTAATCTGTTAACGTAGGATAATAACTGTATTGATATACAAATATTACTCCATTAATGAAGTGCTTTTATTTATATTGAATTTAATAATAAGCTAGTTAATTTTCCTGATTTAAATTTATTGCATAAAATTCACAAAACTCAATCGGAACCCGTTCATCTGGTCGCCGAACTTCTGTCCTTCCGATACGATAATATTCTCTTCCAGCAATTTAAATAGAATCGCATCCACTTCTTCTTTCGTTTTCCCCGGGAACCGGCAGTACAGATGAAAACCACCTTTTGCCGGTTGAAACTCTATAGTATCTCCATATTCGGCTCGCAGCCATGTCTCCATGCTGCGGGCTCTTTTTTGTAATTCGGTCGTTATTTTATCCTGATGCTCGTCCATCTCGGTGCGCAAGAAGTGGTCAGCCATGAACTGGGGGAGGAAGCTGAGTTCTGAGTCGGTCTGCAGGCGGATATCCGCCAGTTCTTTCAGTATAGTTTGGGGACCGATCATCCAGCCGATACGCAGATGATGACCGGCAAGTTTAGACAAGGTGCCCAGATAAATGACCTGTTGCTGCCGATCCATCTTTTTCAATGGACTGTTGTCGACGGACGCATCAAAGGTTAGACCGCCATAGGCATCATCTTCAACGATGGGGATGCGTTTCAGAAGGCAGTAATCGAGAATCTCTGTTTTCCTCTTAGGACTCATAACCAATCCGGTCGGATTTTGAAAAATCGGATTCAGAATAATCATTTTTATTGGATGATTGACGGAAGCTTCCTTTAATCCTTGTACAGTCATGCCTTCTGCATCCACTCGAATAGGAATGATGCGGAGCCCGGCTGCCTGAAACAGTCTCAGCGAATAAAAGTAGGACGGCGCTTCGATTCCAACAGCTTCCCCCGGCTTCAATAAGCCTTGAGAAATAAGGAACAGAGCATTCTGTGTCCCTGAAGTGATCATGATCTCTTCCAGCGGCACGGTCATCTGATACGTTTTTTCTAAATAGGACTGCACACTTTCCCTTAAAGAATGAATGCCGGTGTTCCGCGGGGTCTGTTCTTTTTCCTGCTGGACCAGTTCTTTCCAGGACAACTGAGGCGCCTTCAGTTCCGGCAGCAAGTCAGAAGGCAGGACACCTCGAGACAGGTCTAGAATCTTATCCGGTCTCTGTTCACGACGTTCATCAGCTGCCTTCTCGTACGCACTCTTCCTTTTTATACTGCCATTAGTCAACGAAGTTCCCCAGTTGATCAGCGGCTTTGTCTGCAGGCCCCATTTATCCGGATTCACATAGGTCCCGCTGCCTTTTTTTCTAATGAGCACGCCTTGAGCCGTCAGTTCCTCCATGGCCCGGATGACGGTCGACCGGTTCACATCCAGTGCTTCAGCCAGTTTCCGTTCAGAAGGCAGGCGGGTACCGGGCCCCAGTTCACCGGACTTGATTTTTTCTTCTGTCAAAAGCATGATCTCCTGATACAAAGGCAGTGTACCGTCTTGGCTGATACGCCACTTATCCATGGAATAATCTCTCCTTTAAATCTTTTCATCAGTGTACCACAAAATTGGATGGGTGGGATATAGTCCAATTGGTTGTAGGGTATAGAAGCTATCTTTTGTATACTTATAACCAGTAAGAGTAAAACACACATTCAGGAGGAATTAAAATATGAGTAATAGAAAAGTAGGAAGCGATAGAGTCAAGCGCGGCATGGCAGAAATGCAAAAAGGCGGCGTCATCATGGACGTGGTCAATGCCGAGCAGGCAAAAATCGCAGAAGCGGCAGGCGCCGTTGCGGTCATGGCTTTGGAGCGCGTCCCGTCAGATATCCGTCAAGCCGGGGGCGTCGCACGTATGGCCAACCCTAAAATCATCGAAGAAGTCATGAATGCCGTTAGTATCCCGGTCATGGCTAAAGCCCGTATCGGCCATATTTCTGAAGCACGCATACTGGAATCCATGGGAGTAGACTATATCGATGAAAGTGAAGTCCTTACCCCCGCGGATGAAGAGTTTCATTTGCTGAAATCAGAATACGTTGTGCCGTTTGTCTGCGGCTGCCGTGATCTAGGTGAAGCCTTGCGAAGAATAGGCGAAGGGGCATCGATGCTCCGTACCAAAGGTGAGCCGGGGACCGGGAATATCGTCGAAGCCGTGCGTCATATCCGTAAAGTGAATGGCCAGATCGCTAAGTTGTCCTCAATGTCTAATGATGAACTGATGACGTTTGCCAGAGATCTAGGTGCACCTTATGAATTAGTGAAAGAAGTGAAAGAGCTAGGCAAATTGCCGGTCGTCAACTTTGCGGCAGGCGGCGTAGCGACACCAGCCGATGCGGCCCTCATGATGAGCCTGGGTGCAGACGGTGTGTTCGTCGGTTCAGGTATCTTCAAATCAGATTCTCCGGAAAAATTTGCCCGTGCCATCGTCCGTGCTACAACAAACTATGAAGACTATGAATTACTAGCTGAACTGTCCAAAGATCTGGGCGAGCCGATGAAAGGGATTGAAATCAGCCATATAGGTGAAAAAGAAAGGATGCAGGAGCGCGGATGGTAAGAATAGAAAAAACAGTCGGTGTCCTTGATGTCCAGGGCGCAGTCAGAGAACACCTTCTGGCACTTAAAACACTGGGGGTCAAAGCTGTCTCCGTCAAACGTCCAGAAGATTTTGATGGACTGGATGGTCTGATCATCCCCGGCGGCGAATCCACAGCGATCGGCCGACTGATCCGAGAACAGGGACTGGAAGACCGTCTGCGTGCTTTTCATAACGAAGGCAAGGGGATTTTCGGGACCTGTGCAGGCCTGATCCTCTGCAGTACGGATCACAGTCACAAAACGAACGATCTGCGGCTTGGCTTTATCGATATGGACGTCGAACGGAACGGCTTCGGCAGACAAGTCGCCAGCTTTGAAATGCCGCTCAAATTTGAAGGCATCGATCAGGAAGTGGAAGCCGTCTTTATCCGCGCCCCTTACATCCAGTCTGTCGGTCCTGGCGTCAAAGTGCTGGCTTCTGTCGATGACAAGATCGTCGCCGCCGAACACGAGAACGTCCTGGTCACAGCGCATCATCCCGAACTGACTGAAGACTATGCAGTCTTGAATTATTTCCTGGATAAGTTTGTAGATGGATCGGAATTTAACGCATAATATAAAATCAGATAAGATAGTAAAAAGTCTTAGAAACGTAAATCTCAACGTTTCTAAGACTTTTTGTATAAAATGGACCGAGATGCTTATTCCGCAGAGTCCATCATCTCTTCCTGGATATCATATTCCATGAAATCTGTCTGGTCAGTGATGACTTCTCCGTCACTGGTTTGAATAATGATACGTGGGTGAGTGTTGCCGTCCGAGTAGTCCGATTGAAGGTAGAGCTGTCTGTAAAAGCTGTCCAGGAAAGCAGCAAGAAAATTATTGGTCATATCAGCATACTCTGAATCATCATTGGTCAGAGTGATCTCGATCGTGTCACCTGAGAAGTCGACATTATTGATCCTGACATCCATGTCCTCCTCTTCTTCATAATCTTCGTTAAAGCTGCGCTGCAGTTCAGTAAGACTGGCGTCAAATTCACTTCGAGTCAAATGAACATCATCCCAGTTTATTTCTTCAAAATCCTGATCCATGATGGCGCTCAAATCCACAGCCTCATCTGTATTCGCTTCGTCTTCGGTCGGCTCGCTGCTCATTTCCGTGTCTTCCTCAGCAGCATCTGTCTCGGTTTCCATATCGTCTTCAGCATTGTCTGAGTCCATTCCATCATCTGTCGTTTCTGAATCACCTTCAGATTCTTCAGTATCCGTGTCTGTTTCCATTTCTTCTGCCATATCTTCAGTCTCCGTTTCGACCTCTTCGTCCATATCGGTTACTTCTTCTGTCGCCGGATCGGTGGTCTCATCGTCCGCACCGCCACATGCACCCAGCAACAGAGTGCCTGCAATCATTAGTCCCCATCGTTTGCGCATGATATATACCTCCTCTGATTTAAAAAAAATAGGTGAAAATGGAATGGATGTATTGCCGTATGTTCAGAATGACGTGATCATGTTCAGTATTGAGGCAACGTATAATGGTCAGGCACAGGAGAAGGGGATCGCTCATGATTGGTCCGTCATTTTCCTGATTCGGTTCCTCTCAGTCTGAATCGCTGCCTGTTTTCATGGTGTCTTCAGCTTGATTTTCAGTTACGCCAGTCTTCCTCCGTTAATCCATTTTTATCTGCCTCTATCTCTATCACGACGTTTGTTTCACCATCAGCCTCTCCGTAGGTATCTGGAACAGGCGTTTCCCGTTCAGTATCGCAAGCGGCAAGCAGCAAGGTACTTACCATAAATAGACCTAGAACTGTTTTTTTCACGGGTATCCCTCCTTTTTTGTTATGTAAAAAAAATGATTGAAAAAGTGCTGGTTTTCCATAGTAAAGGATCAAGAGGATATCGGTAGCAGGTGACTTGTAAGCGTGCAGTTAGTAGGGATGTAAGCGAATGGACTGTCGTTGGTGTCTGTTGAAAGTAACTAAGTTAGGAAACTTATAGTTTAATCTTCTCACATTTAAAAGGGATTGTAAAAAGTAAGCCTTCTTTTATGGCGCTTTCCGCCCATATCACTTGTGACATTAAAAGGGGTTTTGTTAATATGAAATTAACGAATAGGGGGTGAAAAAGCTAGGAATGTATCAATCGATTTTGGTTGATAAGAAGTAGCTTTGGAAAAAAGAGGTGAGAATACCAGTAATCGATCTTTTTGACCAGTAACCATTGACCCAGACTTTTAGAAAGCGAGGCGAACAATGAAGATGAATACAAAAAGTAAGCTTTATACAGTGGTAACTTCCGCAGCGATCGCCGGAATGCTGTCTGTCGCAACACCTGTTGCTGCAGCTGAAACCTATACCGTTCAGTCAGGTGATACCTTGTCTGAGATCGCTCGGGACTACGGGACAACCGTTGACAGCTTAGCTTCCGCTAACAACATTTCAAATCCCAATTATATTGTCATAGGACAGACTTTAACGATACCGGGGACGAATGGCGAAAGTGACAGTGACGGCAGTGAAGACACTTCTTCCAGCAGCTATACCGTCCAGTCAGGGGACACGTTATCCGTAATTGCACGTGACTATGGCACAACAGTGGATGCTCTTGTTTCTGCCAACAATATTTCGAATCCTGATCTGATCTATGTCGGACAGGTACTGGAAATACCGGGAACGAACAGCGGCAGCGACAATGGCGGAAGTGACGGTGATTCTGGTTCGGACCAGACACCATCGGGCACGACCTATACCGTCCAGTCAGGTGACACCTTATCTGTGATTGCACGCGACTACGGCACTTCAGTTGATGCGCTGGTTGCAGAAAATAACATTTCAAACCCGAACCTGATCTATGTCGGACAAGTCTTGGAGATTCCTGGGACAAGCAGTGGGGACTCTGATTCCGGTGATTCTGATACAGCCCAATTCCCGACCTCACCGAGTCAAGTTTCGGCACCGACCTATATCGATGACATCCTGATCGTCAATAAAGGGATCCCACTGCCGGAAGACTATGCGCCAGGTGAAAATTCCTATGCCAGAGCTGAATTCGAGCTGATGAAAGATGATGCTGCGGCTGAAGGCATAACTTTAACGGCCTTCTCGACCTATCGAAGCTTTGACTATCAGGAAAGTCTGTACAATAATTATGTAGCCGAAGACGGTCAGACAGCCGCAGACAAATATTCTGCCAGACCTGGACACAGTGAGCATCAGACCGGACTGGCCTTTGATATCGGCGGATCTGATCCGGCTTATTATACGTCTGAAGCTTTCGCAGATAGACCTGCCGGCATCTGGTTGGCGGAGAATGCCCATGAGTATGGATTCATCCTTCGATATCCGGAAGATAAAGAACACATCACCGGCTATCAGTTTGAACCATGGCAGTACCGATTCGTTGGACGTCAAGACGCTCAGGACATTCATGACAGCGGACTGACATTGGATGAATACCTTGATGCGGTTTATCCAGATTATGGGTATTGATAGTCGGATAAGAACTGGATCGTCAGTTTAAACATTGATAGGTTAAGATATAAAGTAGAAGAGGTGGCCCATTCGTTAATGAATGGACCACCTCTTTTAGTCGTGTGTCCGGCAAAGTCCTACCATGATTCTGAGGTTTTTCCAGAAGAGAAGTCAGGGATGTCAGTGCCAATCCAAAATCAATACTGAAAAGTTGGCTTTAGTAAGTGAGAGATCATGCTATCTTAGTTTCTGTGAGTAATCATAGAAACTATGTCAAAATTAATGGATATCCCAGTAAGAGATGTCAGAGACTTTAAAACGCGATGGATCATTGATTGTCCTGTTAAATAAAAAAAGCGATGTGAATAGGGTACTCTTTCGAAATTACAAAAAAGCAAAAAATAAAGTGACACAAGTGTAACTTTAGTGTACACTTACATGTGTAAGTTATTTTTTATAAGAAAGAGGGATATTAATGACATTAGCATTAAAAGAACTCCTTTATTCAAAGGGGCGATTCATTATGATAGGGTTGATCATTGTCTTGATCTCCTGGCTGGTCTTTATTCTGTCCGGTCTGGGCACAGGTCTGTCAACTTTGTCAACAGGTGTACTTAGTCAGGCGGATTTTACAGGGATCGTATTTGAAGAGGGCTCAGAATACAGTTTGTCAAAATCCAAAATTTCTGGCTCACTATCGGAAGAAGTTTCAGCTCAGGAAGGCGTGTCGGATACGGCAGCGCTCAGTACGTTTAATACGTCTATTCGAAAAGCTGGTACAGCTAACTCAAACGAAAAGATTACAGATATCGTATTGATCGGCATTGCTCCAGATTCCTTTATGGAGCCTGATTTAGTAGAAGGGAATAGATGGAACGGGAGTGAAGAGAATCAGGTAATTGCAGATATTTCTCTAGAAAACGAAGGGTATGCCATCGGCGATTCGATTACGTTCAGTGGTACAGATAAAGAAGTGACGATTGTCGGCTTTACTAAGGATCAGACCTTATATCATCAATCATCACTGTATGTATCGATGGATAAGTTCCGAGATATACGGTTTCCTAATGCTGAATCTGCAAATGGCATAGAAAATGTCGTAAGTGGAATAGCTGTTCGGGGTGAGGATATAGATATGCAAGCACTAACTGAACCGGGATCCGGGATAGAATATGGAACAAAAGAAGAAACGATCAATGCGATACCAGGTTATGTAGCTGAAAATGCGACGATAACAATGATGCTTTGGTTCCTAATGATCATTTCAGCTTTTATTCTCGGCGTGTTTTTCTATGTGCTGACCAATCAGAAAACCCATCAGTTTGGCGTGTTGAAAGCCATAGGCGGAAGCAATGGATTCATCGTACGTTCTGTGATTTCTCAAGTCTTTTTTCTGGCTCTGATCAGTATTCTTCTCGGTATTGGTCTGACCTCTCTGACTGTACTGATTTTACCTGAAACGATGCCATTCCAGCTGGAGGCAGAAATGGTCAGTATATATAGTCTCGTTCTACTGGGCATCAGTATTTTGAGTTCGCTCTTTTCAGTAGCCAGAATTTCAAAAATAGATCCATTGACAGCTTTAGGGAGGGCAGAATAATGACAGGTATTCAATTGAAAAATGTTACAAAACGTTATAAAGAAAATCAGTTTGAAATTACAGCATTAGAAGATGTTTCTGTAAACATTGAAGCGGGTGAATTTGTGGCTATAGTCGGCCCTTCTGGATCAGGAAAAAGTACCTTTCTGAGTATTGCCGGTGCGTTATTGAAACCGACTGAAGGTCAAATATTGATCAATAGTAACGACATCACTCACTTTGATGAAAAAAAATTATCTTCTGTGCGTTTGAATCAAATTGGATTTATTCTTCAGACAGCGAATTTGATCCCTTATCTTACTGTTCTGGATCAATTGCTGATTGTAAAAAAAATGCAGGGGTCAGTTTCTAAAGCCGATAGGATCTTTGCCTTAGAGTTACTAAAAGATTTAGGGCTGGCAAACAAAGAGAATAAATTTCCAAATGAATGTTCCGGAGGGGAACGACAGCGTGTGGCAATAGCGCGGGCATTTATGAATGATCCGGATATTATACTGGCAGACGAACCAACCTCAAGTCTGGATACAAAACGTGGACATGAAGTGGTTCAGCAAATGGCAGAACAAGTGAAAATGCGAGGAAAAGCAGCGATAATGGTTACTCATGACGAAAGAATGTTGGACTATTGTGACCGTGTCTACCGGATAGTGGATGGGAAGCTGACAGAAGAAAATCATCTAGCTTGAGCATGAAAACTGAAAAGAAAAGCCATTCAAACATTAACCTTTGAATGGCTTTTCTTTATGATTGCTGTTTTGAATATTTTTGTCTCTCTGAAACATACCGTGTGCAAGAATCTCCCGGATATGTCGAGCGCGTTCCGATGCCGATAAACCGGAACGGTCTTCGATCATCACACTATGAAAAATCATAGAAATCAATAAAGAAGCAGGTACCGAGGTCCTGAAATAACCTTTTTCCTGTCCGGTCATAATAAAGGCTTGAATATGGTCGAGCATGATTTTGTGAAGGTACTTTGAAACGTTGTCTTTATCTTTTAACAGTTTACCCTGGAGTTGAAGCTTTTGAAGGAACATTATGGACAAGTGGTGAACATCACTGTAATTAAAGATCAGTTGAAACATTTGATTGAAGTGTTCTTCTACATCTTCAGACCATTTCATCTCTTCGAATTCAGTCAGGAATTTGTTCATTTCTAAAGTGAGATAGTCATTGATCAAATCATCTTTATTGGAATAGTATTTATAAATAGCTGTACGAGAAACGGCTAGGTTATCGGCCAGTAAGCCAAAAGAGAATTGGTCATACCCCTTTTCCATAAGTAGATGATGGGTTTGACTGTACAGGTCTTCCAGGGTGATTTTCTTTTTACGAGTCATACGGAGCATCCTTTCGTATGGTTTCTTCTATTGTACCATTTGAAAAAAAATTGCACAGCCGTTTTTCAGTTCAAAAAACCAAAATATAAGAAATATAAAAGTATAAAACCTTTATGCTGCAGATATGAGAAAGAAAGAACTAGTCTGGAGCAGCATATCCTATTCTCTTCATTAATTTACAGAGCTGTATTCCCGATACTCGAGAAAAGAAAGTAATCGATTTTAAAAAGTATAGCAGAATCTTAGTCTTTTCTGCAGTGGGCATTACCAAATACTCTTATGTCAAGTGAGACGCTATTATAACTGAGCGGTCATTACCTATGCTTGCCCAGACAAGCAGTATTGCAGAAAAAATCAAAGTAGGGTCTGAAATCAGAAGTCTGTTTAAACAGTAACGTGAAATTAATCAATAGACATACTGTCACATCCAGGAGTGAATTTCCTCGAATTGACGGTATTTTTTTCTTTATTATGTTTTCCACCCAGTCCTTTTTTTTCAGGTTGACTTCTCCAGCATGAATATTAAGCGGTTCAGGACTCAAAAAGACCCCGATTTAAATTTACAATGATAAATAAAAAAGGGTATAATAATAAAATAACTTTATTATTCTCATGTAGTTTTTTGAAAGGAGCTTTTTCATGACACCCAATAGAATAGGGTTTAGTTTTTTGATCATCGGCGCGTTTCTTCTTGCCGGTAAGTTAATACGTACACGGACGAAGTGGTTACAGAATTTATTTCTACCCAGTTCGATCATTGGAGGGTTCCTAGCCTTATTCCTGGGCCCAGATGTATTGGGGCGCTTGACTTCTCAGTTTTTAAACGAAGCTTCGATCTTTTATAACGGACTGATTCCAGGATTTATATTAGACGTATGGCGTCCCTTGTCCGGCTTGTTCATTAACATTATCTTTGCAGCCTTATTATTAGCGAAGCCTGTACCGGGGATAAAGAAAATATGGAATAATGCCGGCCCCCAAATCGTAATGGCCCATACAGTGGCCTGGGGTCAATACGTGGTGGGGTTACTGCTGGTCTTGTTTGTATTAACTCCGGTCTTCGGAACAGACCCGCTTGCAGGTGCCCTGATCGAAATCGCCTTTGTCGGTGGACACGGAACGGCAGCAGGTTTATCGGATACGTTTGCCTTGCTCGGCTATCCGGAAGGTGCTGATTTGGCCTTAGGTTTAGCTACCGTCGGGATTTTTGGAGGAGTCGTCTCCGGGATCGCCATTATTAATATCGGGTTCCGCAAAGGGTATGCCAAACCGCTGGACGAAAAACCGACCTTCTCTGATGAAGAAAAAGAACAGATCGCTGAATCTTATGGTTACGATATTGAACAAGATGTCAAACATGCCAAGGCCATCGAACCCTTAGCCTTTCACTTATCATTGATTGCTGTGGCGATTCTGTTTGGGTACATCTTCCAACAGGCGCTGATCCTGCTCGAAGCCTACACGTGGGGAGCATGGACGGATGTCTATCTCTTCACCTATATGCCGCTGTTCCCGCTGGCAATGATCGGAGGGATCATCGTCCAGATGATTTTTGCCAAGCTGAACTTGCGTAATTATATCGACCCAAATATAGTCAGTATGATGTCAGGTTTTGCCTTGGACGTTCTACTTGTCTCTGCACTGGCTACCTTGTCCTTAGACGTCATCGGCGACAATATCGTCCCATTCCTGCTGATATCAGGAGCAGGGATCGCCTGGAATCTGTTTGCATTCCTGTACTTGGGACCGCGTATGATCCCCGATCACTGGTTTGAACGAGGACTCGGAGATTTCGGGCAGTCGACTGGTATGGCAGCAACGGGTTTACTCTTAATGAAGATCGCTGACCCTGATAACAGAACACCCGCCTTGGAAGGGTTCGGATACAAGCAGATCATGTTTGAACCGTTCGTTGGTGGGGGACTGGTGACTTCAGCATCGCTCCCATTGATTTATCAATTTGGTCCGGTGACCTTCCTGATCATCACTTCAGTGGTAACTCTGTTCTTCCTGATTTTCGGATTGATAAAATTCAAACCGAAAAGACTGCCAAACAAACCATAAATAAAAGCCTCTCCATTGTGGGGAGGTTTTTATTTGCAAGCGACCCTAGACTGAATTTTAAAAAATAAGAATATAAATATGACAGCGAAACATGATACACTTGAACTACTTTAGCGTGGCTACAGCAAAAATTTACGTTTATATCCAGTCTTTGTTAATGCGACCGGCTTTACTTTATAAAGAAACTGGATGCCTTGCTGTTTAAATTAGCTTTCTTTATGTTGCAATAATTTTCATCCGGCATATGACAATTGATCAAGAAAAGGAGTACACTAATGCTGCACTTTCAAAAAAACAATGTAACTGTCTTTCAAAGTTCACTATATAAAACGACGTCCGCTGTTATACGATCAGACGAAGCAGTGATTATGACCGATCCGACTTGGCTGCCGCATGAAATCGAGGAAATCAAGCAGTACATAAAAAAGCATAGAGGAAATCGTCAGCTTTACATTATCTATACCCACAGCGATTTTGACCATATCATCGGTGCCGGAGCATTTCCGGAAGCTACGGTTATTGCCTCGGAAGAATTTCAGATGAATACAAGGAAAGCGGAGATTCTAAAAGAAATCCGCGATTTTGATCAGGAGTATTACATCGAACGTGAATACGCCCCGGAATATCCGACTGTTGATAGAGTAATAAGAAAGGACGGGGATAAGCTGATACTTGGTGATATCACGTTGACCTTTTACAAAGCGCCAGGCCATACGGATGATGGCTTGTTTACAGTCGTTGAACCATGGGGAATATTTCTGTCGGGAGACTACATGTCAGACGTGGAGTTTCCATTCATCACGAGCAGCTATCAGGACTACGTGAAAACAGTGGATAAAGCACGTTGGCTGACAGGCCATCACGATATCAAAGTCCATGTGCCTGGGCACGGCAACGTCACAGATAAGAAAAAAGAAATACATGACCGGATCGATTTTTCAGTGGAATATTTGAAGAGGTTAAAAGAAGAAGACCGCACACTGGAAGAGGAGCTGAAAGATACCTTTCGCTTTTATGAAGGCATGAGAGCGAGACATACAAAAAATTTCGAGCATACCAAAAAAGAAACTAACGGGTAAATTCTCTCTTACACGACGGATATCTGCAGATAGACAAAAAGAAATGGCGGATTATGGTCTTGGCCGTCATCCAGGCTGCATAAAAAGGGATTTGAAGGTATTAAACTTCAAGTCCCTTTTTATAGACTATCAATAGTAAAGATGAGATTGATTAAACCAGACAAATGCATGGATATTGATATCGAAACAGAAGCGTGTACCTTACTGATAATGATAGCTATCTGTTTAAAAGCTCTACAGCAAAGTACTATCCTTACTCCTCTTTGAAATCTTCCTTCACAGGCAGCCATTCGTCAATGTTGTAGATGATCTTGGGAATGATGAAGTAGTTGATCACTTCGACTCCTTCAGTTTCCGGTAGTGTTTTGTTGATAAAATTATACATGTTTTCATTATCTAAAAAACGCGTTTCAATAGATAGATTCGCCTTGCCCCAGCCTGTGGCTATATAGCAGACATTGGGGTCGGCCTTGCATTCCTCCACGAAATCGTTATAGACGGCTTCGTCAACTTTTAGATTGATATCCGCAATGGCGTTGTATCCGAAACTGCTGGGATCCACAATGGTGGTGATCCGAAGGGTGTCGTCCTCGATCAGTTTTTCGATCCTTCTGCGCACTGTACGCTCATTGACATCTATTTTTCTAGCAATTTTTGCGACAGATTTTCTAGCATCTTTAGAAAGTTCCTGTATGATCTTATAGTCGATCTGATCATAGTTTTTCTCTTTTTTTGTCATAATTGTGTTCTCAGGCAGATGAACTGAGAACTATCCTCCTTTGCATGAAGTAAGCTCACTCCAATAATAGCACGAATCTTCGTGCTAAAACAAACAATAATACATAAAAATACAAACAAAATGTCCGAATTTGACATTTTTGTATATAAAAAAAGACATAAAAAATGTAAAAATTACATCATATCAGTTGACTTTCTGACTCGTTAAGAATAAAATCTAGTTAATAAGATGTGAAATTACGAACAAGCTTGAAAGGAGGGAGTTAAATTGTGTCTGTCAACAATGTTGTCCCACTAGCAATCATCATTCTCTTTGTCGGCAGTCTGATTGCCGTAGGTAAGATTGCCAGCAGACGGGTAAAGAGTACAGAGGACTATCTGGTTGCCAGTAGAGGGGCGCCTTTATTCCTGGTCGTGGGGACTGTGTTTGCCACGTTCTGGGGTGGAGGAACGGTTATCGGAGGTACAGGCGCTGCTTTCCAGGATGGCCTTTACGGCGTTATAGAAGATCCGTTTGCTGCCGGTTTGTCCCTGATCATCATCGGCCTGTTTTTCGTGAAAACACTAAGACGTTTGAAAATAAATTCCATCGGTGAGATTTATACACATCGTTTTGGAAGCGCTACCGGATATATCGCTTCTGCTGTAATGATCCCCACGTTTGTCATCTGGACAGCGGTCCAGTTGCTGGCTGTCGGTAAAATCCTTTCGGTCTTATTCGATTTGAATTTTTATCTGAGTTATGTCATTGCAATGGTGGCAGTGGTTTCCTTCACCTATATGGGCGGTCTGTTAGCTGTCATTTGGACAGATTTCATTCAGATGATCCTCATTTTTATTGGACTGATATTGCTGCTTGTGATCGGTTATAACGCGGCGGGTGGTATAGAGAACATTGCTGCACATACACCAGAGGACTTCTGGCAGTTCGTTCCTTCCGAAAAAGGTCTGATGCCTTGGGTCACTTACGTATCTATGTGGGCCGGTATGGCTCTCGGCAATATTCCAAGTCCGGATATAGCACAGCGTGCCCTGATGGCAAAAGATGCCGGAACAGCCCAGAGAGGGATGATCATTTCAGGTAGTCTGTACTGGACATTCGGTCTTATCCCCGTGTTTCTGGCTTTGATCGGGCATACGCTGATCAGCAGCGGGATGATCGACGGCAGTTTGATCGCGCAGGACAGTGAACTACTGATTCCGTTTTTAGCTAGAGAGTTATTGAATCCGGTATTGCTTGGCATTTTTGTTGCCTCACTGATCGGTGCCGTTTTATCAAGCGCCAGTACGTCTCTGTTTGCGACTGCCGTCATCTTTTCGAATGATATCATCTACCCTATATTTCTGAAAAATAAACAGCAGCAAAATATGGACCAGAATTATTTACTGAGAATCACGCGTTACAGTGTTATTCTAACTGGTGCTTTAGCTGCACTTATCGGATTGTCAAGTTCCAACATTTACGACATGACTGTCTTTGCCTTCACACTGCAATTCGGCGTCTTGTTCTTCCCCTTCATTGTAGCATTGAAAGCAAAGTGGGCCACATCGTATGGCGTCATGGCGGGGATGATCGGCGGACTGCTGGTTAATGTACTGGGAGGAGTGATACAAGGGACGATTATTCCAGAACCGTGGGAGTTTTTCACACTGGTCCCACCGCTTGTCAATATCCTGCTAATCGTGGTTGTTTCGGTATTTACCAGAAAGAGGGATCAGTCAAGACCATTAGAGGAATTATACATTTAAAAATATTAAAGGAGCGATCGATATGAAAAAGCCATCATCCAGTGCCACAGATTTAAATAAAAAAGAATTGAAGCATATGCTCACTATGAATGATTTCACAAAAGCAGAAATCGACAGCATGCTTGAACTGATGACATTGCTGAAAGATGCCAGAAGAGACAATGCCATTCCGGAACTGTTTAAAAATAAAACAGTGGGGATGATTTTTGAAGCCGGCTCGACACGTACACGCGTCTCGTTTGAAGCGGCAGCGACACTGCTGGGCGGACATGCGATTTTTCTATCCAAATCGGATATCCATCTGGGGTCAAAAGAAACCGTTGAAGATACGGCTAGAGTGCTGTCCCGCATGTGCGATCTTATAGTAGCCCGTACCAACAGTGGTGAAACGACTCAAAAACTGACGGAATCGGCCACGGTCCCAGTGGTCAACGGACTCGATACGGTGTACCATCCTACTCAGATGTTAGCGGATATCTTTACCATGATGGAACATTTACCGGAAGGGAAAATGCTCACCGATCTGACCGTTGCCTTTATGGGGGATGCCACTGATGTCTGCCGTTCCTTGCTGCTGACCTGTACGAAATACGGCATCGGATTTAAACAGATCGGACCCAAAAAGTATCATATGGAAGAGGAATGGCTGAGAATGGCCGATGAAAACTGCAAGAAATCTGGTGCGCACTATGAGATCACGGAAGATATCAGCAAAATTTCAGAATGTGAAGTCGTATACGGCGACAGCTTCTACTGGACTACTCAGATGGATGAAAAAGAGGAACGTCTTGCCGCGTTCATGCCTGATTATGTCATTACAGAAGAACTGATGCAAAGTGCTGCACCCGGAGCAATGCTGCTGCATTGCCTGCCGGCCAATGACAAGGAAGAAATCACGAGAGAAGCTCTGGAAGGGGATTACAGCGTGGCCTTCGATCAGGCAGAGAACCGCCTGACTGCTCAAATGGCGATCCTTGTTTACTTCACTCATCGCTATATAAAAGAGCCGTCTGAAGAGCTTGCAGATAAACATCAGCGTAATATCCGATCATTCATGGAGAAACTATAAAGACTGAAAAAAGGAGGAAAGCCAATGGTAAAAAGTTTGTCAGGGACGCCTAAAAAAGACGGGTTTTGGATGCCGGGGGAATTTGAACGGCATGAAGGATGCTGGATGATCTGGCCGGAACGGACAGATAACTGGCGGTTGGGCGGGAAGCCGGCACAAAGAGTTTTTGCTGAAGTCGCCAATACAATTGCAGAATATGAGAAGGTAACGATGTGTGTCTCCCCAGGTCAATTTGAAAATGCGCGGGATATGCTGAAAGAAAACGTACGGGTCGTGGAGATGTCTGTGAATGACTCTTGGATGCGCGACAGCGGGCCGACTTTTGTGAAAAATGATGCCGGAGAAGTCAGGGGTGTGGACTGGCGCTTCAATGCTTGGGGAGGGTTAGTGGATGGCTTGTATTTTCCGTGGGACAAAGACGATCAAGTGGCACGAAAAGTCTGTGAAATAGAAAATATCGGCTACTATTCATTGGAAGACTTCGTTCTGGAAGGGGGATCCATCCATACTGATGGAGAGGGGACAGTTATCGTAACAGAAGAATGTCTGCTCCATGAAAGCAGGAACCCCAAGTTAGACAAAATGGGAATCGAAACTAAATTAAAAGAGTATTTGGGAGCAGAGAAAGTGCTTTGGATTCCTGAAGGGATATATCTTGATGAAACCAATGGTCATGTGGATAACATCATGCACTACTGCGCTCCGGGCGTCATCGTGCTTGCCTGGACGGATGAAGAGGAAGATCCGCAGTATGCAAGGTCTAAACGCGCATTTGATTATTTATCAAACGAAACAGATGCCAGAGGGCGAAAGCTGGATATCCATAAATTACACATCCCAAATGAGGTTTTGATCACTAAAGCAGAAAGCGAAGGGGTCGACAAGGTTGATGGCACCTTACCCAGACAGGAAGGAGACCGTCAGGCTGCGTCATATGCTAACTTTTATATTGCAAACGACGCTGTTATCCTCCCGTTGTTCAACGACGAGAAATATGACCAGAATGCTAAAGATGTCTTGAGTGAAGTGTTCCCTGATAGAGAAGTACGCGGGATCTATGCTCGGGAAATACTTTTAGGCGGCGGGAATATCCATTGCATCACTCAGCAGCAGCCGTTAGCTGAGAAAAATAATGACTGATAGATAAAATCAAAATGAGAGGTGAGATACATGGAAGAAAAAATAGGCGAAAATATTATCGCCGAGGAAGATGTTGCAAAAGTTAGTCTCTTTAAGATGGTCACCTTTACTGTGACGGGAATCGTTGTACTGGACACATTCGTTGCTCCGGCAGCATTGGGGGCTTCTTCGATCACCGTCTGGCTGCTCACTGCTATTCTGTTTTTCATTCCTTACGGACTCATCAATGCGGAACTTGGAGCCACGTATCCTGAAGACGGAGGCATTTATGCGTGGGTCAACCGGGCGTTCGGTCCTTTCCAAGCCAGCTTAGTGGCCTGGTATTATTGGGTCAACGTTGCTTTCTGGATGCCGGCGGTATTCATAGCATTCAGTGCCTGGTTCTCGATGGCTTATGTTCCGGCAATGAGTAATTTCGCCGCAGCCGCTTTAGCGGTAGCGATGTGCTGGCTTATCGTATTCATCGGTATCCGCGGAGTGGATTTAAGTATCACGGTCACGAATATCGCTGCTATTCTGAAAGTCAGTGTTCTGATCGTTTTCGGGATAATGGGCGTGATGTATGCTTTCCAGAACGGTCTGGCCAATGATTTTTCACTGTCCAGTTTTGCTCTGAACTTGAATTTTGATACAATCGCATACAGTTCAGCGATCGTCTATAACTTGCTGGGATTTGAACTGATAAGTGCGATTGCTTCAAAAGTAGACAAACCGGAGAAAAACATTCCAAAAATGACGGTCTTTGCGGGGATACTGATCGCTGCAATGTACATTATCGGGACCTTTGGCGTGTTAGCTGCGATTCCCGCAGCGTCGGTAGATCCACTTGACGGATTCTTTTATGCTTTAAAAGAATTGTCCACTGTCTTCGGACCGGCTTCCGGCATCGTCTTTAACGTCACAATGATCGTTGCATTGTTTACTTTAGTATCCAATATGATTTCATGGACACTTGGAGGAGTAGAAGTGTTAGATGAAGCTGAATTCACTAAGCACACCAAGATTCTGGGGCACCGCAATGAAAAATTCAATACCCCTGATTACTCTTATGTCTTGATGGGCATTATTGCTACCCTGCTCATTGTCCTGAATTTTGTATTAAGCGGGAATGCGAATGATGCCTTCTGGACGATCCTTTCCTTCAGTTTCCTGATTTTCTTCTTACCTTATTTATGGCTGTTTCCAACAGTCGTTAAACTGAGAAAAGTGGATAAAGACATCACAAGACCGTATGAAATTCCTTTTGGAAAAGTCGGCTTATATTTCTCCAGTATCATCGGTTTCCTGTTCATCGCTCTCGGCATAGTCTTACTCTTCTTCACGGGTGATGGCTGGGATCCACTGTATCACCTTACCCTCATAATCGGCACACTCCTGACCACGCTTTACGGGGTATACTTGTACCGGAAGAGTGTATAAAATTTTAACAAACTAAAGAAGGTAACTAATCAATAACAGGTGGAGTCTTATCCAGACTTCACCTGTTATTGATTAGTTAAGTTAAATATAACAATTATAAATATATATAATAATATACAGACAACATTAATAAAGTAAAATTAAATAATAGTTAAATGCATAAGTAGCTTTGTTATTAGGATATATTTAGTGAATCTTTTAATAAATATGTAGAATAGAAGTTTGTTACTGTAAAAGGAGACTTATTAAGAACCTTCATCAATCAGATAAAGGTTCTTCTAAAATCAGCTCATCCGGTAAAAGTGAAAGAAACTGTTCTGAAACCTCATCTGAAAACGTGTAGATAAAATGTGTGTTCTCGCTGTCCATGATGGTCCCAGTCAATTCATCTTCAGTGACCCAGAGGTGGAACACTTCTTCTGAGCCATCTGCATAGTCTATTTTCATATCGTAGTAGGGCTGGGTGACATCTACTATACCCGGTTGTCTTTCTGATCCTTCGATCATTTCATCCACAATAAACTGCAGAGATTCTGTATCCTCGATTTCTGCGATGTAGTCCGAACTGACTGAACCCGAAAGCGAAGCATAGGATATACCTGCCCAGACAGGTTTGGCTCTTTCCACCAGCTTGAGATAATGTTCAGAATCGGACTGAGCCGATTCATAGATACCTTCCTTCTGTTCGGCAATGGATCCTGCCGGGTCAGAGGTCGTGTCGTCCTGCTCGCCGCAGGCAACAAGAAGTAACGCCGTTCCAACTAAAAATGGAGCAACCTTCATTAACTTCATCATTTACCCTCCCGTGTTGAATCCTACCGCAACAGTAAGACTCATATTGATTAATTCAAGTATAGCAATTATCCCTGAAAAATAATATTTATTTTGATGCATTTTTAAAAGTCTTAAGTATATAAGAAAGACAAGGATAAACACTTTAGACATAAGGAAACACTTGTCATACCGTTAATTTGACTTGATATAGGGTATGCGTTATAATTATCTCGAATTCGAAATATAAATGGTACTATAACAACTAAGTTTACAGGAGGACACTATACATGAACCAACTCAAAGGGATCCATCACGTGACAGCCATTACTAGCAGCGCTGAAAAAATCTATGACTTTTTCACTCATGTTCTTGGCATACGTCTGGTCAAAAAGACTGTCAATCAGGACGACATTCAAACCTATCACTTATTTTTTGCGGACGACACAGGGAGTGCGGGGACGGACATGACTTTCTTTGATTTTCCAGGTATACAAAAAGGTGTCCACGGGAATGACGAAATCGCTCGGACAAGTTTCCGTGTGCCTACAGATGATGCGCTCGATTACTGGGTCAAACGGTTTGACCGTCTGGAAGTGAAGCATGAAGGCATTCAGGAACAGTTCGGTAAGAAAGTCCTGCCTTTTGTCGACTTTGATGATCAGAACTACCAGCTGATTTCTGACGAAAAAAATACAGGCATAGAATCAGGAACGCCCTGGCAGGACGGTCCGATCCCGCTGGAGTTTGCGGTCACTGGACTGGGACGCATGTTTTTACGCTACCAGGATCTGGATTATATCAAAGCCGTTCTGGAACAAGTCTATGATATGACGCAGATCGCTGAGGAAGGTGATTTGTATCTGTTTGAAATGGGCCAAGGCGGCAATGGTGCAGAAGTAGTTGTGGAACACAACACAGAGCTTCCACGCCATCAACAGGGATACGGGACTGTTCACCATGTGGCGTTTCGTGTAGAGGATAAAGAAGACCTTGAAAACTGGAAGGAGAAATACCAGGCTGTCAAGCTGCCTAATTCAGGTTACGTGAACCGCTTTTACTTCGGCTCACTTTATGCCCGAGTGACTGCCGGCATCTTGGTCGAACTGGCGACTGAAGGACCAGGATTTATGGAAGATGAACCGTATGAAACACTGGGTGAAAAATTGTCTCTGCCACCATTTCTCGAACCTCAGCGTGACATCATCGAAAATGAAGTCCGTCACATCGATACGGTCAGAAGTACAAAGACTTTTGAGAAAGAGTACGAGTAACAATTTGAGCAACTGAAAACCAAAAAATCCCCTGATACAACTTACTGTATCAGGGGATTTTTTGGTTTAAAGACAAGGGGGAGTGACTTATTGTGCAGGCCCTCGTGTAAGC
This sequence comes from Alkalibacterium putridalgicola, assembly GCF_900109825.1. Taxonomy (GTDB): domain Bacteria; phylum Bacillota; class Bacilli; order Lactobacillales; family Carnobacteriaceae_A; genus Alkalibacterium; species Alkalibacterium putridalgicola. The sequence goes on along the minus strand of NZ_FOBL01000025.1, from coordinate 13,721 downwards.
CGTATGATTTGAGGAAATCAATGGGGATACTCTAAAATTAAGAGTGTAAGGATTTCAAAAAGAGTTTATTCATAATCTACAAGGAGGACAAAAACGATGCAGCACGAATTAACAGACAGAAAACCTTTAGACAGTCTATCGTTGAAATTGAAGAAACTGAAAGATCAGGTCATTGTCATCACAGGAGCGACAAGTGGGATCGGGCTGGTCACTGCACGCATGGCTGCTGATAAAGGAGCCAAACTGGTATTGGGAGGCCGGGAAAAAGCAGCACTGGAAACACTGACAGACGAACTGAGCGAAAAAACCGAAGTCGTCTATCTTGAAATGGATGTATCAAAAGAGGAAGAAGTAAAACAGCTGGCAGAAAAAGCGGTGGAAACTTTTGGTGGCTTCGATACCTGGGTCAATAATGCAGCAGTGGCTATATACGGACATCTGACCGATGTACCGATCGTCGATGCTCGTGAACTGTTTGAAATCAATTACTGGGGCACCGTATACGGTTCACTGGCAGCGATCGATCATTTCAGAGAAAAAGAAACAGCTGGTGCACTGATCAATATGGGAAGTGTACTCGGTAATCGCACCTTCCCGATCCAGGGAACTTACTCATCATCCAAATTCGCTGTACACAGTTTCACGGATGCTTTAAGAATGGAAGCGGAAAAAGAACATCTGCCGGTCGTTGTGACTCAAATCCATCCAGCACGCATAGATACCCCTTATGCAGAACATGCAGCCAGCTATATAGATAAGGCGCCTTCACACGATGGTATGATGTACCCGCCGGAAAGCGTGGCGGAATCTATTCTCTATACTGCTGAACATCCAGTCAGAGACATGTATGTCGGTGGTCAGTCGAAGATGATAAGTTTAATGGGGGCTTTGATGCCACGCTTTACCGACCGCTATCTGGAAAAGTCGATTTATGATACAAACTATGATGAATCTAAGGATGCTGAATCTCCGCTTCAAAGTTCATTATATGGAGAAGGGGAGCAGTTGAAAGAAAGAGGCGGGAATAACATTGGCTGGACACGCAAGGGTAGTTTGCTTGTCAAAGTTAAAAAACATCCATTGCTCTTCTTGATTCCGATTATGATCATAGGAGTAACAAGCTTGTCCTTCCTGCTGTTTTCCGGAAATAATAAAAGCAAAGCACAGAAATTAAAAGAAGCTTATCGTATGAAAAAGACCAAGATGATGTTCAAACATCCTAAAAAAGCATGGAAGTATGGAAAAATGAAACGAAAAATCAGACATTTAAGCCATTGATAGAAATAAAAAAACGTATAGAACAGAAACTGTTGTCTGTCTAAGCACGTAGGCAGCTTAACAGAGAAAGAGACACTGGCACACATACAGGTGTGTGCAGTGTCTCTTTTTAATGAGCAAATATCGATTGCCGATCATTGAAATCAGAGCGGTAAACAACAAGATGCTTCACTTAAAGCTTTCAAGTATAGAGTGGATGGAAGATATAACAGGAGAATGATACCGGATGTTCCATGCGTTTATTATGGACTGGACGGGGAAGGCCCGTTCACACCCGAACGGACTGGTGGATTACCACTTTATGACTTTGCGAAAATGATACTTGAGCAACAGCTCGATCTGGATCAGGTGAAGAAACTACTTGCCGGTAACGGCGGGATGAAATCGTACTTAAACGAAATCGATATAAGAAACGTTCTTGAAATGATCAATAAGGGTGATAAGGAAGCAGAACTCATCCTTCGTGCGATGACCTATCAGCTTGCTAAAGCCATTGGCGAAATGGCGACGGTCTTAAAGGGCAAGGTCGATGTGATCATTCTGACAGGTGGCGGCAGTTATAGTGAGTTCATTGTCAGCCATACAAAAGAGCGTGTGGAATGGATCGCACCGGTGGAAGTCATGCCGGGTGAGATGGAAATGGATGCCCTGCATGAAGGTGTCATGCGTGTACTGAATAAGGAAGAAGAACCGAAGCGATACAGCGAGATAAATTAGAGAGGAAACGAGGGAAAAAGATGGCGATAGAAACAGAACTCCTGATATTAGGCGGAGGGACAGGCGGTTATGTTGCGGCGATCCAGGCGGCGAAGACGGGTATGGATGTTGTACTCACTGAACAGGACAAGCTTGGCGGGACCTGTCTACACCGCGGCTGCATCCCAACGAAAGCGTTACTAAGAAGTGCAGAAGTCATGGGTACCCTGAAAGAAGCTGGAGATTTTGGCATAGACGTCAGTGATGCGGTTCAAGTCAACTTTACCAAGGTCAATGAACGGAAGCAGGCTATCGTAGACCAGCTGCACCATGGCGTACAGGGACTGATGAAGAAAAACAAGATCAAAGTCGTCCACGGCAAAGGGGCTGTATTAGGTCCGTCGATCTTTTCGCCGGTGTCCGGTGCAGTCGCTGTGACCTTTGATGATGAAGACAAAGAAGAAGAAATCTATGTTTCAAAAAAACTGATCATTGCGACCGGCTCCAGTCCGGCAACCTTGCCGCATCTGCCCCTGGATGAAGAAACGATTTTGTCTTCCACCGGCATGCTGCAGCTGGAAGAACTGCCGGAATCCATCGCTATTATCGGCGGTGGCGTAATCGGTGTGGAATGGGCATCGCTGCTGCACGGTCTGGGTGTCGAGGTGACGGTTTTTGAAGCTCTCGACCGGCTGATTGTCAACGAAAGCAAGACCGTTTCAAAAGCGCTCAAGAAACAGTTTGAAAAACGAGGGATCAAGGTGGAACTCAGCCAGCTCGTTGAAGGCGTCGATAAAACAGACGGAAGAGTCAAACTGTCTGTTAAAGGGAAAGATGCACCGATGGACTTTGATAAGGTGATGGTCGCGATCGGCAGAAAACCGAACGTGGAGGGCATCGGCCTTCAAAACACCTCAGTCAAATACGACGCCAAAGGCATACAGGTGAATGACCACTATCAGACGACAGAAAGTCATATCTATGCAATCGGCGACTGCATCAACACACTGCAGCTGGCTCATGTCGCCATGAAAGAAGGCGAATTGGCCGTCGAGCATATGATCAGGGAAACAAGCGAACCGATCAACTATCTGAATGTCCCGCGCTGTACCTATACGACACCTGAAATCGCAAGTGTCGGCTATACGAAAGAAACACTTCCTAAAGGCAGGAAGGTCAAAGTAGGGACCTTTAATTTTAACGGGAACGGCAAAGCACTTATTCACGGCAATGCTGAAGGTTTTGTGGAAGTGCTGAGAGATGAAGAAACGGATGATCTGATCGGGATGTCCATCATTGGCCCGCATGCAACAGATCTGATCTCAGAAGCCAGCACAGCCATCTACATGAATGCCACACCTTTGGAGATCGGCGAAGCGATCCATCCGCATCCGACCTTATCTGAAGGGATCATGGAAGCGTCTCTGGATGTCTATAAATTAGCGGTTCATAAATAAGAAAGTGAGTGTGAACAGATGATGAAAAAACTGAAAGAATCAGGATTAAGTAAAGAAGAAATCGTCCAGGCTTATCGCCATGTTTTAATGGGACGGCGTCTGGACGAACGCCTATGGCAGCTGACACGTATCGGCAAGACCTCCTTCAATATCTCAGGACAGGGACATGAAGTGGGACAAGTGGCGATGGCGATGGCTTTCGAACATGAGAAAGACTATTTCCTGCCTTATTACCGCGATATGGCACCCTGTCTGGTCTGGGGCATGACGCCTAAAGATATCATGCTGGGGTCCCTGGGGAAAGAGGATGATCCTTCTTCTCACGGACGCCAGATGCCAAACCACTACGGTTCAAAAGAACACAATATCATTTCGCATTCCTCCACAGTCAGCACGCAGTACACCGTGGCGACAGGCGTGGCCTATGGGGCTCAGCTTGCTAAAAAAGACTACGTGACGCTGACCACAACTGGTGAAGGCTCTGCCAACCAGGGGGAAGTGCAGGAAGCGATGAACTTTGCCGGCGTCAAAAAACTGCCGCTGATTTTTGTGATCGAAAACAACGGCTATGCGATCTCTGTTGGAAGAGACGAACAATATGCCAGTGAGAAACTGTCCGACCGCGGACCGGCATTCGGCATGACTGGTATCCAAGTCAATGGGAACGACTTTGTCGAATCCTACCTCGCCTTCAAAAAAGTGGTTGAAGACGCCCGCAAAGGATTTGGACCGGCACTGATCGAAATGATGGTCACGCGTCTGACCTCGCATTCCGCAGACGATGATCATTCAGTTTACCGAACAAAAGAGGATATTGAGAACCTGAAGAAAAATGACGGTCTGCTCCTGTTTGAGAAACAGCTGATCGATGAAGACTATCTGACTCGTGAACAGATGAAAGAGATCGATGCAGAACTGAAAAAAGAAATCAATAAAGCCACGGATGAAGCAGAAGCCATGCCTGATCCAAAAGCTGAAGACATACTCAAAGAAGTCTATGCAGATAATTAAACGAAGAAAGGATGCGTAAGGCCTATGGCAATGATGACTTACTTAGAAGCCATTCATAAAGGAATCGAAGAAGAAATGGCACGTGATGAAAATGTCGTGATTTTCGGCGAAGATGTCGGAGGCGTAAAGGGCGGGGTCTTTGGAGTGACCAAAGGACTAGCCGAAATGTTTGGAGATGACCGCTGTTTCAATACACCGCTGACGGAAGGACTGATCGGCGGACTGGCGGTCGGTCTTGGAACAGTGGGGTACCGGGCGATCGGAGAATTTCAGTTCGCTGACTACCTGCTTCCGGCTGTGAACCAGCTGATTTCAGAAGCGAGTCGTATGCGTTACCGTACGCAGGGCGACTGGACTGCACCGATCACGTTCCGTGCACCTTATGGCGGCGGCGTGCGTGGGGGATTATATCACTCCCAGTCGACGGAAAAAGTTTTGTTTGGGCAGCCGGGACTCCGGATCGTGACCCCGTCTTCACCACGTGATGCAAAAGGTTTGATCAAAGCAGCGATCCGCTGTGACGATCCCGTCGTGTTTTATGAACACAAGCGCTTATATCGCCTGCTGAAAGAGGATGTACCGGAAGATGATTACGTCGTGCCGATCGATAAGGCCAATGTGGTCAGAGAAGGGGACGACATCACGGTCATCGGCTACGGCATGGTACTGAATCATGCACTGAAAGCCGCTGAAACCTTGAGCAAAGAAGGCTATGAGGCGGAAGTGGTGGATGTTCGTTCCATTTATCCTTTAGACAAAGAAACCTTAGTTAAAGCAGCGAAAAAGACAGGGAAAGTGTTGCTGGTCACGGAAGACAATCTGGAAGGCAGTGTCATGAGTGAGATATCCGCGATCATTGCAGAAGAAGCCTTGTTCGATCTGGACTCACCGATCAGACGCCTGGCCGGTCCGGATTCACCAAGCATGCCGTATGCACTGCCGCTGGAACGGGAATTTCTGATCAGTGAAGAAAAAGTTCTAGATGCCATGCGTGAACTTGCAGAGTTTTAAGGAGGAAAGTGAATGAGTATAAAGATAATCGAAATGCCTCACTTGGGCGAAAGCGTCACGGAAGCCTCGATCGCGGTGTGGCTGGTTTCTGAAGGGGACAGGATCGAGAAATATGACCCCATCGCCGAAGCCGTTTCGGATAAGGTGACGACTGAGATACCCTCGAATTATTCGGGCATCGTCAAGGAATTTCTAATCGAACTGGATACAGACGTTGAGATCGGGACACCGATCGTCAAAATAGAAACGGAAGAAACCGGTGAAGATGACAGCATAAATAAAGACAAGTCCGAACAGCCTGTTGGGGCGGAAGCTCCTTCCGACACCGAAAAAAAGGAAGAAATGACCGAACATATCAACGAAGAAATCGATAAAGAAGCCGATAAACGGCCAATGAAAAGAGACACCAAAGAAATGGATCGGAAGAGCGCTTCTTCACAAACAGCACCTTTGACTGATAAAAATACCCGTTACTCGCCGGCTGTGGTCCGTATTGCTCAGGAACGCGACATCGACTTGAACCAGGTAGAAGGATCCGGAAAACACGGTCGCATCACGCGAAAAGATGTCCAGAACTTTGATGTGTCCAGTCAGACAGAAGCAAAACCGGAAACAAAAGCAGACGTTCCGGAAGCCTCTATACAGGAACAGAAAGAAACAGCGGAAAAAGAAGATAAGTCTAAAAAAGCACCGGTCTCCTATACATCAAGTGGAGACGAAGTGGTGCCGGCTGACGGAATCCGTAAAGCTATTGCCAGGAAAATGGTACAGAGTTCCACCGAGATCCCACATGCGTGGCTGATGGTGGAAGCAGATGTCTCGAATATCGTCAAGCTGCGTAATAAAGCCAAAGAGCAGTTCAAGAAACAGGAAGGCGTGACATTGTCTTACTTCCCGTTCTTTGTCAAAGCTGTGGTTCAGGCACTCAAAAAACATCCGATCATGAATGCTTCCTGGGATAACGGGAACATCGTCTATCATAAAGACATCAACATATCCGTAGCTGTGGCGACAGATGAGCATCTATTCGTACCAGTTATCCACAATACCGACAACTATTCGATCAGCGGCTTGTCCAAAGAAATCAGCCGACTGGCAGAACGTGCACGTGACGGCAAACTGAGCAGCCAGGATATTCAGGGCGGCACGATGACCGTGAACAATACGGGCAGCTTTGGATCCGTCCAGTCCATGGGCATCATCAATCATCCGCAGGCAGCCATCCTGCAGGTCGAAAGCATCACCAAACGCTTCGTGCCGACAGAAGACGGTGGATTTAAAGCAGCCGACATGATCAACCTGTGCTTATCGATCGATCACCGCATCATCGACGGACTCCAGGCCGGACGCTTTCTGAAAGACGTGAAAGAGAATCTGCAGCGATTCAAGAATGAATCTGATTTATACTAAAAAACCGTTTCACTTGAAAAGCAAAACAGTCAGTTAGACTTAATTCTTTTTGATCTCATCGATCAGATCATTGATAGCTTTGGTCGGTGCCTTGCTTTTCTTCAAGGCGACGCCGATGGCATAATAGTCATTTTTATCCTGAAGCGGGATCCATTTCAACCCGTCCAGAGCGCCGATCGCTTTGTATTCAATCGGAAGCAGACAGATAGAGTCGAGGGATTTCAAACTGTAGAGCAGAACCTGGAGGTCATCGTGCTGCATGACGATATTCGGTTCAAAGCCTAAGTGACGACTCCGGTCCAGAAGCATCTGACCGAGCATGAAGTTTTCATTCAAAGTCGAGAAGCGCTGCTCCTTCAAGTCTTCAAACTTTAATTCTTTTTTTGAAGAGAGAGGATTACTTTCCGGTACGACGACATGCACGTTATAACCTTTGGTCGATGTATTGAGGGCCTCGATCGAAATGGCGTTTGACTGGGTATTCGGAAAAGATACCAGACCGATATCCAGCTCGTCGTTGGCCAGCATCTCCTGGATTTTACGTGACCCATTTTGAGTGATGATCAAGTCGACATTCTGATGGGTCGCAATAAAACTGGAGATCTGCTGCATATATTGGACAGCGAATAAAATCGTGAGGCCTAAGCGAATCACTTCTTTCGAGTCAGACTTCATATGCTGGATGCGGTTGACCAGCGTATCGAAATCATTGACGATCTTTTCGCCCCGATTATATAGGAGCTTGCCTGACTGAGTTAGATTATAACTCTTGTCATGTTGGTCGAAGAGCCGGGTATTGAGTTCCGCTTCCAGCTTTTTAATGGTAAAAGACAGCGTCGGCTGAGTAACGAAGAGATTTCTGGCCGCCTGTGACAGATTTCTGGTGTTGGCGATTTCTATAAAATATTTAAGCTGCTTGATATCCAAACAAATCATCCCTCAAATTAATATAGTCATTTTTCAAGTATACAACAGAAAAATTTGTAAGCGGTTAAATAAACAGAAATATTAAGTGACTTCTCATTTAACAACTGACTATAGCAAATATTGATTAGAGAGAAAGGAAGTTATTTTGATGGAGATATTCAAAAGTATGGGAGAATACGATTACGAACAACTGGTCTTTATGCAGGATGAAGAGACAGGTTTAAAGGCCATCACCTGCATTCATGATACGACCTTGGGCCCAAGTCTGGGCGGGACGCGTTACTGGACCTATGAAAAGGAAGAAGATGCCATCGAAGATGCGATGAGACTGGCGCGTGGCATGACCTATAAAGCGGCAGCCAGCGGATTGCCTCTTGGCGGTGGCAAGACAGTCATTATAAAAGATCCTGCAAACCAGGTGAGTCAGGAAGCACTGTTCAGAGCCTTCGGACGCTTTGTTGAGGGATTGAATGGCCGTTACATAACAGCGGCCGATGTAGGCACAACGACTGTTGAAATGGATTATATTTATCAGGAAACAAACTATGTTGCAGGAACAGGACTTAAACCGGGCACTTCAGGAAATCCATCTCCTTCTACCGCACATGGTGTATATGTTGGGATGAAGGCCGCAGCCAAAAAAGCTTTCGGAACAGATTCCCTTGAAGGAAAAACCATTATTATCGAAGGTGTGGGTAAAGTCGGCTATCTACTGGCAGAAGCGGCTCTTGAAGAAGGTGCGAAAGTCTGTGCAACTGATCTTTTCAATGGACCAATAGAACGAGCCAGAGACCTTGGCTGTGATATCGTTGATGCTAATGAAATGTTCGAGATGCAGGCCGATATCTATGCCCCTTGTGCGTTAGGTGCCTCGATCAACGATGACAGCCTTGAGAAAATCAAAAAAGCGGGCATCAAAGTGATTGCCGGCGCCGCCAACAACCAGCTGGCTGAACCGCGTCATGGTGATAAACTCGAGGAGATGGGTCTGGTCTATGCCCCTGACTATATCCTGAATGCGGGCGGGCTGATCCAGGTTGCAGATGAATTCAACGGTGGTTACAATGCAGCACGTGCGCGCATGTCGGTCGACCGTATCTATGATCAGATCGAAAAAGTGTTTAAAATTGCTGAACGTGACGGTATCCCGACCTATAAAGCTGCAGATGCTCTTGCTGAAGAACGCATCAAAGCCATCAGAAACACGCGAAGCATCTTTACACAAAACGGTAAATCGATCATCAACCGGTAAGCGGTACGAAAAGCCCCGCTCCTCGATTAGAGGAATGGGGCTTTAACTGTTTTAGTCTTCTTTTAAAGTTTGTTTCCGAGTAGTAAAGTCTAGTTCACAGGGCGTCAAGCTGCACGAACTGGACATATTGACCATTTAGTCAAGTTGGGCACTAAATTAATAGACTGAACTACACTTAGAAGAGTTTTTATGAAGTTCAGAGCTCTGAGCGAACTTAAACATAATGTTTTTTAAGTGTAGTTTAATGGTACAAGTATATGCTGAACTCGATATAATAGAAGCAAAAAAACCTTCGGCTCAACAGCCGAAGGGTTTCCTTTCAGAATAATGAAGAATAAGCGTCATGCGACGTTTATTCATTCCACTCAGTATGAAAATCTACTCTTTTTTCTCGTACTCCAGTATATCTCCCGGCTGACAGTCCAGCGCTTCGCAGATGGCTTCTAGTGTCGAGAAGCGAACGGCGACTGCCTTGCCGGTTTTCAGTTTTGATAAGTTGACATTGGATACGCCGACTTCTTCAGCCAGGTCTTTGAGCAGCATCTTTCTGTCGGCCATCACTCTGTCCAATCTCACAACGATCGGCATATGCGTCTCCTCCTTTTAGACCGTATCATCAGCTAACTCCTGCAGACTGATGCCGTATTTTAAAACCCCACTGACGATATATAAAATCAATCCGACGAGGAAAGAAGAAGTGAGCCCGAAATTGAAATAAAATCCTCTATCTGCACTCAAGTTGACAATCAATGAATAGAGTAACGGTAGCAGGATATCAAAAGCAATCAAAAAGAAACTGATCCATTTCACTGATTCGGCAAAATCGTAGGTAAAGGGTGTTTTCCCATCGGCTAAGCGGTCAAATAAAAAACTTCCTTTAAACAAGATATAACTGTAAGCTGAAAGAAATAATGGGGCTATAATGAATGAAGTAAATGCATGATCAGCTTCCGTTACGCGTGAATCATTAAAAGTTACGAAAGCATTTTCGGGCGTTTTAACAGTAAACGAAGCTCCCGATTCTGTAAAAAGCATAGCTATTATTCCTATTAGTATTATAGCAATACAAAATAGACCAATTAACTGTAAAATTAAAGAAAGGAATTTACTTACCCTTCGAAATTGGTTGATATTCATGAGACTCACTCCTTTGTTTTTTATGTATGATCTTTGTAAAAAGATCGAGAGAGACGGATAAACCTTTCTCCTGTTTATAGTTTACACCGTATCATCTGCGAGTTGTTGTAAATTGATCGCGTAATTGAAAATCTCAGCTCCAGCAAAAAGTATCAGACCGATCAACAATGAAGAGCCGACACCGAAAATAAAATAGTGACCATCTTCCATTAATGTTGTCACAATAAAAGAGTAGAGAAGAGGGAATGCTATATCAGTGATGATCAGAATCAGTCCTAACTGTTTCACTGATTGAGAAAAGTCGAAAGAAAAAGGTGTATTCCCTTCAGCTAAGTACTTGAATAACTGACTGCCTCTCCATAAAACATAGCAGGTGACTAGGGTCATAAGAGGCACGATTATAAGGGCGCCAAGCTGCATGCCAGCATCGGAAAGAGGTCCGCTTACTGAATTTAGTATAGGAAAATCTGGATTGGGGAAATTAAACCAGACATCCCCTTCAGTATTGAAATAGGCAAATATTAATGACGTAACAGATATGGCAATCCATAGTGAGGCTATTTTTAAAATAACTGATGTAAACCGACTGACACTTCTAAATTGTTTGATGTTCATCAGACTCACTCCTTTATATTATTTAAAGCAAGTGTACACCTAAAATTTATAAAAATCAACAATAAATTATCGATAAGCATTAATTTGTTTGCTATTTACATAAATTTTAATAGTGATATCTGATATGCTATAATGAAACAAATCTTATTTTAAAGGATGAAAAAGCATGCACTCGAAATTACTTGAAGAACATGGTTTGTTAAATAAAATCGCCGGTTCTGACTATAACTTCAGATACCAGAAAGCCGGAAATAAAATCGTCGAAGACGTTGACCGACTCTTAACTGATATGAATATAGAACCTTCAGAAATCTACACTGGTCAGCAGATGCATACCGATCATGTCGAAGTAGTCGATGGAGAAAACGGTGAAGACTTTGTATACGGCAGGACCTTCAAAGAAACAGATGGACTGATCACGAACAAACAGGATATAGCCCTGCTCATCAAGTATGCGGACTGCACACCGATCATCTTATTCGATCCTAAAAAACGTGTTCAGGCTGTAGTTCATTCGGGGTGGCGTGGCACGGTGAAACACATTTCAATAAAAGCTATCGAGAAGATGGAAGAGGCGTTTGGCTGTAATAGAAAAAACTTGCTTGTCTACGTGGGACCGTCGATCGACCAGGAGAATTATGAAGTGGGTCCGGAAGTGTATGAGGCATTCAGCGCTGTAAAAAATCGTGACGACTTTTTCAAACTGCATGGAGAAAAGTACAAAATGAGTATGACCGATGCAAACGTATCTATCCTTCTTGAAGCAGGCATCAAAGCAGAGAATATGGAAGTGGAGCGGACATCGACCTATAAGAGTGCAGAGCTGCATTCGGCGAGAGGAGAAGGACCGGAGTATCAGCTGAATGGCTTGCTGACGATGATGAAGAGTGATATCTAAATTAATGAATGTAAAACATCCTAAGACAAAAATGTCTTAGGATGTTTTTAATTATAACGTTTCGATGCCGCACATAATAAATGGAATAAGCGAAGCGATATACTCTTCAGGTTCTTCAGCGTTATCGGATTCCACCCAGTCCTGACTCGTACTTCTAACTGTCGCAGTCAGCCATCTGGCCAGTTTCAGTTTAAGACTTGCATTTAATGAAACATCGATCTCGCTCAGTTTTCTGGAAAAGATATTGACCAGTTCCAGCTTTATGATCGTATCAATCGTCTCTTGTTCCTCTTGCCCGGATATCGTACTGACAGAGGTTTTAAAACGAGTCAAGGATAGAAAAACGGTTTTAATGGTTTCTTCAATCGTTAACGTGGTCTTCTGCTTGTCGCATCCCAGATTCAGATGCAGTTTTTCTTCCACCACTTTTTCCAGCAGATCATACTTGTCCAGGAAGTGATTGTAAAATGTTGCGCGATTGATCATCGCTTCTTCTGTGATATCTTTGACAGAAATATCAGAAAAAGACTTTGATTGAGAAAGTTTTATAAAAGCATCTGTGATCAACTTTCGAGTACGCAACACACGCGGATCGGTTTTTGTCTCCATCATATGGATTTTCCCCCTTACAAAAGGAATAGGTTAATAAACAATAATCAAAAAGTGTTACTTAAGCAACACATCTACTATACTGTTGGTTTAACTTTTAGTCAAGCTGACCTATAATAAGTACTGTAGTTAGCTTACTTAAAGTTAGTTAACAAACGCATAGAAAATAGGAGGAATTATAACATGGTGAAAATAGGAGTCGTTACAGGAAGTTCGCGAGATGCACGTGTAAACAAGCAAGTAGCAGAATACGTATTAGAGAAAGCAAAACAGGTCGATGGAGCAGAATTTGAGCTTGTTGACATTAAAGAATTTGACTTACCATTATTCAACGAAGCAATGCCGCCTGCAATGGCAAACAAGAATTACGAGAAAGAAGAAAACAATCGCTGGTCAGAAAAAATCGATTCATTGGATGGATTCGTTTTTGTCACACCTGAATACAACAATGCGATCACACCTTCATTAAAAAATGCGATCGACTATTTAGGTCCTGAATGGGGAAATAAAGCAGCTGGTATCGTAGCATACGGATCGACTTTAGGTGTGGCTGCTCAGTTGAGCCTGCGTCACATCTTATCCAACGCTAACGTTGCGACTGTCGGACCGGCTGGGGCCTTCAGCTTGTTCACAGACTTTGAAGAAATGACGACATTCCGTCCATCAGAAGTACACAACGCAACGATCCAAGCGGTTCTTGAAACAACAGCTGCCTGGAGTAAAGGATTAAAAGGTACACGTGCTTAATATATAATCTAAGTGGATCGAACAGGATCGTCCTGTTCGGTCTTTTTTTGCGCCTTTCAGGCAAGAAAAGTTGAGACGAAGGGCACAAAACGAGCGGATATGTACCCTTCGTGAAAGATAAAGCGGGCTGAAGGTCACAAAAGAAGTAGTTATCTGCCCTTCGTGAAAGAAAAGTCAGGATGAGAGGCACAAAAAGTAGGTATATGTGTCCTTCGTGAAAGGCAAGTAAAGCTGAAGGTCACAAAAAGTAGATATATATGTCCCTCGTGAAAGAAACGGAGCACTGAAGGGCACAAAACGAGCGGATATGTGCCCTTCGTGAAAGATAAAGCGGGCTGAAGGTCACAAAAAGTAGGTATATGTGCCCTTCGTGAAAGATAAGGAGAGCTGGAGGTCACAAAACGAGCGGATATGTGCCCTTCGTGAAAGATAAGGAGAGCTGGAGGTCACAAAACGAGCGGATATGTGCCCTTCATGAAAGATAAAGCGAGCTGAAGGTCACAAAACGAGTGGATATGTGCCCTTCGTGAAAGATAAGGAGAGCTGAAGGTCACAAAACGAGTGGATATGTGCCCTTCACAAAAGAAAAGTCGAGACGAAGGGCACAAAAGAAATCATGTTATACATATAAACAGTAAAAGAACTCTTATTATGTTAGCAATCGTCAGCGATT